>NZ_PQDH01000001.1:0-600000 GCF_002964605.1 Vallitalea okinawensis
TCAAATACATTCATATATTAGATCTCCCTCTATAAACTTAAGTTGTTTTTTATATTTAGTAAAGCATGTTGCCTAACTATTGCATTACCGACAAAACAACAAAAGTCGTATATAATTCAATAATGGATATCTTTGCGACATATGTCGGTAATATTACCAATGGATGTAGATAAGTTTATGTCGGAAATACATCTAATGCAAATGTACTTCCGACATAATACTCTTACAACGTATCCAAAGGATTCGTAATGCTTGTTAATGATTGCGTTGACACATGTGTATAGATTTCAGTTGTCTTACTACTATTGTGTCCTAAAAACTCTTGAATGTATCTTATATCAACTCCGGACTCAAGTAAGTGTGTAGCAAAGGAATGTCTGAGGCTGTGAAAGGTTACATTCTTCTTTATTTTTGCTTTCAGAGCAGCATCATTGAAAACTCTTTGTATCGTACGGGTAGTCACATGCCCGTTCTTGTCACGATTTTCAAACAGCCATTCCTGTGGATGGTAAACTTTATAATAATCTCTTAATTGATCTAGCATTAAGGAGGATAAAGATGTAATTCTATCTTTTCTTCCTTTACCTTGATTGATTTTTACAATCATTCGGTGGCTATCAATGTCTTTAATCTTTAAATTAGCAACCTCGCTTACCCTTAGACCACATGAGTATCCCAACATCAACATGGTTTTGTGCTTTATGTTTTCTGTGACATTGAAGATGCTCTTTACCTCAGGTTTGCTTAGTACCTTAGGTAGTTTCTTCTCCTTAAAAGGTCTTACAATGCGAATGTAATCATCTTCTAATTCCTTATTATGTATTTTGAGTAGTATTTTTATAGCACTTATAGCTTGATTCACGTATGTATGGCTGAGTTTTTGATTTTCTAAAAGATCAAGTAAGTATCGATTCACTGTTTTGTAATCATCTTTACCCAAGCTATAGTCAAAAAATCGTAATAGATGTCCGAGATAAGTCTTAATGGTTTTTGTACTGTACCCTTTTCTAATCATGAATTCTCTAACTTCATTAATACATTCGTCAGCATATGTACAATGACTATTCTGATCAGTCTCTTTCCATTCCATCATACCAAATCCTTTAAATTATTCTCTTACACTATTTTACCATTATAATACAATATTTACAACGTACTCTTATAAAAATACTTTTATATAAGAAATAAATGGACAAAAAAATACTATTCCCTCGGAAATAGTATTTATTAATAAAATTATGAATTATGCTCCTCTTCTTTGCCTATCAATTTCATATAACATTATTGACGCTGCACATGAAACATTAAAGGAGGTAATTTCTCCATACATAGGGATTTTAACCAATGCATCACACATCTCTTTATACTTAAAGCTAAGTCCTTTTGTTTCATTACCAATTAAAAGTGCTGTTGGTCTGCTAAAGTCAGCTTTTTCGATGGATGTTTCTGTTTGTGAGGTAGACCCTATTATTTGAAAATTATTATACTCCTCTTTAATTTTTTCTAGCCAATTACTTACTTCTTTATGAGAATCTAGCCTTATTATTGGAATAGAAAAGAAAGTACCAAGGCTGGCTCGAATTGTTTTTACATCATATAAATCAACGGCATGACCTGTTATTATAAGACCATCTACGTTTAGAGCTTCACATGATCGAATAAGTGTACCTAAATTACCATGATTTGATGGTCTATCAAATATTACGATAAGTGGATTATCATACAATTTTATTCTCTCCAAATTATTTTCAGGAATCGATACTATTGCCAATATTTCTGAGACATCCTCATCCTTATCACTCAAATCAGTCATTAATTGTGCAGATAACTCAATATGTTTTTCTGCAGTTGAATTATTCAGAATATTTTTAGCCCAAAGACTTAATTCAGTCTCAGTACAATAAATAAAAGAGAGTATCTTCCAATTGTTTTGTACAGCATAAGTTATGGATTTTGCGCCCTCTACAAAAAATTCATTGAATTTACTTCGCTTTTTTCTATTTCTTTTTAGCACCTGGATATGCTGATATTCATTGTTTTTATTATAAACTTTAATAATTTTTGGCTTCATTTAAATCCCCTTATCTTGAGTTATAATTTACCATCAACTTTAAGTAAATTATATCACATATAGATTAAACTGGAAATATAGAGTAAAAAAGAATCCACATCTTGAATCAGAGTTAGATGGATATTAGTCTGTTTTTATATTGAAGTAACGAATGATTTATGTCATAGTAATACTTAGAACTGAAGACTTTGTTATATAAATTACTTCTTCTTAAAAAAAGATAGCTGATAAGCTATATTAGAATTCAAATCTTCAACAAGTTGATAGAGAGGAATTTGGTATGAAAGAGTTTTATACAATCGGTGAATTTGCTAAGTTAAAACAGATAACCACAGAAACCTTACGCCACTATGATCGGATAGATTTATTTAAGCCTGCTAAGACGGATAAAGAAACAGGTTATCGTTATTACCATCTTATGCAGGTAGAGCAGATTGATACCATATTAGAATTACGTCAATTGGGCATGAGTATTGAGGAGATAAAAGCCTACTTTAATAACAGAAATTTGGAACGCTCTTTTTCTATATTACAGCAAAAAAGAGAAGAATTAAGGAATCGGATTATGGAAATGCAACACCTTGAGGCTGTAATTGGTAAAAAGTTAAATCATCTTGATTCCTTAAAACAGATAAAGAATTTCGAGCAGATTGAGTTGAAGGAATTAAAAGAGAGGTATATCTTACTATCTGATAACCGTATCTCCACAGATTCGGAATTCGATTATACCATCTTACAGTTGGAAATTCAATTATTAGAGACCGCTCCTTTAGTAGCAAGTAACCGTATTGGTATCATGACAGATGCGGATGTTGCTCTAAATCAGTACAGAGAGAAATCACGATTATTTATTGTTATTGACAATCAAGAGGACTATGATCCCTCCAAAATAACAGTGATCCAGGGAGGTTTATACGCCTGTATAATGTGGAAAAAGGACATTTCATTAGTGACTAAATATGTTAAGTATATCCTTAATGATATTAAAGCTAAAGGGTATATCATTACTGGTCCATTAGTGCAGATATGCCAAATCGATATCTCTGTTACTGATGAGGAGGAAGAAGAAGTATTTGAATTGCAAGTACCAATAAAAAAGATTTGACCTTTGTGTTGCACAAAAGTTTATAATTATATCTATCGTTTTTATTAGACCTTTATAATTTTACTGGGTCAAGGAGGTAGATATGTAATGAATCAGACAACTTTAGGTACACAAAATATACACAAACTTTTTGCTCGGTTTACCATACCAGCAGTAATAGCCATGGTTATATCCGGTTCTCAGAGTATCATAGATGGTATATTTGTAGGAAATTATGTTGGGCAGAATGCCTTAGCAAGTATCAATATGGCCATTCCTTTTACACAAATTATTGTCGGTTTAAGTATGGTTATTAGTATGGGAGCCTTAAGCTTTATTGGCCGAAGTATGGGTGAAGGAAATATAAATAAAGCTCAAAATATTTTTAAAACAGCTACGAATCTAAACCTTATCATTATGATTAGTATTGCTGTTATAGCTCTGCTTTTCAATAAACAACTTGCAAGTTTGTTTGGAGCCAGTTCTGTCATACTAGATGACGTGTCTATATATATTAAAATATTTGGACTTTTTGCACCCTTTATTTCAACCATGTTCTTATTTGGCTTCACAGATAGAATCATGGGAAAACCTAACATTTATTTAATAGGAAGTATTTTTAGTTTAGTTATCAATGTTTTATTGGACTTTATCTTGATTAAGTACTTAAATCTTGGTGTTAAAGGCGCTGCCTTGGCTTCGGGTATAGCTTATTCAACGGCTTTCTTAGTTGTTATTTGGCCAATGCTCAATAAAAACAGTACATTGAATATTTTTGTAGGTAGTTTTGATAGGACAACAATATTACCAATGGTATATAATGGCTCTTCAGAAGCTGTTTCTTCGGCAGCAGCAGCTATAACCATTTTTATTTTTAATAATATCTTTATGCGAATAGCAGGAGAAGCTGGTGTTGCTGCCTATACAACCATAAGTTATATTTCACAATTTTCATCATTTATTATGTTCGGTATATCAGATGGAATAGGACCACTATTAAGCTATAACTATGGTCAGGGGAACTTAGATCGTGTTAAAAAAACTCTAAAGCTTTCAATTATCGTCAATACAACAGTAGGAGTATTTTTATTTATTGTACTGAATATTTTTGGTCGACAACTGATATCACTCTTTGTAGATGATGGTAGTCAAGTCATTGAGATAGCTGTAAGTGGAGCAAGACTTTTTGCTATAACCTTATTGATGAATGGTTTTAATATTATTAATAGTGGTTACTTTACAGCCATTGGTAATGCTCGTAACTCCATACTTATTGCTATAAGCAGAGGATTAATCTTTATTATAATCGGGCTGGTTATCTTGCCGGCGATATTAGGGTTATCAGGTGTGTGGCTAACAGTGCCTTTTGCTGAAGCAGTTACATTCATTATTGGGATTATTCTATTTAGAAAGCAACTGCAAAAAGATGCAGAGAATTTTTCTTTAAAAGAAGATGAAAAAAAGAAATATGCTATAAATAAGATGGTTACTGATTAATTATTAATTTCAAGTTGTTTAATATACTCTAGACCATTTATTAGTGAATAACTATACCCTAGTTATTATGAAGCTTATTATAAAAAAGAGTAAAGTTTATTATCCTGTTGGGTAATAGCTTTTACTCTTTAAATTTCTTACTATGCCAGTCCTAGTTCATTTTCAGAAGATATCATCTTATCCACTGCTTCCTTAAATGCCTCGTCTATTAAACTTAACTTTACACTAGATATATCCCATGTTATAATTCTAGTAATTACCAAATCAAAAGAAAATATTGAAATTTTAATTTCTTATTATTGAACTTTATTAAGGAGATTTTCATGCTAAATAATATAAAGAAACACAAGTTTGTAATGATCACTTTTATAATTGAAGTCCTACTATTTTGGATTGTTTTTTACTCAGGCATTATATTACCTTTTATAAACCCTAGCATTGATGAATACGAAACCTTAGTACAGGGAGGTACAAGTTTCCCTAGAGATTATATCCAGGGGTTGCTTTGGCATCTCTTACATGCACCTTCTTCTTTGATAATTGATTCCATTCTTCCAAGTGGATTTGATTTATTCTTTTTAATTGCAATCTTTCAAAACTGTTTTATTGTCCATTTAATAGAAAAGCACATTATAAGTAAACGAAAATTATCAGGATAATTTTCGCAGTTATGATATTATTCCTAGACTGGTTTGCTTTTATGGTGGTTCAAATGTAAATTAATGCAACTCACATGTTATTTACTATCAAACTATATAGTAGGTTTTATTTCTTCCCATTCTCTTCTTAATAAGTCCATATATAGTACATCGGTATACTGACCAGTCATACTATTAAAACTTTTTTCTCTTATATATCCAATCTTTTTAAATCCTAGTTTTTCATATAGTTTGAAAGCACTTATGTTATTAGTCAATGTTTTAAGTTCTACTCTATTAAGGTTTAAGTAATTATACAAATAATCAAAAAAATGATATAGTGTATCTAATCCATATCCCTGACCTCTATCTACGATATCACCAATTTCAATCCCAAACTCGGCGCTCCTATTTCGCTTATCCCAACTTCTATATGAAACATCCCCTATGGGTTCTAAATTATCTTTTTTACATATGATAAAGGTCTTTTCTTCTGGGAAAACATTGCTACTTTCAATCTCATTTTGTATCGATAATCGATATGCTTCTTTACTTATTAAAAATCCATGGTTAAAACCACAGTATTCATTTCCTTTTGAACTATTTCTCCACTTATGTAATAACTCTTCATCCCCTAATTCTAATTGCCTAATCACTACTTTAATACCCTCTATCAAAATTATACCTCCTAAAAAATAGCTCTATTGAGTAAATTATATCACATCATGAATTTAGTTGCATTTATTATAAGAATTAGCTATTTGGAGTCAACTACCTCTATAATTTCTCATTAGATTCCAAATTATTGTGTGGTTCTTTTTATACCAAAAATTCCATATCAACCATTTATATGATATAATTTACTTAATTAGTCTATAGGTAGTATTCGTTCAATTTATTAGCTTCAAATAATTAAGAGAGGTGCTGAAAACATGACGTATTGTCCAAAGTGTAAACAGATATATGAAACTAATGAGAAGGTATGCATAAAGTGTAAGAATGAATTAGAAGAAGCCTCTACTGTATGCCTAACAAATGTATCTAGCATTTATGAGGCTGACCAAATAGTACAACTTTTAAAAACTTTAGATGTCATAGGTTTTCATAAGAGTGAAGAGGCTGGGGATTACCTTCAGATTCGTCAGGGTTTTACTTTTGATAGATTTAATATATTTGTTTCTTCCTATGATCTTGAGAAGGCACAAAAAATATTGGAGGATTACCAGAATGCAACAAAGATAAATAATTCAGAGAAAGACATAGATAACACTGATGAAAATGACTATCCGATAGATACATATATTACTCGAAGAAGACGTGTTGCTAGATCTATAATAGTAGTGACGTTTATTATGCTTTTTATGTTTATAGCAACCTATTTTATGAGTCTAATAAAGTAAATCTTCAGGTTTGAGCCTTTACATATTAAATAACTTACTATGCCAGTCCTTGTTATTCAAGCAAAAGATGATCCTATGATTGGCTTTAATATTACTTCGAATTTTATTCAAGAAACAAAAACTGAAACTTGCATCTATGAAACGAGGTCATTTAATATCAGGGTATGGTATTCAAATGTCACTTGTTATCAATGAGTTTATTGAGAAGAATAGTAAATAAAACAAGGGGTTACTATAAACTTATAAAAGGCTTTCTTCTCTGACGTGAAACAAGCCTTTTACCAACAATCTGAAATACTATTATGATGTTGATTTCCAACTTAAATATTTCTCTAAGGTAACTATATGCATTGGATAGAATGACTCTTTATTATTATCCAATCTTCTTCTAAGTTCTTTTAAGGTAACCCATTGAATCTCTTCACTTTCATTTGATCTTTCCAGTAAATCGCCGCTAGCCCTGCAGATAAATGTATGTACCATAATAGGATATTCACCTATAGTGTTCTGTGAACATGAAAAAGGCTCATAATTAACTACTTTATAATTCCCTTGTTCAATTATTTCTGCCTCGTTTTCTCCATAGATCTCAATCAAATCTAGACCAGTTTCCTCTTTTATTTCACGTCTTAGACAATCAAAAATATTTTCATATTCTCTAATTTTACCTGCTGGGATTTCAAAGACTCCACTGCATTCTCTAGGATCTTTCATTCTTTTTTGAACCAATATCGTATCTTCACCATCTATTTTTCTTTCAATTATACCGCCAACACCTGGAATCATAAACTTCTCTTCTGTCATAAAATTCCCTCCAAGAATACTATTTTCATATATGTAAGACTCTATGAGATAGGACAATTTTCTAAATAAAAGTCCATAATACGTTTCTCGATATTATCGAAATTTCCAATGTCTTCTCTTGGATCCCATAATCTAATCTCTTTCATTTCTTCATTTTCATCAAAGTGAGTAAGTTCAACTAATGCTTGATGATAGATTGCTAGATATTCCGTTACATCTCTATTTCTATCATATAATTTAGCAAGACCAACTAAATGGGCATCATTAATTATTTGATCAGTTTCTTCATAAAGCTCACGGATGGCACAATCTTTAGGCGTCTCTCCCTCTTCAATACTACCACCTGGAAATTCCCATTGATCTCTAGATTTATGCAAACCAACGAGATACTTATCCTTGCATTTGATAAAGATTAACGTACATGTTATTGGCAGATGAATATGATTATTTTCTAGCTCCCCATCTCTCATCTTAATACACTCTAATAAACTGTATCCCCAATCATTTGTAGCCAATTCCATTTGATTTGCCCCCTTATTAGATACCTTTATTAATCACAATACCGATATATGTTTTAATCCCTTCACTTTAACTTAATTAAAATACGGTATTTGTATCTGTTTCATATACTCTCCGTTCTAGGGTTACATCTTCTAACCATCTTCTTAAATTCTCCTTATAGATAAAGTAATTATCATCCACTTTAAAATATGGGAACATCTCACCACTAAAACTACCTGTTTCACTTAATTTACTCTGTTCTATGAGTATTATTTTGAGAACTACTTCTTTATCCATTTTTAAATATTCTGCTACTTCATCTAAATTCAGTACGTCATCCACATTGTTATGATTGGTTTCTATTTCATCACTGGATTTTAATATATTTACAGCATTACTCTTAGTAAGCATATATGAGCAAGTAATCATAGATAAACTTAGAATGATAGCTGAAATCAAAATAGTGATATTATGCTTTTTACTCATTTTTAGTCCCCTCTCTTCGTTTATCTTTATACTAAGTTAACTTTTCAATTATATAATGGGAGCTAATTATTGTCAAATATTCACAACTTATTATACCTTACTTTGACAAAACATGTTTATGCGATGAAAAAGTACATGATTAATTTATACGTATAAAATTCCTATTTAGTCTATTCTGTGTTATAATCTACTCAATTAATGGATAAAGGTCTCATTTTCAGCAGTACATACATTAAGTGGTGACTTTTAGTATGTATACTTTTATTAGACTATTCATAAGTTTTGTTTTTAAAGAGCTATAGCAATGATTAGATTAGAAGAAGGATATATCGCATCAAATATATGGTGCAGACTTAATAAAACATCCAGGAGGGTGGTCACTTGCATGAAACAAATATAATTTTTGAAAAATTCAATTTAAAAAACAAAAATCAATACATTGGAATATTTGATATGGACGGGGTCATTATAGAATCCATACCTTTATGGAATGAGATAAATACAAAATTCTTCAAATCATATGGTGTAGGGTATGATGCCGTTATGTATCAGAAAGAAATCTGTGGATTGTCATATGACAAAACCGTGGAGCACATTTCAGTGAACTATATTAAGTCTCTTACTCCATCAGAAATATATGAGCAAATGACAAATATGGCTATTGAAAAATTTATTGAAACTAAAATAAATGAATATATATTGAATATAGCTATGAGTGGATTTAGAAAGACTATACTGTGTACTGCAAATATACGGCCTATCGCAAAAGCAGTATTAGACAAAATATACGCGTTATATAATTTTAGCTTTGATAAGGTTATAACTTCGGATGATCAAAATATGCGCCATTGTCATAATAAATATGATATGTATGAATCAACTATTTTAAGCAACGGCATTTCATATCCTATAAGTATATTTGATGATTCATTAAATACTTTAGAAAAACTTAGATCTGTATCACCACCCCTTAAATTAGTATACGTAGACAACGGTCATAATTTTGATAATTCTAGACATACCGGTATAACCAATCTTAGAAGACTATCTAATGAAGAAGTTAATGTTTAAATAATCTGTAGTCTTTATCAGCGGTAATAATTTTATATTGTCTTGACAACGTATATGTTACATAATTACTTGAATTTATCAATGCAATTTAAAGGAGTGATAAAATGTTATTTGCAAATACGTTTACAATGATTATTTTAATAATTGGGATCATCTATGTCGTAAAATCAATTATAAACATCTCAAAAGACCTCAGCTTTACTAATATTTTTTCTAAATTATTAGTATCACTTATATTATTTAACACATGTGCTTCTATATCATTAGGTGTAAACTATTATCAGCCCCGTTCTACAGAAGGTATAGGGAGGTATGGTCTTCTGACGCCAATAATCATCAGTCAAGATTATGGCTGGTCCTACGAATTATATTATGACTACTTTGCCCGTACTTTAATATTTACTGTTTTATTGATAATAGCACTTTTGACAGTTAACTTCCTAAAAAAGAACTTACATAGATAAGAGCTATTCACTTTTTCTCTACTCAACATAATCTTTTAAGATTAAATTCTGATTTAGCTTAAGAAGCATTTAAAGGCAAAACAATGGGATTGCTAGAAAATCATTTCCGCAACCCCTTTATTCACTATGACATGTCAGCCATCAATAATAATTTATTTTACTGTAAAGTTTTAAGCTTTAATTCAATTTGTTTTCTTAGTTTTAAAGTTTTTGCTAATTTCTCGCCAGCTTTTTTAGCTTGTTCTAATGCTTTATCATTCTTTGAAGCCTCATTCATTTTAAATAACTCTAAAATCTTAACAGTATCTACAACCCTATATCCTAAAGCTTCTAGAGGTTTAGTCATTGCTTCAGCAGTAAACCCCATGTCTTTTTCATCATCCTGCTCGCAAACAGCTATTGCAACAGCATATTTTCCACCCATAGCTTCGTTAACACTCATCCAGACTGAACGATCATCGTCATCAAACACCTCAAAGTTATAACATCTCTCTAAAAAAGCTTTTATATCTGATGATATATTATAAAAATATGTAGGTGATCCTAAAACAATAGCAGAGGATTCTAAGATAAGAGGGTACAACTTCTGCATATCATCTTTGATTATACATTTAAAAGTATCTTTACAGCCCTCACAACCATGACAACTATTTATATCATAATCTCCAAGAAATATTAGTTCTGTATCTACTTCTGTTTCTGTTTCTCTTACAGCTTTTAAAGTTTCTTGAACTAACGTTGAAGTATTACCTTTTTTTCTTTTACTACCTACAATACCTAAGACTTTCATCTAATATCACTTTTCCTTTCCATTTATGTCGTATCAAAATTATATTATAATTCAAAGACATACTTTAAAATATAGTTTAATCATCAGTATCTAAATTGTCTTCTTCTTTCCGGTGTTTGTCAAGTAAGTTGTCACTTTTAAATAAATTTAATACTAAAAGGTTTATATGAGACTTGCTAGCTAAAGTAGCTATCAGACATATTAAAGTCACCATCCTCTAATCGAATACAGTATTTCTTTTCAATATCCTTTTCGCATAATTTGATCATCTTACCTTCTTTCACAAAACATACTTTTTCTAGTGACCCTAGTTCCACAGTAAATATTGATGAATATAATATAATATAATATAAAGAAAATAAGGCTATTTGAAGTTATTAAGTCATCTTATGAAGAGGAGAGTTATAATGACTGTTTTCACTTTAGCATATATAACGAATTTTAATGATAATACTGTATCAGTAATTAATACCTCAAATAATACTGTTGTAGGTCAACCTATTCCTGTAGGAGACTCACCAATAGGAATTGCAGCAACTCCAAATGGTAGATTTGTATATGTTACTAATTTTAATGATAATACTGTATCAGTGATTGATACATCTATAAATGAAGTAATTGGTCAACCTATTCCTGTAGGAAATAATCCTAACGGAATAGCAATAACTCCAAATGGTAACTTTGCTTATGTCGTTAATTCAGGCGATAATAACATATCTGTAATAAATCTTACAACTAATACTGGAGTGGGTTCCCCAATAACTGTAGGAAATAATCCGATTGATATAGCAATAACTCCAGATGGACTTTTTGCATTTGTCACAAATTCAACAGATGGTACAACCACAAAAATTGATACATCAACTAATCAAGTAATTAATACAAACCCCACTGGCGGAAACAATCCCAGTGCAATAGCAATAACTCCAGATGGTATTAATGCATTTGTAACAAATTCTTCTGATAACACTGATTCAAAAATGGATACAGCTAGTAATTTACTCACTGGTCCACCTACTACTGTTGGAGCTAATCCTAGTGGTTTAGCAATAACTTTTGATGGTATAGATCTATATGTTACGAATTTTGATGATAATGATGTATCCCCACTTGATGTAGCTACTAATCTACTTACAGGTCAAGATATAAGTGTGGGAAATAATCCAAGTGGAATAGCAATAACCCCAACAGATAGTTTTGCTTATGTTGTTAATTCAGGTGATGGTAATGTATCCATAATTGATCTTTCAAATAATACTGTCGTGGGATCACCCATTGATGTTGGTAACTTCCCTAGAGGAATAGTAATAACTCAAGTTACAATAACCAAACCTAGAATTCTTAAAGTAACAGTATCAAATATTGAATTAGTTACTCTAACCTATGAAAATGGCATGTAATAGAAATTAGTTAAACTTATGGGCTAGAGGGATAATAAGATTGCCCTCTCCCTTCTCTTTGGTATAAACCAACATAGTTTTATATGTCCTTCCACCTATCCTGTACAAGTTTAAACTATAAAAGAGCCACCTCACTAATGAGATGACTTTTATTTTTTTACCTATTAAGCCTTATTTTTTTATTTAACCCTATTATATATCTCAATAGCTTCATTTAGAATATCAATTTCATCATAATCATTATTCACTATCGTGTAATTCCCCATATCTTCATAAGCAAAAACTTCATTATTTCTAACATAGTACTCTATATCCTTCCTTATGTAAACCACATTTCCATTAACATCGTAAATATAAAGATCATCGGATATATTACTCGACTTTAATATAGCTTCATAATCTGATGTACTTGTTTTATTCTTAACAAATAAATGTATAACCGTCCCATCACTTTCTTTGTATTCGACTACATAGTCATTTTCATGCCACATCTTATCTAATGGGTATTTACTCAGTATTTTTAGTATGTGATTTCTTTCTTGAATCTTTTCATCATAAGTTAATTCACTATCAGACTCAGGTTGTTCTTCAGCCGATCCATCCACATTGCCGTCATCTTCAAATAAATTTATGGTTCTTGTATCTCCATCCCATTCAACTTTTAATTCTAGCGCTTCTCCAATAACTCTTACAGGTAAATAAGAAGTGCCGTTTATAGTAATCACTTCTTCATCAATCTTTTTTCCATTTAAAAATAATTTAATATCCGAACTAAATGCTTGTAGTTGCCCTTTTCCATTAGCTACTCCAAACATAATCAAAAAAGTAATTACTACTATAAAAATAATACTTATTCTTTTATTTTTCATTTACACTAAACCTCCATCTAAGATTTGATAAATAAACATATTCTACGATTAAGACAGGTATATTATACCATACTATTTTAACTTTTCAAAACTTGTCGCTTTATGCATTACATAATAAGTTATATAATATTCTCCTAGCTTTTATCTTTTTGATTCTTAGTTCTTTCCTTTGATCTTGCTTGTCATAATGATAATAGTTGAGGAGTTTTATATATGTTCAGTGAATTTTTTTCGTTTTGAGGTAGATTAAGCCGTTTAAATTTTTATTTATTCTTTGCTTTTTATGTCCCCATTTATACTTCAAAGTATATATTATCCTTCATTATTTTTCCATCTACATTCTATAGATAATGATTTATCATTTATTAACAATCAATTACTATGCCTGTGGTCTTCACTCCTTATAGATAATATTGTTATTTTTTGTATCTTGATGTATAATAATGTTAAATACAAGAAAGTAGGTGAATCTTATGGATGAGATTTTTATTATTCAAGGATGGATTCTTATTGCAATCTCAATTTTAAATTACATACTATTATTAACTGGTATATCTAAAAAAATAAATCCTAAATTTGGTCATTTCCTTGATAATATAGCAATAAAGTTGCTTGCTTATTTTATGAATACTATAATATTAGTTATAGGTGTTATAGTTCTGAACAATACAGAACTTTTATCAAGCTTTATGTTTAAGTAGTCTCCATTGACTACTTACCAATCTTAATATAATCCATGTCTTATAAACTAAATAGAGCTATAATAACTAAATATCAACATTTTTTTCCATTGCATTACTCTACTTCTAGACCTATAATATTTACGCAAGTAACCATGCTAAAGGAGCGTACATATGATCATTATCATTTTTCTTTCTTGGATAATCTTCGCAGTTATCATGTATAAGCGGTCAAATAAAGATTTCCGTTTTTCTGAAGTATTATTACCTTTAATTCTTATTTACACAGTTTTCGCAATAGGACTTGGAGTCAATGCGGTTCAACCAGGTACCACTGAGGGAATATCAATTAATAACGTTTTAGCTTATTGGATCATAGGCGGAGATGATTGGAGTAGAACAGCTTTTTTGGAGTACTTTAACGAATTTCTGTATTCAGCTTTACTTTTGATTTTCATATATTCCTTATTGAAGTTATTTAAAAAGTAATAGTTTATTTTCACTTCTGAAAAGACTCCTTCTTTAGGAGTTTTTATTGATTAATCACAATTTTTATGCTTAATTTTTTTATGTAATACTTCTTTTTTTGTTATAATCATTAGGAGGAGGTGTTACTATGGGTATTACTTTAATTGGTCTTATTGTTTTAGTACTTATATTAGGTGGCGGTCTACTTGCTGCATTCATGAATAGAAAGTAAACACATGATTATCATCTACTCTAGGTTATATTTATGGTATTTAAATCTTTGGACCTCTTTTTCATCAACATGACTTTTCACTGTTAATGCTTGTACCATTTATATTGATTATGAATATAATATAGTAAAAGATAAAAGGCGGTGAATTGGATGGACACTATAGTAACTGCTACAGCTACATTTGGTGACGATGTAATTATTGAAATTACTGAAAACCCTGCAGATCCAGATATTCTTGTTGAAGCTCAGGCACAAAGACTCAGTACTCTACCACCATTATTTAGACTTAAATTAGATGTCACATCAAAGGAATAACTTAACGGTTGTCTCAAAATGACAACCTTTATTCATTTCTAATTTACAGTTTAAGTAATAAGTAAATTATGATTTAATGAATATATCTATTTATCAATATCCCCCCCCCCCTTTTTATACTTATCTTTTCATTATTGATTAGTGGTTACTTCATTTCTAAAGTCAAAAATCTTAAATCAGAAGACAAATAGAATTCGATAATTTATATTATTTGTAAATATTTAGCCATCAACAGAGGAATGAACTCTTCCCTATTATTGTAAAGTTATATAAATAATTCATCAACCTTATTAAACAAGTAAGGTTCTTTTTTATATTCTATAAATTCCAAATTAATCTATAATGTGATATAATTTACTCACAGTGAAGAATCTTTTGGCCGATTCAACAACTACTTACCAGACTTAGATAAAATCATTCCAAAAGCTTAATTTAATGAGAAGGGGGCATTACATTGGGATTTGCTATAGTAAGTATTCTCAACATTTTTCTATATGTATTAGGTATTATATTATTATTACAAATAGAACAAAAATCAATTATTTATAAATACCTAAATTTATTTTTTATTACTAAGATTATCTTACATATACTAAGTACGTTTTATTCATTCAGCCTATCTTGGATTATTAATTTATATCCTGATTTTTTAGATTTATTAGGCTATGTAAATGCTATTCTTTACATTCTAGGATGCATTCCTTATTGTATACTTATCTTGGGAATTTATAAGGTCGTTAAAACTTCTGAGTCGATGTTATAGTTAAAATCAATTAAAGCTCAATTTAATATAGACATGGGAGGCATTAATATGAAGATAGATGTAGAATATCTTGAGTTTATGTGGCCAATGAGACATTTTTTAATAACATGTGGTGATATAAAAGAGAAATCAAATATCGTAGCTATAAGTTTCTGCATGCCTCTATCAAAAGAACCACCACTCATAGCTTGTGCTATCGGAAGAGAGTTTTATTCTTATAACCTAATAAAAAATACAAAAGAATTTATAATAAACGTACCTCAAAAAGAATTAAAATCAAAGATATATTATTGTGGATTTCACTCAGGTTATCAAGTGGATAAATTTAAAAAAACTGGATTAACTCCACAACCTGCACGTAAATTAAAAGTTCCCATAATAAAAGAATGTGTAGCTCATATGGAATGTACCGTTAAGCAAGAATTAGTAACGGGAGATAAAGTACTTCTTATTGGTGAAGTTATTGAAGCCTATGCTGATAAAACTCTTATAATGGAACAAGATATGGAGTATGCTATGGGCGATTTCCCTAAAAAAATTTATACTACACGTTTTGATTGAGTAAAATGGAGGATGCAAACTAAATTATATATTAGCGAAGCCATGCAATTAATCTTGATCTTTTAATTATATATTTTTATAAAAAAGATACCTTAGATTATATGTTTAGAGTATCTTTTAAATTATTGATGAAGTTTCTTTTTTCTTTGACATTAATAAATATGTTCACTCAGTTAATAAATAATATTGCATAGTTTTATATTCTACCAACTTCTCTTCTAGCTCTTTAGATAGGCTGTCTGTATAGCCTAATGATGTTTTAAAATGATTATTAGGAGTCATTATTGGTAATTCATTGCATAATTTATTAGAATACTCAAATACAGGTGATAAATTTTCAAATTCCATAAGCTCTAAGAGTAAGCCACCTAAGTAATTAGCATTTATTACCGCACCATTAAATAAATCAATATTGTCTGCATTTGCTTGTAAATTAAAAATCTCTTTACAGGCTTTATTTTGCCATATTAAAAATGGAACCTTATTCATATTAAGTCTTTCCTCAATTGTACCATAAGTTTTCATAGGGTAGCCTAATTTTTGATACAACTCAACTCCTCCACCAAAAGAAGGTAAGTGATCTCCAAAGTACATTATTACAACAGGCTCATTGCTAATCTCTAGATTATCTGTAAGACGTCTTAATTCTAAATCAGCGTCTTTTAACCCTTCAAAATAATTGGATATCATATTTATTTCCTCTTCAGTAAGTAGCTTGTCTGTACTAAAATTTTGAGTTATTCCATTGTACTTGTTCTTATAAGCATAGTGATTTTGTAAGGTTACACAATGTATAAATATGGGGCTATGCGAATTTACTTGATGCTCTCTAAATGTATCAAGCACTTTATCTATTGTGACTTTTTCAGAAATATAATTACCTTTTACAGCATCTTGATTAAAATATGCACTATGAATAAATTCATCAAAACCTAAGTGTTTATACACATTCTGTCTATTATAAAACCATGAATATCCTGGATGTATTGCTATTGTCTTATAACCATTTTTTTTAAAAGTGTTTACAAGAGAATCTATTGGTTTTCTTATATACCAAAAAGAAGACGCATTTTCATTGATATATTTTGTACATAAGCCTGTCAAAACATCAAATTCAGTATTAGCTGTTCCTCCTCCAAAATTAGGTGTAATAATATAACCGCTTAAGCTATCTTGTTTTAGTTTCTCAAAATTCATAAGTGGATAAGTATATCCTTCAAAACTAAGATTCTTATTGTTACATATATCGGAAAAGGCTTCTCCCATAATTAAGATAACATTAATCTCGCTTGTATTAGCTTTGTTTTCAATGTCATTGTAATCCTTTAATAACGTTTCAGCCTTATCCAAACTATACCCTTCGGGTTTTTCTATCTTATTTGAGTTAATAAAATACCAAAAACAATAGATAAAACCTTTTGAATTATAATGATCCACTTGAAAGCAATCCGTTCCCTTAATATATAGACTGGAATATAATTGTTTATCGCTATAAACTGTTTGATTAAGCATAATAACACATAACACAGTAATAATGACACCACTAATACGAATATATAATTTAAATTTATATGTCCTAATCCGTAATACCAAAAAACTGGATAGTACTATGCCAATAATTACTATCATATATTCAAAATCCCTACTAAACTCAAAGATTTTAATAGACTTAATACTTTCTTTATATAGATTTATGTCTGCAGGTAAAAAAGGTTCTTGTCTTATAAGAATTTTATACCTATTAATTGTTGATAAAATTGTAATAATCCATGATGTACTCAGAATGGAAATGCTTATGTTTCCGAATAGAAAAAAAATAATTAATGCACCCAAGAAAATAGGCAAAAAGTTGTAAAGAATTATGATAGGATTTTTCTTTATACACTCTAAACATTCTACTATAGTATTGGGCTGTAATATAAATACAGTACAAGTAACAACCAAAGAAACTAAAAATATAGTTATTAGTGATATATATATTGTAAACTTAAATTGTTTTTTACCTACACCTCTTGTCATTTAAAGCCTCGTTTCAGTTATTTTTTCTCAAGTAAATAAAATGATTTACCAGCTCTATCGATATTCTGTAGTTTTATTTTACTCAAATGTACTTAATTTTACCCACGGCATTATAATCTAGGTGTTTTTAAGCAAGATAACTATCAATCATTTGTATAAGGTAAACTACTCTTTTGCTACATTCGAAATATGTATTATCTTTAAATAAAGTTGATACATATTATGTATTGCTTTTAACCCCTTGAGAATGTTCGTCAATCGATTCTCAAGGGGTTACTAATAAGCCATTGCATATAATCTAATTCTTTAATCTCTATAAGCAGTTCCTACAATTTGATTACTTTCAATATCAACTAATTTTTGTATATTCCCGATTGTAGGCTCGTTTTCTGATTCAAATGTAACCAGATATACCTCTTTACCATCAAGGTTTTCCTCATCAAGTGAAAATTGATTTGAATCTTTATCAGCTGTAATTTTTTCTATCGTACCATCCTTCCAATCACCGATTATTTCATTCCGCTCTCCTTCTGAAAGTTGTTCCCATACAATTTCTCTAACGTCTTTATCTGTAGTAGTTGTATTACCCTCACATCCTATTAGTAAGTTAAAAACTAATACTACTAATATTAAAGGTAAAAGCTTTATCCATTTTTAAATCTTCACTCCATATCTATCGTATTTATTACTTATTCTATCCAGTTGTTTACAGTATTATTGATACAGTGACGTACTAAATCTATCTTTAGTACATAACTTTCCAAGGCCAATATCAATACAAATCTTAGCCATTAAATTAATTTTGCTATTCTCTTTAGAAATTCACTCATATAGAACTCTCCTCTCTAATTTAAAACCCCTGCTACCATAACTGTAGCAAGGGCTGAAACTACTGCTGAAATAAATCCAGTTACGATAAGATCCCACCGTTTAGCTGGTTTTCCTTTCAAATCAAGTACATCTTTTTTGATTTCCTTTAACTCTTGTGTAGTTTGCTCCATCTGCTGAGCAATCAATTTTGTTGTAGTAACCATTTCATAGAGTAGCTTGTTGTCATCTTCTAGTTTGTCGATTCTATGATTATTGTTTTTACATCTCTGTTCATTTTCCTTTATTTGCTCTATAAATCTCTCTTCCATAGGCTACTCCTCTCTATGTAAAAATAACACTTATCTATTTCAGATAAGTGTTATTTTCTAGGAAAGCAATCTTGTTTTCTGTTAAAAGCTCATACTGCTCGTTTGTAATAATCCCCTTTTTCTTTAATTCTTCTACATAATTAATAAAATCTTTTGTCATTTGTTTTAAGGATTCAACATCATACGGCATAATAGTTCTCCTTTTATTTTATTAATTATGTATAATTATACCATATTAAGTTGAATTGTACAATTTTATCTTTCCACTTGTCAAATCACTTTATCACTTCATTAAATGTACTTTTACTTACTCTATAAAGTAATCTGGTTTCTTGCTAATAACAACACCTTGAGCATCTGTTACTTCAACATATAATTCATCTATCTTTGTGTTAGCCTCATCAACTGTTAGTAATTCTACTTGAGGATTTAACGCGCCTACTGCTGGGATTACATCAACTAAATTATCTTTAATATAAGCTATTGTCATATTATCCACTCCTCTATTATATTTTCTTATAATTTATATCCCCGTTGTAATCCTTTAACTCCTCTTTAAGTCTGGAAGGTATGAATATCTCTCGATACTTATTCCCCTTTCCTTTAATCACACATTTATCTTGCAATACATGTTGTGGTTCTATCTGCAAGAACTCTGATACTCTAGCACCTGTATGGTACAGAGTCTTAAACATTAAGTACGCTCTTTGATCTTTATGTAATTGAGTTCTATTAAGCATCCTCTCATACTCTCTGTACTCTAACAGATTCTCCAAATAGTATTGTTCTTGTACCTTTAATAGCTTTATCTCAGCAACTATCTTGTCATTATACTTTGGATTATTATTGATGAAGATAATGAAACGATTGATACTAGTAAGTTTCTGATTAATCGACTTAGGCACTAATGGTCTACCAGTTAGTTACTATTTGAACATATGATATTTAAAGTAATCAAGCAGCATAAACTGTTTATGCTAAATAAAGGTAATGAAACGCTTGTACAAATATTTGAATACAATATAGTAACAAGCAAATTTTAGTATGAAAGGTGTGTTATTATGTCATTTCAATCCTTTGCATATATTACAAATCAAAACGATAGCAATTTATCAGTTATACGTGTATCGGATAATATGGTCATTAACACTGTACCTGTTGGTAATGCTCCTGGTGGAATAGCAATAACTCCAAATGGTCAGTTTGCATATGTTGTAAATCAAAACGGTAACAATGTATCAGTTATACGGTTATCGGATAATATGATTGTCCAGACCATAACTGTGGGAACTTTCCCTTTTGGATTAGCAATAACACCTAATGGGCAGTTTGTATATGTTACAAATAGATCAGATGACACTGTATCAGTAATCCAAGTATCCACCAATATGGTGGTAGCGACTATATCTGTTGGAGATCTCCCTACAGAAGTAGCAATAACTCCCAATGGACAGTTTGCATATGTCACTAATGCTTTTACTAATGATGTATCAGTAATACGATTATCCGATAATATGGTCATTCTGACTGTACCTGTTGGAACCATCCCTCTTGGAATAGGGATAACTCCTAATGGACAGTTCGCATATGTTGTGAATCGATCGAACGATACAGTGTCAGTAATACGTTTATCAGATAATATGGTCATTCTGACTGTACCTGTTGGTGATGGACCAACTGACGTTGCAATAACTCCCAATGGTCAGTTTGCGTACGTAACTAATTCTTTTGACAACACTGTATCAGTAATACGTTTATCAGATAATATGGTCGTTCAGACCATAACTGTGGGAACTTTCCCTTTTGGAATAGCAATAACTCCTAACGGACAATTTGCATACGTTGCTAATTCGAGCTCTGATAATGTATCTGTAATACGTTTATCAGATAATATGGTCATTCAGACTGTACCTGTTGGTGATGCTCCATTAGATATCGCAATTACTCCACTGCCAGCTCCTATAACTAATCCCTCTTTCGTTAAAGTAACAGTATCTAATATTGAGTTAACTGCCATTGTTCGTGATATCAACTAAGTTGCTTATACAGGTAGTACATTGCAAAGTTTTAGTAATATACTACTTGTATAATTGATTCTTAATCTATTATAAAGAATCATTCTATCCTTAAAATCTGCCCCACATTCTTCTACTGGTAAATCTAGTTTACATTCTTTATTGATTTGCTCTAGCATGTTTAACAGTATTTCTTTAATTTACACTCCTCCTTATCTAAACTGAACTTATATTAATATTTAGTTTCATAACATATTCCTTGTCTTGTATATAATCAACATTCTATCTCTTATTATTTCTTCTATACAATGTAAAATAACGCTTGTACTAATTATTGAATATAATATAGTAAGTGTATTTTTCAAGAAAGGAGTAATCATGTCAAACCAACTTTTTGCTTATGTTGCAAATAGAAATGATAACGATGTATCAGTTATACGATTATCTGACAACTCAGTAGTTGATACAATTACCGTTGGTAATTTTCCCGAAGGAATAGCAATAACTCCCAATAATGAATTTGCGTATGTTGTTAATCGACTTGGCGGCACAGTATCAGTAATACGGATATCTGATAATACCGTAGTTGATACAGTCACTGTTGGAAATTCTCCTTTAAGGGTAGCAATAACTCCTAATGGACAGTTTGCTTACGTTACTAATTTAAACGATGGTACTGTATCAGTAATACGGATATCTGATAATACTGTAGTTGATACTGTTACTGTTGGAAATGGTCCTAGTGGAGTAGCAATAACTCCTAATGGACAGTTTGCTTATGTTACTAATTTGGCAGATGATACTGTATCAGTGATACGATTATCTGATAATACCGTAGTTGATACTATCACTGTTGGAGATGGTCCTACTGAGGTAGCAATAACTCCTAATGGACAGTTTGCTTATGTTTCAAATGTAGCAGATGATACTGTATCAGTGATACGATTATCTGATAATACCGTGATTGATACCATAAATGTTGGAGATCAACCCGTTGGTATTGCAATAACTCCTAATGGACAGTTTGTTTATGTTACAAATTCTAATGATGATACTGTATCAGTAATACGAATATCAGATAATACGGTAGTTGCTACTATCACTGTTGGAGACCAACCCTTTGGAATTGCAATAACTCCTAATGGACAGTTTGCATATGTTACTAATTTTAATGATGATACTGTATCAGTAATACAAACATCAGATAATACGGTAGTTGATACTATCACTGTTGGAGATCAACCCCTTGGAATTGCAATAACTCCAATAATTCAACCAATAGTTATACCTTTACCTATACTTAAGGTAACAGTATCTAATATAGAGTTAACTGCCATTGTTCGTGATATCAACTAAGTAACTTATACAGGTAGTGCATTGCAAAGTTTTAGTAATATGCTACTTGTATATTTCATTCTTAATCTATTATTAAAAATCATTCTCCAACTTCTTTAAACACAATTTTATCGACTATACCTTAATCATTTAAATCTGTATTGATGCTTTGTTACTTACAATCTTATTTTTAGTAATCACACAGCCCCACTAACAATTACCATTGCTCAATTATCAGAATCATTCTATACTCTTTATAGTTAAACTTTATGGAGGTATCGAATGGAACTGATTTTTAAATTTGCAATAATGATGATAACTGTATATCTGCTAGAAAAATTAAATGAACGATATCCATTCAAAAATAAAATATTCCCTCGCTCAAAAGTCATTCGCTTTATTGCAGTTATAACTACATATATGCTTTTAGATTTTCACCTAATTAATAAAATAATGATTGAATGGATTTATATAATTGTTGATTCCATTCTGTTTGTATTTGGTTTCTTTATAATCCTAGACACAGAGTAATTTATGATTTAGTTCTCTTCCACCCTTTTGAAAATGATGATATAATTAGTTATCTATACAAGGGTGATTACAAATGAAAACATTTTTAAAATTATTTTGTATTTATTAAATGTTGTTGTGTTCAACTATTGCATCTTTGTTCTGCCAAAATTTAATACTTTTATAACAGTTCTTGTTTTTTTCTAAGCATATATTAGAAAAGATGATGAAACCGAAGAACTGGATAGACATATCTTTTATGTCATACTAGGAATTTGGTATATTTCTGCTCTTATTTATTATATACCTAAAGTAAGATTTAACCACTGCTTCTCAATCCTCAGTTATGTTAATATCACTAGAGGTGATTTCATGCGTACATTAATCAGTTTACTTATTGCAATAAGATGTTTATTTATAGAACAGTACTTATTAAGCGCAAGTTTCTTTATTTTATCTTTAATAGCATATATAAACCGAAAAGAGAGAAACATATTTTTTTGAAGCAATTTTTTGGATCAGTATTGTTATTGTTCCAACATTGCTTGCGTTTCAAATACTTTTACCATTTTTGTAATTAAACTAATATTTAGTTACCGATTACCTAACCAGTAGTTCGTAAAGACAAGAAAATCCCTTCTATAAACGTTATGAAAGAGATTCTTGGAGATGTTAAAAAGAATAGACCTAACGCTTATCTAGTGTGCCTATTTCTTGCCTATACAGGTGCGAGACGAGGTGAAGCATGCGGCTTACAAGAAGATAGCATTTCATTAGACGACAGAATGGTAATTATTCAAGATAATTATGTCCGTGCTAACAATGAATTAATATTAAAACCCTATACTAAAAATACACAATTGTAATTTTATTCCAAATATTAGCGTTAACTGATCACTCCTTAACTATTATTTTAAACCTTATTACTCATCATTACAAGAACATACATTCGCTTTTATTATTTTTGTCAGAAATGCACGAAACACACTTTTGGTTTTTATTAATTTTCTATACTATTTTTGAGAACAATAAAATTTGAACCTATAAAAACATAAAAAAAGCCTTGTTGCTTTTCTAATGTACACAACAAGGCATATACCTGCAAACAGCACTTTATTCAAACTGAATTTTTAACCTAAAAACATGTTAATCGTTGTACCTATCTACGAGTTCACCTTTAGCATTATAAAGCTCTGCTGGATCACTTCGCTATTATTCCATGTACCTCTACCCTCAAGCCAATGAAAGTCTACATCTGGGTTCTTTGCAGAATCTCCTACTTTTACAGTTGAATTAGATTCCAAAATAAATTTAGAAAATGTAAAGGTTTGTCCACCTTTTACTGATAAGATTGTCCATCCTGAGAGATTAACTGGATCTGAACCCGAATTCTTAAGTATAATATACTCGTCCTTCTTATCAAGTTCAATTATTTCAATTATCTGTAGCCTCTTCCTTGACTACATTAACCTCATAGGGATTTACATTGTCAAACTCATCAATAATAACATTTCCATTAATAGTGTATGTGAAGCTATAGTGGCTAAGTATTTGTGTAGTTGTAATTGGATAAGTAATTTCAGCAAGAAAATATGTACATCCACCAGCATCCCTTATTACTTTTTCCATATATGCTTGATCACCATGCCTATTGAGCGTACTGTCTTGCGGTGTTATATTATATGCATTTGCGACACCTCCAAGAGAATCGGCAATTATATTTATGTCAAGAAAAACCTGTGGAAGTAATTATAGAAATGTTGTAATCACTGATCTAAAGGTTTTTACTACAACAAATTCTAAACATAATGAGAAGTTAATTATTAAATTCAAACTTTATTCACAAAAATTTACTTGATTCATTTCGCTTTTCATAGCAAATGTAAAACCAGTATCTCTTCGTCAGCTTTCAATTTGTAGGTATCTCGTTACTTACGATACGGTTCACCATAAATGCCTTATCACTGGTTTTATATCACCTGCACTTATGATTACAAATTATGAAATAAGAATAACTATTCTTTAACTTCAGCATAAGCAATTCGTTCAATTGGCATGATAGCCATCTCTCTAGCAATGGGTTCAAAATAACGTTTTTTATAATCTGTATTACCTACATCTTCTATCAAGACCAAGCCACATTGCTCTATAAACTCTGATATCTTTTCAGACTCAAGACCAGTAATCCACTCTTCTCCTACTCTCTTCGCCAGTTTAATAACCTTCCGGTACTCGGGAAAAGTTTCTGAAGAGGTGAATAGACTTTTAGGCACATATGTGAATACAACTTGGCTGCCTTTTAAACAAGATGCGATGTATTCCAAAGTACCAACGACTGCTTCAAGCGTGATATATTGCGTAACGCCTTCCCAAAGAAACAATGTTCTCTTATCTTTATCATAACCAGCCTTAACAAGTTCATTTCCAAGATTTTGAGTATTAAAATCAATCGGTACAAACTTAACATGTGCAGGGATGCCACCTTCTAATCCCGACATTATTTTTTTATAATTATCCATAACAGGCTTTTGGTCAACATGGTAGTATTCTAATCCTTTGAAATCAAATCTTAAACATTTAGTGTCATAACCCCCACCTAGATTGACAACGGCATCAAATTTATTTGCAATCGCCGCCTCCAAAACATCATCCATATACTTTGTTCGGCTGATAAATCCACCGTAAATACCAGGACCAGCCTTCTCCATTAAACTCATTATCCAATTTCTAACACCTTCATGCTTCATGATATTTATGAAGAATCTGTTAAAGCCTGTAAGAAACTCTTTGGAATATTTGTCAATATATAACCTCTCTTTTTCTGCAAACAACATTTCCATCGCTCTGCTTACTGCAGCCTTTTCTGGAGTTGACATACTTTTACTTTTCATTGTATTATACTCCTTTCTATAAGTTATATTGATACATATGTTTTTGCATGATCTTAAACTAATTGTATCACAAACAATTAGAATAAGAGCTATTCACCTACAAATCAGAAGTTAACATTGCCTTCATTCTCACATTTATAATTCTTATCTAATTAACGTCTTCATATAAATCTTCTTGTTGTTCATCATACCTATTAAGCAAATGTAAAAAAACTGTGTCAATCTTGTTAAGCTAATTCATCACTTGCATTTAATATTGATTCCGCTGATTTCATCGTAATAAAATTTTCATTTAGATTGAAAATCTAAACCTATGTAATCCAATATTCGTACGTAAGCATAAACCTAAACATTCCATTTATAATTTGAGTACTTCATCAATTAATATAGGATATGTAGATACTAAAAAAAAGGGACATATAAGTTCACTTTAACCAGTATAATAGCATGAATGATGAATATAACTAATAAAAAGCAAATCATTTTTGATTAATGTAAAAAAAGGATCCAAAATATTTATTCCTCTTGAACATAATTGTTATATCTGATAATCTTAATTTGCAATTAACATTCTTGTGTGAAGTAGTTTTAGCTATAGGTTTCATAAGTTATATAACTACTAAATAATGATTTAATGAACATATTATACAGTTGCAACAGATAATTATTTTACCACTTGATCTTCATGCTTATAGTCAACAGTATGTATACCTGAATGATCATATCTTATTGTTATAGTCTCTAATCCATATGGTGGATTATAAGACCCCTCATATGTCTTGGCTTGAACGGTTACCTCAAAATAGAATTGTCCTAGTGGTAATCTTTTTGCATCAATAATTTTCACTTCCCAAAGAGCATATTTTTTTAACTCTCCATAATATTCTATCATTGCAGAGTCAATATAAGGTTTTAGAAAAGATATCATAATATCTCTATATAACTCACATTCATCATTAGTGATTTCAGGATTTTTATTTTTATATGACTTAACTGAGAATTGGGCTAAAATAATTATTGCAAAGAATAAAAATAAAAAGGTAAGGATTTTAACAATATGAGGCTTAATCAATATTATTTTCATCATCTCAAATCCTTTAATTGTCTTCCTTCTATTTATATTCAGCCTAATGTTAAGTTATTAAACTGAGCTTTAATGAATTATTAAATTCATATTTCGATATTTACCTGCTTTTTCTTTGATTAGGGCATGAGAGGACATACCTAAACGATATGTTGTCTATTTTCTCATATAATCTGATAATTGACCTATAAAACCGTGGTCATCATCTATGATAGCTTCCCTGTAGCTTTGAAATGCTTCTAAAATTATCGTTAAAGCTTTTCTAGAATTATAACTGACTATGTAAAAATGAAGTTCATCATACATAATTAATCCAAGCTCATCTTCATTATATTCATCCACAAGATTACTATTACAATCTATCCACACATACCCTACCTTAAACTCTAAATAGATTCTATCTTTATTCACCTGATACTTTACTAGTTTTTCCTTAAAGCTGTTTTCTAAAAACTCCTCTTTACTAATCTCCTTTTCAGTAATAATTATAATCGAATTGATAGAATCACCCTTTTCCAACTACATTTTCCTCTGCATAAATATTCTTAGGCTTTTATTCCTCAGCTAAAGTGACATATGTAGTATACTAAATTAAACTTTAATAGGTTAAGAACTATAAAATAAACTAACGTTTATTATTCTCAAATTTAAATATTAATTTTTCTCCATGAATAGTTTCTCCAATAGATTCATCATAATCATTATTTGTGTATGTACTTACAGTCTTCCTCCAGAATTTTTGACCTATAAAATTTTTGGAGGAGGGATTTGTATATAATTCCCATCTACCTATAAATTTATTAAATACTTGTTTCGCTGCAATTTCTCCTATACTCTTACCCCTATATGGTCTTAATACAAAAAATTCATTGACATAATAATCTGTTGTTTTTGATACATATGGAGCTGTTGCTATCAAAATAAATCCTGCTGGTTTTTCATCTACCTTTATTATATATGGAAATAGTATATTGGGTTTATCAAACCATATATTTTGAACTTCATATTGATCTGCTAAAGTTTTAAATGGCTCATCTTCATATATTCCATAGTCGTTCGGTATATTACCATAATGCTCTGATAAATCATGTAAATATAATGGATATATGTTTTTAATGATATTTGAATTTTCTTTATTAGCTAGAACTACCTTAACTTCCACTTTAATTCCCCCAAATGCTCGATATTCATTGTAATACTTATCGTATCTAAAGATATAGTATAATCAATGTATTTATGGTTGGTTATTATGAATTAAACTAAACTTTACTTCAGTTCACCCTGTTAAATTATAGCATAATATGTAACAAATTTGAATATTTGATATAAAAAAAGAACAATAACAATATTTTATCAAATTATCTTAACTAACTTTTTGTTTAGCGCATAAGTAAAGAGCCTATCGGCTCCATCAATGATATGTAAGTTAACAAATATTCTTTTTAAAGAGTAATAATAATCATTAAAAAATTATGTATATGCTACTTAATTACCTCAAAGTCATTAAGTAGCATGATAATAATATTATTTATATTTAATTTTAGCATTTTCTTTAAGTTCTGCTAAATGTTCACTATAATATGCACTGTATTTTTCACTATATTCAGTATCTGTTTTTGCTATTCCTGTTGTAGTAATAAATTTTGCTTCTATACTATCTTTATATCTTCTAATTATTAAAGATTCTTCATATAATTTTCTTGCTAGATTCCAGTATTCTTCTTCAGTGATTCCATAACCCTCTATATAATCTAGTATTATTTGATAATTGATTGGATCGTTTTTAATTGCGTCCATATTCATTATAAAAATTTCTTGAACCTCTTCATCAGATGCTTTAACACCTTGCTCTATGGCTGTAGAATATAATAGTTTAGTGCTAATCAACTCTTCTAAGATTTCTTCATCTGTTATTTCTCTATTAATTGCTGTATACCAATTCTTTTGCTTTTCCAAATCACTATTCATGATTTTAATTCCATTAACCTCTGCAATAACCTTATCTTTATTTAAATTATTGGTAATTTCTTTATTTTTTTTACCTAGTTCCTTTAAGTCAAATTGTTGTTTCGATGAAATATTAAAAACGGCACCGAAGATCAAAAAAACAACAATAATTATGATTAATTTACTTTTAGAAAGTATTTTCATTATTATGTCTCCTATATTTATTAATTTTATGGTACTGTTATAAAAGATGGTGCATCGGCATTTAATTCTTGCGAAGTTGCAATATTTTCATTTGCGTATAATGCCTCTATTACATTGAATCTAGCATCAACTTGTCCTGATATAAGTACATTATTATTTGGTACAGATTACAAGAGGAAAGCATTTCTTTAGAAGATAGAATGGTAATCATTCAAGATAATTATGTTCGTGCTAACAAAGAATTAATATTAAAACCCTATACTAAAAATACACAAAAAAGAACCATACACCTTTTTGAAGATTTGGTTCCTATACTAAGAAAGTATGAACTTGATAAGAAAAAGAATCAATTACAGTTCGGTAAATACTATAATCATAACAATTTTTATTTTACATGGGATGATGGTCGACCTTTTGATCCTGACTATATCTATAAATCATTTAAAAAGTCATGTAAAAGATTAGGTTATAATGAATTGACTCTGCATGATCTGAGACACTTTTACGTTTCAGTAATGCTTGGCCGTGGTGATATTCCACTTAAGATTACCCAGGATAGTTTAGGACATTCTTCAGCAGAAATGATGGGCCTTAACGGACATCTAATGAATGATATGGCTAAAAAAGTATTTAAGGGCAAAACAATGGGATTGCTAGAAAATCATTTCTGCAATCCCCTTATCATCTAAGCTTCCGACGGGACTTGAACCCGAGACCTCTGCCTTACCAAGGCAACGCTCTACCTACTGAGCTACGGAAGCATGTTATATATCCTGTTCGCTAGGATATAGTAACATAGACTCTGTATAAGTGTCAAGATTTTTTTTCATTTTTCTCGTCCAACAATTCTTCTAATTTATGCTTTAATCTTTGGAGCGCATTATCGATGGATTTGATTGGTTTTCCAAGCACTTCTGCTATATCTTGATAACTCTTTCCTTGTAAATATAAGAAAAGAACTTTTTTCTCTAACTTACTTAACTTCTTACTGATCATTGCTTCAATCTTATGAACGTTTTCTTGTCCAACTAATATTTCTTCAGGATTAACCATTTTTGAAGTGGCAACAAGATCAATGAATGTGCTTCTTTCATTATCTTCTTCATACATAGGACGATTTAGTGATATATATGAGTTTAATGGCATGTGTTTTTGACGATTTGATGCTTTAACAGCTGTGATAATTTGTCTAGTGACACATAAGTCAGCAAAACTTTTGAAGGATGCCGCTTTATCTGGATTGTAATCACGGATAGCTTTATATAGTCCAATCATACCTTCCTGTAGGATATCATCACGATCTGCTCCAATTAGAAAATAGGTTCTTGTTTTAGCTCGAACAAAATCTTTGTATTTTGCCATCATATATTCTAGCGCAAAAAGGTCGCCTTGACGTACTTTCTCAACAAGTTCTTCATCTGTGTATTCGATAAATAATTCTTTCTCCAACACCATATCTTTAACATTTTCCATGATGCCACCCCCGTCTTATTTTTGTCTTCTTAATTTTTCCATGAACGCAACAACTTGCGGGTCTAGATGTGATTCCAGCATGTTTTCTTTAACTGGTTTATCCTCTATGTATTTTCGTCTAATTTTTTCTTCCATAGCTTGTACTTCTCTTTCAAATTCTTTAGCAGATACCCTGGTTGCACCTTTACTTAAGATAATGGTTTGTTCTAAAGCGTCAGATGTAGCTACACGCACTCTACATTCACGGCCAATGACATGGGCAACTCTTTCGATAAAATGATCTGCTGTCTCTGCTTCCTTTGTATAAACTACTTCTATATTATGATGGTTATAAATCTTACGAACGCTGCCCTTAACTTTATGGGCGTCAAATACTACAATAACTTCTATTTTTTTAAATCCTTGATAATTGGACATGATTTCTAAAAGTTTATCTCTAGCTTCACTTAGATTATCATCAGCTAGCTTTTTTAATTTTTCCCAAGCAAAGATTATATTATAACCGTCAACGAGTAAATATTCCGAAGTCAAATAACTTTTTCACCCTTCCGTTACCTTTCTTTTCTTCCTTTGTAGATCATTAGCACCTAGTCTTTCTCTATACCAACCCACACACATCCAATTTTAGTATTTATAAGCAAATTTTGAATAATTTACTTTTATTGATTTTAGTTATCAAAATGATATACTATACAAAGTATACTATAAAAATTCCTCAATGTTAATATAAAAAATATCCAAAACCATATTTTTTAGGTAAAAACTTATGTTATAATTAGTGATAACAATAGAAGCATATATTTTAGGAGGTATTCAAATGATGATTAACGAAAGTTATGTTAAAGAAATACTTAAGAATCTTTTAGAAATCCCTAGTCCAAGTGGTTTTTATCATGATATAATGGCTTATATAAATAGTGAAGTTAATAAACTAGGTTATACTTTTGAAACAACAAACAAGGGCTGTGGTGTTATTACCATCCCAGGTCAAGAAGAAGGTTATATTGTTGGTTTATCAGCACATGTTGATACTTTAGGTGCTATGGTACGTTCTATTAACGGTAGCGGTACACTTCGTTTGACTTCTGTTGGTGGTTATATGGGACAAACCATTGAAGGAGAGTATTGTAAGGTACATACCCGCGATGGTAAAGTCTATGACGGTACTATTTTGACTACTCAACCATCTGTACATGTTTACAGTGATGCTCGAAAGCAAGAAAGAACACTTGAAAATTATGAGATTCGTCTTGATGAAGATGTTGATAGTGATGAATCAGTTCGTGAATTAGGTATTGAAGTAGGGGATTATGTTTCCTTTGACCCACGTGCTCGTTTCTTTGATAATGGTTTTATTAAATCCCGTCATTTAGATGATAAAGCTGGTGTTGCTGCTTTATTTGGTTTCATGGAACATTTAAACACTAATAACCTTCAACCTAGGCATACAGTTAAAATCTTTATCTCTGTATATGAAGAAATGGGTCATGGTTCTTCTTTTATCCCTCAAGATATTGATGAACTGATTGCAGTGGATATGGGTGCTATGGGAGATGATCTTCAATGTACTGAGAAGCAGGTTTCCATTTGCGCTAAGGATTCATCAGGTCCTTACGATTATGATATTGTTAATCGCCTTGTTGCTTTATCAAAAGAAAAGGAGATTAACTATGTTGTTGATATTTATCCTTTCTACGGGTCAGATGTTTCTGCTGCGTTAAGAGGTGGTAATGATATTAAAGGTGGTCTTATTGGACCTGGTGTTCACGCATCACATAGTATGGAGCGAACACATATCAACGCTATACTTGATACAACTAAATTGTTAGTTTATTATACAGCTTAATCATCTAACTTTAGCTTATATGAAGCACATTGTTCCTTTTCGGAATTGATGTGCTTTTTTAATGCATTGATGACCTTCTCCTAATTATTAATTACTATAGATGAATATACCATAATAAAAGAGTCAATTATTTAGCTGTACCATTTGTGAACAATAAAAAATTTTTTATTAAAAAGGGAACCTTTTTGAAAAGTACATCGTCTAATGAACGTAATTCACAAAAAATAAAAAAGACCTCGAAAGGAAGATGACTTATGAAAAAATACAATAAACAAATCTTATCATTAGCATTAGCTGGATCAATAGCAATGGCAGGTTCAATGACGGCAGCTGCATCCACTGATTTAGTGACACCTGGTTTTCAATATGAAGAAGGTAAGATGTATATACAAACAATTAAAGAACCCGTTCCTGTGCAAATATCCGCTCCTACCCCAGTACCTATTTCTGCTCCAGCTGTACCCTTACACGAAGTAACTATTTCAGAGGATATGTTCTTTGAGCTAGAAGGTTCTTATATGATTCCAATAAGACATGTAGCAGAAAGCATAGGCTTTAATGTATCTTGGGTTCCAGAAACTATGACTGCTATTGTAAGTGATGACACGAAAGAAGCATCTGTTTCTGTAATGAATGACAGCGACGTAGTATCCTTCTTACCAAATGCTATTATTATTGATGGTTCTATGTATGTACCTTCTAACTTTTTTGAAAAAGAATTAGATACAACTGTCAATTTCAATGCAGAAGACATGTCCATTCATGTTGATACAATCAAGTATGAAGTCGAAAATACAATGACGGCTTTTATACAAGACATACGAGTAGACGATGAAAAGGATTATGCTTTTATTGACATAATGAATGATGCAACTGGCATGGAGTATTCATTGATCGTCAATGAAGAATCTGAAATCTTTGACCCAATCACAGGCGAAGATTTAAAGGTAACAGATTTGAAAGAAAATGATAGGATTTATGTTGAACACAGTCCTGCCATGACACGTTCACTTCCACCTCAAACAGTTGCTTTTAGTATTGAGCGGGTTAATGATACGGCTATCTCTTATGGCTTTGTAGAAGACATTGATATGGAGAATGATACAATACTCTTTAATATAGGTACACGTGGTGGCGTACATGTAACTTTTATGGAAGATTTAATCATCGAAGATGCAGAAGGTAATGAGCTTACTCTTGAAGAGTTGACTCCAGGAAAGAATATTAAAGTCTACCACTCACAGATTGTTTTAACAGTTGAACCTTTAACTTATCCAACATCAAAAGTTGTTGTTATCAACTAACTATGAATTCAGTAAAAGAGCCCAATATATCACTTTGGGCTCTTTCTGCTAACTCTATTCCTTAACTGATTCAATAATCTTAGTGATGCAATCTGTTACCCCGACATTATACCCACTGGACCCGTAGATAACATTTAAACCCTGATGAGTTACTATAATCAATGGTAATTTATCTGGATCTACATATATTTTACGAGCAATAGAAGATACATTGTCAGTAAAGTCATCATAATATACTCTTATCTTAGGAATAGCTTCAATTGCTTTTGATAGAGTTTCGTTTTGCAAAGCGTCTTCATTTCTTAAGATCATGATGATGTCACTGGATATCTCATTCAACTTATCTTTAAGATCAATCATTTCATTTAATATATGTTCTGTTGGTTCTTTTCCCTCGTCAACCCATAAAAGGATGTTCTTACTGTCTTTTAAAATACTATCGGCCATAACCACATGATGAGTGTGGTCGAATAATTTAAAATCTTTTATTTCTATATTTTCTAGCATATTCGTTATTTTGATTTGCTGCTGTTCAATACCTAACTCTTTATTATCATTTGGCTGCAACACCAAGCTGTATTTTCTAGCATAAATCGTTCCATTAGGCACCCTATTGGTTGTTATAATGCGATAATGGCCAGGTACTAAATGGAGGGTTAGCTGGTTATTTTCCCAAGCTTCATCTATTAGATCTAGGGTTTGGTAAACACCCTCTCTTAATACTGCAATTGACCAGTTTTGCATATAAGACCACTGGATATCATCTGTTGTTTGAAGGCTTAATTGGGCATTATAATCATCGTTATCTTCCTGGATTGTGATAAAATCCCCATTTTGATAATATTGTAAAGATAAGTCCTGTTCATTGATTCTTGCTGCTATGCCTAAGGTGCGGCAGATGGCTATAAACAGTATTTTCTGAGACATTATGCTACCCATTTTTAGTTGAAGTAATTGTACGGGTCCTGTATATAAATTACTGTATTCTTTTTCTGTGAATTTACTGATATGACGAGAAATATAATTCCATATCTCTTTAGGGTGATTTTCAAAATGATGCTGCGTTGAAGAGTCGAAATAGTCTAAAATAAATGGGCGATAATTGGTGATCATCTCATAATAAACTCGTGGATTCATCACATTCTTAATAAAAATTTCTTCTGGGTATAATCCTTTATAACCCAGTGAATGTTTCAAATGCTCCTCTAATAGCTCTGCAGTAACATCTGTATAATCTTTATCTATAAGACTTCCAAGTAGTAGTAGCTTATCATGGAGATTGTATGCATCCCGATTCAAAAAGTCAATGATTTCTTGGGCATTCCCTTTTGATTTCAATAGAAAAGCTTCTATTAAATTGGCTTGTTCATCACTTATGCTCAAAGACTTATATTCTTTATGAAAACTACTCTCTTTCTCTTTTCTTATGGCGTCAGAATGATTAAACCGTTTTCTGCTCTCTTCTTCTTGCTGACTTGTAAGTTTAAAGCCATTAATGATATGCTCCTCTGGTGGAATCATTTCAAAATCTTCAGTATAAGGTTTTTCTTTAATCGCCTCATCCCAATGCAATATAATCTTACTTTGTTCCCTCGTATCGATTATTTGGTTGATGAATTGATTATCTTTCATTACATGAATATGTATATGCCCTAAACCCAGCGTTACATGAGCTTTTCCATCATGACCTGTCCGCACTGTGGTTACTGGGAAGAATTCTGAGTAATTCAACACTTCAAAACGTACCATTACGTCCTCTACTGGTTGTTGATTTGAATCAACGACTAGAACTGTTATTTCCTTACTCTCGGCATAGTGACTTAAATGATTGATGTATGTAATTTTATCGTTCTTTGAGATAACTTCTTCGTTCATTGTACATGATGAAAAAACTCGACTGTGAATCAGCATGGCTCTAGAAGCAGCTGCTGTAAACCACCCTCTATTCAAAACAGGTTCAGGTTCACATCCCCCTAGATAATACCAGTTACCATCACACCACACTTCAACCCAAGCGTGATTGTCATCACAGTGGGACCACCTTGGTACATAGACTTGTCTTGCAGGAATCCCTATGCTTCTCAACGCAGTGACAGTAAAGGTTGATAACTCGCCGCATCGACCATACGCGGATTTTAATAAGGTGAGAGGTGACGCTGTTCTTATATCCGTCGCTTGATAAGTTGCTTGTTCTAAACACCAATAGTTGACCTCGATAACGGTCTCTACCATACTTTTACTAACGATCCTGTCGCAAAGCATTTTATAGAAAGTCGATCTGCAATCTTCAATGTTCTCATTGTTCACTCGATAAAGCATGACATAATTAAGAAAAATATCACTGGGAATACTCTTACCCCATGGTGTATTTTCTCTTATAAATAGAGCATGCTTTACAAACTGCAAATAGATATCAAAATCTACATTGACCATATCGCTTAATGGCATCGATCCATAGAGAAATTTCACGCCACTTTTCTCTAACTGACTACAAGAACGTAGTCCTTCAAGAATTTCATTTTTTTTATAACCTGCTAGCTGAATGGCTTCTTCAAACTGGGTATCGATAGAAGCCTTCAATTCTTCTGAAAATAGCATATTCTAACACTCCTTTAATAGGATAAAAGTGTCGAATAATTAAACGTATGAAAGGTATATACATTAAGTTTTGATGTGCAGGCATGAATGATATCTTCTTACTGTTTACACATTATGCCAGCATAATTGACATCAGAATTACCACATTTAACTATCCGAACGGGTAAAACTTCTTTTTTATTGATATATTCATTGTTTTCGATGCTTTCAACCACCATCTCAGCAGCTCTAAATCCAATTCCATAAAAGTTCTGTTCTACTGAAAGCACTTTCATATTGAAGAACTCTGGTATTTGCATATGATCAAATCCTAGTATTGTAAACTCATCAGGAAACTTGATTCCTTCATGGATGAGTTTTCCTATCCCTTGAACTAAATCTATATCATTTTCTGTGACGATGGCCGTCACGCCTAAATCTAACTGCTCTTTGATCATATTAGCCAAAACGCCGATTCGTTCTTCATAATCATCACATGGAATAAGCATTGCATGGTAGCCGTTGACAATCCTATGATGATCCAACTCTATCTGGTTTTCAACAAGGGATTGGCAGTAAGCCATGTAGCGCTCCTTTAATGACGACGCACGTTCTATGGGTTTTCGACTAAAAAAACTTATGAATTGATGATCTTTTTGGATCAACTGATTCATGGCTTTATAGGTCCCATTAAAATTATCAGAAACCACACTGCTTATAGGTAAGGATTCAAAATATTTATCTATAAAAACGATGGGATAATGTTGGATACTTAATGGTATTAAATATTGGTAATCATCATTCACATTAGATGGGTAATAAATGATACCGGATACATCCTGTAAAGGTATGCTTTTTAAGTATTCAGCTTCTTTTTCGTTATTCTCATTTTCTACACAATGGACAGATAGATGAAATCCTTTGGAATTCAAGAAATCTGTAGCGCCTTTAATATAATCCAACATCTCTTCGCGATTTTTTTGATAAGGTATTATTATGGAAACGATTTTACTTTGGTTATGAGTTGCTCTAAGTACAGAACTATTTTCTGATACAAAACTACCCCGACCTTTTTTTCTATAAATGATTCCATCCCTAGCTAGCTCTTCCATGGCTCTCTTTGTTGTTATTCGACTAACGTTAAACTTTTCAGCTAATTCTATCTCTGTCGGTAATTGATCTCCCTGTTTCCATTCATTACTCTCTATCTTATTTTTTACATATTCAATAATTTGTAAATACAGTGGTTTTTTCACTTGCGCCATAAAATACCTCCTTTTACTTAACTTATAACTTTGTCTAACGATTATTATAAACTATCAATACTCTATTGTATACACATATCAATAATTATGCATGAATGCTAACTCATTCTAATCCTTTAACAAATTGTATCAATCAATAAAGTTAGAAATAAAGAGATATTATACAACTGCCATTTAATCATTGAGTTCTCTACATATTGTATCCAGTAGAGTTCCTGTTGGATCGCATTTATGCTCCCAATAGAATATACCACCAAATCCTTCGTCTTTAATGTAATCACATTTTGCTTTTAATGATTCTTCGTCATCGTAGGAAAGAAATGTACTTCCGTTAAAAAGATACGGTGCCTTGGCTTCATCATCCCAATAGCGTATATAGCCATTCTTATTCACATAACTTTCAACAAGTAATCCATAATCCGGTCCATAGCCTCCACCATTTTTACTGATTTGTAGTAACCCATGGTTTCTGTCTTCAATGTTCTCCCACTTCCTGGAATAGAAGGCTGCCCCCATCAATAATCTATCTTTAGGTACACCAGCATGATGGAATAACCTGAGTGCTTGATCGCAGCTATTACGGAATACGTCACCGGTTGAAGAATACAATTGTGTATGATGCCCTGCTAGTGCATGGAATCCACATTTCAAGTCATAAGTCATCAAGCATATATAATCTAAATACTGCATAAGCTCAGGCAGTTCTACACTTTCAACATAATATAAATCTGCACCTGCAGCGATTGACAATACATAACGTTGACCATCAATGGCATCTAAATGTTGTCTAATGGTCTTGCATAAATATGTGAAATTTTGCTTGTCCGCTGGAGTACAATTTGCGCCATTGGAAGGTACACAAGGATACTCCCAATCAAGGTCTACACCATCAAAATTGAAATCTGTCACCATTTTGGCACATGATTCCCCGACTTTTTCTCTTAACTCCGAAGAAGCACAGCAAACTGTGAAAGCATCAGGCTCTGCAGGCACTAAAGAAAGGACAATTTTGATGTCTGGATTATGTGATCGAATCTCATCCATCTTATTGAGAACAGTTAGATGTTCTACAGAAATGGTACCATCACTATTCAGATGACCAAAAGCTATATTTATATGCGTGAGTTGTTTCGCTTGTTTAGGTGTTACAATCCCTGTATTACCTACGTAACCTAGAATCATTTTTTCATTCATATGCATTATCTCCAATCAAATTTTATTAGCCAATTAAAGACTGTCGTAATTGATTATATTACGACAGCCTTGTGAAACTATTGTGCACTATCCACTGCTCGTCTTCTCATCTCAATTAATTCTTGTAAACCTAACTTATCGAGTTGTTCTACATAATCCTCCCACTCTGCTTCCACATCTGTTTGACCACTGATCCACTCAGCTTGCTTTTTGACTATATAGTTTTTGATATCTGTTTCAATGATAGAAACACGTTTTGCATCTTCTGCTGTTGCCCAAGCTTGAGGAATAGCTTCAGTTAAATGTGGCGCATATAATTCATCTGCAGTTTTCTTATCATTATAGGGCAGTTCTTTCCCCTCGACGGGAAGAACTTTGAAGTCAAGTGGAATAAATTTAGGCATGGATTGTGTAAACATATTACCCCAGCCATACTTTTCACGGTCTGCTTCAGATAATAGTGTTTCATCTAATGCTCTATATTGACCTTCTCCTAACTTTTCAATACGCTTACCAATTAGACCCGCTTGAATTTGAACGGAGTTTTCAAGTTCAAAGACATTATCAAACCATCTTACAATAACCTCAGGATTTTTAGCTCTATCTGTGATAGCCACCTGAGTCTTAAGTGTTGCTGCTCCATAAGTGCTACGTGCATAGTTAGGTGTATCCACAAATTCACTCTTTAATACAGGTAATGGGTCAAAAGCACTTCTGTTTGTAGCAACATCAACATCAACAAAATCTCCAGGTCCATAGGCCATAGAGCAACCGTATAGATCTTGTTTACCTTTAGCAGTCCATTGAGCTGAATCTTGTGTGAAAATCTCTGGATCAATTAAGCCTTCTTCGTAAAGGCTATTAAGGTACTTCATGGTTTCTTTATACCCTTCAGTATTATATTGATAAACCAATTCTCCATCTGCCATGGCAAAACCCATAGGTTCTTTTTGACCAGCTGAAACGCCAAACCAACCAGCAAGATATCCGAAATTTAAATTGTCTGGACTAGCTGAATAAGGAATTTCATCATTGATGCCATTTCCATTGGGATCTTCTGTTTTAAAAGCCCTTAATACATCTCTAAATTCTTCTGTAGTCGTTGGCATATCCTTGCCAACAGCTTCCAGCCATTCGTAATTAATCCATGGACTGAAATCCACATGAGGTGCTTCAATAACATAAGGAATGGTATAGATATGACCATCTGGTAAAGTCATGGTTTGACGTACCCCTTTAATATCCAGAACTTCACGCATATTGGGTGCATACTTTTCAATATACCCATCAATAGGAATATATAACCCATCTTCCATGCCGTCTTTTAGGATGTCTTTTTGACCTAAAATCCATCCGGCGAATACATCAGGGTACTCCCCACTATTAATAAGGATATTTTTCTTTTCTAATGCTGTATCGTATGGATAAAGTAACAATTCAACTTTGACGTTGGTTTGTTCTTCTAAAATAGGGTACATAATCTTATCTTCTGCTCTACCACCGTCATCCACAAAGATTGTAAATGTTTCTTGTTCTTTTACAATGGGTAGCCCTTCAACATACATGTTACCAACCATTTCACGCCCATCTTCATCTGTCGTAACCTCTTTTGACACATCATCTGTACTTGTGTTATTGGCTTCATCCGAAACCTTCTCTCCACCACATCCAGTAAGCATAATGGAAATCATCATCCATACAGCTAAAGTTAATGCAACCCCTTTTTTCATCTCTTTCACTCCTATTTTTTATTTTATCATTATCCCTTCACTGATCCAAGCATTACACCCTTAACAAAATGTTTTTGGATGAATGGATATAAAATCATGACAGGGATACTCGATACAATGATAAGTGAATATTTCATCAGTTCCGTTACTTGACGTAATCGTTCAGCTTCTTTTAAAGCTTCTTCAGTCAAAATACTTTGGGTCTGTCTCAATGCATTATTAATCAATATATTTCTTAAAACTAATTGCAATGGAAATTTTTCTTGATCAATGATATAGAGCAATCCTGAAAAGTATGAGTTCCAATGACCTATACCGTAAAATAGAACTAATATAGCGATGATAGGTCCTGATAAAGGCAGGGCTATATGTATGAAAAATTTTGTATTGCCACAGCCATCCAGTTTAGCAGATTCAAGAAGTTCTAAAGGTAAATTGGTTTTGAAAAAGGTTCGGGCAACAATCATGTTATAAACACTTAAAGCTCCCGGTACCACCAAGGCCCACATGGTGTTGATCATTCCTAAACTTTGAACAACTAAGTAGGTGGGCATCAAACCTCCACTGATAAACATGGTAATTAAATAGAAAATCGTAACTGCTTTTTTTCCAAAAAAGTCTTCTCTAGATAAAGCATAGGATGTTGGTATAGTGACACCAAGATTAATCAAAACCCCAACCGTCGTATAGATAATGGAATTCAAAAAACCTCTCATTACATTTTCCTCTTTGAAAACAGCTTCATATCCATCCAGTGTAAACCCTATAGGACGCCATGTAACATTTCCTCCAGCTACTGCAGCAGGGTCACTAAAAGAAGATATAATGATAAAATATAAAGGATAAGCCACAATTAATAAAACAATGGTCAATATAACGAAGATAACCCCGTCAAAAATTTTATCACTATTGGACCTTTTAGCTCTTTCTTTTTTACTTTTCTGTCGTAATCCCTCTTTGTGTTGATTCTTCATTATTAAAGTACGCATTTTTCCACCCCCACTTACCATAGACTGTTTTCGGAAATCTTCCGTGAAATCCAATTAACTGAAATCAATAAAATGGCATTAATCACCGAATTAAATAAACCAATAGCAGATGAAAACGAAATGTCATTGTCAATCATACCCACTTTATAGACATAAGTAGAAATTATTTCTGAAACATTTAAATTCAAAGGATTCTGTAGTAAATAAGCCTTCTCGAATCCAATGGATAATATACTACCACAATTCAATATGAGCAGGATTGTAATAACAGGAATTAAAAAAGGAAGATCTACGTACCACATTCTTTGTAATTTACTGGCACCATCTACAACTGCTGCTTCATGGTATTCAGGACTAACACCACTCAAGGCTGCAAAATAGATAACAGAATTCCATCCCGCCGTCTGCCATACTCCAGACCAAACATAAATATGCCTCCACATGGACTGCTCACCCATGAAATTAATCGGTTCCACCCCAAACAAACCAATAATATGATTAGCAATACCAATACGTGGTGATAAAAACAACATGAGCATACCACACATAACAACTGTGGAAATAAAATTGGGTGCGTATGTAACGGTTTGTATGACTTTTCTATACCGCTTGTGTCTAAAGGAATTCAAAAATAACGCAAGAAGTATAGGGATTGGAAAGCCTGCAATCAAAGAATACAGACTGAGAGCGAAAGTATTCCACAAAACCATTTCAAAAGATGCCGAATCAAAAAAGCGTTGAAAATGCTCCATGCCAACCCAAGCACTACCCCAAATACCTTTTCTAGCAGAAAAATTTCTAAATGCAATCTGCACACCATATAAAGGTATATAATGAAAAATTGTTGTTATGATCATTCCAGGTAATACGAATAGATATAAATCGAAGTTATTAGCTATCTTCTTCCAAAAACTATGATTCGTTTTTAGTTTCATCGATTTGCCTTTCATAATCATCATCCCCCTCTCCTTTTTCAAATTGCTCACTTTCATCTATCAACATGCAACTTCAATACATGAGCAATAGGTATCTCATGTATAGCTGTTTCTGGAAGTGTTACGACAATTCCATCCACTTGACGAGTAAAATCAATTTTTTCTTCGTATCCTAATAATTCAATCTTATTAATTTCTTTTGTATAAGGAATAAAAAGCTCACCCTTTGGTATTTCATTAGCATCAGGATACATATATAATGCATATACCAACTGATCCTCTTTCTTTGTAAAGGCAACTTGATTAACTTTATAAGGTTCACATGGACGTGTTTCATAGATGGCTTCCCCATACTTGCTGAGCCATTCCCCCATACCTTTCATGGTTTCTATAGCACTTCGAGGCAAACGCCCGTCAGGTTGTGGAGCAACATTGAGAGCAAGATTGCCACCTTTGGATACAATATCAACGAGTAAATTGATTACTTGTCTAGGATTCTTATAGTTATCTTCATAGGTAAAAGCGAATCCTTTTCCCATGGTAATATTGCTTTCCCATGGAACGCTTAATGGCTTTTCTGGTACACATTGCTCAGGTGTTATAACATTCTCATAAGCACCACCTACTGTACGATCTGCACAGAGCATCCATGGTTGTGTTTCTCTAATCTCATCGATTAATTCACCCATACGGATATCCTGCTTAACTTTGGATTGAGGACAAACCCAACCAGCGTCAAACCATAGCATATCTATTTTTCCATAATCGTAACAGAGCTCTTTGACTTGATTATGAGTAAACTGAACAAATTGCTCCCATAGGTCTGGTTTTTCTACTGGGCTATATGATGGTCCCCTCCATGTTGGCTCGCTCTTAATGTCTTCGGGTACCCAATAACATGGTGATGCCCAATCAGCTTTCGAAAAGTAAGCTGAAATGGCCAACCCTTGCTCCCTAAATGCATCAAAAACATGTTTACAAATATCAGCATTAGGATTCTTATGGAAAGGACAATCATCATCAGTTACTTTGTAATCTGTATACTTCGTATCCCACATACAGAAGCCATCATGATGTTTGGTTGTAAAGGTTAAATATCTAAAGCCTGCATCTTTAGCCAACTGTGCCCACTTTTTAGGCTGAAATCTAATAGGATTAAAGGATTGATTTAAGTGGAAATAATCTTCCTTGAACATTTCCATATCATCAGTCCAGTCAACATCATGTCGTGACCAGTCCCCATCTTGATCACTTAATGCCCATGATTCCACCAAACCAATTTGAGAATAAATACCCCAATGCATCATTAAGCCTATTTTTTGATCTTTAAACCATTCTAACCTCTCTAAAAGTTCCTCCTCTGTTGGGTAAATATAATCACTTTCTTCACTGTAGTTATGAACACCTTCTTCAATCATTGTTTCTTGTAATTCTTGAACTTCCATTTCAGATTGATTCCCCATTCAATTCACTCCATTCCTATCGGATTATTATTTTTCCATCACCCAAAATAGCAATTTCTTGACTACCATCTTGTGTTAGACAATACATTTCAAAATTACTTTTGGTCACTTCAATACAAATGTCTAACCCTAGCTTACGACCTTGCAGCAACTTTTTTAAATCAGCAGTGAAACAACCCTTTTCATTGAAATGTCCGTGCTGAGCATAATATAGTTGACGTAATTCCCATTTAACATACTCATGGTCAGGAATGGGATAGCCTTCTTTATCTTCACAGAAAAATACGAAACCCCATAACTCCGGATAGTGCATATTGACCACGCCTGTAGGTGACCATACCCAATTATCTTCTGGTAACGACTCCCCTGTTATTGGATGCATTTTTTTAACATACTTGCCATCCATCACATCAACTTGCCACTGTACTCGCGAGAAATTGATACGCCAGTAATCACCTTTTTCAGGGCGTTTCTTATATGTATTGGCTTCTTTTAATGCCTCAAAGGGCATCACTACCTCAAGGGTCCATCTTTTATTATCAGCAGTGGGATCGTTCAATGCACCATTGATTTTAACTGCGCTCCTTAATCCTTTGATATCCCAACCGTTAAGAGGAATCCCATGATCTCTATATGGCTTTGTTAAAAACAAATCCCAAACAGTATTAAGAGCATTTATTTCAAACTCGTAATAATGGTGGGTATCAGAATCCGGATCAATGAAAATTTCAAAATCATTATCTTGAAAGATTACAGCATCCCGTTCCTTTACATGAGCCCAAATTTCATCTCCCCATAATTCAGCAGCAAAGTAAAGATTATTATCATCCCATAGCATTTTTGCTCGAGTTAAGCAGCGAGGCTTTCCACGAATATCCCCTTCAATGTCAACAAAGTCACTGGTATACTCTGCATCATTCCAAAACACTTTATCGATGTCACCATCTAAGGTGAAGGGTTTACTAGCCTTCTTGCAATAGTAAATTGGGGGATTAAAAGTAATATCTGCTTTTTGAATTCTATAGGTCATTCTTTAATCCTCCTAGTTATTATCTGATACAACAATCCCATGACCGTAGTAAAGCTTTAATTCATCTTCAAGTTCAACTTTTAAAACAGTCACCATAGGTTCTAAATCGCCCTTATTCAGTTTAATCCATATTGTTCCTGGTACATCACTCCATGGAATAGAACCTGTATAGGTATAGCCAAGTTCCTTGCCTGAACGTAACAACGATATCTTTTTCGTCTTGGTTTGAATCCCTTTTAAGCACAGTTCCCCTTCTGGTTGACCGTATACAAACAGATAGATTGTCTTCTTATCCTTTGTTATGGTACTGCCTCCTAAGAAGAAAGAGTAATCTAAACCTTTTATGGTACCGTAGATAGCTTCTTCATTCCCTTTGATAAAACTCCCTAGATCTAATAATACTTTCTCCTGCCGTGGATCTAATCTACCATCTTCCATGGGACCTACATCCAAAAGTAAGTTACCACCCAATGTGATACAATCACAAAAGGTTCGGATGATTTGCCAGCTAGATTTATAGTCATTATCAGAAACCCTATAGCCCCATGATGTATTGATGGTCGTGCAAAATTCCCATGGACCTTTAGGAGGGATTACTGGGATACCGATTTCTGGTGTTTCATAGTCTCCATAACCTTGCATACGAGAGTTGAGTATAACATTAGGATTGAAAGAATGCAGATAATCTCTAAATTCTTCCATACGCCATTGCTTTGCACTTCTCTCCCAATCACCATCAAACCATAACAAATCAATGGTTCCATAGTTTGTCATGAGCTCTTTCATTTGATTGTTATTAAACTCTAAGAATTTTTCCCATAATTCCGGTTTTTCTTTACCTCCTGCAGGTGTAGCAAAACTGTTTTCGTCTCCATAGTCTACTGGATCAGTGCCATCTGGATATACAGACCGGTAGTCTTCTCTGGACCAGTCAATCAAAGAATAGTACAATCCAACTTTCATGCCTTGACCACGAATGGCCTCTACATAGCCTTTTACAATATCCTTTGCAGCTGGTGTTCTATGTATAACACTTAAATCACTATATTGTGTATCAAATAAAGCCATTCCATCATGATGCTTTGTCGTCAAGACAGCATACTGAGCACCTGCCTTTTTAAATAATGCTGCCCATTTTTCTGGCTCATAGTTGGCTGCTGTAAAGCCTTCTGCCTGCTTCATATAATCTTCATAAGAAATCTGCCCATTATGAAAGGACCAAGATTCTGAGACATCACCAACAGCATAAATACCGTAGTGAATAAAAATACCTAATTTTGCTTCTTTAAACCATTCTTGCATCATGCTATTTATCCCCCTCTCTGATTACCAATTAGTCAATATTAACTGAACTTTATAGCTTGTGATCATTTTCTGGTAACTCTAGCAAGCAATACTTTATCACCTCATAAATAATATACCTTAAACACTCAGCCATTTCCTATTCTCTATACTATATTATTAATATGATATACTTTATTAGTTGCCATTTATGTGTTAAATTATATCATTAACAAATTTAATAGTCAATAATAAACACTAATATTATATATAAATTTATTTTTTTAGTAATCATGCTGCATTTACTCTTGGTTACCTATTAATTATAGACAAATCATTTGATATACTTTTAATTATGTTACACCCATCAAATATTATGTTTTACAGTGAAATAACCCACCCAAACTCAATCATTGGGTGAGTTACTAATTATATAAATAAAGCATAATATATTATCTACGATCATAATACTCTATTGAATCAAGAATTAGATTGTGATAATTATCAATTAAGTTATAGGGTGCTTTATCTTCAAGAAGGGAAAGTTGACTATAACAGGGTTTTGTATTCACTTCTAATACCCAAGGGTGCAGATGATTGTCTATCCCTATATCCAGACCTAGCTCCCTAAGTCCTGGATATACTTTAATTAAAGTATCTGCAACATCATAAGCTAGTTGATTCATCTTGTCTCTTAGTTTTTCAAGGTCTGATTCATCATAGGCATTGTTTTTGATAACATCTATTAAATGCATCATACTACCATCGTTACATAAATTAGTTACCATCTTATTTTTAGCTGCAACTTTTGCAAAGGTACCAGTTATTTCCCAATTATCATATGGCTTTTGCATAAATATTCTAACATCTACAGGATTATTATTATATCTTAATAAATCAATGGCCTTTTGTATAAGAAACTTTTTGGTAGGTTTTAGTTTTACAATAAATTGTATTATTTCATCAATGCTCGCCATATTATAAAATTTAGTCTTATAATGAATGGTATACATTTTGCTATCAATGTTTTGCCGAATTAACCCAACATATTTGCCACCAGAACCACTCTCAGGTTTAAAAACTACACTTTTGAATTCATTGAGCATCCTTTTTAGGTTATTTGCATTTAAATACAGTGTTTCTGGTATATAAGATACTAGCAGCGGATTATTCAAAATAATTTTTGTTTTTTCCATTTTACTGCTGACTATTTGATAATAGTTTACCTGAGGCGCTTTAAGTTTTTCAGATTGATCCAATAGTTCTTCTATAAAGTATTTAAGTATTTCATAAGCGATGTCTATACCTGTTGCTTCATGAAATATTGATAATCCCGGAACGCCATTTACCTCCAATATGGAGTAATTGCCTTCAGTATCTTGAATAATATCAATCCCAGCGAAGTTTAAATGCATAGCTTTAGTAGCCTCTAAGCACATAGACTTAATGGTATCATTTAACTCATAAGCTTCTGCTTGCCCTCCATGAGCAACATGAGTTCTCCATTCACCTTTCTTAGCAGTTTTTTTAATTCCACCGATAACTTTATCTCCAACAACAATCACTCGCATATCCCATCCATTGTTTTTTACATACTCTTGAAGATAAATATCTTTTTTCTTCATCATTTTTTCTAAGAAATTATTCATATCTTCAATACCATAAAATTTCTGCGCGCCCTTACCTTTACACCCATTTTTCTTTTTATAAACTACAGGAGTCTTCAATGATATTTTGGGAATCTTTGAGAGTTTAGGTATAAAAATTGTTTTTGGTTGGGATATTTTATATCTATTAAGAGTCATATTGGTTAATATTTTATTTCTACAATTTCTCACTGCAGAAGCAGAATTAATGCAAGGTATCCCGGCAAAAGAAAAGGCTTCAAATAGTTCGTTATATTTGTTTTCGTAAGGAATCCAGTCAATAATACCATCAATCTGTATAGGCTCCATATTATAATTGAGAATGCTAACCTTTTCCTCATCTACTTCTATAATGAGATCTGATGGTCTATAGTATTCAACAGATATATTTAATCTTTTTGCTGCTGTCTTAAAGTATTGGAAAGCTTTTGATTTTTTAGAATTCCGTCTACCAACTATACCGATTTTCATTTTAGATTCACTCCTTTCTATATATTGGGCTTAAAATAGAACTTTTCTTTAGGCATAATATATTGATTTCATCTTATACCCATATAAATATAAAATATTGTCCATTATAAAATATGAAATAAACGAATCAAGTGGCAATATAACTTAGCACAAATTACCAAGAAATTTTGATATACATCACCGATTATAATATTCTATACGCTAAATGCCGTGGTAATCATAAGGCTTGAGACTATAGAAAAAAAGACCTATCCAGTAGTACAAAAGTGGCTAACGCCACGTTAAATCTGAAATAGGAAAGTACGGTACCCTGTGAGCAAAACTCGAACTTTCCTATTCCATAAAAAAAGCATATGATCAAATTCAATTATTGATCATATGCCTTTATATCTATTTTAGTATAAATGCTTCAACTTCTTCTAAGTTTTTAAAGACTAGTCCATGTTGTAATTCCAAGCGCTCAAAAGGTTGATGCCCGTGAGCAACTAACGCACAATGGCATCCTAAGGCTTTTGCTACTTCATAATCATGTATAGTATCACCGATCATTATGGTCTTATCAACATTGATTTGTTGATTCTTGATCCAGGCTTGTCCTCTTTCAACTTTACTTTTGGCCTGATGGTCATCTAAGCCGACCAAATCCGTAAAGTATTCTCTAATACCAAAATGCTTGACAATTTCATGTAGACCATTTTGCTCAGCTGCAGATAAAATGGATTGCGTTAATCCATTCTCTGAAAAGTTCTTCAAGGTTTTATCCACACGATGATGTAATCCTGTCATATGTAAATGGTTACGATAATTAGTGACAAAGAAATCAGAGAGTTCTTCCATTGATTCTTGCTCTAAATCAAAACCAATCTTCCTATAGTAATCACTGACCGGAAAACCAAAGTGTTTAAAATACTCCTTTTTACTCAATGGATTCATTTTTTTATCAGCCATAATAAGATTCATTGAGTGAATAGCAAGATCTACATCATCTAAAAGCGTTCCATTCCAATCCCAAATGATATGTTCAAAAGACATTTGCATCAACCTCTCTCATTCTAAATATTCTACTATCTACTACAAAGGACTAAGTACCATGGACTGGAAATACATTTGTCTTTCCTCTAAATAAATTTTGTTAAACTCCTTCACAGTAAATAATTCTCCCACCGATTCAATGAGTGCTTCATCGGTATAGAAAGAGAAAAATCGCTTAGGTTCATAAGAATCATCTTCGTAGATACCTTCAAAATCTTCTCCACCATATAATCCCATGTAAAAATGCCCGTCCTTCTTTAAGACCCGATGAACTTCTTCTAAAACCTTTGTTAAGCTTTGCTTAGGAACATGTAATAGGGAATTCATTGACCAAACAAAATCAAAACTATTATCCTCGAATTGTAGATCATAAAAATCCATTAGTCTTGCGTGTAAGCCACGATCAACACATTGACTTACCAACTCAAATGATAAATCAATGCATGTAACATTGATGCCTTGTTTATTAAAATATTCACCATAGATGCCTGATCCTGCCCCTAAATCTAAAAAGCGACTATTATTTTCTAAATTAATATAGTCCAAGGCTCTTAATAGCTCATTTTCTTTCCAACTTACAATGTTATTCCCCTCTCTTAATTGCGCGTTGTTGTTATAGCTCTCAGCCAAAGTGGACTTAATACTTTCATCCATAAATTTCCCTCCAATAAAGGTGCTAAAAAAATAAGATGCAATTATTATAGCATGATTGAAGACAAAAAACAAGAACACATGTTCACCAATTCCAACAAGTAATAGCTTGACAAATCACTCATTGTAAATTAATCACAACACCTGTTCTTATTCTTTGATTTTATTATTTTTTTCTTTTTAAGACATAAGCCTTTGGATAAAAGTCATAGCGTTTATAGAACTCTAAAACATCTTCATTCCCAGCTACTACACCTATGATCTGGGTTTCAACATCTCTTTCGTCCATCCACTTAACTGCCCTCTCCATTAGTTTTCCGCCTACATTATAACCTCTATATTGATTATCTACATAAAGGGAATCAATTTCGCCATTACGACCATCGTTTATGGTAGTAATACAGTAGCCAATAGGTTTATTTTCTTTTTCATCAATAACCAATTCTAAGAGTATGTTTTCCTTACTGTTTACTTTTGAGGTAATTTTTTTGATCCTATCTTCGAAGGTATAGTTCACAAAATCTTCTCTAAATACAGGCGTCTGCTGATAGTGATGCTCATTCAGTTGCTGCCATAATTCCTTCATTCGATGGACTTCTGTTAGAGGAATTCTTATATAACTGATCAATACTTATCACTCCTACCATTATATTAGTTTTGCCATATAATACTCATCAATATACTTATCATCTATCTTAATTGACCTTTCTTTTTTCCCTTCAACTTCATAGCCCATTTTCTCATAGAGATGTACTGCTCTAGAGTTATGGGTCATGACTGTTAATTCAATGCGAGTTAACCCAGCCTCTTCTGCCCATTGATCAACAGCATTAAATAACTTTGATCCAATACCCTGGTTACTGTAATCCTGTCTTATCCCAACGACGATATAACCTATATGTCTAATTCTTTGTAATGGACTTCTTTTACATGCAATATAACCAACTAATTCCTTATCATCTTCTACAACAATAAAAGCACTCTCTGTTTCCTTAAAGTCTTGAAGCATATTCTCCATTCTTTTAATATCTTTTTTACGTTCCCCTGGCTCATAAAGCATGTATTTGGTTTCTTGATCTAGACGTATCATCAACTCTTGTAATTTCTCTGCATCATTTATTTCAGCTTTTCTTAATAGCATATCTTTCATCCTTTCATATCAATTATTGCTCTTGGAATAAAGCCTCTAAATTTAGATCTTTAATGGTGTTAATGACTTCTGTTGCTCGTTTACATTTAAATTTCTTCAATATACTGCTGACATGAAACTTCACCGTACTGAGTTCAACGTGGCGTACCTTAGCAATTTCTTTTTGCTTTTTACCATCCAATAATAGTCGTAGCACATCTAGTTCAGAAATGGTTAAAGTCGATAGTATATTGGTAATGGATAATAAACTATTCTTATAGCTTCCTATCTCTTTCAGTTGTTTTCTAATGGCATTCGCTGCATAAGAACGTATAGGTGAGGTATCATTATAAGCCGCTCGGATAGCTTCTAATATCTCCGAAGACGAATTATCCTTTAAAACATAATCAACTACTCCCGCCTCATAGGCTTTGATAATGATCTCTTCATCTTCGTGGCAAGTTAATATAATAATTCTTACATCTGGATACTTGGCTAATATCCTACTGCTGTATTCAACACCTGCTAAAGGTGTCTCCATCTCCACATCCATTAAGATCACATCTGGTTGTTCTTTTACTACTTGTTCATAAAGCTCTTTACCAGAAGAGGCCCGAAAGACTACATCCATATCCTTTTCGTAGTTGATAATGTTATAAAATATATTGTTAAGTGTCTCGTAATCTTCAGCAATCATACATCTGATCATCTTACCCTCTCCTTTCTTTGGGTATATATATTTCTACAGTTGTCCCCCTATTGACCTGTGAATCGATATGTAAAACACCGCCAAATGCAGCAATGGCTTTTTGACAGTACGCTAAGCCTACGCCCCAATTAGAAACTGTTGGCTTTGTTGAATAGAAAGGACGAATAACTTTCTTAAGCTCTTTTTCTTCTATCCCATGACCGTTATCCTTTATTTTAATAATGCCATAATCCCAGCTGTCTTTTAAAGTAACTACTATTTCTGGTTTTTCTTCTTCATGAACGGCCTCTACACCATTCATTAACAGGTTATCCATAACTCTTAGAAATTGATTTTTATCAATAAATAATTCCAAGTCCTGTCTGTCTTCATAGTTAATGAAGTCTTTAGACAACTTACGTATACTCCTTCGAATCAGCTCATTGATGTTTTCTTTTGCATAATGTAGTTCGATTTTTTGGGTATTCTTAGATAAATTGCTGAGCTTAGATATTGAATCATCACAAACATTTAATATTTCTTTGGAAATAGCCTGCTTTCTTTCTGAATCCTCAACTTGCTCAAGATGTTCAGCTAATAACTTGATGGCCACAAACTGATTCTTAATGGAATGCGAAAAAATCCGCAAACCAATATTAGCTGTTTCATATTGCTGTTCAAAATCAATCTGTTTTTTTCTTTCTGATGTTTCAAAAATATTATATTTAAACATAGCAATGATCAATATAATAACGGATATGACACACAAGTAAGATACCGTTTTGTATAAAAAATCATTGTAAGTAAAATTATACATGTAGAGCTGTTCATAACGCCTAAAGATAATGTTGTGATTAGGAAAATAAAAAAATAATAACATAAATAATAGCCATATAGGGATGCTTCCTATCATCATGTATTTGAATTTCTTCCGAATGACTTGAGGTGTTTTGATAAAGGTATATATCATCACATAAGTAGCTGCAAATAAATAAGTCTTAATCATGATGTTGAAAAATATATTGACTAAAGCCATACGTTTATTAATCTCCTTAAGGCTAATCTCATATAGTGTGTGGGTATCAAAACCATAGAGTTTTTCTAAAAACACGGAATCAAATACCATAACTAATAATAAAGGAATTATTCCTAGAAGTATATAGTGAGTCACCTTGGTTCGTCGCATAAATGATACTGCAAAACAGATAGCTCCATAAATATAGAGTCCCGTCCCAATGTTCATGATACGAAATTGTTGAAGTATATCTAGATCCAAGTAATAATTCAACATTAAGATATATTCCTCTACATCTTTAAAAAGCATGTTTTCCGAAAAGGTAGAACTGGATATGTATGTATTATAAAAGGCAAGTCCAAAGGTTGCCATACAAAAACCTATGAGCATGAGTATGAACCATATAATCGATCGATTTTTATGATTTTTAATAATTAAGAGTATGCTAAAAATGATATACATCCCCACTAAATAGACCACAACCATCACCCCATCTTCTCTCTATTTTATCAGAAAATTAGATAAATAGAAAGACTAGGGTATGAACTACTCCCCTAGCCTTTGTTATATTTTTTACTTGTTAGCCCAATACTTTATGGATTCTGCTTTTAGACTTTCAATAAACTCTTCTGGTGTTAATTCACCAAATACCAACTGATTATCGATAGGATAAAATACGTTAGCAAACCATTCAGAATACATAGCCATGGCACCATCATAGGAAAGATGGAAAGTTTCTGCACTACTCACTACTGGTTCTATATCAGCAAGTATGTCTGGATATGCTACATCTTTTCGTGCTGAGATATTAAGAGTTTCTGTCGCATATTTCTCTGCATATTCTTTCTCCATCATAAATCGAAGTAACTCTTTCGCTCCTTCAGGGTTAGGTGCATCCTTAGGAATAGCACAACCAATGAGGTAAGCTTCAACATCTTTATTAGAACCTACTCCACCATCAACCATTGGGAAAGGATAGAAACCAAAATTAAAATCTGCATCTGCAATATCTTTTGTCTCGACCGGAATCCAGCTACCACATAGTACACTACCTGATTTACCTAAAGCCCAATCCGATTGACCAGCTGGATAATTACTACCTTCATATCCGTCTTGGAAGTGGTTTTTGCCTCCCTTACTGATTTCATAAACCAGTTCAGCTGCCTTTAAGAAACCTGGGTCATCCCATGATGCACCCGTTTTATCTCCAGCTGCTTCATATAAAGCACCTTTACCTAATACACGAATAACTGACCAATAATAATAATAAGCGTTGTAGAAAGATATGTTACCATCTAAAGCTAATGGCGCAATACCTGCCTCTAATAAAGCTTCATTGTTAACAACAAACTCTTCCCAAGTGTTTGGTGCTTCTAATGATAATTCTTCAAACATAGATTTATCATAGAAAAAGCCTGAAGTTATATAAGAATATGGCATGTAATAAAGATTCCCCTCTTGCTCATAGAGTCTAACCACATCTTCATTAAATACATCCATCATGGTTCCACCTTCAGGACCTGCTTCAGCAAAGAAGTCTGTTAAAGGCAATACTAAGGACTCTTCTTTCATTAACGCCCCGTTTAATTCGCTTAAGTCTTGATCAATGATATCAGGAGCATCATTCATCAATAATCGACTTCTAATCTTTGTTAATACGTCACGTCCTGCAAATTCTACCTCCACTTTTGTTCCTGTTTCTGCTTCAAAATCAGCACAAATCGCTTTGATGACTTCTGCTTGTGGTTCACCTTCATTCCACATGGAAACATAATTCAGATTACCAACATTCTTTGTCTCTTCCTTCTCCTCTTTAGGCTCATTTTTAGCCTCTTCTTTTACTTCTGTTTTTACACCTTCTTCTTTAGCTGTTTCTGTTTCGCCACATGCAGTCAATAACCCCATAATAAATATGACTGAAAGTAGTAATGCTAAAACCTTCTTAAAACTTTTCAATTCATTTACCCCCTTATTATTCTACTTATATCTTGTCAACTATCACTCTTTCACTGCTCCCATAGTCAAACCTTCCATGATCGTTCGTGATAGAAGAATATACACCATAAATGTAGGTACTACAACCGTTGTAAAACCAGCAAATAAAGAAACCCAATCTCCTGTGTATTGCATAGAACCTTGTAAAGAATACAAGCCTATGGATAAAGTGTACTTGCTGTCCTTAGTCAATAATGTTAATGCTAATAAAAATTCATTCCAAAGCCAAATGAGATTAAATATACCGGATGTAACTAAAGCTGGGCGCCCAAGTGGTAACATGATCTTAAAAAATGTTTTGATAGGAGAGCATCCATCGATATAAGCTGCTTCCTCTAATTGACTGGGTAGTGTCTTAAAGAATCCCATCATTAAGAAAATAGTAAATGGTATGGATAAAGCTATATAAACTAAGCAAAGACCTACTAGACTATTGATTAATTTCAAACTGAATAAAACAAAGAATAGTGGTACTAATAGCAATTGATAAGGTACGCCCATACCAAATGTAAAAAACCGCGAAAATGCTTCCTTGAATTTAAAAGGTATTCTTGATAGAACATAAGATGCTGGAGCACAGATAGCAATCAAGCCAAAGACCGCTCCTAATACAACTAATAAACTGTTGATAAAGTAGGTATTCAAGTGATAGTTGTTCCAAACGTTAGCATAATTACTCCACTGTGGCGCTTGGAAGAACCCCCATACATTTTCAAAAAGTTCCCGATTGGTCTTCAAGGAACCAATGAGTATCCACAAAAAGGCAAATAATGAAAACCCACACCATAAGTTTAAAAATATCTTCACTAAAAACCCAGGCACACTCTTTATAACCCTTCGCATACCACGTTCATACATTAAGGAAGGACTACTATTCCGATTGATCTTTGCATTTCCCATAAGTACTCCTCCTTAATATTCAATGGTTTCACGTTTAGCCAATAGTGAAACGATAATAACAAAAGTTACAATTAATAAGAACATCACCACTCCCATTGCAGTACTATAACCCATGCGATAAATGGTTACTCGTCGGCCAAAAGCTGTCATGTACATATATGTTGCTAAGTTTTGTGACCCTGGTGGCGGGACATCCACCCCTCCACCCCATGCATAGAGCAGTGAGAATTCCTTCACAGCATTAATACACCATAATATGATTGCTGTTGTTAGAACATCCCAGATCATAGGAATTTTTATTTTAAAGAATATTTTAAGCTCATTAGCACCTTCTAACTGTGCCGCTTCAATTAACCCTTGAGGTACACGATCAAAAGCAGCTAGAAGTATAACGCAATAGAAGCCTGTATACATCCATACTAAAGCCACTAAGATAGACCAAATAAGGGTGTCAGGTGCAAGCCATGCCTTTTCTAAGTTTTCTAACCCTATAACTCGTAACAGATTATTAAGTAATCCCCATTGTTTATTATAGATAAAGGACCATAAAATAGCTACTGCTACCGGATTCACCACAGAGGGAAAGAACAATATAGCTCGATAGAACTTCTTCCCTTTGATATCTGTTGTGAGTACGCCGCATAATATAAAGGCAATAGTAAAAATTATGATACCTCCAATAAAAATAATGATGAAAGTATTGTTCATCACCACAGACCAGAAATGGCTGTCATGGAATAATTCGATAAAGTTACCTAATCCAATAAAGTCCATATCATTTGAGAATCCACTCCAATCAAATAAACTAACATAAAAAGCTCTGATTGATGGATAAATGAAAAAGAATAAATATAAGACCGTAACAGGTAATAAAAATAGAATAATCATTTTTTTATGTTCCTTGCGATAAATAGTAACCACCCTCTCATATCATCTAACGCAAACTAAGTTCAATAGTCAACATATAAGAATCATTATGAACTTTACTCATGTACAACATCTGAGTCATTAACCTGATCTCTGTATTAATCATATCGAAGAAGTGTGGCTTTCACAAGTCCAGTCTTTTCTCAAACTATTTTGAAAGGACAAATTCCATGGTATAAAAAAAAGTATAGTAATATACTATACTTTTTCATTCAACTATTTAATTATTATTAAAAACTATCCAATATAATCGTTAGTTTATCAATCAGCTCTATATCTTTGATGTCTTCTGGATTTTTAGATCCTACCTTGTGTTTTTTGATACTGTTTAAAGTTGCTACAGGTAAATCTTCTATATATTCTACTTCATCACCATCGCATTCTTTAACAATAACTTGTCCATCTTTGATATGTAAAGATTCTTCATCCTTATTGGCTTTGTCGTTATTTTCTAGCAATTCCTTGTATAACGTACTTGTACAACCAATTTCTATGCTCTCTGTATCATATCTAACACCGTGTAGAACTAAAGCTGTTCTAGCTGAAGCCCAGTATTCATTTGCTGGTAAGTTTAAATCATGTAGTCGATCAATTACATCATCTCTTTTAAGCATTGTCGTACCTCCTTTTAGAAAATATTCTAAACATTTTTTCTTGGCGGAATTGCTTATCTAGTCTATATTATATGCTAAATTCCTCATAAAGTAAAGTCGCACCCATTAACTTCCAAGAAAAAGAGAAAGAAAAATGCATAATAAAGTAGTTTCTACCTCATTATGCATACTTTTATTTCATACGTTGTCGTATAATCTCATACATCAAAACACCTGCTGCAACAGATGCATTAAGTGAGTTAATTTCACCTTTCATCGGAATACGGGTTATGAAATCGCATTTTTCTTTTACCAGGCGTGACACACCTTCGCCTTCACTACCAATAACAAGGCAGATAGGACCTTTCAAATCTACATCATACATCATATCTCCATCCATATCAGCACATACCGCCCAAAGACCTTTCTTTTGAAGATCTTCAATGGTTCTTCCAATATTGGAGACTTTGGCTACAGGAGTATGTTCAATAGCCCCAGCTGATGTTTTTGCCACAACAGCCGTCAAACCAACAGCACGACGCTTAGGTATGACAATTCCATGAGCACCAACGATATTGGCTGTACGAATGATAGCACCTAAGTTATGTGGGTCAACTATATTATCAAGAACAATGATAAAAGGATCTTCTCCCTTATCTTTGGCTCTGTCCATAATATTTTCAAGTGTTGAATAATCGTAAGAAGCAATAAAAGCAATAACTCCTTGGTGCTTTTCACCTTCAGAAAGACTGTCCAATTTTTCCTTATTGACTTCTTGTATAACGTAGCCGTTACTTTTTGCTTGGCTAATTATTTTTTTGATAGATCCTTCTTTTGATCCTTTTTGAATCATTATTTTATCAATAGTCCGCTCTGTTTTAAATGCTTCAATGACTGCATTACGTCCAATCAAAATATTATCCTTCATATTATCTACCTCTGTAAAAAATTTTGTTAATTATTTTATAAATACGCTCACCTTGTGGAATATAATAGTAGTCTTCTTCCTTTAGCGCCTGCGTTAAAATGATTAATATACCATATACCAATACGCCAACCATAACACTAACACCTATTTGCAAAATAGCTATGCTAGTCATCTTCTGGATGAAGTAAAATGTTCCATAAGTACAAATCCCCATAACCAATGTTGAAATGAATCCTTTTAATAGGAAAGGAATATTGATTTTATAATTTGTTTTTTTCGACACAGTAATATAATTAAGTATAGCCAAACTTCCATAGGCAATAACAGAGCTTAATACTGCTCCTTTAACATAGAGTGCATCATTGATCAACATCATATTGAAGCATAGCTTTATAGCAGATGCTATTGCTAAATTAATTAATGGCAAGTAGACGTTGCCAATTCCTTGAAGTACAGCCGTATAGGTTTGAGCCATAATAACAAAGAGTATGCTCAAACTGTAGATAGCTAAAACCCCTGCTCCACTTGGATCACTGAAGAAAAACAATTGGAGTAAAGGCTTGGCTAATATAAAAATACCAATACTCGCTGGCAAGGCAATTAAATAAGCCAACTTTGATGCTATATCTATCTTTTCTTTAAGCTGTTTTATATCTTTTAAGGCTACAGCTTCTGATATAGCTGGTAATATGCTGATGACCAAAGATACACTAAGAACCATAGGGATATTAATGAAGGTATCAGCCTTGATCTTCTGACCCATCATCTCGTTAGCAGCAGCGAAATCTAGACCTACATGCTTTAATTCTCGAACAATCGTAAATGAATCGATAAAGTTCATCATGGTATAGCAAGCTGCTCCTATGGCAATTGGTATAGCAATTGTAAAAATAGACTTGAATACCTGAGAGAAAACAATAGCATTACCACTTTGATCTTCTTTAACTTTCTTCAGTATGCTTTTTCGCTTATAACCATACATAACAACAAGGAATAACATGCTTAAAAAGACGCCTATACTCAATCCAACAGCTGCTCCACCTGCAGCATAATCAATATCGTATCCCATAGATAATAAGAACATGACGAAGCCAATACCAAATATCACTTTACCAAGGGATTCGAAAATTTGCGCAAAAGCTGATGGCAACATGTTTTGCATGCCTTGAAAATAGCCGCGAATAGCACCAACAATAGCTAAAATAACGGGACTTATGGCCATTCCTTTTAATGCATAAACGGTTCCAGGGTCCCACCCAGCAATGTCAACAATGAATTCAGTTAAACCAAATAATAAAATTGATGATAATCCACCTAAGACCACTAAAATCATTAACATGTACTTAAAGATGGTATGTGCTTCTTCATAGCGATTAAAGGCTAACTTCTCAGATACCATCTTAGACATGGCCGATGAAATACCAGTAATAAAAATTGCAATAAATAATGTATAGATGGGATAAGGATTGTAATAAAAAGCCAGACCTTCATCACCAACAAAGGCTTGTAAAGGTACTTTAAAGAACATGTTAATCAGTTTTGTTGCAATACCTGCAATGGATAATAAAACTGCCCCATGCACAAATTTCTTTGTATTATTCGACATACTATTCCTCCGTCGTATCTTGCTCCAGTCCTTCAATCCCAAAATTAATAATTTCGAAGATGCGTTCCATCCTACCTTCTAAATATAAATAACCTAATAGTGCTTCAAATCCTGTGGCATTTTTGTAATCCATTAGATTGGCATTCTTAGGAACTGATGCGGACTTAGCATTTCTTCCTCTTTTGAATACAGCTACCTCTTCATCTGTCAGCTTGTCCATGATGCCTTTAACTATTACTGCTTGAGCGGAAGCTTTGACATAGGTTCTGCATTCTGAATGCAACTTATTAACAGGTGCATTTGCCTTTGCTACCACTTTAGTACGTATGATTAAATCATAGATGGAGTCACCCATAAATGCTAAGACCAAAGGTGAATATTGTCTTGTATTCACCTTTGGTATATTAAGTGCCTCAAACCAACTATCTAATTCCTTTGTCATTCTATCACCTTATATCCTTTTAAAGCGTACACCTTCTCTTGTATCTTCTAATAGGATACCTTTCGCTTTAAGTTCATCTCTAATTTCATCTGCTCTTGCAAAGTTACGATCTTTTCTCGCTTGTTGTCTTTCTTCTATAAGTTTCTCAATATCTTCATCTAGTAATTCTTCTTCTTTTTCAACCTTTAATCCTAACACATCTGATAAAGTTGTTATGCGATCAAGTAAGAATTCTGCATAGGTTTTACTTACATCACCAGTAATTTCTGTATTGGAGAAGCGAATCAGTTCAAATATAGCTGCAATAGCATCTGCTGTATTAAAATCATCGTCCATGGCTTCTTCAAACTTCTTAACCAAACCTTCTACGGTAGCTTTACGTAATTCTTCATTTTCTGTCATCTTCTCAATTTCAGTATGTTCAATAACGTGTTTAATATTGAATACACCTGTTTGAATACGATCTAGTGAATTACTTGCTGATTCCATTAATTCTCTTGAGAAGTTAATAGGACTTCTGTAATGTGCACTTAACATGAACATACGGATAGCATCATAACCAAATTCTTCAGCTACTTGGCGTGCTGTATAGAAGTTGCCTTCTGACTTGGACATTTTCTTGTTCTCAATGTTCAAGAAACGGTTATGCATCCAGTATTTAGCGAAGGCTTTTCCATTGGCTGCTTCACTTTGTGCTATCTCATTTTCATGATGAGGGAACACTAAATCTTCACCACCAGCATGAATATCTATTTCTTCACCTAAATAGCGTTTTGCCATAACAGAACATTCGATATGCCACCCTGGGCGACCATCCGACCATGGGCTTGACCATGCTGGTTCACCTTCTTTTTTAGGCTTCCATAAAACAAAGTCCATAGGGTGTCTCTTGTCTTCATTGACAGCGATACGTGCACCAGCTTCAAGATCTTCTTGATTTTTTTTGGATAGCTTTCCATACTCATCAAAGTTTTGAGTATTGTAATAAACTGTTCCATTAACTTCATAAGCTGCCTCTTTATCGATGAGGGTTTGAATCATCTCGATAATACCATCTATTTCATTGGTAACCCTTGGATGGGTTGTAGCACGCTTAACGTTAAGACCATCGGCATCTTTTAATGTCTCATTAATATATCTTTCTGCAACTTCTGCTGCGGTTATACCTTCTTCATTAGCCTTTTTGATAATTTTATCATCGACATCTGTGAAATTTTGTACGTAATTAACATCATAACCTTTGTATTCGAAGTAACGTCTCACAGCATCAAATACGATATAAGGTCTTGCATTACCTATATGAATAAAGTTATAAACAGTAGGTCCACAGACATACATCTTCACTTTGTTTTCTTCTACGGGTATAAATTCTTCTTTTTTGCCAGATAAAGTATTGTATACTTTCATAAGATCAACTCCTTACTTTTTCTCGACTCTTTTTAGTCTGTCTTCTAAAATTTCTATGCGTAATAAGAGACGACACATTTCCATTTTAACTGGATCAGGTAAGTGCACTTGATCCAATGTATCTTTAGGCTTAACCTTTTTCTCGCCTCGTTTAACAACTTTACCAGGGATACCGACAACTGTTGAGTTAGGGGGTACCTCGCCAAGCACAACTGAACCTGCCCCTATTCTTGAATTATCTCCTACTTTGAAGGATCCTAGTACTTTAGCTCCGGTACTAATCATAACATCATCACCAATAGTAGGATGACGCTTGCCGTGTTCCTTCCCTGTACCACCCAAAGTAACACCTTGATAAATGGTTACATTATCACCAATTTCACAGGTTTCACCAATAACAACACCCATTCCATGGTCAATGAATAATCCTTTACCAATGGTTGCTCCAGGATGGATTTCAATACCAGTTTTTTTACGAGATCTCTGAGAGATATGTCTTGCCCAAAAGTACCACCCTTTTTTATACATCCAGTGAGCAACACGATGGTTTATGACTGCCCAGAAACTTGGATATAGAAAAACTTCAGAACTTTTCTTAATAGCTGGATCCCGTTCTTTAATAACTTGAATCTCTTCCTTAATATATTTCATAATATTAATCATGTAATCACCCCGATTTATATCCACTTTAAACGTTTTATAAGAATATCTTTTTCTAGGCCGTTATTGATGCCTTCCTTGAGGTGTTTTATTAGCTTTCCTGCACGGCAAGTAAAAGTTTAATAGCACTTAACTTTACTTGCATTAAAAAACTTCGTCTCTATAAAAAAGAGACGAAGTTACTCGCGGTTCCACTCTCATTAGCATAAAAACATACTTATTATGCTCACTCAATACCCTTTTAACGGTGGGCTGCCGGATTAAACTACTTATTAATATACTCGTTCGCTTAATCAGTTCAAGGATGCAATTCATTTAATTTCTCGATAGAACTGCTTTCAGCCGGTGACAGTTCCTCTCTGATTCGTTCCATTAAACTACTCTTCCTATCATTACCATTTTCATATACTTCAACTTGTGTTTATGTTAATACATATTGAGCAGTATGTCAAGGATAAATACAGATATTGGACTGCAAAATCCTTTACCCTGAATCATTGTGAATAATTGGGTTTACTAATAGTTTATTACATGACAAGAATAAAGTGACAATATTATAACAAAAATATAAGCTTTTACCCAATTAACTTAGGTATAAGCTTCTTTAATCTGAATACTGTTAAAAAGTTTTTAGTTGCAACAACTTTATCTGAAAAAGTCACTATATAGGATTCCACATACTTTGGTGGTACTAGAGTTAAAGGAAACATATGTTTCAAAATAATGTCAGCTTCAATTTCATTGACCTCAAAATGCTCTACTGCATTCTCATATGAAATAATGGGATGATTTCTTGTATGTCTAAAGTCTAAAATCCCCTGTTTATACTCTTTCCAATCATAGTGGAAAAAGTCATGTAACATAGCCCCTCGTGTAGCTGATACAACGTCTGCACCAGTTAACTTAGCAATACGGTAGGACAGTCTTGCAACTTGTATATTATGGGATACAATATCCTCTTCATCATGATGCGAAAACTCTTTTAAAGCCATGTAATGATCATTTTCAAGCATTTCGCTAATTAATCTATTGAATTCTATTTTATTCCTTTTAAGCATTCCTTCACCTTCTCTTCAGAGACTCTTTTATTTACCCACCCTATATATCAATAAATATTCTTATTTTATATCACTCAATTAGAATTGCATACTTAGTATTATAACTTAAATACAATTTATTTTGAATATCAAAATAATGGTATAAAATTTTTTATGTCCTTATTTATTGTATCAGCTAAGTATTAATAAAGTCTTAAGATTAAGTTAAATTTTAAAATGTTACAAATTGGAAACACTCTAGATATGTCTCAAATGATCTAGAGTGTTTCTGCTTGTACATTATTCTTTAAATAAATTCCTTTGGATGTTTTACTTTCAGTTGGGGAACTGCGAATTCTCTTCCTGTTTCTACTAAACGTTTACAATACTTTGGTAGGTTACCATTAGCATGAAAAGGACCTCCTTCTTTCATTACCGTCCATAAAGGATCAATATCATATATCATCGTATCCATCATTTCATCATGCCAATTATTCAATCGATAAACAGCTTCTTTACATACATCTCTATATTGATCAGCCACATTATTTTGTTCATACGGATCTTTTTTAATATTAAAAAGCATTTCTTTAGGAAAGAGATGATAGCCATCATGATAAGTTCGGATATACATCCAATCATCAAATCTAACACCTCTTTGACAAACATGGGCACATTGACTAATAATTAATTCTGATCTTGAGCTATCTTCGCCATAAAGGGCTCCAGCATAGCTTTGCCCATCCCATTGCTTTGGAACGTCTTCTTTCAGCTTCTCGATTCTAGGTGCTATATGAAATGCAAAATTTCTATCTGAATTTATATTATTACCTTTGATTAGATCTGCAAGGGTTGGTGCTAAATCTAGATTATAGTGAAGTCCTTCATCGATATGTCCCTTTTTGCAACCTGGCCATTTAATGATCATAGGAATTCTACAGGTCGTGTGGTCTGCTGTAGCATGCTCACCGTAAATACCTAATTCGCCCATGTTTTCACCATGATCAGCACTAATAATAATTGCAGTATCTTCATACAATTCATTTTCTTTTAAATATTCAATTATCTTACCTACATGTTCATCCATGTAACGAATACCGGTATCATATCCGTCAAACATCTTTTTCATTTGCTCCATGTTCATAATCTTTCCAGGTTGTCTAGGAAATTGATCTGACTCATGATCGTTATACATGTTTACTTCGTATACACTGTGGGGTCCAATAAGCTTTTTATGCTCTTCAAGTACCTCCTTTGTAATCCATTCAGGTATAGGGCTATCTACAAAAGGATTATCATAATCTTTAGGTACACGATAGGGTGTATGTGCATCCCAATAGTTTACTTGCAAAAACCAACTATCATTTTGCCCTTCTGATTCTAACCATTTGAGAACAGTAGGGGTAACTTCCTCTGCTAATTCATCTCCACACTTACCCGTATTATGGATTTCATCAAAACCAGCATAAAAGTTCCAAGATGCATGTCTTTCTGCAAATGGGCTTATGGAAATAGTCTTGAATCCATAATATCTTAAATAAGCTGGTAAACTTCCAAAAGCTATAGCATCTTTAAACCCTCTACTTTTTCCTTCCAATCTCATATCTGCCGCTGTACCACCATGTCCAACTACTCCTGTATGTATACCGAATTTTCCTGTCATTAATGCAGTTCTTGACGGCAAACAAGGTGCGTCAGAACAGTAATAATTATCAAATCGAACGCCATCCTCGCATATCTTATCTAAATTCGGGGATGTATTCCTGTGATACCCATAACATCCTAAATGGTCCGGACGTAGAGTATCTAGATCTAGATATAATATTCTCATCGCAATCATCCTTATCTTTTTCATCAACATACTTTTATGTAATACATATCTCAACATGCATTCTTTCAACTTTGATAAACGATTTTATAAAATGATGCCTATCAAAATTGAAAGAATCCTTTTACTATTAAATATTGATAATGCCACAACTGTTTCTTATAATCAGTTGAGTGGGAATAATTGTTTTTGGAGCTACATCTTGCTTTTCGATGATGTTGAACAGTGTCTGTGCTGCTGCCACGCCCCATTTATATGTTGGGTTTCTCACCGTTGTTAATGAAGGTTGAACATATTTAGCTAAGATCATGTCATCAAAACCCACAATAGCAATATCTTTTGGTATAGACAGCCCACTTTCTTGAATAGCTTTCATTGCACCAATAGCCATTTCATCTGTTACGCAGAACACACCCTCAATATCATTAAAATCTTCTAGCAAATGCTTCATAGCATAATAGCCACCATCTTGTTTACACCAACCTGAGATAACCATCTCATCATTATAAGACAAACCATTTTTCTCTAGAGCCCTTTTATAACCCTGTAACCTCATGCTGGAATCCAGTGAATCGGCGCCCCCACTAATGCATGCAATATTTTTTATTCCCAGCCGAATCATATGCTCTACCGCCATATAGGCACCATTTTCGTTATCAAGTATTACAGAATGTATATAGGGATGTTCAATCTCTCTATCCAAAACAACAATAGGTAATTTTTCTGATGCAACTGATTGAAGAAATGCATCATCGATATTAGAACACAAAACTATTGCCGCATCTACTTTCTTTTCACTCATATACTTACATGCGGTACTATTAGTGCCCCCAACGATACTACCTGTAATAAAATCATACCCCTTTTCCTTAACAATAAAATCATGCATCCCTTTAACCATATCTCCAAAAATAGGACCATGCACATTCCAGATAAAAACACCTATCGTATTGGTTGATGTGACCTGTATATTTCTAGCCGTACCATTATGAACATATCCTAGTTCTTCTGCAGCCACCAAAACTTTGTTCTTAGTCTCAACACTTACTTTTCCTTTATTGTTAAGGGCATATGATGCAGTAGATAGAGCTACTCCAGCTTTCTTAGCAACATCCTTTATTGTAGCCATTTGTTTCACCACCTATCGAAATTATTCGTATCATTTCACTCATGTTTCACTAAAACTATATTATCATAATAAGATTTTCTTATCAATAACAGGATGGTGAAACAAAATGTATATCAACTTTTATAGTTATTTATTATTCTCATATCTTTCATATGCAGCCTTATAGATGGTCATATACTCATCCAAGCCCATATCAAATAATGTCTTCGTATACTTATCCCAACCTTCATCATCAAAAACATAATCGCCAATAATTACTTTAGCCCTTATTTCTGCTACATAACTATCAATATCTGATTTCAATGCACGTAGTTGATCTGTTTCATCTGTGGTATAGATAAACTCTGGCCAAACTTCTTCTATATGATATGGAGTCGTTTTTTCAGCAGCTGCTAAAGCTTCTGGTGATGCCTCTGAACCTTTAAAGTACTCTTGCTTCGTTACGGATACCCAACCGGATACAGAAGGTAATAATTGATTTCGGGCTTCTGCTACAGATAATCCATTAGGATTTTTATTGATAATATCCATGTATTCATATTTACCCTCGTTTACCTCATAGGTTTCACCTTCTATCCCCAAATCAAACAGTCTAATACCTTCTTCACTGTACATAAAATCAAGCCATCTCATTGTAGCCTCTGGATACTCGTTCTTATCTGTTATAGCTACCATAAAAGTAGGTGATAAAGGAGGATTTATTGAACTATATGACTGATCCCCAAATGGCCCCTCAAGAGCATTCATCCCTTGATAATTTATATCTGTACCAATGGCTATTGGCGCAAATCCTCCATAACTACCAACGGCACCATTGTGAACATTCGCTACGACATCTTTCCATTTAGAAGTAAATAACTCTTCTGCAATTAAATCTTCAGAATACAACTTATTTAAATAGTTAAGCATATCTCTGTAATTTTCATCTGCAGCTATAAAACGAAGTTCTCCTGTCTCTTCGTTCATATCTACCATTGTATGTTTTTTACCTCGATTCATTAATCCCCATGAACCATATAAATTGTTCATTAAATTACCTAAATTCATACCATAAAAAGGTATTTCATCCGCCTGACCATTGCCATTAGGATCTTGCTCTTTAAAAGCCTTTAATACCGTGTATAGCTCATTTGCATTTGTTGGCTCTTCAAGACCTAAATCCTCCAACCAATCTTGTCTCATGTATAATCGATCACCTGAAAGCATTGAAGTGAAACTTGGATCGATTATCCTTGGTAACGCATAAATCCCACCATCTGGTGCTTTCAAACCATTTTTAACTATTGGATATTGCTTTGCAATGGCATTGAAATTAGGAGCGTATTGTTCAATTAAATCATCAAGCTGTATAAAAGTACTTTGTTGTGATCCATATGTAATGACATCTAATGAATTAATAAACATACGCAAGAAAACATCTGGATAATCTCCACTTGCTAACATTAAGTTTTTCTTTTCATTCGCTGCACTCCAAGGTACAAGTTCCCAATCTACATGAATGCCAGTAATTTTCTCAAGCTCAGGTATAGAAACTGTGTCATCGAAGTGAGCTTGCACAGGTGTTTGCGTTGATACTACTTTAATGGTTATAGGTTCATTGACGATTGGATAACCTGTAGCGTTCATATAGTCTGGTACATCTGATTCTACTTTAGTTTCTTCTTCCACATCCTTTGATACATTTTCTTGAGATTTAGTATTTGCATCACTGTTATCCCCTGCACCACATCCGACTAACATTGTTGAGATTAGCGATATAGATAACATGAATGCTACAATGCTTCTTAATCCTCTGCTTACTCTTTTCATCTTACAACACTCCCTTATTTTGATTTATATAAATATAAAATTTATATTTAACCTTTTAAAGCTCCTATCATAACCCCTTTGACAAAGTATCTCTGAATAAGGGGATAAATTATAATAACAGGAAGGCTTGAAATAATAATAATCGCATATTTGATACCCTCTCCCCACATCTGTTGCTCAGCTACTGAGCTACTGCTCAAATCTAACATATCTGTCATCTGATTTTGCAACAATATTTCACGCAAAATAAGTTGTAAAGGAAACTTTTCTTTGTCAGATAAATAAATCAAAGCTGTAAAAAATGCATTCCAGTGGGCTACCCCGTAATAGAGAACCAAAACTGCAATGATTGGTTTAGCTAATGGTATGACAATAAGGTTAAGGATTTTAAAATTAGAACATCCATCAATCATAGCTGCTTCTTGAAGTTCAATAGGAATACTACTCTGAAAAAAAGTTCTCGCAATGATGACATTATAAACACTTATTAATCCAGGGAGGATCATTACCCAGAAATTATCTATTAACCCCAGTGTTTTAATAACTAAATAAGTAGGGATTAATCCACCACTAAAGAACATAGTAAATGTAAATATAAGCATCAATACGTTTCTACCAACAAAATCTTTCCTTGATAAAGGATAAGCTGTGATAATGGTTATGATGATATTCGCAAATGTACCTATTACAGTGTAAAGTATTGTATTTCTATATCCAGTGAGAATCCCATCATCTTTAAATACTCGTATATACCCTTCAATTGTGATATCCTTTGGAAACAGAATAACATTTCCATTGATGACTTCTGCTGGGTTGCTAAATGAAGCACTTATTACATATATAAGAGGATAGGCTACTACAACGGTGACTATTGCTAACAAAGCATATACAAAGGTATCAATAACTATATCCTCTCTAGATTTTCTTTTATTATTAATCATATCGATACCCCCTACCATAGACTCGTTTCACTAACATGTTTTGATATTCTGTTAACAGTGATCAAAATCATAAAGTTAATTAAAGAGTTGAAAAGACCAACAGCTGATGCAAAACTATATTGAGCCCCTAAAATACCACTTCTATAAACATAAGTCGAAATAACATCTGAAGCTTCCATATTCAAATCATTCTGCATTAAGAAAACCTTCTCAAACCCAACCCCCATGATCCGACCTACATTTAAAATTAAAAGAATAACGATAGTCGGCATAATACCAGGTATATTAATGTGCCATATTCGTCTAAGCCTGCTAGCCCCATCGACTATTGCAGCTTCGTGAAGTTCATAGTTAATACTTGATAAAGCCGCAACATAAATGACAGAGTTCCAACCCATTTGCTGCCATACCCCTGAAAAGACATAGATAGATTTAAAATACTCTGGCTTTGTCATAAAGTAAACGGGCTCACCTCCGGACATTTTAATAAACTCATTGACAATCCCGTTTTGCGGAGATAGAAAGCTCACTACCATACCTACTAAAACAACTGTTGATAAAAAATGAGGTGCATAGGTGATGGTTTGAACAGTTTTCTTGAATTTTGAATTCTTAATTTCATTTAAAGCCAGAGCTAATAGGATAGGTATTGGGAAGCCAACAATTAATTGATAAATACTTATCCCTAAAGTATTCAATAAAAGCCTTCTAAAATAATAACTATTAAAAAATCTTTCAAAATGCTTCAACCCCACCCATGGACTTCCCACAATGCCTAGTTTAGCAATATAATCTTTAAATGCTAATTGTACCCCATACATAGGCCAATAGTGAAATATAACAATATATAAGATTGCAGGGAGTATTAATAAGTACAAATCATAATTCCTAGAAATATATTTCAATGCTTTACCTTTTTTTGATTCCCCTCTACTTTGCAAGGTCTAAACCACCTTTCTGTGAATTCATACATCATTCAACCTATACGTACTCAAATCTTGCTTTTTGGTTGTTATCACTTGAAGTACCGATGTAAAGTTCAAACACACCTTTCTCTGTTGTATATTTCATATTTCTATCATAGAATTTAACCATCTCTTCATTGATTACAAACTCAACCTTTGCTTTTTCTTTTGGATTTAAAGTAATCTGCTGATAACTTTTTAATTCCTTTACAGGTCTTGAAAGACCATATGAGTGAAGGTCTCTTATGTATAATTGTACAGTTTCTGTACCTTTTACATCACCTCTATTAGTCACCTCTATAGATGCTGTAATACTGCCATCTTTTATAAGTTCTTGATGACTTAAAACTATCTCTGAGTATTGAAACTCTGTATAACTTAATCCATGACCAAAACAGTATAACGGGTGATTTGAAACATCTTCATATTTGGACCTAAAACGATCTTCTGGTTTATCTTCATGTGGTCGCCCAGTTTTTAACCTTCTATAGAATACAGGTATTTGTCCTTCACAATAAGGGAATGACATAGAGAGTTTTCCTGAAGGATTATATTCTCCAAAAAGTACTGAAGCTACTGCATTTCCCCCTTCTGTACCAGGAAACCATGCTTCAAGGATAGCTGGAATATTTTGATCATACCAATCTAATATGACTGGGCGTCCGTTAAATACAACTAAGGCAGTTGGTTTGCCTAATTTCATTATTTCTTCAGCCAATCTTCTCTGTGCTCCTGGTAGACCTATTCTTGAATAGCTTTTTGCTTCTCCACTCATTTCCTTTACTTCGCCTAAAGCAAGGAGTATAATATCAGCTTTCTTCGCTTCATTAACAGCGTCTCTAATACTTTCTTCAGCTGTTTCTAAATCTGAACCATCAGCGCTACAACCTTTGGACTTATATATCTTACATTCTTTGCTAAGCTTATTTTTTATCCCTTCTTCAAGAGTAACAATTGAATCTCTATCTTTTACAAAAGCCCAAGCACCTTCAATTTTTTTCTCTTCTACTAATGGTCCTATTAGAGCAATTGATTTTATGTTTTTATCAAGAGGTAAGATCTTTTTCCCCTTATAGGGATCATTTTTTAGTAAAACCATTGATTTCTGAGCTAATTCATGAGCTATTTCCCTATGCTGAGGATTCAATTTAAGCTTATCTTCAAGATCTGGATCAATATAGAAATAAGGATTATCGAAAAGACCCAATTTGATTTTAGCTCTTAAAACTCTACGTACAGATGTTTCGATCTGATCTACAGACAACTGTCCTTTTACTACTAATGACTCAATAGAATTTAGAAAACAATCCGATACCATTTCTACATCCACAGTTGAATCAATTGAAAGTCTTGCTGCTTCTTCTTCATCTTTCGCTGCGCCGTGAGCTATGAGTTCTGTGACAGCCGTATAATCTGTTAATACAATCCCATCAAAGTCATATTCATCTCTTAAGATATTTTTCAATAAATATTGGTTGGCTGTTGCTGGTGTATTACTATATGTAGTAAAGGCTGGCATAATGGAATCAACACCTTCATCTACAGCCGCTTTAAATGGTGGTAAATAAGTCTCACGTAAATCTCTTTCTGAGATACTTACGGTATTATAATCCCGTCCTCCATCAGATGCACCGTATGCAACAAAATGCTTTGCACATGCCATCATATAATGCCTTTTCCCATTTTCATTGGATTGATACCCTTTAATCTGTGCTTTTGCTAGCTCTTGCCCCAGATAAGGATCTTCTCCTACCCCTTCAGTACACCTACCCCATCTTGGATCCCTTGATACATCAATCATTGGTGAATTATTCCAATGAACACCTGCTGCTGTTGCTTCTATAGCTGCCATTCTTGCTGCTTTTTCAACTGCTTCCATATCAAAAGAGCATGCAAACCCTAATGGAACAGGATAGATAGTATCACAACCATGTATGATGTCTGCGTTGAATAATAAAGGAATACCTAGTCTTGATTCTTCAACAGCCATTTTTTGATACTTAAAAGTATTTTCCCAACCTTTTATTCCTAATGTAATACCTGTATCACCATTTTTAACACTTTCTTCAAAACTTCTTTCAACTAATTTAGAACCGAAAGGATTCGCACCTCGTACCATCTGATACATTTGACCAATTTTTTCTCTCAAAGTCATCTTCTGAAGTAAATCATCAATCATTTCTTCAATTTCTTCATTACTCCGTGTTTTAATCACATTTGGATACTTCTGTTTTTCTTCATAAACTTTTTTACGACTGAATTGATTCATATCACGCATTTTATGCCTCCAACTATTTATTTCGATGTAATTTCGAGAGTTGTTTCGATCGTTTCACTTTGTTTCGTTTATAGAATATCATATTTCTATAAGTCAATCAAGCACTTTTTGTGATTTTGAACACTTTTGGGAGTATTATTTATTAATTTGCATGCAATTATGCTAGTTATATATGCGATTCTATAACTTTAATCGAAATAATTTCGACATAAGTTTCGACCCCTCTTTTTTTTTCAGCAATTCAAGTAGCTAAAGCCACATTTAAACAGGTGATAGGAATGTATGGTTCCTTTCAAGCAAAACGCAATACTTTCCTACACTACAAGAATAGTGACCAGCGTCACGTTTCAAGTATGTGCAGGAAAGTATGGTTCCTTGCAAGCAAAACGCAGTACTTTCCTACACTACAAGAATAGTGACCAGCGTCACGTTTCAAGTATGTGCAGGAAAGTATGGTTCCTTGCAAGCAAAACGCAATACTTTCCTACACTAAAAAAATGCCTTAATAACCATTTCTCAGTTATTAAGGCACTCCACAATTATTTATATGAGGTTATATCGCTTATATTGTTCTTTTGGTGCATCTGATTCATCCATTAGTCTTATCATTAGTTTCATCATTCTTTCTTCAATATCTCTATCTGTAAGTTCATTTTCTTGGCATGGATCTTCTTTTACATTAAATAACTTATTCTCTTTAAAGGTATACTTTCCGCTGAGATGTCTAGGTTCTGTTTTGATCTTCATTAATTGACAGCCTTTTGTAAAACTAAAAGGAGCACTTAATTCCATTCCTTCAAATTCACTAGGTTTAAACATACTTCTCATATGGGTTGGCATTAAGGTGTACTGATAAATAGGTACATCAGATTCAGCGTTTCTCATATAAACATATTCACCGTCTGTGACATTAAGAAACTTACCGAAATAACCAAAAAGAATAGTATCCCTTAGTCTCTCATCATGTGCTATAGCCTTTTTAAGAGATTGTCCTTGCATATCTTTTGGAATTTCTACGCCAAAATATTCAAGTAACGTAGGTGCAATATCTATTGTTTGTGCTAAGACACTACACCGTTTATGCTTCGCACCTATCCTAGGATCCCATATAAAAAAAGGAGTATTAGCTATTTCATTATATAATGGCATAATCGACTTTGCCCACCAATTCTTCTCCCCAAGGAAAAAGCCATGATCTGTATTAACAATAAGCATTGTATCTTCCCACATATTATAGTTATCCATCATGTCAAGAACTTTACCTAAATAATGGTCACACATACTAAGCAAAGCCGCATATTGATAACGGGCATGTCCTACTATCTCATCGCGTTGAGTTACTTTATCATATGGAGGCCAATCAAAATGTCGTCCATCATATTGATGTGGATATAGATCTTTATAATGCTGTTGTGTGAAAAAAGGTTCATGTGGATCGAATGTTTCTATTTGAAGAAACCATTGGTCTTCGGTATAATTCTTCTCAATAAATTCTAAACCTGCTTTAAAGGTTTTAGCTTGAGGCTGATTATCTTCAGAAACTAGATATTGTCGATTAACCCAATCTTGACGCCAAAGTCTCCCCTTTTCATGACTTGTGTATTCATGCTCTGGTATGTGAGGTTCACCAACCATTCCTTTCCAAGTATCCCCTTCTTGACCACGTGATATTTCCCATGATGAATATCTGGAATGATATGTACAACCTCCATCTTCCCAATAGTGCTGATGGTCAGAAACAAGGTGTGTATAAACCCCATTGTTCTTTAATATTTCTGGCATTGAGTCATCAAAGGGTTCCAAAGGTCCCCAACTTCGATGCAGCATGTTGTAGCGACCAGCGTGCAACTCCCTCCTTGCAGGCATACAAGGCATACTACCAACATAAAACTGGTCGAAAGTTACTGTTCTATCACCTAATCTCTTGAAATTGGGCAGTTTTGTCCAATCACAGCCATAGTTAGGTAAATAGTGCTTGTTCAGTGAATCAAACATTACCATAATTGCTTTCATATCTTTCCTCCTAATTTCCTATGATTTATTAATTTACTCGTGTAAATTATAGTTCACAAAGAAAGGAACATCAAGTTCCTTTTATAACTAACAAGAATCCCTCTCAGTCAAACTACAAGGTAAGGACATGTTCACAGGCATAGTTGAAGGTTCCGTCAATGTTTCTAATAATGTCATGGCACTTTTTTTGCCTAATTCGTATAAAGGCAAGTCACAAGTTGTAAGTCTTGGATAAGAATAGGATGCAAAGCTAGAGCCAGCCAATGAAATGACTGCTACATCTTCTGGAACAAGTATTTTGTTTTTATTGGTCTCATATAAAGTTTCAAAAGCAAACTTGTGCCAAGCACCAATTATTGCAGTACGTTGATTACTTTGCTTTATGCTGTCAAAGATTTTCTCACACTCTGTACATACATCTGCATGAATTCTGACGATTTCTAATAGGGTATTTTTTGCATCATCCACAGCTTTCTTAACACCTTTTAGACGCTGTTTCTCTTGTTCTGAAACCACATGAGGTAATAATAAAATTAAGTTATTATATCCTTTTTCTATAACATGCTGAGTTGCTATATAAGCACCATGATAATAATTAATGTCAATACAATTGATTGATGGATCATACATGTGGTAATCTGCAAAAACAGTTGGTATTTGCTCTTTCTGAATCATTTGTGTTACTATTTTGAGTTCTTCTCGATCAATTCCTTCTTGGTAAGATAAAAAGATAATACCATCAATTTTTTTACTCTTGTAAAAAGAATAATACTCAGGCATCCCTCTAGCATCCACCTCTTCTGAACATAGTGTGATACTGTACTTATGCTTACTCAGTTCATCTTTTATACCACTTAGTACATGGATAAACCTCTGTTCACTTATTTTCCTTTTAGAGACCACACCGATAGCCATGGATTTATTAGTTTTTAATGCCTGGGCCATGGAATCCGGATGATATCCAAGCTTATTTGCTGCTTTTAAAACCTTTTTCTTAGTCTCTTCTTTAATACTAATCCCTTTGACGTCATTCAATATATAAGAAACTGTAGCACGAGAAACACCTGCTTCTTTGGCTACGTCTGTACTTGTTACTCGTTTTTTCATAAAATCCTCCATTAATACTTACTGTACGACTTTCTAATCCCCATGATACCATGCCTATTTACACCTGTCAAAAAAGCTATTTAAACAATGATCAACATTGCTTAAATAGCTTCTAAAGTCTTTTCTATATGGCTATTATATTCATGATTGTATAGCCGTGCTTTTTCACCCATTCTTGACGTAATTTATAATCAGGTAAGAATTTCTCGACTAATTGCCAAAAGTCCTTTGAATGGTTTAAATGAATTAGATGGCACATTTCATGAACAACGATATATTCAATGACTTCAATTGGCATCATGCTCAAGCGCCAATTGAAGTTAAGATTCTTCTTAGAACTACAACTTCCCCATCTTTTTCGTTGATTCTTAATTCGAATCTTCTGGGGTTTTACTGTCATTTGGTCAACGTATTTATCCACAAAAAACTTAATCCATTGCATGGTTGCATCTGAATAAGCATTGATTAAGACTTGTTTCATATGGTTGGATGCTTCATTTTTAATATGCATCTCTATACGATCATCATGAAAAACTACATGATCTTTATTACCTTTATGGATCATCATGGGTATTTGATTTCCTAGGTAATAAAACATTTCCCCTGATTTCATTTGCTTAGTTACAGGTTCAAATTGCGCCAATTCATCAAGTTTACCTAAGAGCCAAGCTTCTTTTTTTCTTAACACTTTCTCTATTTCACTTTTTGGCACCCCTTTAGGTGAAATAACTCGTATGTGATTGGGTGGTAATAATCGAATTTCCATGGTTTTACGCTGACGATAGATCAACTCATAATCAACAGTTTTGCCTTTTAATACAACTTGATTCATCACTACTTTTCAACTGCATTAACCACATTAGTACCTATGTTTTCAAAGATTTCGCGAATCTCATCAGGTAATTCCTCTAATGTATGTGGCATTTTTATGATATCTTTATGCATTGGTATTTCACCAAATAAAGGTAAGTCATGTTCCTTAAGGAATTTGTCAACATCACCTTCAAACAGTCTTATTTTCTTACTACAATCAGGGCATTGAATATAACTCATGTTTTCAATGACACCTAGAACATCAACATTCATAGCCTTGGTCATATTGATGGCTTTGGCTACAATCATAGAAATCATATCTTGTGGAACAGATACCATCACAATACCTTCAAGAGGAATCATTTGCATAATAGTTAAGGCTACATCTCCAGTTCCTGGTGGCATATCAATAACTAAATAATCTAAATCTTCCCAGATAACATCTGTCCAGAATTGCTGAACCATTTTACCAATCATTGGTCCACGCCATATAACGGGTTTGTTTTCTTCTTCAATCAATAGATTAAGAGAAATAACTTTTAAGCCATCTTTTAGGATATAAGGTACAATACCCTGCTCCATAACAGTTGCTCTTTTATCTTCTATACCTAATAAACGCGGTACGGATGGTCCAGTTATATCTGCATCCATAATACCAACTTTATAACCTTGCTTAACAAGACTTTTAGCTAACATAACAGATACCGTGGATTTACCAACACCACCTTTACCACTCATAACACCGATAACATGTTTTACATGATTAAGAGGATTATTCTTGATACCACATTCCTCTTTTTTACTTGTACTGCATTTGCTATTTGATGGACAGCTATTACAATCGCCCATTTCATCATCTCCTATCTTTTCTGCAGTAAAATGTATAACTAAACAAACTCATTGATATAATTTGTTTGGTTAGATAAAATGTTAAAAAATTGCTTTGCTTTCTTATTATAAGTTAACCCATCTAGAAAAACAACTTCATCATAAGTCAAATACCCAGTCAATAATCCCGTTAAGGAGGAAATAGATAAGGTCACATGGGGTTTTTGTTGATTTTCTTCAACTTTTACTCTATTTGGACCGTATTTGATTCCATACACCTTATTATTTTCTTTTATATGCTCATCTATGACACTTATTCGAATCTCTGCATCTTCATTTGTAGAGAAGTCTAATGCTTCTATAAATCTCTTAAAGTTGATAATGCGTCCCATCATAAAAGGCGCTAAATGCATGATGTTGATACCATCCTGTGGGAGAAGATATTTCAATCGACCATCAGAAGCTTCATTCACCTTAATTCTTTTAACTTGTGTTTGGTGCATAAGGAATAAGTTCATGAATGTTTCTAGGGTACGTTTATCGTCATAAAGCATTTCCCTTACCTCTAGTTGATCTTCAGCTAGATAGTAAAAAAGAAAGCCCGTTATTCTTCCACCCTGTTCACAAGCATAGCAGTAACCACCCTCGGACGCTACTTCATCTAATATCCTATTGAATAGCTTTTCATTTCTATGAACCCAGATACCTTTATTCTGCATTTGTAAGTTATAAAATCTTGTTAACTCATATAAATGTTGTTCTTGTATTGGAACTAATTCAGTTGATAATTTTACTCTATTTATGCTGGATAGATTAACCTTATACTTTAAATGGTCGCTTATATAGGCATAACCATAAGGCTCATAAATTCGACTATCTATTGGCATTAAGATTGAGAATATTTCACCTTTATGATACATTTCCTCTAAGGATTTTTGCATCAAAGCTTTCATATACCCCTTTCCTCTAGCTTCTGGTCGTGATGAAACACCAACCACATAGGAGGACTTATATACATGATCACCTATAAACAAGTCGTGTGGATTAAGCTGCAGAGCCGTTTTCAGCTGATCATCCTCAAGACATAACAGGGTATTTTCAGGAGCAAAAACTTGCTTGAAATAGTAAGTGTTAAAACTTTCAGAATCCTTAAAACAGTACTCCCATAAGCTTTGAATAGCCCTACGATCTTCTTCTTTAGCATAACGTATTTCCATTATTCTACCCTTTCAGTTATATTATATTTTTCAGCAAATCGAATAGGCCGATAAGTTAATTTGGCTTGTCGTATCCCCTCTATCCCCAAATCTTCTTCTCGATTAACGAAGGGAACATCAGGAAATTCTGCTAGCAAGAATTCTTGATTAATCATTGGATACAATCCTCGTATGTCAGGATTAGCTTTTTCAACATGAATAACTGCCATTTCTTTTTTGCTATTGAGATAACTTCCCATTGAAAAAGCCTCCAATTGCCCATCTATGTAGATTCCCCCAACTTTTACGTTGCTTTCTTCAAGATGTTCAAACACCCTTTTTATGCCTAGAATCTCACCTTGAATTTGATCATAAGGTGAATCTGTTTTCTGAGTACGCCATTTCTTTAATAATTCACAACAATCCTCTTTATCTTCTGCAGATAGTCTCTTGTATAAATATCTTTTATCAAAATCCTTTTTAAATGCATTGATATGATTTCTTTTTTTATGATATTTCTTACCTTTTAGCAGCCTTAAAGCATCCCCTTCATAAATATAATCAAATGAATCTCGATCTGGATAGACTTCAAAATGCTCCTCATAATGTTCTTCAACAAATTGAGCAAATTCAGGTTCTACACAGTACATCTCCAATGGATACCCTGAAGCGTTGATATGATCTTGCATATGATCAAATGCCTTCTTATAGTCATTAGGCTTACATATAGGCATTAATGCATATTCACGACCTTTATAATCTTGCTTAAGAAATAGAATGTCATCCTCAATACAAAAGTGGGTTTTATAAACGTTATACCATAGATACATGATATTAGTATTATACTCACAAATTCCTTCTGTCGTTAGATGAAAAAAAGGTTGAAGCAGGTGATCGTCTTGTAAATCAACTGGTTTAAATTCCATAAACATTACCTTTCTAATAATAGTCATTATCCTTTAATAATATTATAACAGATTTTAGCCTAATAACAAGGAGAACAACTATCTTTATATAGTTTATCATATGAAATTTTTGAAAGGTTTATGGGTAATTGTAAGAAGAAAAATGGTCGTATAGAAAGGCTCGCTATTCCATTGAACCCCTCTATACTTTCTGTTACTTTTAGGTTAAATACCACTAGACTAATGCTATTGTGATAATTACTGGGAAACTATTAGTATAAAGAGTTGGTTAATTATAAGATAATCAAGGTGAATGCTACAAATGCGATGATGCAAATAATAGTGTTGAGCACCACCATATTATTAAGCAACTCACTGTTTTCTTTGGTACTGTACTTACCAGCGAAAATAGGTAATGACATTGGTGGTGGTAATATTAAAAAGGTAAAATAAGCGTAGTCAAAGAATTGATCATTGATGATGTTATCTAAAACTAGCCACTTAAAGAGATAACCTATACTTAGCATAACCACTAAACGAAGAATAATTAATTGGATGCTCTTCTCCATATACTTTCGATTAAGAACCAGCCCATACCCTACAATGATCAAAATTAAGGGTGTTGAAATACTGGCTAGATATTTTAGAGTAGTGAAAAAGCCACTCAAAAGGGCATTATCATGAAAATAATGGGATAGTCCAAGCATATTGAGAGCTAAGCCTGAGACCACTGCGATAATTAAAGGTGACTTGATAAAATCCATAATAACCTTTAAATTAAACTTCTCATTATTAAGACGTATTTTCATCAACGTTATGTACACAAACCAGATAAATAATTCATGACCCACACCGATAATACTCATTTTAATTAAGTTTTCACTTCCAAAAACTGTTTCGTATAATGATAGCCCTAATAGTCCAAAGGTCGTAGCTGTTAAAGCAAAGGGCAATAGAGGATGACTGACCTTAGGAATTTTATTGATAAGAATACCAATCAAAAACAAGAGAATGAGCAATACAAATATTGCTACAAAAACCAATAGATACTCGTCCTGAAGTTCCATATCTACAAAGGTTACAAACAAAACAGCTGGTAAGAATATATTGATTACTGCTTTTTTCATTTCACTTATAGCCACAGAATTAATAACTTGTTTCCATCTTAAAAAATAACCTAATCCAATTAATAAAATTACGGGTAAAATTTTAGCAATTACTTCTGACATGAAAACACCTTCTAATCATTTATTTTAAAACATTCACATGTTAACATACTTTTTAAATTAAATCAATGCTAGTATGAATGTAGCTGATACCGTAAACTATGCTTGTCTCCTATTCAAAAAAGGACTCTCCAAGGGAAGGAGATGTCCTAATTGAGGGATTGGACTACCTAACATTAATACAACCCCATCTTAACATCTGTTGATTAAGGTATCATTAGTCCAATATAAATTTCTTGTAAAGTCTTAGTACATTAAGAGGGAAAAGTCACTCCTAAGTTTTTCATCTTTCTTGATGAACTTAGTGCGATAAATATGCTCACCCCAAACACTTTTCAAATTCTTATCATCGAGTGGTACTTTTTCAATTTCTAGCACAAAATGGTCAACAGGCATGTCTATATGTAACTCTGTTCCATCATTAATAATTGTTAATCCATTGTTAGTCATCAGAGGTTCTTTTTGTGTCATTAGATGCCATGCCATAGGCTCTTTCAACTGAGATAAATGATACTTATCTTCTAAACGAACAACTTTCTCCTTACGGTCTAATACTAGACGTCGTTGGTAAGTATTAACACATGCTTCATCTGGATAAGCTTTAGCTAACTCGTAAGTAATAGACATAGACTTCTCAGTTGCTTCATAATCGCATACGGAGCCATAATAAGCTTCACCATCTTTTTGGTCTACGCCATTAATAACTGGTAGATTATGATATCCTGATTGCATATTCCAAATCTCATAGCGTCTAGGTGAAAAAGTTTTTTTAGAGTAAACACCTACCCCAACATCAATGATCATTGGCTTTCCATCCTTGTAAACGACGAATTGCCCAATGTCATTATGATTATGGCTTTCGTTATTATGACCACCTTTGGCTCCTAGGAATAACCCTTCTATCTTTCCTGCTGCCTCTCTTGTTGTCATGACTTGGATATATTTCATAAAACACTCCTGAACATATGGGAAATCTGCAATTTGCGCTTTCATTTCATTGTAGTTCATATAGCAGTTCATATGTCGGTAGGCAGAAAACCATGGTATATCTGTTATCTTACATTGATGATAATGAAATGTAGCCAATCCATGATGCATCAATGCCTCACATCCGATTCGTTTACCATATCGGTAGATTAACTCTGCAGGCTGCTCAACTTTAGCCCCACAATCGGCAAAATTGAGATATGCATCATTACAAATCTGCATTTTATACACATAACGCCCCATATCTTTAATAAGAGGATTATCATAATAGTTCAGTTGTCCTTCTGTTACAGCGCATAGTACTTCCAAAGCATCGAATAAGGATGCCGCTGCTCTTGTCCAGTAACCAGGTCCTTCATCGCAACCTCCATCCTCATCATAAATGGCTATAAATTTATCCAATACATGAAGTGCTTTCTTTACAATTTGAATGCGATAGTCATCATTATCTTCTATGATCATGGTTGCTAATAGTACATTTGAGGTAATCCAAGGATTCCAATTGTTTGGTTCTCGCCCAACATAGCCCATCCACCAATAATGCAAATGTATACGATATGGCTCAATAATACGCTTTTTAATCTCCAACTGGATTTTCTCGCAAATCAGAGGTGATATTGGGTCCAACTTATCTTTAAGGAGATAATAGGCAGAAGCTAGCAATTCGCCTGTCTCAGCTGCAAATAAATCTATCATATATTCTGTGTTATGCGGAAGCATGTATCTTTCTAAATCTACATATTGATTGTTATGTGCCGGTACTACCCAGCTACTTTCTTCACAAATGCAATAAATACCGTTAATAATATCATCCAAATAAGTTCCATTATCAGCTACACATTCAGCCATGACCAAACTACCTAAAGCGTAGCGACGCTTGTCATAATCCTCCTTATAACGAGTCCGATTACCATTACGAACGAAATCCATATAACGTACTGCTGGTAACATGGGATAACTAAATTCTTTAAAGACATCCCCTTGACTCACAATATCCTTTTGCAACTGACTATCCAATCCACCCCAAAATGATCGATCGCCACACTTCGGAAATGGAATAAACTGCTCCCTAGATAATACCTTTAAATCTATTGGCATATTCTCCACTAACATAATAACTCTCCTTTTAAGCTTGGAATTTATGTCCATTATAAACCCATTAACTTAGAAAAAGCATGCTTATCTTGCTATAAACCTTGCTGATGTTTAGTAATACTATCACCTTTAATTCACCGAATGTTTAATCATTGACTGTAGTGCTTTTTTTTAATATAATGCTACTATAACACTAAGGAGTCCTTGATTATGACAAAAAAAAATATGATTCAAAGTTATTTGTCTTCTAATTACAAAATTGATCTGAATCAACTATTGCAAATCCAGCATGAAAATGTAATTTATCGTTTTGAAATAGAGAGACTTGTCTACAGGAAATTCGAAGAAAATGAATACTTACATTTTATAAAAAGAAAAATGCTTACGACTCATAGCTATCGTCTGATCTATTATCGTAAAAGTGGTAATGCTGTTTGGATAGATAAAAAATTAGTTCAATGCCCTGAAGGCACTCTCCTCTTATTATCACCTGGCGAGCAACCAAGTAATACACCAAATATCAAAGGTGCTTATGAAATTATAGTCTTTGTATTTGATTATAAGTCAATTGAGGGAAAATACTTGACTATTCCCTTTTCAGCATTATTACTGTATTATATTAATGCAGCAGAGTTAGACCTTGAAACATTTTCTGTCCTTCCATTGAGTCATCAGCAGCAACTCCTGACCATACTCGATAATATATTCTTAGCTATTCAGAATTTTCCTAAGACTTTTCAATCAACGAACCCTGCATACACGACCTCATTTAATATGGCTGGTACAGTACTTCAACTGTTTGACTTCATATCCAGTATGAATCGTAAAAATATTGATATAATCCCTACTCCTATAAAAGAGGCTATATTTTACATTGAGTCAAATTATCAGCAACAACTTTCAATAGAAGATTTAACAAGAATAGCATCCATATCCAAAACTCATTTCCAGCATTTATTCAAAAAATATACCCAGACAACGCCCATCCAATTTCAACAAAATATCAGATTGAACAATGCTAGATTACTACTTTCTGAAACCAACCGTTCTTGTAGAGAAATTGCTGAAGAAATAGGCTATAGTAATCAATATTATTTTAGTAAACTCTTCAAAGAAAAAACAGGAATGTCACCCCTAACATTTAGAAAGCAGAGCAGAAACATATAATAATTGAGAGAACTCCTTGTCACTGACAGGGAGTTCTCTCAGTTAAGACTTATTCAAGTTAGTTTAGTCCAAAAAAATCAAAATTTTCATCATAGCCTAAGCTTCTGATCCACTTTATGTAGTTAGGGTCCATACACTTAAATCTGTTCTGTTCAAGATGAGCTGTCTTCGCAAGTACATATTCTTCTGATTCACCAGGATTTAACCATACCTCACTATCAACATGAGATTCTTTGATAAACTCTGTAATTTTTTCTACTATGTCTGGATGGTCTTTAGCTATGTCATTATGTTCAAGCTGATCCACTTCTAAATCATAGAGTTCAATTGGTTCACTAGGATGATTCCTATGGGCTTTGTATTTACCGTATCTAACAGCCTGCTCATGACCATACTCCCAATAGAAATACTCATGTTGTTCCTGGATACTTTCCCCTGTAATTGTTGGTAAGATGGATATACCATCAATATTGTCAGGTGCTTGAACACCTGTGATATCAGCAAAGGTTGGTAAAATATCATAAAAAGAGAAAGTTTGGTCGCAAGTTCTTCCAGGTTTGATTACTCCTGGCCAAGACATAATAAAAGGTACTCGAATACCACCTTCGTAAAGATTACCTTTGTATCCTGTAAAAGGACCTCTGTTCTTAAAGAACTCTACCTCTTCACCTTTTTCTTGCCCAAAATAAGCATGAGCACTATAACCATTATCACTAGCAAAGATAATGATGGTATCCTCTGCAATACCATAGTGTTCTAGCTGTTCCATCATTTTACCTATATCCGAATCCATTCTGCTGATCATAGCTGCCCATACCTTATGCCTAGTACTAGGAAAATCCTCATTGGTATAAGGTTCAAGTGAAGGCGTAACAATAGGTCCATGGGGTACTGTATATGCTACGTACAAAAAGAAAGGACTTTCATGATTCCTATCAATAAATTTGTATGCTGCTTCACTCATTAAATCATGCATATTCTTAGCCTTTGACGGATCTTTTATCCCATCAGGGCTATATGTTCCATTTTCATCGTAGATGGTCTTATCTTTTCCTTCATCAAATCGATTGGTCATCAGTTCATAAACTTTGGTCATATCATACCCTTCATTTTCTGGAATTCTAACAAGCCTATCGTTTTCAAAAACTAAATTAGGATAGTATGTATGGGCCTGTGTCTGGTCGATAAACCCAAAAGAATAATCAAAACCCTTTTTCGAGGGCATTCCTTCTGAGTTCGCTGCCCCGAGAGCCCATTTCCCCGCAATTCCTGTGGTATACCCTGCTTTTTTAAGGACTTCAGCTACTGTGGTGTCTTCTGCTTTTAAACTATCTATGTATCGAGTTGCTCCCTTCGCCCTGATGAAATTCTCTCTAACCCTAGCATGCCCCATATGCTTACCTGTCATTAAGGCGCATCTGGAAGGTGCGCAAACAGTTGAACCAGAATAACATTGAGTAAACCTCATGCCATCATCAGCAATTTTATCAATATTCGGTGTTTTAATAATCTCTTGGCCATAACAACCAATATCCCTGTAACTTAAATCATCTGATAGAATAAAGATTATATTTGGTTTCTTCATAGATTTCATCTCTTTCTTTTGTTTAATTGTGTTTATATTATAATACTACGAATATTTATCAACAATTAACCAAAGTACTTATTTTTTATAGAATACTACGAAAAATAACCACTAATATTAGAATAATATCTAATATTAGTGGTTATTTATATATCCTTAACTAACCTTTAATATTGGTTGATGGATTGTTTGTTTTTGCCTTCGTCATGAATAGTACAAATGCACCTAATGCAACAACTAACCCTACTGGGTAACCAATTGATGAAGAAAGTTGAAACCCTTCTGGAGCTATGATGATATATGTTGTCGTAACTGCTGTCATAAAGGTCGCTGGTATTGTACAGATCCAATGTAAACTACCTTTCTTAGCTAAGTAGCTAGCCGCTGCCCATAACATGATAGTTGCTAGTGTTTGGTTAGACCATGCAAAGTAACGCCAAATAATACTGAAATCAATGAAACATAGTGCAATACCTACTGCAAATAATGGAATAGCAATGATGAAACGATTACGATACTTATCTTGATCGAATTTCAATGCATCAGCAATCGCTAGACGAGCACTTCTAAATGCTGTATCACCTGATGTAATAGGACAAGCAACGACACCAAGTAAAGCTAATAACCCGCCGACAGTACCTAATAAGGATACAGAAATTGTATTAACAACAACTGCTGCTTTACCTGCTTCTTGTAATGCTTCTGTGCTTCCGAAGAATGCCATTGCAGCTGCTGCCCAGATAAGAGCGATGATACCTTCAGCAATCATTGCACCATAGAAAATCATACGTCCTTGTCTTTCATTTTGTACACAACGAGCCATAATTGGAGATTGAGTAGCGTGGAAACCACTAATAGCTCCGCATGCGATTGTGATGAATAAGAATGGGAAAATACCCTTTCCATCAGGATGAAGATTGGCTAACTGTATCTCTGGAATAGAATATCCTTTTGCAAAGATACCAATGATAATCCCTACACCCATGATTAATAATGCTGCACCAAAGATAGGATAGATTTTACCGATGATCTTATCGACAGGTAATACTGTCGCTAATAAATAATATACGATAATGAAAGCAACCCATGCCATTTGTGGAATCCCTGTCATATTCGCTAATAACCCTGCTGGACCGTTTACAAATACAACACCAACTAAAATAAGTAAAACAACTGAGAATACACGCATAACATTTTGAGCTGTTGTACCTAAGTAACGACCAACTATTTCTGCCACTGTTTCACCTTGATGTCTAATGGATAACATACCAGCAAAATAGTCGTGTGTAGCACCAGCAAATATACAACCTAATACAATCCAAAGGAAAGCTACTGGCCCCCATAATGCACCTGCAACTGCACCGAATATTGGACCTAGACCTGCAATATTAAGAAACTGAACTAAAAATGCTTTCTTTGCATCGAGTGGAACATAATCTACACCATCTTCCATTTCCATAGCAGGTGTCTTTCTATTTGGATCCATTCCAAATACCTTCTCTACAAACTTACCATAAAAAACATACCCCAATACTAAAGCTATAACTGCTAGTATAAATGATATCATTAAGTTTACCCCCTCAGACTTAATTGATTTATTATACTATAACTCTATCATATCATCGTACTTAATATGCTGTTCTCGGCCTTAAATGCAAAAAATGCAACCTAAACGGTTGCATTCTATCACTGAGCGGTTTTAAGCAAAATTACTAAAAATTAAAGATATTTTTAAAATCTTTTATATGTCTTCTACTAACTGGAACCTTTTCATCACACCCAAACATCTTCACGTTATAAGTATTATTGAACCAAGGTATGATTTCTTCTATTTGCTCAATATTAATGATATAACTACGATGGCACCTAAAAAAATGTTGGCATTCTAACTGTTCTTCTAATTTACTCAAGGTATCTGGTACATAGAATTCATTATCTTTCGTGATGATATAGGTTGCTCCATCCTTGACTGTACAATATAAGATATTGCATTGATTAATCAAGATGATACGATCATTTAACCAAACAGCTAATTTATTACACTTTTTTAGACTGTGACCTTTAATTGCATTCTTAATGTTGTCATTATTTTCATTAGAACGATTACCCATTCCTTTACGAATACGTTGAATGGTTTTATTAATACGATCTTCATAGAATGGTTTCATGATATAATCAACTGCATTAATATCAAAAGCTTGAATAGCGTACTCATCATAAGCAGTAGCAAATACAATTTGAATAGAGTCATCTAGCTTCATAATAGCGTCAGCCAGTAAGAAACCATCCATCTCAGGCATGGATATATCTAAGAATACAACTTCTGGCTTCAAATCTTTTATGTCCTCTAATGCTTTAACAGGATCTGTGTATTTCCCAGCAATGTGAATATCCCCAAAAGACTTCAAAATATACTCTAACTCTTCTAAAGCTGGTTTTTCGTCATCTACCAAAATGACACGCATTGTAACCCCTCCATTTTAAATAACTTCCTTTATATCACTTATTTTACTACAGGAATAATCATTGAAACCTTCGTCCCTTGTCCTTCATTACTTTCAATATGCAAACCTTGTCCATAAATACTCTCCAATCTTTTATGGACATTACTTACCCCAATGCCTTCTTTTTTACATTGATGATCAAGTAGACATCTTACTTCATCCTTAGACATACCTACACCATCATCAATGACTGTAATCTTAACATGATCATCCCTTCTAGCAACTCGGATAACGACAGACCCACCTGTTTTCTTAGGAAGTAAACCATGCTTCAACGCATTTTCAACAATGGGTTGTAAAATCAATGGAGGTATATTGCAATTAATATCACCATCTTCCTCAAACTTGACTACAAGACGCTCTCCAAATCTGGCTTTCTCAATGTATAAGAATGCTTTTACATATTCAAGTTCTTTCTTTATGGGTATATAATCCCCGATATTCTTGAAATTAGTCCTAAGGTAGTAGCTCAATTTAAGTAAAAGTTCTCTGGCTTTGCTAGGGTCTGTTCTACAAAAAGATACAATTGTATTTAGAGCATTGAATAAAAAGTGGGGTTGTATTTGAGCTTGTAAAGCTTTTAATTCAGCTTTACTCAGTAACTTGTTTTGATAATCTAACTGACTAAGTTCTAATTGGGTTGAAAACAAGTGTCCAAGACCTTTGGCTAGTTCAACATCAGAAGAAGTGATACTATTTTCTACTTTCTTATAGAGCTTCAATGTTCCGGTAACCTGCTCGTTGATCAACAGAGGTACAACGATAACAGACTTCAACGGACACTTTTTATCAAAACATTCTATAGCACTTTTCTCATGAGCAACCATAAAGCGTCCTTCCTGTATGGCCCTCTTTGTAAGTCTTGTACGAATGTGTCCACCTGTTTTATGATGGTCCTTTCCTGCACCGACAAAGGCTAGTATTTTTTCATTATCTGTTAAAGATACTGCTGCTACTTTCGTTGATTCATGAATAATCTTTGCTGTTTTTTCTGCTGACACAAAATTTAAGCCTTTTCTGAAATAAGGTAATGTTTTCGTCGCTATGGATAGAGCAAGCTGTGCTTTCATTGCACCCGCCTTCTCTTTTTCATCATAAATCTGTTGGATTAGTAATATAAAGGCACCCGTTCCTAATGAATTAATAAAAGTCATTGGTATAAATATAATTTCTACTAGAAGAAGAGCTTGATCAAATGGTCTTGCTACTAATAGAATAACGCCCATTTGCAATGTCTCAATGATAGCAGCTACTAAAGCTGCAAATAACCATTTATCCTGTTTATGATCCACATATTTTTTAGCATAACCAGCTATAACACCACCCAGAATGGTTGATATCCCACATGCTATAGCTGTAAATCGCCCTGTTGTAATTAGCATACGATGAATACCTGCTATTAACCCAGCTCCTATCCCTACAAATGGTCCGCCTAAAAGACCTGCTACCACAACACCGATAGACCTGCTATTGGCAATAGCATCATTAATTGGAACACCAGCATAAGTTCCTCCAATGCCTACTAAACCAAATACTACTGCAAATAGAACTTTATCGTAAAGTGTTAAATTCTCTTTTAATATATAATTCTTAAAAAATCTTGATCTCGATAATATAAATGCTGCCAAAACAATAATCCCCAGTTGATTAAGCAGCCCCTTTAATATAACTAAAATCATAAGCAAACCCCTTTAATGACTATCTTAAATACTCTATCTTTATAATAATACAAAAACCGATATAAATTCAAGTTATAAAGAATAAAAGTATCTATACCAAGACTTACCAAGAAAGCTTGTATGCTCTAACTATACCAAAAAAAGTGGCTGGCATAAGCCAACCACTTTCTTTATATAAATTTTAATACAATCCGTTACTATCTGTTGTTGATTACCGCTTGAGCAGCAGCTAAACGAGCAATTGGTACACGGAATGGAGAACAAGATACATAATTTAATCCAGCTTTGTAGCAGAATTCGATTGATGCAGGATCTCCACCATGCTCACCACAGATACCTAATTTGATGTCTGGGCGAGTTGCTTTACCTTTTGTAGCAGCCATTTCTACTAATTGACCAACACCTGTTTGGTCTAATTTAGCGAATGGATCTGATTCAAATACTTGCTTCTCATAGTAATCATCTAAGAAGTTACCAGCATCATCACGTGAGAAACCAAATGTCATTTGAGTTAAGTCATTAGTACCAAATGAGAAGAACTCAGCTTCTTCAGCGATTTGATCAGCTGTTAAAGCAGCACGAGGAATCTCGATCATTGTACCAACTGTGTAATCTAATGCAACGTCAGCAGCAGCGATTACTTCATCTACAGTCTTAACAACAATAGATTTAACGTAAGCTAACTCTTTAACTTCTCCAACTAATGGAATCATGATTTCAGGAACGATATCATAACCTTTAGATTTTTTCACTTCAATAGCAGCTTCAGCGATAGCTCTTGCTTGCATTTCAGCGATTTCTGGGTAAGTTACTGCTAAACGACATCCTCTATGACCAAGCATTGGGTTGAATTCATGTAAGCTTTCAACTTTAGCTTTTAAATCTTCAAAAGTTACACCCATATCTTTAGCTAATGCTTCGATATCAGCATCTTCATGAGGTAAGAACTCATGTAATGGTGGGTCAAGTAGACGTACTGTCATTGGCTTACCTTCTAATACTTCATACATGCCAGCGAAGTCGCCTCTTTGTAATGGAAGTAATTCATCAAGGTAAGTTCTTCTCTCAGCTTCATCTTTAGCTAAGATCATTTTTCTAACTTTAGCAATTCTGTCTTCTTCAAAGAACATATGCTCAGTACGGCAAAGACCGATACCTTCAGCACCGAACTCTACAGCGTTCTTAGCATCTCTTGGGTTATCAGCGTTTGTTCTAACTTTAAGAGTTCTAACTTTATCAGCCCAAGCCATGAATTTAGCAAAGTCACCACTAATTTCTGGTTCAACAGTATTAATGTCTTCAATGTACACATTACCAGTAGAACCGTCTAATGAAATATAGTCGCCTTCTTTAACTGTTTGACCGTCAACTGTGAAAGTCTTAGCTTCTTCGTCAATTTTGATATCGCCACAACCACATACACAACAAGTACCCATACCACGAGCAACAACAGCTGCATGAGATGTCATACCACCACGTACTGTTAAGATACCTTCTGATGCGTACATACCTTCAATATCTTCTGGAGAAGTTTCAAGTCTTACTAAAACTACTCTCTTTTCACCATTAGCTTTTGCAGCAGCAGCATCTTCAGCAGTGAAGAATACTTTACCAGCAGCAGCACCCGGAGAAGCAGGTAAACCTTTAGCAACAACTTTTGCAGCTTTTAAAGAAGCAACATCGAAGTTAGGATGTAATAATTGATCTAATTGCTTAGGATCAACTTTCATTACAGCTTCTTCTTCAGTAATTAAACCTTCTTCTACTAAATCAACAGCAATTTTTAAAGCTGCAGCAGCAGTTCTTTTACCATTACGAGTTTGTAAGAAGTATAATTTCTTATCTTCAATAGTGAACTCCATATCTTGCATATCACGGTAGTGATTTTCTAATTGACCAGCAATAGACATGAATTGCTCATAAACTTCTGGCATATCTTCTTCTAATTTAGAGATAGGTTGCGGAGTACGGATACCAGCAACAACGTCTTCACCTTGAGCGTTGATTAGGTACTCACCATACATACCATTTTCACCTGTTGCAGGGTTTCTTGTGAAAGCAACACCTGTACCAGACGTATCACCCATGTTACCGAATACCATAGATTGAACGTTTACTGCAGTACCCCATCTACCTGGAATATCGTTCATTCTTCTGTATACGATGGCACGTGGGTTGTCCCAAGAACGGAATACAGCTGTAACAGCTTCCATTAATTGAGATTGTGGTTCTTGAGGGAAGTCTTCACCTTTTTCCTCTTTATATAAAGCTTTGAATTCTGCAACAACGTCTTTTAAATCATCAGCTGTTAAATCTGTATCAAATTCAACACCTTTTTTCTCTTTGATTTCATCTAAAACTCTTTCGAATTTAGATTTAGGAATTTCCATAACAACGTCAGAGAACATTTGGATGAATCTTCTGTATGAATCGTAAGCGAATCTTGGGTTGCCAGTTGCATTAGCAAAACCTTCAACTGCTACATCATTTAAACCTAAGTTTAAGATTGTGTCCATCATACCAGGCATAGATACTCTTGCACCAGAACGTACAGATAATAATAATGGCTTCTCAGTGTCACCGAATTTCTTACCTGTAATTTTTTCAGTTTCTGCTAAAGCATCTTCGATTTGTTTAACGATATCTTCAGCAATCACCTTATCGTTATCATAGTAGTTTACACATGCTTCTGTTGATACAGTGAAACCTTGTGGAATTGGTAATCCAAGTTTTGTCATTTCAGCTAAGTTAGCACCTTTACCACCAAGAAGGTTCTTCATTGATGCGTCAGCTTCATTAAATAGATAAACCCATTTCTTGCTCATTAATTTACCTCCTATATATAATAAAAATTTATATATGTCATAGAATAGTTTGGTTAGTGATTCAACCTCTCATCTGGGACAATGGAAATTGGCATAAACCGTCTATTCTAAACTCGCTTTTAATTATAACATAAAAAACAGAAAATAATAGGGTTTTTTAAAAGAATGTTTGATGTTTTTATTGTTTGTAAAATTTCTAATAAAAATCATAAAACCATTCAAATATTTTGTTAGTTTTATACAATCTGTAACATGTTTTTTACACTATTCTGCCATTTTTTCTTCCATATAATTTTAAAATTCATTCATATTCTACCATTTTTTCTTGATATTTAAACCAAGAAACCTAGTAAAATATGTTATAAATTTTTTATCATTCTACTCTCAAGTGTTGTTACACTATTACAAAGAAGGGATAATACTACTAGTTCAAAGAAGCTTCCAACAAAAAAAAGTGATCTTTCGTCAGAAAAATCACTTCAATATATTACTTTTCATATCGGTTCAATCGGCATTGATAGGCAATACCATTAGCTGCTTCCATAGCTGTTTTAAGGGCTCCCTGCAACCATCCATGGGTTTCTGATATATGAACACCTGCAAAGAACATATGATTATTGTAAACTGGTGTATCCATAGAAGCACTAAAAATGGTTTTCTGCTCTGGACTGTATAAACAGATGCCTAGATACAAAGGTGCTGAACCCCAATTCATGGTTTTATAATCCATAACAATTTCATCTAGATAGCCTTCTTCTAAACCATGTACTTTTTCAACCTGTCTTTTAATAACTTCAATACGTCTTTCATCTGATAAATTGCCAAGATAGGATGCATTGAGTCCCAGATTGTAGGACGCAGTCAGTACACCTGGTACATTGGGATCTTTTACACCATCAACAGGATACCAAATGGAAGAAATAACTTCGTCAGTAGATGAACCTCCACCATAAATCCCCTGCTCAAGCCAGAATCTTTTTTTGCACAAGAATAAGGTCTTTTGGATATCATTATAATTCACCTCACGAATGGCTTCCATTTTTCGATCTCCCAATATAGGATCAAGTTCAACAGTTCTTAATCTTGAGTATGGTAGCGTACATATGACATAGTCAAATGTATCCGTTTCGTGCTGATGTTGTGGATTCCCTAATGTCTTTCCATACGCCACTTCTACTTGATTACCCTCTACTTGCTTAATAGCTTCTACTATATGACCGAGCTTAATATCTACATTACCTAAGTCCTCTTTATTGAATCCCTCATAAGCTTCCGGTCTCCTTCCCGTCAATGCTTCATAAAAGGCATTAGGCAATTGATCAAAACCATCATCAATTTGATACAGGTATTCGAAATCTCCTGTATAGTTTTCTTGAAAAACCTCAGAATAACTGTTATAAAACATTGAACCCAATAAGGGGGTGATACTTCCTATTAGATTAATTGCCCCTTGAGACAACTTCATTTTCTGAAGTACTTGCCGACTGTTTTTAGCAACCCAATAGACCATTTTAGGGTTATACTTTGGCAAACTGTATACAATTTCCTGTCTTACAGTAGGCGACATGGTGAATAAAGGACTATTTGTCCCGTATCCAATAAGCTCTTGCCAAGACATGCTTTTTTCTCTAGGTGTTAGTGGAAACTCTGGATAGATTTTTTCAGATACACTTTCACCATTGGCATCATTTCTAACCCGTATATCTCGTACGTAAATAAAAGCATTTTCATTATTTTGAATAAAGGCATTTGTATTGAGTTTAAATAAGTTAATGTAATGCCATGTAGATTGGTGCCCAACCGGAATACGCATAGCACCTAATTCTCCAAACAAGTCTTTCTCTTCATCAAAATAATAAGTATAAACACGTCCTCCTACCCGCTCTTCTGCTTCAAAAAGCGTTATATCGCATCCGATTTTTCGTAGTTCATAAGCTGCAGATAGACCTGCTACACCACCACCTAAAACTGCAACTCGTACTCCTTTAAATTCCCCAGGCTGAGCAATTGATGTGATGTCTTCAGGAGGGTTTAGCGCCTTGATTATATAAGGAAAATCAACTAATCTATTTGCTTTTTTAAGCACATCACTTAACAGTGCATACCGTTGTTCATCTGTAGGGTTTGATGGTTGCTTCATGTTTTGATCTCTCATTCCTTTACTCCCTTTTTGCTCCTTAATTAAATATATTTCCTTATTTATTTACTTAGAACTATATTGCAATAGAGTATTATTAGTGATATACTAGTGGCACATCTTACTGACAAGACAGATGTAAATACACTATTATGAGGTGAAGAGATGACTACTCAGGAAATCACCCGAGAGATCCTGCAACTAAAAGAAAAGAACAAAGCTGTTATTCTTGCTCATACCTATCAGGATGGGCATATACAAGATATAGCCGACATCGTAGGTGATTCACTCATGTTAAGCAAAGCAGCTAAAGAAGTTGATTGTAAAACCATCGTATTCTGTGGCGTACGCTTTATGGCTGAAACTGCAAAAATTCTGTCACCAAAGAAAACAGTCTTACTTCCAGCTATTGATGCTCTATGTCCGATGGCTAAAATGGTGACTGCTGAAGATATAAGAGTTTATAGAGAAATGAATCCAAAGAAAAAAATTGTATGTTATGTCAATTCTACAACAGAGGTAAAAGCTGAATGTGATGTATGTATAACCAGTGCTAATGCAGTAGAAGTGATTAACCGCCTACCTGAAAAGGATATACTTATCGTCCCTGACGAGAATCTGGGGCACTATATCAAACAATCCCTTCCCCATAAGAACATTGATCTATGGCCAGGTTTTTGTATAACTCATAAACGAGTATTAGAAAAAGATATTTTACAAGTAAAAGCTATTCACCCCAATGCGCCTATTCTCGTGCATCCTGAATGTTCTTATAGCGTTTTAAAGCATGCAGATTATGTTGGCAGTACCTCACAAATAATTCACTATGTTGACCAGCATGATTATGATAAATATATTATAGGAACAGAAATGGGTGTTATACATAGCTTAAAGAAAAATCATCCAGATAAAGCCTTCTATTTACTATCGACAGGTTTGATCTGCAGTAATATGAAAAAGACAGGATTAAAAGATGTATATCATGCTCTCAAGTACCAGCAACATGTTATTGAAGTGGATGAAGAATTGCGCCAAAGAGCTTATGGGAGCATTGATAAAATGTTCAGTATATGTGAGTAGGTGATTATGTGTATGCAGATGTGGTTATAATAGGTGGAGGTCTAGCGGGGATTATCACCGCTCTTCAGATCGATCCCCATCTTAAAGTAGTTTTGCTGACTAAAAATAAAATAAAGGATTCTAATTCCTATTTGGCACAAGGTGGTATAGCTGCAACATTGGATGATAATTACATAAGCCATATCAATGATACGATGGAAATAGGACACCAATTAAACAATAAAGAAATTGTTACATTTTTAGTCAATGAATCAAAGAAAACCATCAACCTGCTGGAAAGTCTAGGTGTTATATTCGATCAAACTGAACAAGGCTATCGTTTAACATGCGAAGGTGGACATCAGCATCAACGAATCTTGCACATTAAAGATCAAACTGGTAAGGGCATCCTATTGGCTTTGTTTGATGTACTCATGAACCGTCACAATATTGAATTGATGGAGGATACCGCATGTGTTGATTTACTCATTCATTCAACTGAATGTCACGGTGTTCAAATCATTAAAGATAACTTACTACAACCTTTATATGCAAGGCACACTGTTTTAGCTACCGGAGGCATAGGTGGTATATATGTTCGTTCTACCAATAGGAGTCACTTATACGGTGATGGGATTGCTATGGCATTTCGTCATCAAGTCCAGCTTTGTGATATGGAATTTGTTCAATTCCACCCTACTGCTTTCTATGACGCTACTGGTGGGAAAAGCTTTCTTATCTCAGAAGCTGTGAGAGGTGAAGGTGCCCACTTAGTTCATAGGGATGGGGAAAGATTTATGCTCCGATACCATGAGAAAAAGGAACTTGCTGGAAGAGATATGGTTTCTCAGGCTATTTATAAGGAAATGATCGCATGTAATCAACCCTGTGTGTATTTGGATATGCGTCATTTAGATACCGCGTATATGACGGATAGATTTCCTTACATTCAATCACGTTGTTTAGAAAAAGGCATTGATATATCTAAGGATCTCATTCCTGTTTCTCCTGTACAGCACTATGTCATGGGAGGTGTTAAAACGGACCTTAATGGGTGTACTTCAATCCTCGGTTTGTATGCATGCGGCGAATGTGCTCATACTGGCATACACGGTGCTAATCGTTTAGCAAGCAATTCACTACTAGAATGCGTTGTATTTGGTAATCAAGTAGCTTCTTCAATTAATAAGTCTAATCATACTAGGATTATTAAGATCATAGGTCAGAACCGCCAGCTAAAAGATACTCATGATAACAGCCGTTATGAGCTCTTATTAGACAAAGTAAAAGCTATTATTTCAGAGTATTGCTGGTTGTCTCGTAATCCATGTGATTTAGAGACTGCTTATTCATTATTGACTACATACTATCAAGAGATGCTTGATTCAGAGGATTATAGTATCGCCTATTACAACTGCTTAAATGCTATATCCACTGGTATTACTATATGTAAAGCTTCAATTCACCGTAAAGAATCCATTGGCAGTTTTATCAAGGAGGTTTATTGATGAAAGAACTTATCGTTCAAGATATTCTCATAAATGCTTTAAAGGAAGATATGCCCTATGGCGATATGACCACTGATTATCTTATCCCCAGTTCTCTAAGTGGTTTTGTTGAAGTAAAAGCAAAAGAATCTGGTGTTATTGCTGGATTAGATGTGTTCAGAATGGTTTTTAGAATTATTGATCCTAAAATACGAGTTTCTAACCATGTTGAAGATGGTGATCTTATTAGTAAAGGTGACGTCTTTATAACTATAAGTGGTTCCACAAATGCTATCTTAAAAGGTGAACGCCTTGCCCTTAATCTACTTCAACGATTAAGTGGTATCGCTACACAGACACGGCAATACTGTGAAGCCATCAAGGATTTACCTACTGTTATTGTCGATACCAGAAAAACAACACCAGGATTAAGGCTCTTGGAAAAAATGGCTGTACAAGCTGGAGGTGCCAGTCTTCACCGCTACAACCTTTCCGATGCTGTGATGATAAAAGATAATCATATTAAGGCATGTGGTAACATAACCCAGGCAGTGTCTCAAGTGAGAAATAAAATCCCATTCACAACTAAGGTTGAAGTTGAAGTCTCTAATTTAGAAGAGTTTAAGGAAGCCCTTGCTACATCCACTGACATTATCATGTTAGACAACATGACCAATATCGACATGAAAAGTGCTGTAGAAATGAATAAAGGAAAGTGCATTCTAGAAGCTTCAGGTAATATGAACCTTGAGCGTATTCGAAGCGTCGCTTTAACAGGCGTAGACTATATTTCAGTAGGTGCCCTTACCCATTCTGTCAAATCTTTAGATATCAGTTTAAACTTGCTTTAATTAAATACTTTAATCAATAAAATAAAAAGTACATGATCTGTATCTTTATAGCTGATCACGTACTTTTTTTAGGTTGTAAATATAACTTACTTTAGTTTTTAGAAGTCAAACTTATCATGGAAATACATTAATAACTCATCTATCTTAACTCTCTCTTGCTCCATTGAATCTCTATGACGAATAGTAACAGAAGCATCATCTCTTGAGTCAAAATCAAATGTGATACAGAATGGTGTACCAATTTCATCTTGTCTTCTATAGCGCTTACCAATAGATCCTCTATCATCAAATTCTACATTGTAGTATTTACTTAGCATTTTTACAACATCATTAGCCTCTTCAGATAACTTCTTAGATAATGGTAAGACAGCCATTTTAATTGGCGCTAATGCTGGATGGAAACGAAGTACATTTCTTACATCGCCATTTTCCAACTCTTCTTCATCATAAGCTTCACAAAGGAATGCAAGTGTTACTCGATCAGCACCTAATGATGGTTCAATACAATAAGGAACATATTTTTCATTAGTTGTTGGATCGAAGTAATTCATATCTTCTCCGGAATGCTCCGCATGCTTTTTAAGGTCAAAGTCAGTACGGTCAGCAATACCCCAAAGTTCTCCCCAGCCAAATGGGAATAAGAATTCAATATCTGTTGTTCCATTACTGTAATGAGATAATTCTTCTTCACTATGATCACGTACACGCATATGCTCATCTGTCATTCCTAAACGTTTTAACCAATTTACACAGAACTCTTTCCAGAATTCAAACCACTCTAAGTCTTTACCTGGTTCACAGAAAAATTCAAGTTCCATTTGTTCAAACTCTCTTGTTCTAAAAGTAAAGTTACCTGGAGTTATCTCATTTCTAAAGGATTTACCAATCTGACCAATACCAAATGGTACTTTTCTTCTTGTTGTTCTTTGAACGTTTTTAAAGTTAACAAAAATACCTTGAGCTGTCTCTGGACGCATATAAACTGTATTCTTAGCATCTTCCGTTACACCTTGAAAAGTTTTAAACATGAGGTTAAATTGACGAATATCTGTGAAATCCTTTTTACCACAAGATGGACACACAATACCTTGTTCATCAATATAGCTCTTCATTTGATCATTTGTCCATGAGTCAACTGGATCAGTGATTTCTTCACCTTTTTCCATCATAAAATCTTCAATGATTTTATCTGCTCTGAATCTCTCTTTACAATCTTTACAGTCCATTAATGGGTCATTGAAACCACCAACATGACCAGAAGCAACCCATACTTGTGGGTTCATTAAGATGGCACAGTCCACACCAACGTTATGTGGATTTTCTTTAATAAATTTATCCCACCATGCTTTTTTAACATTATTTTTTAATTCAACCCCTAAAGGACCGTAATCCCATGTGTTGGCTAAACCACCGTAAATTTCAGAACCAGGGTAAACAAATCCTCTTGTTTTCGCTAGAGATACTATCTTTTCCATTGTCTTTTCCATAAGCTCCATCCTTTCTTCTTCTTTTAGGCTTTACAAATCAATTTTTGATTATGCCTACTCTATTAATTGAACTTAATTTTTATACAACAAAAGACTCCCGTCTCTTGCTGTACGCAAGGGACGAAAGTCTTATTCCGCGGTTCCACCCTTATTGCCATTTTCTTACAAAACGACCTCTTTATTCTACATGCTCTGAAGTGCCTTTCTTACAAGATATCGGCTAAGCTCTCACCATCCTTAGCTCGCTTGACGCATCTCCTGTAATACTCCTCTTCGTCTACGCATGACACTATTTACCTTTAATGAAACTAAGTATAACAAATTCTTAAACTGTCGTCAATAAAAATCTTGTATTTAAAATTTACTATCGTCAATAGTATCCAAGTATGCTTTCACTGGTTCAACTGCTTTTTTGATGCAACCATCTTCAAATGGATTATCGAGACCTACATAATCTAAAAGCTTAATGAAAGACATTGTACCACCTGCTTTACAAAGCTTCATATAATCTCCCCAAGCTTTTTCGCGATTTTCTTCAGCCTTATTGCGGAATTGAATTGCACAAATAGCGGCTAATGTATAGTCTATATAATAGAATGGATCGTAGAAAATATGTCCTTGTCTAAACCAGAAGCCACCTCTCTCCAAGAAATCACAATCCGCATAATCTCTATGAGGTAAGTACTTCTTCTCAATTTCACGCCACATTGATTTACGTTCAGTAGGCGTTGCTTCTGGGTTCTCATATACCCAATGCTGGAATTCATCAACAGTTACACCATAAGGAATAAAAAGAATGGAATCAGCATGATGATAGAATTTATATTTATCTGTATCCTCAACAAAGAATTCTTCCATCCAAGGATAGGTTAAAAACTCCATGCTCATAGAATGAATCTCGCTTACTTCATAGGTTCCCCAATAGTATTCAGGTAATTCGTAGCCTCGACTAGAGAACACTTGGAAGGCATGACCTGCCTCATGAGTTAATACATCCACGTCACCTGCTGTACCATTGAAGTTTGCAAAGATGAATGGTGATTGGTATTTAGGTAGATACGTACAATAACCACCTCCACGTTTGCCTTTTTTACTCAATACATCAAATAAATCATGTTCCACCATAAACTCCATAAAAATCTTTGTTTCCTCGGAAAGTTCACTGTACATCTTCATACCTTTATTCATGATCCAATCCGGGTCACCTTTAGGTGTTGGATTACCTGATAAGAACTGTAAACCTTCGTCATAATAATATAAATGATCATAACCTAATCGTTTGCATTGGCGTTCTCTTAATTCAGTCGTTATTGGTACTAGACTATCTTTCACTTGCTTACGGTAATTTGCAACCTGTTCTGCTCTATAGTCTGTACGTTGCATCCGGCGATAGCCCACTTCCACAAAGTTCTTGAAACCTAATTTCTGTGCAATAGAATGACGTACTTTCACCATGCTATCATAGATTTCATCTAACTCCGCCTCATGCTCTTCAAAAAAAGCTATATACGCTTTTTGTGCCGCAATTCTTGTATCCCTGTCTTTTGATTGCATAAATGGACGCATTTGAGATAAGTTACGCTCTTCACCTTCGAACATGATCTTAGCTGAAGACAATAACTTCCCATATCTACTGCTTAACTTATTTTCTTCTTGAAGATCAGGAATGATTGCCTCACTGAATACGCTTAATTTTGCTTCAGCAAGATCAAACAATTGCTGTCCCCATTGTTCCTTTAGTTCTTCTTTAAATTTTGAATTAACTAAGGCTTCATAGTATTTGGATATTAAGCCTTCATAGATAGGACTGTTTTCATCCATGTAATCATTTTCTTTGTCATAAAACTCATCAGTTGTATCAATGGTATTACGAATGTAGGCTATATCCATCATTGTATCTACCGTTTGGCGAATATCATTTATTTCTGCGATAATTTTATTTTGCTCCTCTAATGATTCTGCTTCATTGAATTTAACAATTAACTTCTCAACGTCTGCTTTGATCAGATCCATTTGAGGTCTTTTATATTCATAATCTACAAATTTCATACTAGCACCTCCACGGCTATTTTTCAAACTTTAAAATTTATGACTGTTTATTGCTTTCATAGTTAAGCATTCAATATAATTTCAGCATACTCATTGTCTGTGTTTAAGATATGATGAAGTACCCAACCCATTACAAAGTTTGTTAATTCTTTAAGGTTTTCTTTTTGGTTCTCATCAATATCTTTATCAAAGAACTTGTCTACTTTCTTCATAAAGAATTCATGCTCCATGATATGTACATCCTTATTAGGATAGTCTAGTTCTCCAAACAATTCTTCTTCTCTCTCAAAATGATATCTGGTATATTCTCGTAATTCATTCAAGATTTCAACAATATCGTCGTATCTGTCAATAGAATCATCAAGTTCTAATAAGGATAATAACTTATTGCCTATTGAAACAAGTTCTCCATGTTGCTCATCGATTTCATCGATTCCTAAAACATACTTTTCATCTAATTTTGTTGCCATATGCCACCTCTTTCGTACCTTATTTCATGACAAAAGTCTTAGCTCGTTCTTTCATCTAAGACTTAGTAAATCATTAAAGGCTAATGTTTTTTCCAGTATAACACATCCAAATTATTGAAATCAATACATTATCATAACTCGGTGTTTAAACTAAAGGATTTAATATTTCTTCAAGAAAATCTAAGGTCTTGAAATGCCTATCTAAATGATATTGAATAAACTCTTTAGTAATGATAGATAGCTTATCGAGAACCTCTTCAGACACATTAAACTGAAACACTGATTGAACATTGGTATAGATAATGTATCTTAAAGACATGATGACACCTTCTTCTAAAGGTGATGACATTCCTTTAGAATGACATAACTGACATACTAGACCTCCTTTTCTAGAAGAAAAAAAGTACGTATTAGCTTCTTTACTACAATTGGAACAGCATTGTAATTCAGGCGTATAACCACTGAGGCTTAATACCTTTAACTCATAAATTACTTTGATTAATTCTAAAGCTAACTGCTCATCTTCTAAACGTCTCAAAGCTTTTAAAGTTAATAGCAGCAACTGTGGATAAGGTTCATTTTCAAGAGCTACATAATCTAATAATTCCATAAAATACATACCATAAGCCACTCTATGAATATCACTACGTATATTATGAAAAAAATCAATAAGCTCCATACTCTTTATAGTTGTATAACTCTTTCTCTCTAAAAAGATAATATCACAATACGCAAATACTTGGGTCGTTGCCAGCAGATTACTCTTCGGCTTTCTTGCCCCTTTAGCAAAAGCTGTAATTTTACCGTATTCTTTTGTATATACGGTTATTCTTTTATCATTCTCTCCGATAGGCATTTCATTGATAATGAGCCCTCGTGCTTTATATTCTTTCACATTGATCACCAGATTATTTGTAGAATGAGGTAATGTAGATAGAGTAAACATAATCTACTTTCTACATTATAATCAAAAATAGGTTCTCTGAATATAGTTTTCATCAAATTAATATCATTATTATGCATAAATCTTTGAAAATCACAAATCTTTTTATTAATTATAAGCCAAATACCCTTATAGCATTATGATAAAAAACATCTTCATGAAACTCTACCGGTACCAAAGCTTTAACAAATTGGATATAGGCTTCTAAATCTACCAGTGGCCAATCAGAGCCAAATAGCAGCTTTCTATAATTATCTGTATACACAAGAGCCCGCTTTATATGATCCATGAATAATCTTTCATTCATGAATTTGTTGACCTGTTTAGCATCACCTACAATTAAACCTGAAAGATCAGCGTATACATTGGGATTCTTAGAAATCACTTCAGCACAATCCATAACCCATGGATCACCTAGATGAGCGATGATAAAGTCGATGTCTCGATGACTTACAGCCAGTTCATCTATATTTAAAGGATGCGAATATTTCAGTAAACCTCTATCCGAATAGGTATCTCCAGAATGGATAACTACTGGTAGTTGATGCTTTGCTGCTAACGCATAGATAGGTTGATATACCTCATCATAAACATGAAAATGATAGTATCCTGCATAAATCTTAATACCTACAACTGAATCATTCATCAACTGTTCCTCAATGTTTCTTAACTCTAATTCCTTAGTCTGATCAGCTAATGGGATAGGATTAACTCCAATGCATGTATATAGACCTCTTGGTAGCTTATTTTCTAGATCTAATAGCATGGGATTAGGGCTTTCTCTATCAGGAAAGCCCCCTTTATATTGTTCTGTTAGCCCCATACCTATGCTTTTCATCACATTATTCTTCTTAAATTCATCTTTATATCCAGCCGCAGAATAATCCACATTTGAAAGCTCTTTAGCCGTATCTATAAAGCTATTTATATTCGAAAAATGAATATGAGCATCAATAATCTGCATTCTGTCCTCCTATAGTCTAAAAGTAAGTTTATTTAAATCCTCCAGCATTACCAGGTCTATTCTTTCTTCACTGAATATCATGAAAGATGGATTGGTAATGGCTGTGGATTGATCTGGAACAGCAAGGTCAAGCAAATAACTCTCCCACGCAACACCATTGGAATTATAGAAAGCTAGCGGAACTGTTTCATTAATGAGGCGAGTCATCTTATCCTTAACTCCTTCACACTCATGAACAGCATAATGCTTATTAAGAACATCAAATTCTGAATCGCCACATCGATAGATCATATGATTTCCTTCATGATCCTGATAATGTACTTTATTCTTACCTAAATCTTCACCAGCCTTCATAAACATGGTATTGACTAGAGAGCCTGAGCCCAAATATTTGCCCATGTTCTGCTTAATAACTGCAAATGAACATAGTATAGGTACCCCAGAAATCATTAAGAAATACTGATCTAATTGAAGCCCTTTATATTTTTCATTCTCAGTGATATCTAGTGTCATTCTTATGCCGGACCAACTGTTCCCATGATTATCATCAATAGTAACGAACTCAGCAGATCGTTTTTCTTTGTATAAGGATGCAAAGGTCATATTGGTTGGTCGATAATCAAATCCTCCAGTCCAATAGTTCCACCATCCCTTTATAGAGGCTTCTGGGAAACTATGATCAAGCCATTGAAGTCCTTTATTCTCAATTGAGTAGATACCATTTCCATAAGTAGGAGCAGCTTTAATGGTTATCAATCCATTGGAAACTTCGTAGACTTCCACCTCGTCTTCCATGTACTTGTTGCTTAAAACCTTATTTTCTCCTTGGAAGAAGATAGCCTTATTTTTTAACATTGATCTAGAGTTAAGATCGATCTGAAGACAGAGAATATCCATAGGTCGATTCTCCTTCATTGTCATTTCTACCATAAACTCATTATGATCATTTGATTTCAATTGACATTCTTTAGTTTCAACACTACCTGTCGTAGATTGAATACTCATTGAACCAGCTGCAGAAATTTTTTGATGTTCCTTGATGGATACCTTCAATTGGTTATCAACTATAGGGTTGCCATCATTTATTTTACATTCTAGCCCCTGCTTCAAATCTTTTATACTGTTTTGATAAACCTCATTACCCATGTATTGACTGAAATCCTGCCATTTATCAAAGGTATCAAATGCTAAAACAATAGGCTTTGATAATCTCTCTTCTAATGGTTCTAGTTTACCTATATTACTTTCTATCATCGCAAATACCTGATTAAAAGACATCTTGCTATCATGAGACCAACCTAATCCTGTATTGATGTCAAAATCACAGAAAACCCAGTTTTGATCCACCTTCTTGTAGTCCCATCGGTTAGCGATTAACCCATCTGCTCCTGGTGTTCTGATAACGCCACCATCGTAAGGAATGTAACCACCCCATAGAAGATTAAAGACTTGCTGATTGACAAAGATCTCATCAAAGGTATAGGTTTCAGAACAGTTACGCAGTTTAAAATAGATTTCTGCAAGACCATCTTGGTATAATTCAATAAAATATTGAAATTGGAGATCTAATAATTTTTCAGAAAGATAAACAGCTTTTAATAACACACTGTCTTTTCTTACTTCAAAACTTACTTCTTCAGGTTTTTTATTATAAAACTCCAGTGAATAGGGTTTACCTAATTGTGGTGGTCTGAATGTAATATCATCATCAGGTATATGTCCAAACTTATATATACTAACAAAATTATTACGCTTATTAAGCTTCATAGAGTATTGACCATTGTAAATATACCAACCATCCTCATCAGCACCATAGTAACGTCCTCGGTAGCCCTTAAAGGCTCCAGTTACTTTTGATTTGAACATTAGTTCATCTGTTGGAGATTGTATATTCACAGTAATATCTTGATCATAAAACCCATAATCCTTCAAAAGAACACTTATAGGTACGGATATTTTTTCTTTAGGCTTAAGTTTTGATTTCACCATACCATCATTAAAGGTTAGAAAATCAGTATCATTCAATTGGAATGAAACTTGAATATCGTCATCAAAATTATTTTGAATATCCATATGACAGATAGATGGTTGGTTAATTAATAAAGCCCCTTCCAGATCAGTCATTTTAAGTTTAACTGGGAATTTTGGATCTATTCCAACTTTAAATAACGCCTTCTTACCATTAACTTTTACTTCAGAGACAACGCATGGATGTGTCTTCCATATACTCTGCTCCTCTTCGACTGGATCAATAAAGAATTCTCTCGTTATTGTTTCCGAATCACTTATATTACCTTCATACAAGAAGTCACATTTTATATTCTTATCATTTTGACTCTTTATTGAGACTTGAAGCTCTTTCTTACTTTTATTATGTATATCATATTGGATCACATATTTTCTACCAAATACTAATTTCTGTTTATTTACTCTAGCTTTAATAACGTAATCATCGGTTTCAATACATGTTAATCCTCTACCTTTACGTTCAAATTCCATCCTTAAATGAGTATCACCTTTTTTCCAGATGTAATCGTAATACTCAAAGTCACCCTCTGTTCTTCCATCACTTTCAACTTTTATTTCACGATAACTATCTGCATACCAATCTAAATCATCAAAGTAATGTTTAACAGCCTCTGTTCTCATGACATAGGGTATAAAGTTCATTAGATGAGTGGAATCATCTCTTCTTTCCCAGAAAAATCCACACTTTTTATATAAAGGTACAGCTTTATCATTACCCTGCCATGTATAAAGGTCAAGTCTAGGCCATTTGGCATCGATAGCTAATTTGACACATTCCAAAAGCAATCTCTTACCAACCTTCTGACCAATATAGTCTGGACGAACGTTTAATAGAGGTATATAGGATGCTCCTTCATCTTGTTTATATTCTCCAAAACTGCAGTAACCAACTACTTCTTTACCATCAAGAGCTATGAAGGCGCAGATATTCCCCATATTATCATTTTCATTAATAATATCTTCAGCTGTTTTTACAACCTCTTCGCCTCCCCAGTTTTTCCCGCTTTTGTTCCACATGATTGCAACTTCTTCTGCATAACTGTGACTGTATTTAACAATATCAATTTTCTTCATAATCCATTACCCCCTAAATCCTTTACTCTGCAACATTCCAATCCACCATATTCTATTCTCCGCATTCCTCCATTCAAATATTCTTATATGAATTCCCATAATAGAGAATATCACTCCACTCTTTAAGTAATTTAGCAAACAAAAAAAGCTGTAATCAATACAGCTTTTTAATAACATCATAGATAGTACTACATAGCGTAGTTTATAATAAGCAATTTTTCTCCATTTGATAAGCAATAAAAAAGCAGCTATAAACTACAGCTACTTAAAATTTACTCAATATAGTTTTCCTTAATTATTAAATAAAGCTGCAGATTACCTGCAGCTAAATAATCCTCAATAATAAAATTATAGAACACCAATCTGCAGGTTGCGTTGTTTAATTTTCAAAGAACAGTCCTTAACAGTCATCATTCCATTTGTTATACAACATATTTCCAATGTTTGTTTGTTTAGTTCCATGAAATTAGTTAACATTTACACAACCTCCTTTTCTATAATTTTACTTTCTATAACATCATAGCATGAACATAATTAAATTGCAAGTTTTTCCATTATAATTATTTTTATGAAGCTATATCTATAAATGACTCCCTCACTAAAGCTTCTTATTAAAAAAACTCTGATAGTCTTTTTGCGATATAATAATGATCATGATAAATATTTATTAGTTCACATGGATCTTCATACAAATCATATAGCTCGCTCTTATCATTATAATATTCAATATATTTATACCTTCTAGTTCTAACACATCTAAAATTTCTTTCTTCAGAAATAATGGCATCACGGTGTTTTTTACTCTGGCCACTAAGAATACTAGCTAAGGATTTTCCATCCATAATTGGTTGTTGACTGATACCAGCTAAATCTTGTATTGTAGGGTTGACATCGATCAATTCTACCAACTCTTCACAAATCCCACTGCTAATCTTTGGTCCTGAGATAAGTAAGGGTATATGTATAGCGCTTTCATAAGGCATATGTTTACCGAATAAACTGAAATCTCCGAGCATGTCGCCATGATCACTTGTCAATATAATGTATGTACTTTCTAGACTACCTTTCATCTTTAAAGCATCAATGATTCTACCAATCTGCTCATCAAGCAAGCGAATATAAGCTGCATACTGCTGTTTTGCTCTAAGTTGCTGTTCTTCACTTAAAGTCTTTTTTTTCCTCTTAACCCAATTGGAGCTTTTTTCTTCTTTGCTTATGATAGATACGGGCATTTGCCTGTCAGCATATATGTCTGCATAAACTTCTGGTGGATCAAATGGATCATGAGGTCCTAAGAAATTGACTTGTAAATACCATGGAAAATCCTGTTCCATATCATAAATTGTCTTAATGACTCTATTTGCAACGAAGGTGTCAATGTAATCTTCTGTTTCTAAATGACTACATTCTGTTAATCCATTAAAATAGTCTGCCCTTCTTAATTCTTCTTTCCGCGCGTGGAAACCCGCTAATACCCCCTTTTCTTTAAGATACTGTGTATAGGGTCCTATAGGTTCTATAGCTCTTGCCGCTTCCCTTTTTCCTTCTACTTCAAAGGGTTTAGTAAAGCCATAGGAATAGTTACAAGGTCTTTCTCCCCTAACGCCATCACTATCTGTCACTTTTGCCAAATCCAGTTTACCCACAAAATCAACCTGATAACCATTATCTCGTAGTGATTGGTAATAGGTTCTATAGTTTAATGATAATGATACTTGATTATCCAGAACCCCAATATGCGAGGGATGCATACCAGTTGCTAAACCAATTCTTGCAGGTGCACAGACAGGGGCATTAGTGAAACAGTTAGAAAATACCATCCCATTTTTAGCTAATACATCGATATTGGGTGTATCCACATGTTTTGCTCCATTATAACCAAGGTAATCAAATCTTAACTGATCTAGCATGATCATAAGTATATTCGGTCTTTGAGGACTCATTACTTCATCTCTCCTTAAACATTTTATCCCTTATAATCATACCTGATTATTGATGGTCCTCTAATAGTCTCAACCAGCAAAAACATGTTACAAAAAAGTGACTACTGCACAAATTTCCAACACTAAAAAAAAACACAATTTTGATTCAAGGAATCAAAATTGTGATCTCAATTAATTCATATCGTTTGTAAAGTAGTCATCATTATGGTCATGATAACTCTCTGTATTGGTTTGATAAGTATTATATTCATGCTCCTCATTGGTATCAAGTTCCTTTGTTGCCATATAAGCATTGATGTTACCTGTGTTTTTAAAGTATTTCCAGAAAACTTCTTCCAACATTAGCACGCCCCCTTAACCTATTTACATTTAATATTCTCTCCGTTAGGGGATAAAAAAATACTGCTAAAAAGTTACCAAAAAAAAAATGAAATTTGTACCTTGACAATGGTTATTTTAGAGTTCTCCGTTACTATAACCAAAGTTTTTTAATAAGAAATCACTATCTCGCCAGTCTTTCTTAATTTTCACCCACAACTCTAAGTATACTTTAGTACCTAATAAATGCTCTATATCTCTTCTTGCTAAAGAACCTATTTTCTTAAGCATAGAACCTTGTTTTCCTATTATAATTCTCTTATGTGAATCTCTTTCACATATAATAGTAGCATTAATCTCAATTAAATTCTTATCTTCTCTTTCAACCATCTTCTCAATAACAACGGCAATACCATGAGGTATTTCTTGTTGCAAACTATGAAGTGCTTTCTCTCTGATAAATTCTGCAACAATCTGACGCTCAGGTTGATCTGTAATCATATTCCCAGGGAAATACATAGGACCTTCTTCCATGTATTTATATAATGTCTTCATTAGCTCATCAACGTTTTCACCTTTGTATGCAGATATTGGTACAATCTCTTTAAAATCATAAAGATCTTTATATGCAGCTATGACTTCCAAAATTGAATCACGATCAACTGTATCAATCTTATTAATAACAAGAAAAACAGGTGTTTTAACGTGTTCCAATTGCTCTATGATATAACGATCACCTTTACCAGGTTTTTGATCAGGTTCAACTAAGAATAAAACTACATCAACCTCATTCAGTGTATTTTCTGCCACCTTTACCATATACTCACCTAGTTTAGACTGAGGTTTATGTATACCCGGCGTATCGATGAATACGATTTGTCCTTCTTCAGTGGTATGAATACTTTGTATGCGGTTTCTTGTAGTTTGAGGTTTGTTGGACATGATGGCTACTTTCTCCCCAACAACTTGGTTCATTAATGTAGACTTTCCTACATTAGGTCTCCCTACTATTGTAACAAATCCAGATTTAAAATCATTACTCAAATTATATTCCTCCATGTTTTAACTTTCTCTTCAATTGCCTTATTTAATTAAATAATATTTTGATGATATTTGCAAGTTATTTTTATAGGATATAGTATTTATCTTACTGGATTAAACCATACATCATTAGCTTATTCTACTTCGAAAATATTTAATCATTGAGAATTGCCACTATTTCACTTGTTATATATAAGTATTTAGTTGCGTTTTTGTGCATTTATATGTTGACACCCACATTCATAAATAGTAAAATGAAATCAATAGTAGCTAAAGCATTCTTCTCACATGTATTCATAGATAATTGGGAGTAAAGTTTAGCTATACGCTTTGATAGATTTTAGATAAGAAGGTGGTATACACTGTATAAATAAACTTATAGATTGCTCAATAATCATTTAAAAGGAAGGAGTTTAACTGTTATGAAAAAAGAATTAGCTTATTATGATGTTTATCCAAAAATCCTGCCATCCAATACAGAAACAACTATAAAAATAGAATCTCTTTATTGGCCCTGGGATGTGACCTTAGATTATACCATTACCATCTATCCTATGGATACTAGAATTGAGTTATTAGAGTCTTCAGATTATGATGAGATCCATTTAAAAGCAAATGATAATTTTCTTGAATTTACATATGCCTTTAAAAAAGAGCAGGAGTATGTTTTACAGTTAAAGAGTAACTTGACTACCAAAAAAGAGGATCTATTGTTCTTTTCTGTTTATGCTTTAGATGAGGATTTATTTAAAAGAAAAGCATTTAAAGGTGATTTCCATCTACATAGTTTTAGATCCGATGGTAGAGAAAACCCAGCATTTGTTGCTGCATCTTGCAGAAAGATCGGTTTAGATTTTATGGCTCTTACAGATCATGGTCGTTATCAACCCTCTCTAGAAGCTCAAGAAGCATTTCAAGATGCAGCTATTGATCTTAAGATCTTCCCTGGCGAAGAAATTCATCCACCTGGGAATGATGTTCATATGATTAATTATGGTGGAAAATTTAGTGTTAATGAGCTTTTTAAGAAGGAACCCAATTGGCGTGAGGAAGTAAAAGCGCTGGAAAATGAAGTAACAGATTTACCAGAGGGTATTAGCCTTTTTGAATATTGTAGCTGTAAATGGGTTTTTAATAAAACCCGTGAAGCAGGTGGTTTAGCCATCTACTGTCATCCTTATTGGGTTTGTGGTAAATGTTATCATGTCAAACCTGCTTTCAATGACTACATGTTTGAAAAGCAGGATTTTGATGCCTTTGAGGTACTTGGTGGTCATACTCCTGAATCTAATATGTTACAAGTTTCACGTTACCATGAAGAGCGTGCAAAGGGTAAAAAGATTCCAATTGTCGGTGCAAGTGACACTCATGGATGTGAAAGAGGTATCTACTTTGGTTGGTACTATACCATCGTTTTTTCTGAAAATTTACAGATTGATAATATCATAAAGGGGGTCAAAGACCTGTATTCCGTTGCAGTTGAACATCTACCAGGTGAAGAAATAAGAATACATGGTCCCTATCGCTTAGTTAAATATGCATTATTCTTAAATAGAGAAGTCTTCCCTAAACATGATCAGTTATGTCATGAAGAAGGTACTCAAATGTTAAACTATATCCATAATAAAGATGAAGCAAACTCTATTTTAAAACAGTTACAAGGTAAGACTGATGAACTTTACAAAAAATATTGGAACGACTAGAAAAACAATACACTTCGTAGGGGGTAATCATGGATAATAAAGTATATTTGAATCGAGATAATGCCTATTATAAAGGTAACGTACATACCCATTCAACAATATCAGATGGAGCTAAATCGCCGGAAGAAGTGGCAAGAATATACCGAGAGGAAGGTTACCATTTCTTGGTCTTAAGTGATCATGATAGATATGTAAGGATTGATGATTTTAACACGAAAGATTTCATCTTAATCCCTGGGATGGAAAGAGGTAAGATGGCACCAGATTCATCAAAAAATCTAGGCTTTCATATATCTGCTTTAGATGATCCTACTGTGGAAGTTAAAGAAAGATTTTCTCATCTTGATGATCAGACTGATCGTAAAAAATGGGAAGGTCTATCCACTGTTCAAAAGGTAATCGATGAATGCGTTGAAAAAGGAAACATCGTCATCTATAATCATCCTGAATGGTCCATGCATACCTACGATCACATGGAACGATTACATGGTTATTTTGCTATGGAAATATATAATCATGGTAGCCGCTATAATACTTCAGCATCTTATGGAACAAGTTACTGGGATTATTTATTACGAAAAGGTCGAAAAGTCTTTGGTATAGCAGCAGATGACGCACATTTACTTTGGACAGATACAGAAATCAAAGATTACTTTGGAGGCTGGATTATGGTTCAAGCTGAAAGTTTAACCCATGCAGCTATTATCACTGCCTTAAAGAATGGACGCTACTATTCAAGTACTGGACCTGAAATATATGATTATAGGGTAGAAAACGGTAATGTAAAAGTAGAATGCTCAGAATGTAAATTCATTGAATTTAAAGCCTTTGAAGAGCGGGGAGAAATATTTTTTAATAAAGATGCATCTCCACTAACAGAAGCCTCCCTAAAAATTAAAGAAGGCATGAAATATATAAGGGTTGAATGTGTAGATTATGACGGTAATGTAGCATTCAGTAATCCTATCTTCATGTAATAGGAAACTTGACACTAGTCACTTTTTCAGAAGATAATCATTTTATGAAGATAAAGAGCCTATAGAAGGGCTCTTTATCTTTATTACAACAATTATCTTAGTGGAGCAAGATATATGGAGGTATTTATGAAAAATAAAATCTATTTAGATCAAGATATTACTTGCTTTAAGGGTAACATACATACTCATTCATCGATATCTGATGGGGCTAAGCCACCTGAAGAAGTTGCTCGAATATACCAGGAAGGAGGTTATGACTTCTTGGTTTTAAGTGATCATGATAGATATATACGAAATGATTCCTTTAACTCCAAAGATTTCATTTTGATCCCTGGGATGGAAAGAACTAAACTTGCACCAGATGCATCTAAAGATCTTATTTTTCATCTAAATGCATTAGATGATCCTACAGTAGAAGTTAAAGAGAGATTATCCCATCTTGATTATTTTGGCCATGCAAAGTGGGAAGGCTTATGCACTGTTCAACAAGAAATCAATCAACTTATTGAAAAAGGAAATATAGTCATTTATAACCACCCTGAATGGTCCATGCATGTATACGACTACCTGGATAAATTAGAAGGATATTTTGCATTAGAAATATACAATCATGGTACTCGCTTAAATACATCAGCCTCTTATGGTACAAGTTACTGGGATTATTTATTACGAAAAGGTCGAAAAGTCTTTGGTATAGCAGCAGATGACGCACATTTACATTGGACGGATACTGAAATCAAAGATTATTTTGGAGGTTGGATTATGGTTCAAGCTGAAAGCTTAACCCATGCAGCTATTATCACTGCCTTAAAGAATGGATGCTACTATTCAAGTACTGGACCTGAAATATATGATTATAGGGTAGAAAACGGTATTGTAAAAGTAGAATGCTCTAAATGCAAATTCATCGAATTTAAAGCCTTTGAAGAGCGGGGAGAATTATTCTTTAATAAAGATGCGTCTCCACTAACAGAAGCTTCCATAAAAATTAAAGATGGTATGAAATATATAAGGGTTGAATGCGTTGATTACGAGGGAAATGTAGCATTTAGTAATCCAATTTTTATGGATTAGGAACCTTCACACCAATCTCATTTGGACATATCATCATTTAACAATGCTAGAGAGCCTGTAGATAGGGTTCTTTAGTTTTTATTATTATGTATAATTGTGCTTTATTGTGCATATTAGTGCATTTACTGTTTGACATTCCTCAATATTAAGATTAAAATAATAAGTGAAGAGTAGAAATAATGCTAACTAAAGTACAATCTTAATTATTAATTTATGCATTCAAATAAGGTGGGGTGTTCATGCAAAACAAAATTTATATGAAAAGTAAAAAATCATTAGGTCAAGGTCACTTTTTCCACAAACTACTCTTTTCTTATGTGACCATATTGATTATTCCAATCTTGTTAATTCTGATGTTATCTTATTTTTATGTTGAGTCCTATTTGAAGCCCAGTTTAAGTAATATTGAATCCCTTCAATTAGATATCATTAAGTCCAATACTGAAAGTCTCATCGAGCAAATTGATTTAATTGCTCTTAATATCATGCATAGCGATAATATTGAGTTTTTAAAGGATCTTACAAAAGATAATCTTCTAAGCGATTACAAATATATAGAGAACTTATATGAAATAACAGATAGATTGTCAAGATATACTCAATTAAACAGTAACATTCATTCTATATACATATACAACCAAGACACTTCACTATTATTGACATCAGAAGGAAAGGTTGAAGATGTTTCTGATATTAATACCAAAGTGATCTCTAATGCTACCGATCATGAATTTTATCTTTTTAAAGATATTAGCTGGTTAGACGAATATCAAATGGGTAACCGAATAACCTCTCCTAGAATAATCAAAGAAAAATCAAACGTAGAGATATTTTCGATTATCTACCCAATTAACTATAAAAACATGAATAGTATCATCGTCATGAATATTAATAAGGGAGAACTTTTTAACTTTCTTGACGAAAATACTGAAAGTACCTTTATACTTACACTAGATAATAGAGTCCTTTATAACAGTATGAATCTATCAAGTCCTTTAGCTGAAGCCGACTTCAATACAATAATTGAGAGAATTAAGTTTAATAAGGATAATAGCCAAGGTCATTTCTTTTATGAAGTAGAAGACAACGAAAAATACGCTGTTACCTACCGTCAAATGAATAGTTTATATGAAGATAACATTACCTTCATTAATTTATCGCCTGTAAGCATATTATTTAAGCAAATTAAGACTATTGGTATTTTAACAATTATTACTTCACTGATCACCATTATTATTGGTATCGCTATCTCTTATTTTGTTGCTGGTAAACTTTATAATCCTGTGAAGAAAATGCTCTACGATATAAAGTCTCAAGTTAAGATTAATTCTAATGGAAATGAAAATGAATTTGAAATAGTAGCATCAGCAATTGATGAACTTCTTAGACAAGAAGATGAGAGTAATAAAATGTATGAAATCAATAAGAATAATTTAAAAGAAGCGCATGTACTGGAATTGATAATGGGTAATGAAAATGAAGCTTTAGAGCAATATTGCAAGCTTTTAGACTTCACTGCAGTAATCGTTATATCCATAGACAATACGAGTGGTTTTATCAAAAAGTATACAAAACAAGACCAATATTACTATAAGTCTCTTTTCAAAATGACATGTGAACAAGTAGCCAATATAACAGCAAAAGGGTATGGGGCCGTTATCGAAAATAACAAAATTGCTCTCATCATTACGATGAACGAATACAGTAATGAAAATCTCGAAAAGATTGGTAACAGTATGCTAAAAGAAATCATGAAAATAAATGACTTTTCCTTTACAATAGGTGTTGGAAAAATATATACAGATGTTTCCCACATTAGAAGCTCTTATTTAGAAGCTATGGAAGCTTTAAAGTACAATTTCTTATTCAATGTAGATTCGGTCATCTTCTATTCAGAACTGGATCAAAATATGGTTCAATATTATTATCCACAGAATATTGATAGACAGATCATTAATGGCTTAAATTCTAACTCTTACGATGAAATTTGTAAAGTTATTAAAGACTTTTTTAATGATGTGCGTCATAAAAAGAATATAAACTATGATAATATTATGGGGATTATTAATCAAATCCTTACAACAACGATCAAAACACTCATCACTAATAACACCAAACTATCTGATATATATGGTGAAAGCTTTAATCTCTACAAAACTTTATATGCTAATAAAACCCTTGAAGAGATGGAGCATTTTTTACTTCGATTTTATAAAGATGTCATCCACTATAATCAATCACTTCTTAATCTTGATAGAAGATATGTAAATGAAGTAATTCAGTTAATTGATAATAATTATACTAATAGTAACCTTGATATCACGTGGGTATCTGAAAAACTAGGAATAAGCTATTCCCACTTGCGTAAAATCTTCTCAGATAATCTGAACGTTAATTTCCCAGACTATGTTAATAATTTGAGGATTTGTAGAGCTAAAAAACTCTTACTCGATTCAGATCTTACTATTCGTGACATAGCCTTAAAAACTGGTTTTAATAATGCACAAAGCTTTAATCGAAATTTTAAAAAGTATGAAGAAATTACTCCTACAGAGTATCGAAAAAACATATGGTTGTAATCACTACAAAGCGCCCTTAATAGGGTGCTTTTTTTGTGCATATTATACTATAAAATTAAATTTGTTCATTAGGAAAAAGATATTCAGTCCAAAATAAGTAAAACAGGTCATTGTAAAAATATTAATTATTTACAAAACAAAGTCTAAATGCTATAGTTTTTTGTGTAATATCCACTAGTCATTTTCTACTCAAATTGAACCCTAGTGTTTATGTATGGAAAATTACTCAATGGATCAAATAAGAAAGGGTGTGTAATTATGGATGATTCTAAAATAAAAGGGGTGTGTGATTATGGAATTATCTTTTGGCAAAAAGAAGACTACATCTTTAAGAAAAACTAATTGGAAAGACTACTTTAAAAGTCATTGGCAATTATATTTATTGGTTTCTTTACCGTTATTACAGGTTATTATCTTTAGTTATGTACCGATGTATGGTATTACCATTGCTTTCAAAGACTATAACATCTTTAAAGGTGTACTTGGTAGCGAATGGGTTGGTTTAGATGTATTTCGATATATTTTTTCTTATAATCGTTTTTTTAAAGTAGTACGAAATACACTTACCTTAAACATACTTGATATAATTTTTGGTTTTCCTGCACCTATCCTATTGGCATTATTATTAAATGAGATTAAAAATTCAAAACTAAAAAAATCCATCCAATCCATTGTCTATTTACCTCATTTTCTATCTGTTGTTATCGTTGCAGGTTTTGTCTATCAGTTATTTTCAACAAGAAGAGGCTTAGTTAACTCCATCATAACAGGATTAGGAATGGAGGCTATCCCCTTTTTGACAGAGATTAATAGTTGGATAACCATTTATGTTGGTTCAGGCGTTTGGCAAGGAATTGGTTGGGGTAGTATTATCTATCTTGCTGCAATATCTGGCATTAGTCCACAACTCTATGAAGCTGCTATCGTTGATGGAGCTAGTAAACTGAGAAGAATGTGGCATATCACTCTTCCAGGTATTCGATCTACGATCATCGTACTCTTTATACTCAAAATAGGAGGTATTATGTCTGCAGGCTTTGAACGCCCTTATGTTATGGGTAATGCATTAGTTTCTGATGTTTCTGAGGTAATCGGGGTTTTTGTTTACCATGTTGGTATGGAGAGTGGTCAGTATAGTGTTGCAACAGCAGTTGGGCTATTCCAATCCGTTATTGGACTTATTTTAGTTGTTCTCGTCAATCGACTTGCCAAATTGTTTGGTGAAGATGGTATATGGTAAAGGTGGTGAATTTTATGTCAAAATCAATTAAAAAAAGTAATAAATTAAATCATGTTCTTTCTGTATTACTTCTATTAGTTTGTATTGTATTATTTATATTTCCCTTTTTGAATATAGTAGCTGTATCCTTAAGCTCAGCAAGAGCTGTTTATTCTGGTGAAGTGTATCTATGGCCTATTGAATTGGATACACAGGCATGGCAATTAATTTTCCAAAATGCCTCTTTAATAAGATCTTTAGTGTTTACTATCTTTATGACTTTTATCTTCACAGTATTAGCTATGATTTTAACCATATGTGCAGCTTATCCTCTTTCTAAGAAGAACTTCAAAGGGCGAAACGTTATCCTCTTAGTGTTTGTTTTTACCATGTATTTTAGTGGTGGCTTAATCCCAAAGTATCTTGTAGTCAGTAGTCTAAACCTACTGGATACCTTTTGGGCACTGATTTTGCCAGGTATGTTTAGTGTCTATAACATGTTGATTTTAAAGACTTTCTTTGCATCTATACCGCAGAGTTTAGAAGAGTCTGCTCGTATAGATGGTTGTTCAGATATTGGAATTGTAATTAAAATAATATTCCCTCTATCATTACCAGCAATTGCTACCTTAAGCTTATTCTATGCTGTAAGTAGATGGAACAGTTTCTCAGATGCATTGTTCTATGTCAGCAAAGGCGAATTGCAACCGCTTCAATTATATCTTCAAAGGTTACTGGCAACCTTTGCTAACTCTGAAGAAGTCAAAGATGCCAATCAAAACGTAACAGTTGTACTACAGGAGTCATTAACGGCTGCAAGTATTATTTTCGTATCCGTACCCATCATTATGGTATACCCTTTCTTACAAAAGTATTTTGTAAAGGGTGTTATGATCGGTTCAGTAAAAGGTTAACTATACTTTTTTTACATAAATATTGTATAGAAGGGGGGGCAAATTTTGTTGTTCCTATGCAAAAGAAGTGTTAGTATATATTAATGGGGAGATGATTTTGTGAAAAAAAGAAGATTAATAATATGTTTTTCATTAATCTTAGTACTTATAATGAATTTACTTGTAGGATGTAGCAAAGATGAGGACACTAAACAATCAAACAATACTAAAGCAACTGATTCAACAAAGCAAACAGAAGCAAAAAGAAAAGTATTAACGATTATGAGAGACTATCCTGGTGTTAATGAAGAGATTATTCCAGGTAGTGGCGATTACTTTGATAGTAACTGGACTACGCGCTACGTACAAGAAAACTTTGGAGATCCAAATAATATCGATGTCAAATGGGACTTAATTCATAGTGATACCTATATTGAAAAATTAACGATTAAACTAGCTTCTAATTCTTCACCTGATATTTTTTATGTGAGCTCTGGTAGTGGATCATTTATAACCAATATGGTATTGCAAGGTGGTATTGCTGAATTATCAGAAAGTGTAGACAAATACGGTTCTAACTTAAAGAAGCAGTTAGGTGAAGATCATATTACTACTTATGGTACCATGAATGGTGGGCTTTATGCTATCCCAGGTGTTGAAGATATTCTTGGCGTTAGTAATCACTGGATGCGTAAAGACTGGTTGGATAAGTTAGGATTAGATGTACCTGAGACCTTTGATGAATGGTATACTGCTATAAAGATGTTCAAAGATGAAGACCCTGGTAATTTAGGTGATGACGTTATACCTTTTGGAACACATTTCTTGAAGTATCCAACACCTTATGAAAGAATTGTTACCCATTTCATAGATTATGAAAGCATGTCAGAGGAAGACTACTATGCTTATAGCGGTTATGGTACAGAACACTTCAAACCAGGTTTCAAAGAAGGTATCCGCTTCCTTAATCAAATGTATAACGATGGTTTAATTAGTCCAGAATTTGCACTAGATGGTGGCGATTATGATATATTAATCGAAGATATTACTACTGGAAAAGTAGGTTCTTTTACTAGGAACATTCTATGGCCAGTTGACAGACATTCAGGTGATAAATCCTTATTTGATCTTATGAAAGAAAATGTACCTGATGGTGAATGGGTAGAGGTTGACTGCTTCACCAACAAATATACTGGTAAAACTGATAAACCTGTTGATAATCCAGTTTTAAGTTATGTGGCTATACCTGCATCTAGCGAAGTGGTTGATGAAGCTGTTATGTACTTGGATTGGTTAATTCAACCTGAGCAAATGTTTGCTCTTCAATACGGTATTGAAGGTGTAACTTATGATATGGTAGACGGCGTACCTGTCTTTAGATCTGAAGAGTTAGAAGCAAGAGACGGGGTTACTGTTTTCCCTGAATCAGGAGTTGCTGTATTTGGCAGACAAACAGTTATGATGCAAAGATTACCAGGGAAAGAACTATCATGGAAAGCAAGAGCTTTAGAAACTACAGTACCATTTGAAACAAGTATGGCCGCATTAGAATCATCAGAAAGAAATGGTTTCTTTAGAAACCCACCATTACCAGTAGCTGTAGAAGCTATCGGTAAATATGTTCCAACCCTAAGAAAAGAATGGCAAACACAAGTAACCAAAATGGTTATGTGTTCTCCGGAAGAATTTGATCAAGTTTGGGAGGAAGGCGTTAAGGCAATGGAATTAAATGGCGCTGTAGAAGTTGCTGAAGGTAAAAGGCAAGCCTATATTGATCATATCAAAAAATAGTACACAAAAGTAGCTAAAAAGAGAAAGTACTTATAATTACCAAGTACTTTCTCTTTATTATACTTAACTTTTTATTATCTGCACTTGCTTAAAAATCATTCTCATTTTGGATTTCAATACTCTTCCTATATTCACTAGGGGAAAGACCTTTACTCTTTTTAAACAACTTCGAAAAGTGAAATTGATCTTCATAACCCACTGATCGTGCAATGTCGGATATTGTTAAATATTTGTTTTTCATTAAGTGTACTGATTTATTCATCTTATAATTAATGATATACTCCTGAGGAGATAAATGAAGTTTTTTTCTGAATATATAATGAAAATACTTTCTGTCAAGTCCAATAAAATCAGCTATGTCGGATATTGTAAGCTTTCTTGAGTAATTCATATCAATAAACTCTAATGCCTTCCTAACATAGTAATCGCTAAGTTCGGATTTACTAGTCTTTTTTACACTACAATCTGAAATATCAATTAATCGTGCCATAATAGCATATAGGTTAGACATCATCTTGCAGTATCGATTATTTCCTCTATAGGATAGCTCATTCAATTGTTCAAACTCTTTTTTTAGATAATTATCTTTATCATAAGTAAAAATTGGATTCTCTGGAAAAAGATTAGCTCTGAATAAATACTCTTCTACTTTGTATCCAAAAAAACCTACTGAAGATAGTTTCAGAGTATATTTTCTATCCGCTTTAAATAAAGATAAGGTGTTGGGCGAAATGAGAAAACCTTGACCTTTACGAATAGGGTATTTAACATGATTCACCTCAAGAATACCTTGCCCCTCAAAAATGTAACATAATAAGTAATGATCAATAACTTTTGGTCCCCATTTTTGATTAGCCTGATACTCTTCATATCCGCAATTATAAAGGTTTAAACTAAGATTAATTGATTCTCTACTACATATAGAAACTGTCTCATTTCTATGCACGATTCAACACCTACTAACTATATTATAACCATTATTGTATAATCATCTTGTTATGCAATCTTCAATAAATCTGTATTGAGTTTCTCGATTAAATCAATGAGTTCCATAGGTTCATTTATTACATAGTTTGGTATTTCACTTTCATCAGCCGGTTCATTGGTATACCGAGGTGACCAATTTAAAAAGATACTTGTTAAACCTAACTCATTTGCACCCTTGATATCGCGACTGAGATTATTACCTACCATAACAATACGATCATAATCTACTTCACTTAAATCCAAAGCTCCAACTGCTGCTTTAAACATTCTTGGACTTGGCTTAGCTGCTTTTATAGGTTCAGAGTAAATCAAGGTGGTAAAATAATCATAAATGCCATTTTGAGTAAACATGTTAACAAATGACTGAGCTAATCCATCAGCAACTAAGGCAAGTGTATAGCCTCTTTCATAAAGGGTTTTGAGCATCACATCAGCTCCAGGTATTAAGTCTGCTTGAATGACTATATCATTTTCATCTCTAATTTCTGTACCTTCATCAATTATTGTATCACCACTGTCAATTAAGATAACTATCTCTTTTGCTTCCATTTTAGAACGCCTCCAAATTAATTTTATAATGCAGGATCTGAAATTATGTATTAAAGTTAATTTATAGGTATTATTGTATATGATTCATAATAAAAAAACATGTATTTATGTCATGACTTCATGTATCTATGTCTTTAGTTTCTGAAATATACGATAAATGGAGACGTCTTTTTTCACACATCTATTTAGGGCTATCTCGAAATAATATTTCATAACAAGTATCAGCATGTTTACATTATAATAAAAATGCAATCGCTATAAATAATACCATTTTAAGATAACCCCATGAAACTATAAACATTCTATATTATCTGTTTTCATGCAACGTTACTGAGATTAATTAAGAGCAATTATGTAGAATAAAATATATCAACTCGTTTTATAATGATTACTTAATAAGTAAAGCGATAATAACTTTATTACTACATTCTTAATAAATCTTATTCAAATGAGTTAAGATCCCATACGCCTTTGTCAGGTGGTCCTGTTGGACCATCTTCAAGTCGATATTGTCCAAAATAACTAGAACCCATTTGCTCATTTCCCCATCGATATATTGGACCACTAGCTGGATCACTTGGATCTCCAGTCCCTGAATTAGAGTAATCAGTACTCATCCATGCTGGCCATTCAGTCGTTCCAATTCCCCTACTTTCATTATAAAAATACTTCTCTGTGTTATTCCATGTGTCCCAAGCCAATCCTTGATTACACACATCTACCAATGAGAAAAATACGTAATTTGCATATTCATGGTTCCCTGAGTCTTTCCAGAATCCATGTGAACCCCAAGCTGCATATACCACTGGGTGAGTTGTTTGCTCTTTCGATAAATCATCCCATTCATATGCACCGCCAAAGTTATGGGCAGATAGATACACTTGGATAGGAACAACATATGTGACACCATTGTTTTCAACTTTAGTTAATCGAACAGTGATATGCTCCCAATCACCTACGTGGTTACCAAAATATGTACCTGCTATGACTTTACCACGGTTGTATGGGTAATAGACAAAATAAACAATATCAATCATATTATTATTTTTTTCCACAATATAGGAGTAAACTGGTGCAGAGGCAATATTTCCTGCAAAGAAGTCAAGTATAGTCGATGGTGAATCTAGAGTCTCTTTAGTCTTTAACCAGTACTTACCATCGCTGTTTCGATAGCGTGTTAGATTTGGAAACGCCCATTCAACTGAGGAAGGTCGATAACATTCCAGTTCATTGGTACCTGCATTCCTAGCAAACCAAATCCGCGGTGCATATGTATCAATTAACTGGGATTTACCGGCATCAGTATTATACTGATCTAGAGGCATACCTTCTCCAGTAGATATAGATTCGACTTTAATACTGCTAGTTTCATCATTCCAATCATCACCTACATTAGAGTTATCCATATAATAGATACTTTTATCCCCTTCCCAATTGGAATGCTCATAAAGTGTAACTTTTAGACCAGTTGGAACCCTTAATGAAGTTAACTCATCGTTACCAATTGATAAATCATCCACATTGTAAGAACCTGGTGTAAGGACCTGAGAGCTTCCACCATAATTAGAGTGTTCATAAATTGTCACAGAAAGAGTACTTGCCTCAGCTACATCTGTCCAAGCACCTGTGGATAGACCAAAACATGCAACCAATGTCATACATAAAACAATAGATAAATTACGCTTAAAATTACTCATATTCATCCTCCAAATAGATTATTTTTTTACATCCTTCCATTCACCCAGAACGTTACATTAATAACAGAAAATATACATTATGTCAAAATTTTGTGACAGTTCAGAATTTACTCCTGACTACTCAAGATGCGTAGTTATTGTTTGGTTTTGTATACATAGGCAAATAAAATTGCTGGAATATTGGAGATTAGGAGTGAATTAGTATATACAAGGCAACATAATTGATATAATAGAGTAAAGCCGCCTTATTGACTGTGTAATACTGCCATTAATTTTGTAGACCTATTAGTGTTTTTAAGCTATTTATATGTGTATTTTCCTGAAAACTCATCAATATACACATTATATCACAATTTAACACTTATATTCAAGTTTATTTTGTGCCAAATAAACAAAAACACTCATACATTAATTACATACCTACCCTTGTCTAATCATTTTAAATAAAAAAATAGATGCCTTAGCATCTATTTTTTATTTATGACCTTTATATTATCTAAAAATTCCTCCAGGTACTTTGGCATCCCATTCATCAGGAATATCTAAACCTAAGGCATATGCTACAACTGCTGCTGTATCCATGATATTAACCTCTTCTTCAATATTAAAACCTCTATTAACAGTAGGTCCATAACATCCCCAGAAAATTTTAGTATTAAGAGGGTGGTCAGAACTATGGCTTTTTATATCCGTTCCCCCTCCACCGTGATCAGCAGTTACAATGATTAAACTATCTTCAAACATGTCTGCTTTTTTAATGGCATCAATAAGCATACCAACATAGTTATCTTTTAGTCTAATTTCATCATTATATTCTTTAGACCTATACCCATATGTATGCCCCTTATCATCAATATCATCAAACTGTACAAATAGTACTCTTGGGTCATTCTTACCTATATAATCGATTATCTCATGAATTAAATCTTTATCTGGTTTTGATATACAATAACAATTAGTTGATTCTTCAATAATACCTCTATTAATAGGTCCCCAACAGCTAAAAGCAGCTAAAGAACAGTCTTCCCATTCTTGTCTAACTAATTTCATAAAGGAAGGATAAACGGAATCTTCTGGATATGGATTTTTCTTAACAACATCGTTGTTTAACAGATGCTTATGAGCTGGTACACCATGAAAAAGCGAACCCCAACATTCTCCGCTTATAGGTGGTCTAGCAGTATCACCTTCGTAGGTGTATGCACCCTCTTTAATAATTAAGTCAATATTAGGTGTTTCCACATCTTTTATAGCATTTCCAGCGCCATCTAGGCCAATAACAAAAACTCTTTTAATCATAATCTAACACTCTCCTCAAATTGATCAAAATATGCTAATATGTGCTATTTATTAATCATACACACATAATACCACACAAACACTTGATATTGCAACAATTTAGTAGTATAATTATTTTATTATATTAAAAAAGGAGAATACTCTATGAATCAACTAAAAAAGTGGCAGACTAAAATTTTTATCCTCTGCTGGCTAGCCTATGCATTCGCATATTTAGGAAGAACGAACTTATCTATTGCTATACCGTCTATAGAAAGCGCATTACAGTTGAGCAGTGGAAAATTAGGCTTACTTGCAAGCTTATTTTTCTGGTCATATGGTATTGGACAATTAATCAATGGTTATATTGGTGATAAATATTCAAGTAAACGCCTAATCTTCATCGGATTAATTGTATCAGCCATTGCAAACTTACTATTTGGATTTTCCACGAACTATATTGTTATGGGAATATTATGGATGATTAACGGTTATTTTTTATCCATGCTATGGGGACCCATTATGAAAACCTTATCTCATTGGTTTAACCCTGAATCTAGAGGTAATGTGGCTATAGGCATATCTACATCTATGGTTGGCGGCTTTTTATTAGCATGGGGTTTTATTGGATTTATATTATCTTTTATGGAATGGAATTGGGCTTTTTGGATTCCAGGTATCATCATTTTTATATTCTCTATTGTTTTTTTAATCTTTAGTACAGATAGTCCAACAGATGTACATATGCCACCTATTTCTGATGAAGTACATCATCAAGATCAAAAAACTTCGGAAATATCATTGTTAAAAGTTATCTCTGAAACTAAACTTTGGTTTGTTGTTATAGCCTGTTATGCCCAGGGTATTGTGAAAGATGGGATTTCTCTATGGGCTCCAAAGTTGTTAATGGATACACATCATTTAGACATAGAATCAGCAGTACCCTTTATTATATTTATTCCTATCATGAATTTTTTTGGTATGTTTTTAGCTTCTAAATTAAATAAAAGATTTAATAATAAAGAAAAGTTAACTGCAATGGTTTTATTCTTATTAGGTATTATTACTTTAATTGGCCTAATTAAGATAGGTGTATATAGTCCAATTCTAGCTATCATTTTCCTAGGTTTATCTTCAGCTATGATGTATGGTGCAAATACAATTTTACTTGGTGTCATTCCATTAAGCTATGCAAAATATAATAAAACCTCTTCTGTCGCAGGTTTCTTAGATTTCAATTCCTATATGGCAGCTGGATTATCCTCACTTATCGCTGGTTTTAGCCTTGACAGTATTGGTTGGAATGGCATACTAATCTTCTGGACAATTATGATAGCCGTAGCTATTTTAGCACTGTATAGAAGTTTAATTCATGACCGATTAAAAGCATAAACCTTTATTTCCTTTGATTTTTATGTAGTTATATGTTAAACTAATATTTACCAATACTACGATGATAAGGAGATGTAAACACAATGTTAGCGGAAGAGAGATATGGAAAGATACTAGAGATTTTATCAAACGAAAAAACTGTTAAATCTTCTTATTTGATCCAGCTACTTAATGTTTCTACAGAGACCGTAAGACGCGATCTAGAATATTTAGAAAAAGAGGGATTAATTAAGAGAGTGCACGGTGGAGCCGTTTTAAATAAGGCCAGTAGCCTAATTCCCTCCTTTAGTACTAGAAATGAAATGAAGAATGAAGAAAAAGATGCTCTAGCCAAAAATGCAATTGCTTTCATAACCAACGGGAATTCAATTGCTTTGGATAATGGTACAACTACTCTCCATTTAGCGAAGCTAATTAAAGGGAACTTCAAAGATTTAACCGTTATAACCAACTCCCTCTTAATAGCTAATATGTTATATGAGGACCCGCAGATAAATGTTATACTTCTAGGAGGTATTATCGATAGTAAAAATCATTGTATGGCAGGACCTTTAACTGAAAAGAACATTGAGTTATTCCATATTGATAAAGCTTTTATTAGTGTAACCGGTATATCTTTGAATAATGGTGCTACAGATTTTGAATTTAGTAGTATAGTCATTCAGAAGAAATTAATCTCACGTTCTAATAAAACTTATCTTTTAGCAGATAGTAGTAAATTTAATACATCTTCTTTATTAAACGTTTGTGCATTAGAAGATGTAGATTCAATTATCACAGATCCAGACCTATCTGATACTGTGTATGACGAATATTCTAGGGCGGGATTACAAATCGTTAAGTAAGTATGAATACTAAAATAGACTATAACAATTACTTATTTGTTATAGTCTATTTTAGTTTTAGAGACAAGCCCTGTAGACCTGCATTTGCTCTCTTTGATATTACCTTGAAGAAAAATCCATAAACAATAAAGCAACCAAGGCATTTACCTTGGTTGCTAAAATTATTTCTTAGTATAAAACGTCGTCTCTTTCAGCTGCCTTTTCGTTGATAAAGGCTTCATATTCTTCAATACCACCATCGATAAGATATTGCTGATACTCTTCAATGATTTTTATAGCTTCTTCATCTGTTTCAGAGAAATATGCTCTTTCTCTATAGTCGCGCCATAAATCACCATTGAGTAATTCATTAATCTCTTCTTTTTTATCGTAGTCATTGATGAAGTTACTTGCACGATAACCATCCACTATTGTATTAGGTACAATCTCATTAATAATAAGCTCATAGGTTGCATCAGGCACTTCTGCTTCTCCAGGAGTAAATTCACCCCACTGGCTCATATATGGATAAAGTGAAATTAACTCTCTGTATTCACCTTGAATACCTGTTTCTGCTTTAAGAGAACCATCTTTGTTCATTTCAACAAATTCTTCACGCATTCTTGGTTGCCCATCTACCATGTCAAAATGCGTACCTTCAATACCATAGAAGGCTAAAAGTCTACCCTCTTCACTGTTTAAGTAGTTAATAGCTTTTATAGCAGCTTCTGCAATAGCTGAATCTGTATCAGCTGGAATAAACCATATTGGTGAGCCTGCACGCCCTTTCACTGAAACCCCACCTGCGATGCCTTGAGAGTTGGGAATTGGACCTACTGGAACATATTCCATCTCAGGATGGTCAACATACAATGTTTGCTTATAAAAATCTCTTTGATGAAAATAATGAACACCGTGCACTGCATATTTACCGACAGCATGCTTTTCTTTAGCAACAGTATCGTTTTGTCTAAATGCTTCAGGATCAAATAACCCTTCTGCTACTAACTTTCTCATGAATAGGACTTCTTCCATGATCAATGGACTTCGTCTATCAACAATTGCTTTATTGGTATCTGGGTCTATCCATAAACTACTCATATTGCCTGTATGATAAGAACGTGTAAATAAACTGTAATCCCATCCGTTATGCCAGTTTCCAGCTGGAATAACAGGATTTCCATTGATATCTTTAAAATCCCCTGCTTTAACTTCTTTTAAAAACTCATATATCTTCTCAGAGTGATTGAAATCTTCTCGCTTCCATCCTAATGCTTCCATAATATCTTTACGTACATACACAGTATAACCCCAGTTTTTGCTATCTTCAGGAGTTGCAGGTAATTGGTAAGGAATAACATAAGTATGACCATTGTATTCAGGTGCATAAACATCATTCTCAAGATAATCCTTAGCAGCTCCTTCTTCAAAGCGTTTAATATTAGGACCAAACTCATCAAGTAATCCTTCAAGACTCATCAACATCCCTTGACTAGCTGCTCGTTTAATAATACCAGTCTCGCCGCCATTACCACCCCAGTATGGAGCTGTTACTACATCATATGGAACATCGCCTGATGAAAACATCATATTTAAATTCTCAGATTCTGAAGATGTGGCGTATTCGATGTCAAAGATAACCCCTGTTTCTTCATAAATCTTATTGGCTACCACATTATCAAAGTGATCTCTGGGTGCATTTCCGCTTGAACCATTCCAACATGAGAACATCTTAACAACGATGGGCTCTTGCTCGCCTGATTCAGAATTCGTGTTTTTACTGTTATCAGATTGTTGGTCACCAGTCGTCGTTTGTGTAGGTTCTTCCCCCTTATCGCAACCTACAAACATTGTCATGGACATAACTACTACCATCATAAGACAAAATAGCTTTTGCATAACCTTTTTCATAAATCACAAACCTCCCATATTATTTATTATAACCCTTTCCAAAAGTGTACTAAGGTATATAAACTTGGTCACCCTTTTACTGATCCAATCATGACACCTTTAACAAAGTATTTCTGTAAGAACGGATACACGCAAATGATTGGAAAAGTAATGATCATAAGAAATGCCATCCTTAATGCTTCTGGAGTTGTTTTTGCACGATTAATATTAAAGTTCATTCGATTGGTATCCGTAGCCTGTTCAAAGTTAGTCTCACTGAGAATTTTCTGCAATAAAGTAGCTGCAGGTTTTAGACTTTTATCTGAAACGAAGAAAGCCCCTACAAACCAATCGTTCCAATGACCTACACCATAGAATAATGTGATTGTTGCAAGCATAGGACCGGAGAGTGGTAGATATATTTTAAGAAATATGCCTAGCTCCCCACAGCCATCAATAACAGCTGATTCCCTCATTTCATCTGGAATCGTTTGAAAATATGTTCGCATAATAACTATATTAAAGAATGAATAAAGATAAGGTAAAACATAAATCCACACACTTCTTGTTAAATGTAAACTTCTAAGTAGAATAAAAAATGGTATTAATCCTCCACTAAAAATTGTTGTAAAGAAAAAGAAAAATGTAATGATTCCTCTTCCAGGTAAATCTTTTCGAGCTAATGCGTAACCAGCTAAAGCCGTTAATAATACTGCTAAAAATGTTCCAACAACGGTTCTAAAAAGTGAAATACCAAAAGCATTGAGAATTAATGGATCTTCAAAAGCTTTGATATAATTTTGTAGTGTAAAAACTCTTGGCCAAAAGTACAGCCCACCTTTTAAAGCATCATAACCATCATTAAATGATAAAATTAGGATATAGAAAAAAGGGTAAAAGGTTGAAAACCCAAGGAACGTTAAAAATGTATAATTACAAACTTTGAATATTTTTTCTCCTATTGATTCTTTAAGTACCATCTCGTAATCCCCCTTTCATAGTAACTTCTCTACCATAATGATGTATCTGATACCTTTCTTGCTATGGTATTGGTCGTGACAATGATGATCAGTGATACCACAGATTGAAATAATCCAACAACAGTGGCATAACTGTATTGGCCTTGCTGCAAACCTACTTTCACCGAATACGTTTCTAATACCTCGGAGACAGGTATTGTTGGTGGTTGTTGAAACAAAATAATCTGTTCATACCCAGCCTTTAATAAGCTCCCCATGCTTAATATAAATAAGATACCAACCGTTGGCATAATACCCGGCAGGGTGATGTGCAGGACTTGTTTCCACTTACCAGCACCATCAATGGATGCAGCTTCATATAAATTAGGACTTATACTACTAAGAGCAGCTAAATAGATAATGGAGCTAAATCCAATATTTTTCCATATATCCGAAGTGACAATAACAATATAAAAGTATTTCACCTGCCCTAAGAAAAATATAGGCTCTTTCCCTAATGCCATTCTTATATCATTAAAAAGTCCCTGATTAGGCGATAAAAATTTTGAAAACATGGTTGCAACCACTACCCATGATACAAAGTAAGGTAGATAAGATACGGTCTGAAAAGTCCGTTTAAACTTAGTTGAACGAACCTCATTGAGTAGTAACGCAAGTATGATTGGCGCAGGAAATCCAAAAAACATCTTAATGAAGCTTATAAAGAAGGAGTTTCGAATTAATGTCCAAAACTGGAAATAAGAAAAAAATCGTTTAACATATTTTAACCCTACCCAAGGACTCATTAAAATCCCTGTATCAAATCTAAATTCTTTGAACCCAAGCGTTAGACCATACATAGGTATATAACCAAAAATAAAAAAGAAAATGATTGCTGGTAGTAAAAAAAGATATAAAACGCGATAATCGTACATTCTCTTCCATGTCTTCTTGTTACTTAATACTTTATTTCTTGTACTTGTTGATGATCTAATCTTCATGCTTTCCCTCCTAAAACCCCTGTTAAAATGCTTTGATAATTAGTAATAAAGACAATAACATTTGTTGATATACCAATTATAACCATTTATATTTCACAAATTAATGGAGAAATCTTTGACACTATTTGGATAAATCTTTGAAGATATAAAGACAGCTTTCGCTGTCTAGAAAATCACCATTGAATATAGTGTAAAGCTGGTTAACTGCACCTGTATTCAATAGGCGTATAGCTATATTCTTTTTTAAAAACCCTATAGAAGTATTGAATATCACTATACCCTACACTTCTAGCAATCTCTTCAACTGTTGTATTCGTTTCCTTCAACATTCTACAGGCATGAGTCAACCTTTGCTTTGTAAGGTATTTTGTAAAGGATTGACCTAATTCTTTTTTAAAAATGGAAGAGAAATAGTCTGCATTGATACCAAACTGTAATGCAAGGTTTTTTAGGCTAATTCTCTCAGCATAATGTAAATCAATGTATTTAACAGCTTGGTCAACCAATTCTTTGCATGTCATTGCAGTATCATGATTGGACTTAATCCTCTCTTCAATAACATGAAAGAAACATGTAGCAATCTCCTCAATCTTATTGATATGATCAATCATATTCAGGCTAAATAAGTCATAGGATCTTCTATGATGGATATCCATCATCTTATTCATGGCATATAAAGCTTCATAAATCACATTAACCACTTCTGAATATACAAAGTAGAGATAATTGATTCCAGATTTCATATACCTTTCACGGGAAAAAATATCTGCCAATAGAATTTCAATATTTTTAGAGTCTCTTAGTTGAATCAGCTTACTAAGTAGCTTTAACTCTGTCTTCGGGAATTGGAAATCATCATGTTTAGTCATTGATTCAGGGTCATATATACGATTGAGACCATGAATTAATCTTAAGTCTATAGCTTTTTTGGCTGAGAGATACAACTCCCCATCCAAATGATTCAAAACAGCGCTTTTACCAATAGTTATATACACATTAAAGGTCTTCGCTAAATTATATAGACATTCTTTACAAAGTTGCTGGCATGTGGCTTCTACCTCATTTTGATGACCATAAATGAATATAAATAACTGATTGATCAGATCATTGTTTTTTATGATATAATAATTTCCTAAGTTCTTTATGCCATGTAACCACTCTATTATTTTAGAAGTTATATCTTCTTTTATATCATCACCGGAACTCATTATAGAGCTACCACTTGCATTCAATATCAGGAGTTGATAGTTATCATGTTGAAATAAAGCAGGTTCTGAATCTTTTAATAACTGAAAGCTCTTTTGCTGATGGTTTGACTTTAGCAAGAAGTTGATTTCCTTTTCAATCAATAGCTGGTCATGACGAATCTTCATGCATGCATTCTCTTTTGTAAGCCTATTGTATTTTTTCTTTTCTATTAGAGCTTCATTAATTTTCAGTAATGCTTCTTTTAATTCGTCTTCTTTCGTAGGTTTTAAAAGATAACTCTTTACTCCCATATTAATGGCTTCCTCTGCATATTTGAATTCGGAATAACCACTAATAATCATAAATTCTGTATCTTTGTTTTCCTCTCGTATCCTTTTGATTAATTCCAAACCAGTCATATCAGGCATGCAAATATCTGTTATAACTATATCTACTGGGTTATCTTTCATTATCTTCAAAGCCTCTAGCCCATCTTTTGCATTATAAATATGTGTGAAAGGAAAATCACTTTTTTCCAATTTACGCACAATTCCTCTACGTATCCACACCTCATCCTCAACGACTAAAACTGCATACATTATTTTGCCCCCCATTTGTATATGTATTTTACTTTATAAGCATACAGGTAGTTTATAAATCACCCTCGTTCCTCTCCCTTTACTGCTCTCAATTTGTATACCATAGTCATTGCCATATGCCATCTTAATCCTCAAGTTTACATTTCGTAGACCAATACTCTTTTGATATCCACTGCTTAAATTAAAAGACATATCATTGATCAAATCATTTATCTTTTCTAATACATCCTGCTCCATCCCCATACCATTATCTTCTACTGTGATTATCAGCTGCTCTTCTTTTATAGAAGCATTCATCTTGATATAACCCTTATTCATTTTTGTGAATCCATAGGTAACTGAATTTTCTACGATGGGTTGTAAAATAAATTTTAATACTTTACATTTTCCAACATCTTCATTGATATTTGTTATGATCTCATACTTGTCCTCAAAGCGGATATTTTGGATATCAATGTAATTTCGAATATGATTTTCTTCTTGATAAAGCATAACAAACTCTTCTGAATCCTTATTAAGACTATACCTGAACATATCTCCTAGTTTTTGACTCATAATCGAGATTTCTTTGCACTCATAGATTTCAGCAATGTAATTGATTGATTCTAAAGTGTTATATAAAAAATGTGGATTGATTTGAAATTGTAGAGCTATGAGTTCAGCTTCTCTCTTTTCTAATTTTTGTATGTAATTTTGCCTAATTAAGGACTTAATTTCTTCAATCGTGCGATTAAAACCAGCATCAATCTCGCCTATTTCATCCGTCCCCTCAATGATTTCAGTTATCTCTAAATCACCGTTTTGTACTTTGAGCATTTTTTGGTTGAGAATCTGAATTCGTGCTGAAAACAATTTGGAGAATAGTATGGTAATCAATATTAATAAAAGAGAAGCAATAACGCCATAGGCAATAACACCATTCCTCTCCCCTTCCATGGTTTCATAGATAGAAAAATAATGGGTTATAAATGCTATCTTCCACCCATAGGGTCTAATCTCTTTATAGAAAACCACATCGCCATTATCTAGTACATACTCAAACTCATTTTCTCTTTTAGATATCATCAACTGACGGATCATATCCATTTCATCATCTTTATATTGTTGATCCCCTTCAAAATACATTAATTCATCCTTGTTATCAAATATGTATAGACCATTTTTTTCATGAGCTATCACCTCAGGATTGATACCGAAAAGTGATTGAAGGATAATATCCATTTTAAGTAGGGCAATACTCTCCCAAGTTTTACTTTTCATGTTCACTACTGGTGATACAATGGATACAACATATTGATCTTTTTGAGGAACTTGGTAATGGAAGGTCGTTGTCTTTTTTGAGTCCATATCGATATTTTCTCTCCATACTTCCTCATCTATAGCACTTATATTTGAGACATTATGACCATCCCTAGGAAATGAGGGGTTCAAAGAATAGATCTTAACATTATAAATACCACTGATCTTACCTGTTTGATACATCGTCTTCACATTCATGGATATCTTTTCATAGACCTCTGTAACATTTTTTTGCTTCCATTGATCTGCCTCTGATAGCGCTTCTTGAATGGTGTTATTAACCGCAATTCCCCACATTAAATTTTCATAAATACTTAACTTAAATTGAATACCTTCTACATATTGATTAAAGAATTGTTGACTACTCTGAAACAACTCCCTTTCAATACGCTTTTGGGTTTGTTGATAAGATGTAACACTAAAAATGATAATGGGAAGCATACCAATACCTATGATGAATGATATTAGCTTATAATATATTTTCATATTTAAGATAAGTTGATGTACTCTATCACATAATTTCTTTATCATCGAATCACCATGAAATAATAATTTTTACAACATTACTATTTTTATTATACATTCCCATCCCATGTTTTTCAATGAATCCTCATGATGATCTCCCATATTATGCTTCTATTGATGCAACTTAAAAAGAAGAAAAGCTGTATTCTCAAATTATTGCCATATATAAAAAAATAGTATAGAATGGATATAGTATATGAAATTTTTACCAAAGAGAGGAGATTATAATGATTAAATATAGTGATAAACTTTATAAAAAGGTAAGGTCTGCTGGTGCAGCTGGTATAACACTTGGGATAATATCTATTGTTGTAGGTTTAACCGTGGGTATATTATCCATTACTTTTGGTGGCAGCATGCTAAATACAACAAAAGAATTAATAGACTAAAAGAGGACCCGAAGGTCCTCTCTCTCGTTATTTAGGCAAATAGCTGTATAATTTGGTTAAAGATTTCTTCATTAGCTTTTATTTTATCTTCATTCCCTTGAACGCAAATGTATTCTGAAGCTAAGGCATCTTTCACAAGATCTGCTAAGCTACGGATTTCAATTGGTCGTGTATCGAGAATCTCATCCCTCGTTTGCTGGATATCTTCATGACTAATTTTCATAAAGTAATTATCCATAGCTGTTGATCCTTTCATAGAAGGTGTTAAAGGTGCATCAATCCTACTAATGGTACCAATGATATATTTGAGCATTTCACGATCATCACAATCAAACTCTTTGATGAAATTATAAACTTCATCATAAGCCTGTAAGGTTTCTTTTAAGTTTGGATCACGATACGAAACAAAGAAGACGTTACCTGATCGTGTAAAGTTAGTCATACACCCATAAGCACCACCCATAACACGTACACGTCCCCAAAGATATTCTAAAGAAAGAATTGTTTTCATTACTGGAATAGTTCCCTTATACTCATGACCTGTAGTGATATAGTTACCGGCTTTAGCAACGTACTGTATCTTATCTGATGTCATTAAACCTTCATTTTTATTGATTAAGTCAAAGTGTAGATCAACAGGCATTTCTTCAATTTTCCTAAGTGTTTTTAGGAATGCAGTTAGTTCACTATTAAATGCTTCCAAACTTTTTTCTTCACCGGTATAACCCACGGTTAAAGTGGATTGGTTAAAGATTAAATCTTTAACTATTCTAAGGTTATCTTTAATTGCATCCTTTTTACAATCGTAATCACTCTCTATTTCAGCTAAAAATTGGTAATACCCAACTCCTTGCAATAGATCTTTACAAGCATAGGATGGAGAAAAATAAGACTGCGCACGCATTGCAGCAACGTTATGTCCACTGCTGGTCATATTCATTTGAAGTCTTGATTTAGTTTCACTAATAACCTCTTTAAGTCGTTTATCATCATCAATTTGTGTTCCATTGATCATATCATTTAATAACTCGAATAATTGAGGTAGCTTATCATAAAAAGCCTTTGAGGTTACAACCATCTTTGCATCAAAACCATCCGGTTGTGCATTGATTCCATAGGCAGTGGTGCTAAAGTTAATACCACCAGTATGAATATTGATTTCATTAGATAATTGACCATAGCTCAATTTTTCAGTATTAATTTTTCCAAGCAGGTTAGCTAATAAGCCAGCGTAAGGCATTAACTCCTTATCTAAGCGATTAAGATCAAAATACATGTTGACGTATCCAACAAGATTAGTGAAATCTTCATGATAAAGTAAAGTTATGTCTTCAAACGCTTCTACATTTAACTCCAACTTTTCAGCATCCCTATTGATATCTTCTAATTGAAGTAATGGTATCTTCTCAATATCTTCTTTTGGACTTGGTTCTTCTTGATATTGTCTGAGATGGTTGGTTTCGTTAACTAGCTGTTTAATATCTTCTTCGGATAAACTCTCTTTATAGCTAACTAATTTATCTTTGACTTCTTTCTCTTTTACAGCATTAAGTCCCTTTTCAGGTTTAACAACTAAAACAGACGCATGAGTATTATTAAGAAGGTGTTCTTGCATAAATCTTTCCAAGTAATCGGATGTAAGAGCAGTTTTTATCTTTTCAAAGATTGGATTGTATTGGATTAACATCATCGGATCTTCATCGTATAACCAACTACTCATACTAATGATACCATACATAAGACCTTTCGGATATCGTCCATAATCTGCTTCTCTTAACTTAAATTCAAAGAGATTAATAGCTGCTTCAATTTCCTTCTTATCAATACCCTCTTCAACTAATTTTTTCAACGTGTCTCGAATAACTTGAAGGAATTTCTCTTCATCTTCTGGGTTAGTCCCTTTAGCTACTATGCTTAGTGCAGGTTGCTTAATAGCAGTATCTGCTGAACCAAAAATATCTTTACCTATTCCTGCCTGTAATAAAGCTTCTTTCAGTGGTGCTCCTGGTGTTTCTAACAAAATGTGCTCTAATATATCAAGAGTATAGTGAACCTCTGGTTGGTCACCATTTCCAATAACAATATTATAACTCAAGAAGGTTTTATCTTTTTCTGTTTCATTTGAAGCTATAGAATAGTTAATAACTTCTCTAGAAGGTTCTTTAAAAGGTTCTTGTATAGGTAATTCAGAATTAATATCAATAGGATCGAACTCACTTAAATACTCTTTGTCTAAATAAGTTAAGTTATCAAGTATATCCATGTTACCATAGAGATAAATATAACTATTAGATGGATGATAGTATTTACTATGAAAGGCTTCAAATTGTTCTTGAGTTAAATCAGGTATGAATTCTGGGTCACCACCTGATTCGAAGGCATATGGTGTATCAGGAAACAAGGTCTGTTGAATATTTCTAAATAAAATTTGCTCTGGAGAAGAAAACGCACCTTTCATTTCATTATAAACAACACCTTTATAGGTAACTTCGCCTTCCTGATTATCTAGATCGTGATGCCACCCTTCTTGTTTAAGGATTTCATGGTGCTTGTAAATATTAGGATAAAAAACTGCATCTAAATAGACATCCATTAGATTCTTAAAATCTTGATCGTTTCTACTTGCCACTGGATACATGGTTTTATCAGGATATGTCATGGCATTTAAAAAGGTATTAAGTGAACCTTTTGCTAGTTCCACAAAAGGATCTTTTAATGGGTATTTCCTTGAACCACATAAAACAGAGTGCTCAAGTATATGTGGTAAACCTGTGTGATCTTCAGGCGGTGTTCTAAAACTGATACAAAATACTTTATTATCGTCATCATTTTCGATATGAAATAATCTAGCACCTGTCTTCTCATGCTCAAAAACTCTTCCAGTGGAGTTAATCTCTTCAATAGTCTTCTGTTCTACTAGTTTAAAACCGGCATAACTTTTTTCAACTTCTAAGTTCATTTACATTCTCCTTTATATGATTGATTAAGTTGCATTTTCTGCAATGAGTTCTTACAAATATTATATAGGATACATTTACTTTTATTATGTACGTCTTGCAGTATGTTTATTTATTGCTCTTAACATGTCTTTACTGATTAAGTCCTCAGATATTAAATTGGATTTATATTCCAACTAAATCTTAGCATATCCCTCTGCTTTCGTCAATCTAAGGTCTACATAAGCTGAAACTAGTTAACTTCCATAAGCAAATAGTAATGGCGCATGAAAAGTGCTCCTACTCAACTTTCCATACGCCTCATTCTCTTATCTATCCATTACCAATTACAACCCTTAACAAGGATGTCTGCAATCTCTTCCATGTACTTTTGATCCCTTTCATCAAAACGCTGTACAACAGGACTATCAATATCTAATATCCCTAGTAAAACGCCTTCTTTGACCATGGGTACAACAATTTCTGATCGAGATGCTGCATCACAAGCAATATGCCCTGGAAATTCATGTACATCTTTAACGAGCATTGTAACTTTATCTTTTGCTGCAGTACCGCATACTCCTCTACCTAAAGGAATACGTATGCAAGCTGACTTTCCTTGGAAAGGTCCAAGTATAAGTTGATCTTCTTTATGTAGATAAAATCCAGCCCAATTGATCTCTTCTAATTGATTATATAAAACACTGGCAACATTGGCTAAATTAGCAATAGTATCTCGCTCACCTTCCATGATGCCTTTTATACGTAGAATTAATTGCTCATAAAACTGCTTCTTATTATCCGAATCAATGGATGTATGATCAAACATAAGTTTTACCTCCTTCTTGTCAGTTAACTGATTCATTGCCTTCCATTGGAAGGCAATGAGGATATCAGTAAAATCTTAACACGCTGCTTTTATTGTGTCAAAAGAATTTTCACTCTATGCCTTTCTGCTTCATCATTGAATCCTTGTAGAATACCATTAATTTTCTTATATTCATTATCCATAAGTATGCTAAAAAAACAGCAAAGACTAGAGTTGACTTAGGATTATTAACCATCAATATAAGGTCAAACACACCATGTAATATAACAGGTATCCACAAAGATTTCCTTTTATATTGACGCTTTTTCTTTTCATCATCAGTAAATTTAGACAAAGACATATAATACCCCATGGTTATGGCATATAGCATGTGAGTTGGAACAGATAAAAAAGCACGATACCATCCTAACCCTGGGATATACGGGTAACGAAATACAACATAAATGATATTTTCAATTGTTGCGAACCCTAACGATGCAAAAGAGCAATAAATCATCCCATCAAGTTTTTCATTAAAAGCTCCTGAATGATAAACGCTATAATAAACGACGGCTCTCTTGATATACTCTTCTACTAACGCTACAACAATAAATGCTGCAAACATCATCCCCAACCAACCCTGAAATACATTTAATCTGGCTATAAGTTGCTCAAAAAAAACACTTGGAAATGTTGAAAAGCAGCCTAATATAAAAACAATAACTAGATACTTAAATGGTTCCTTATCATAATGGTCAGCTAAGTATAATGCTAAGCTTAGTGCAATCCCTGGTGTTATTGCAACTACCAGTAACTCCAATACTTCCATGTGTTCTCCTTCCGGTACCCCTTGGTATATTGACTCCAAGGAGCACTAGTTGGCATCTACGATCACTTGATCTCCATAAACAGCTTCACTAAAGAATCTTTCAGCCTCTTGAATGGTTAAGCCAACAAGGTTCATTTTATTAAGGTCATACTCTCCAATCTGTTTTTCGACACATTGAAATAAATAATTAACGCCTTGTGGTTTATATCCAAGAAATCTAGCTCCAATTGTATCCACCGCTACAGCATCTGTTCCAGTAATAACTAATCCTGTATGCCTAGCAGTTCCTTTAGTAGGTCCTGTTCCAATCATTACCGGATTAGCACTAACAATAGCTAAATCGATAGGTACTTGTTCTGCCATAGCTCTGATAAAGTTATGCAAATGGGTATGAATACCTAAATCCTTTTTAGGTGTACCATGTATTTCAGTAGGTGGCCAAGAAAGGGCCATGTTCTTAATACTAGCAGACATAGTAGCTTCTTCATGATGTTTTAATTGAGTAAAAGATATAAGAACTGTAGTTTCATTAAGCAATTGATTAATCTTAGTACTTGGAAATATGTCGTAATTTAAAGGTAAGTCCATATAAGGTCCCACATTTAGATCAATGAACTCAACACCTTCTTGCTGAATAATTTTATCATAGCCAACATTCGTCATGACTTGAGGTGTGTCTCCACCACCTGATCCACATGCTATAACAATTCTTTTTGGATTTCTACCTTTTACATATTGGATAAGGGTTTGAAATGTCTGAGGTCCAACAACTATTCCACTTTTTTCATGCTGTTTTTTATCATTGACCCAATTAGGTGTTATGACAACAACATCTTGTTCATTAATCAAATTATCAGCGTTAATCAATTTTAATCCTTCTTGCACAGCTTGCCCTTCATCAAAGTTTCTTGTAATAGCAACATCAGGAGTAATTCTTTTTCTCTTACGTAACATAAACAAAACCTCCAAAAACTAAAGTATTTTTCTTTACTTTAGTCTTTGAAGGCGAATCTTTTTTTATGTATGGGAGTCGGCTTTATTTATTCATAATGCAATCATGAATCTCCCAGCCTAATTTCCCAGCACAAAATCCTATGTTACCTACTATGGCTACATCTATGTTTTTCTCAGGGTAATAATAGATACGACAACTAACACCGTATTCTTCACCAGTATGCCCACCTCTGACTACTCTATCTTCCTCATCTAAAAGGATATAATTAGCAAATCCATAACGCCATTTGTAGCCTTTAAAACCGTCACCTTCTTCATCAATTATTTGTGGTGATAGCATCATATTTGTCAATTCCTCATTAATCAGTTGACCTTTTTGTAGTGCTTTAATAAAGACTAATAAATCTTTTGCTGTTGATGTAGCTCCTCCATCAGGTCCTGGTCCAGGCGTAGCAGTATAAATATTACGTTCCCACCCATGGTCCATTAATTCATAACCTTCTGCAACATTTTCTACAACATGATCCAAATGTATAAAATCAGTGTCCTTCATTTGAAGAACCTCAAAAATATTCTTTCTAACATACTCAAAATAGTCCATTTGGGCTGCTTTCTCGATCACTAACCCCAGTAAGACATAACCTGCATTACAGTATTTAAACTTCTCACCTGGCGGAAAATTCGCTGATTTATCCTTAAAGAGTTCCAAATAATCCTTTAAGACTCTAACATGATAAATAGGTCGCTCTTTCCAAAGAAGCTCCCAAGCTTCATCCCCATCAGCTTCTTCACAGTAATCTGCTATACCTGAACTATGGTTAAGAAGATGCCTAATGGTAACATCTTTTGATATCTTAGTATCCTCTAACTGAAGATAATCCCTAACTTTTGTTTCAAGGTTAATAAGACCCTTTTCGATTAATTGTAAAACTGCTACAGCTGTAAACATCTTACCTACTGAAGCAATTCGAAATCGAGTCTCTACTTGATTAGGAACCTTAAAACTGCGGTTAGCATAACCCCCAGCCATACTAAAGATTTCCTTATTATCTTGGTGAATAACCACCACGCCACTAAAACTTTCATCTTCATATTTATTATCTAATATATTGACTAGTTCTTTCATACTCAATTCTCCTCTTTCTGTTCAAAATACTAATCCATCTATTCTATTAAAATAACATTAATCTTCTTTTCATTGTATGTCCCATATCCTCTCTGGATGCATAATAGTCCATAAAACCTGTATACCACTCTATTGGCCGTACACTGCCTATACGATTGAAATATTTATCCACTTCACCAATACCCCTATCTTTCTAAAGTTCTATCATTATCATAAATTATACTTCTTCTTAAAGGTAGATAAACTTTAATTATAATTAAAAAAGCCAGCTCATTGAGAAGGCTTTTTTATCATGTATGATACTTATATCGTCATCATTCTACTCATCATCCCATTTACATGACGATAAAAACGTTTCTTCATGATGATCAATAAAAGAATCTGATTAAACATTAATCCTAAATAGACACTGGTCAGCACTTCACTTGGGAAACAACTCAATAATCGAATAACTACAATGGTCAATAAACTACTCACCGTCGTTCCAATGAAAACCCATTTCTCATCACCTATACCTTGTAATCCAGCCTGATAGATATGCTGTAAGTTTGTTAATCCATAAACTGAACAAGCTAATATTAAATAATCTGAGGCATTCTCCACCAAGCTACTATCGTCAGTAAAAAGCTGCAGGATAAGATTTTGCTGCCATACAATCAACATACCAAGGATTAGTCCTATGCTAATTGATATAGCTAAGCAAATTTTGGGAATCACCTTGACCAAAGTAATATCTTTTCTATGTTCACTTACTTTTGTCATAGCTACAGAGCCGAAGGCATACATGGGCATTAATTGAAGGCTGAATACATTGAATAATAATGAATAGGTTGATAAAGCCACTACACCATTTGAGGCTAATATTCTGTTCAAAACGATGGTAAAAAAGGTGTACTCCATCAACTCTTGAGCCATCAATGCTGGTGCTATATGGAAAAGACTTTTAAGATACACCAGGAATACCTTTATACTACTGCAAGCATTTTGAATAATCCCAGTACGCTTAATGGCTGGAATCATGATTAGCAAGTTGATACTGATTGATACAATAGACGCTATACCAGCACCCCTAACACCTAAAGGCTCTAGACCAAACTTCCCAAATATCAAGATATAGTCTAAAATTAGATTACATAAACTAGCTACTAAATTACCCAAGAAAATATACTTGGTTCTGTTCATAATCTTTAGAAAAGCTGAGAAAGTGAAGATAAGCATATTCAAACCTATTGACAAGGAAAAAATAGATAGATAGGATGTGGCTTTAATCAGTAATGTCTCAGATATTCCAAACAATACTTCAATGATGCTTTCTCCAAATATAAAACATATACCAAAGCTCGTTAATCCACAGAGTAAACTTATGGTAATACTAACCCAAAAGAGATGATTAAGACCTTGCTCATCCTTCTCACCCTTTAATTTGGCTCCTTGTATGTTAAAGGCAACAGCGCTCATCCCTAGTACACCCGTTATGCTATTGATGACTGCTCCAATTAATCCCACTGCTCCAAAAGCTTCAATGGATATATGTCCAACCATCGCTTGATCAACTAAGGTAATAATCGTTGCTGTTAAAGTATTAAGAACCAGAGGCAATCCCATCTGTAAAACTTCTTTTATTAAATTTTTGTGGCCTTTTATGGTCACTATCAAAACTCCCTTCTTATTTGTAATAACTAAATAAGAAGGGTATTAAAATCCGCATATACCATTTTGATGCCTCCTATTTTCTTTATTGATATGTATACCATCATTCTACTTCGTAAACAACTCCGCGAACATATGGAGTTGTGTGAATAAGTAAAAGAGAATTGGAATACCAAAAACAAAGATCAGTATCCATACCATGAATTTCTTTCTTCTATCAAACATAGCCTTATGCTCTGAGTCATCTTCTTGTAAATTCAATGCATCAATAATATGATTCAATTCCTCTTCATTGTATTGCATATCAATGATGTTTTTTGCTTCTACATAATCAGATTCACGAATAATAACATCATAGCCAGAGATGGATTTATTCATATAAACATGTCCTGCATCCCCCGGGCTCTTCGTTAAAACCACAGTTGGTATACCAAAGGACTCTAATCGAGCTTTTATGATATTGGCTTCATTCATATCCGATACAGTCATTAACACTTTTTTATCTTCCATCTCATTCTCTCCCATCATCTGTGAAACATCATTTCATGATGATTTACTGTATTATTATGACTATTATAACACACATTATTAATCATTACCATTTTCAACAATTAGATGAATGGTTTATCAAAAGTAGCTCCCATACGTCTTTGACATTAACTTGTACGTTAGAAAAGGAGTGCTCCATACACTCCTAAAAATTAATACTATCTGGATCTGGTCCAATTCTCTTACTAATATTTAATTCTCCTATACGTTTCATATCCTCATCACTTATTACAAAATCATATATCTCTGCATTAGACTTAATACGTTCAGGTCTTGTAGATTTAGGTATTGTTACAACACCCATTTGTAAATCCCACCGCAAAGCTATTTGTGCTATGGTCTTATTATATTTTTCAGATAACTCTTTCATCAATGGAATGTCAAAAATCTTCCCTTGCATCAATGGTCCCCAGGCTTCAAGCTGAATTTTATGAAGTTGACAGAACTCATGAACTTCCTTTTGAATAAACCAAGGATGATATTCAACTTGATTAACAGCAGGTTTGATATTTGTATAAGCCATTAAATCCTCAAGATGATACATTTTAAAGTTACTTACGCCAAGAACCTTAATAACTTTTTCATCGTATAATCTCTCCATAGCTTTCCAAGTTTCAATATTAAAAGGTTTGGGCCAATGAATTAAGTACATATCAAGATAATCCGTATCTAATTTCTTCAGTGTCTTTTCAAAAGCTCTTAATGTAGAGTCGTACCCTTGATCACTGTTCCATAATTTACTTACCAAAAAAATATCTTCTCTTTTTACTGAACTTTCTTTTATACCCTTACCAACTGCTAACTCATTACCATAGATTGATGCAGTATCAATGTGTCTATAACCTATATCTAAAGCATAACTAACAGCTTGAATACACTCTTTTTCATCTGTTACTTTGAAGGTTCCTAACCCAAAACTTGGCATTTTCACCCCATTATTAAGTATTACTTTCTCACCTAATGGTTGCATAATCATTCACCTCTTTATATTCTTTGTTAATCCCTATCTATGATTACAATTTATTAATAATCATTATAACATAATAACCACTATTATCAAGTAGCAATTTTAGCTGATTCAAATCACATTACTACTTTATATGTTTCTCTTTCATATTTATTTTCAATCTCCTAAATATTTATAACTTATTATTTTTTATTATTCTATGATAAAATAGTTATAAAGTTATTATTTTATGACGGGGGAAAAGTATGGTATTCTTTGATTACAGTGATCAAGAGCTATCTATAATAAAGAAAAATCTAAATAAAATTATTTTTGATGATGTGGTTATTAATGACGCTAAGATAAAAATATTAGGTATTCACTTTAACTATTTTGAGGGAGAGCTCTACATTAAAAAGCATCGCCATTCCTTTTTTGAATACAGTTATGCAATAAGAAATAATATGACTATTACGGCTAATAGCAAAGAATTTCGAGTTAAGGAAGGTCAGTTTTATATGCTGCCCAAAGGTGTTTATCATACACATCATGTAGCTGAAAATTGCACTTATAATGCTATATCTATCCGATGGGAATTCAGTCGAAGTGAAAAAAAAGATATCCATAAAAATTGGTTTAGAAAAATCAATAATTTTGAAAAAGCATCCTCAAGACCTGTATCGGACAATGGTCAAGTTCATCTTGCCATTAAGAATTTATTAGAATTGGCTAGAAATAATCAAACTGAACTTGAGTTGAAACTCAGTTTCTGCCAGCTGTTATTAAGTATACTTAATTTTTACATGAATGACGACTCTCAATCCAACATAGAAGAAGATCACTTAACGGTTGATCATAACGTAGTGAATATGGCTTTAGATTTTATCGATACTAATTATCAAACCATTAATGTTCATGACGTAGCCGATTCCGTCTATTTAAGCTATAGCCATTTATCCCGATTATTTAATAAGTATATCCATAAGACTATCAATACGTGCATAACGGAAGCAAAATTGAAACAAGCCCAAATTTTATTAATGACTACTAATAAAACAATAACTCAAATAGCTTGGGAAGTAGGCTTTAAGAATGAAAATTATTTTTCCAAAGTTTTTAGAAATTATTATGGTCTATTGCCACGAGATATGCAAAAAAATAAAACTGAATTAAATGAGTAGTAATAACCGCTTCCTTCATGGGAGCTTTTTTTGTACTAATATGCAATTTTTTTACTCTTATATGATAGTTTTTTGCTCAATAAAAAATTTTATTTATTTATAATAATAATTATTGGAAGTAGATTTTTAAGTTGCAGAGGGGGAGTTATTATGAATATAAGGGAAAGAGTTTTATCAGTACTCAATCATAAAAAACCAGATGTAGTTCCTTGGCTAGGTGATTTAGCATATTGGATAGCTTATTTAAATGACGATCATTTGATGCCAAAAAAATATCAAACAAATGATTCATTTACAGATAAAGACTTAATAGAACTTCATAAAGATCTTAGCGTTGGATTTTATCTACAAGGCTATTTTCCATTTGAAACAAAGTATGATGGTGTTAAAGTTAGTCATACATCAAAAGATAACCTCATGATAACTGAATATGAAACACCTTATGGTACATTAAGAGAGGTTAATGAATACATGACAAAGAGTTATTGCTGGGCTATTAAAGAACATCTAATAAAAAATCATCTAGATTTAAAGGCCTTTGAGTATTTGTATGAAAGTATATATTATAAACCCAGCCATGATCTTGTTAAAAAAAGGAGTCGTGTAATAGGTAATCAAGGTATCCATTTGTGTTATCAACCTAAAAGTCCTTTTATGGAAATGGTAGCCTTACGCGCAGGTATTGAATCTGTTATCTATATGCAGTTAGATGCACCGGATCAATTTGACACCTTAATGAAATCAATGGAGAGAAAACATGATGAGGCTGCTAAAATTACTCTGCAATCATCTAATGAATGCATCATGATACCTGAAAATATATCTTCAGAAGTAGTAGGTAAGACAAATTTTGAAAAATATATGCGTGATTATCATGAAAAATGGGTTACAAAAATAAAAGAGGCTGGTAAATTTTCATTTGTTCACCTTGATGGAACTATGAAAGGTTTAATCAGTGAATTATCTTCAACAGGATTTACTGTTTTAGAAGCGTTAACACCAGCTCCTGTTGGTGATATTCCCATTGAAGATCTGCATAATTGGGTTGAGAATGAGACCATCATATGGGGTGGCTTGCCAGGTGTATACTTCACTGATCATATTGGTGACCAAGAATTTGATGAATATGTCATACGAGTATTAGATGTCATGAAAAAAGAACCTCGATACGTTTTGGGGGTTGCTGATGAAGTGCCTCCCCATGCAAGTTTTGAAAGAATTAAGCGTGTAAGTGAACTAGTCAATAAGTATGGTAAATACAATGATTAAAAATTATCATGTATTCAAATAGGTATTAAAATCTTTATTAATTATTGTGGAGGAATGATTATGCTAAATTCTAGAGAACTGGTTTATAAGACATTAAACTTTGAAAATCCCATAAGAGCACCTCGTCAATTATGGAAACTCCCTTGGGCAGATGATCATTATCCAGAGGAGGTCAAAAGAATTGAAGAAGATTTTCCAACAGATTTTGATGGACCTCCAGGATATCACGAAAAACAGCCTCACACTGAAGGTAATCCTTATGAGATTGGAGAATATGTTGATGAATGGGGTTGCAAATTCATTAATAAACAGAAAGGAATTATTGGTGAAGTAAAAGAACCCTTAGTCAAAGAAGATGACTGGGCAGATGCAAAGCATATTAACATACCTGAAGAATGGCTTACCATTAATCAAGATAAAATCAATGCTTATTGTAATAAATCCAGTAAATTCTTAATGGCTGGTTGTTGCCCTAGACCTTTTGAGAGATTGCAATTCATACGTGGTACAGAAAATCTATACATAGATCTCATGATGCGACCAAAAAAAATGTTTGGCTTTATAGAAGAAATGCATGATTTCTATTGTAGGCTGTTAACCAAATGGGCTCAAACCGATGTAGATGCATTAAGCATTATGGATGATTGGGGGGCACAAAACAGCTTACTAATTAATCCTAAGATGTGGGTGGAAATCTTTAAACCCTTGTACAAAGACTATATTGATATCGCTCATCAACACGGCAAGAAAATATTCATGCACTCTGATGGCTACATTTTAGATATCTATCCTCATTTAATTGATCTGGGGTTGGATGCCATTAACTCACAGATTTTTTGTATGGGTATTGATCAACTTAAACAATTTAAAGGTCATATCACATTTTGGGGTGAAATGGATCGTCAATACCTTCTTGCACGTGGTACTACACAAGAAGTAGAAGAAGCTGTTACAGAAATTAAAGAAAAACTATGGCATAACGGGGGCTGTATTGCTCAGTTAGAATTTGGAGCTGGAGCAAAACCTGAGAATGTTTACACAACATACGATACATGGAATAAATTATTTAAATAAGTGACTGTACACTTTATCACCTGCTTACTGAATCTAATTGTTTATTACACTTTATATACGCTGTTATGTAACTATTATTATCTAACAATAGGGCTGTCTGAGAATCAATACAGCCCTACTTAATCACCTATTTGATATCATTAATCTTACCTATTAAGAATCATATCTTTATTTGAAGAATTTAAAGATTCCTCTTTTTTATTAAAACGTTCTTTAGATTGTGTAACTCGAGAAAGCTTTTCGTCTATATAAGTACTATTCCTTTGAAAAATTTCTTTTAATACTTTAGCAGAACTTATTAAGTTATTGATATGTTCTACTGTTGCTTGTTCTCTCTCTCCATCAAACTGAGCCTTAGAATACAAATCATGCAGGGTACTGAGTTCACTTTGTACTTTCTGGAACCTCTCTTGAAATTTTGACGAATAGGATACATTCTCTTCATAGAGCAGGCTAAGGGATTGAGAATCTAAAATTTTTGTTTTACCTCCCATCGTTCATTACTCCTTCCCTCTAGTATTATCATTTTTATACGACCTGAGAGATATCTTGACCTGCTTAGAATCTTCATGTAGTCGATGTATATTTTCTCCAATTTCATTCACTGCTGAAACAATTGTTTTGAGAAATGTTAAATCTAGTTTTTCATTTTCCCTATCTACTGTCTCTTTGAATGAAGTGGTCAAATGACTCAGTTCGTCTAATTCTTCAATAATTACATCCATCTTTTCAAGTTCAATAGCGCAACATAATACTTCTTCTGTCATTAGGCTTCCTCCTTAGTAGCTTTCAAAAATTAAGCAGCTTTTTCACTTCATCTTTTTCTTCGTCTTCTTGTTGCACGAGAACATCATCATGTTCACTAATCGGGGTAGTTTTTTTATGATCAGCATCACTGAAGCGTGTTTCACCTGTAACATGATTATAAATTACACCTTGTGACATCTCTACCCAATCCGAATTCCTGGGAATTTCTTGCTGATTAAGTCCTTCATATACTACAGAAGGTTTACTAAGGGGATTGGCTTGTTGGATCAACATACTTCTTTTGGCATATGGTATAGCGGTCATAAAGAAAACTTCCCACGCCATCTGATATTCTTCTTTAACTGAAAGTGAGAAGGATATACACTGACGTAATTCTTTTGGTTGAGTGATTAATCTCCTTATATCAAGAGCTGCACAGATAGCATGTAATACACCACAGCATTCTTCCATATCTCTGTGAATATCACCTTCAACGAGACCAATATAAGGTGCTAAGATGTTAAGGGGTTGAGGTGCCTTTTCGTAAAACCATTGTATCGTTTCATGGTTTGATTTTGGATCAACTAATGTTATCAGGCTCTCTAATGTATGTTGATCGGCCAGTATCAATGCCTTATCATAGATACTTCTATGCATATAAAAATAGATATTATCTTCTTGAAGTACTATGGTATTTACTGTTGTTGGCAAATATCTTTCTAAGGACATTACTAACATGTTTATCTCCTTTCTAGCGAATCAGTTTTTATTTGTTCAAAAGTATTGTTGGGTCTACAGGTAACCCATTGATGTACAAACCAAAATGCAGATGAGGACCAGTACTTAGCAGACCCGAATTCCCCGAAAAAGCAATAACCTCATATTGTTGCACTACTTGCCCTTCCTCTACCACATAAGAATTCAAATGACCATACAGTGTTTTTATACCTTGTCCATGATTGATGATGACATAATAGCCAAGACCTTCATCGAAAGCAGCTTTTTCCACCGTACCGTGAAAACTTGATAAGACTTCAGTATTCATAGTTGCCACTAAATCTACAGCATTATGATGTTCATTTGCCTCCTTTGTGATGGGATCTAGCCGCCATCCAAAAGGAGATGATATTGTATAGGTATTATTTAATGGATGTTTCAGATGATCAATATCACCTAATTCAGCATAGGAGGCTGCCATTTCATATCGACCTCTTTGCTCAATTAGTTTTTTTTCTACCAGTGAAAGTTGTACTTCGTCAACAGGTTGAATATCATTTTCCACTTGATTTTGGGTCATGTGCTCCTTCCATAACTCTCGATCATTAAGTTTCTTTTCCAATTGTGTAAAGATGCTTCTATACTTAACATCCAGTTCAAGTAAATAGTCCACATCTTTTTCTCGGTTTAATTCCATTAGCTCTTGTATATTGGCTAATTCTAACCTTAATTGTTCAATTTCCTGATCAACCTGATTAACAAAATCTTTATATTGTTGTTGATACAGATCTGAAGCAACACTAAGCATCTTTATGCTATTCATATCAATAAGTACATCCGAGTATTCTTTTTGTGCTTTAATCAACCGTTGCTCTTCAATCTCTATACTCTCTGTGGTATCGAATCCATAAATTCTTAATAATACAGAAGCATCTTGTGCATGACAGATGGTTGTACAATATACAATTTGAATGATAACAATCATTGACTTTATTATGCTCTTCTTTCTCATAAAACGTATCACCTTTTTAAAAGCAATATTTCTTTCCACCTACTACTGCTTCAAGACTGCCTATCCCTTTCTAATGACATAAATCCCTGCTCCCAAACCAAACAATCCAATACCTTTCTTCATCTTACACTCCTTTTATTTATAAGCATAATAAAACAAGAACCCTATAGCGGCTAAAAATAACGAAACCCCAATCTTCATAATAAAAAATAGACCTGTCTCATTTGGATCCAGTATTCTTACAGGATCTTTAGTATTGTATTGCACAGTAATAGAATCTCCTACCTCATAAACAACATTATCAATTTCATCCATTTGACCATTATCTGTTCTTAGTTTACAGAAGTAGGTCTCACCATCTACTTCGTATTCTGCTATAATAAAACGATTAGTTGTGCTTCCACCACGTCTTATTCCTGATGATTCCACTTCCTTTTTATAGTTCACTACCATGCCTTCTGTTGTAGCTAGATTGCTTCTTGTATCAATTCGTTCATAAATCATATAGATTGTAAAACTTAAAATTATTAAACCAAAAATTAAAGAACATACTGCAAATACTTTTCTCATCACTTTCTTCCTTTCATTCATAACATTATTTCTTCATTCTTCTATATAGGCATCAACAAATGTATCAAAATAAAACTGATTAATTGCTGCTATTTTTGGTGAACTGTACATGTTCTTTATGATTACAGCCGTCTCTGCCACACCATGTGCCTTAGCAATTAGATGCTGCCTATCTGCATAACAATAATATGGTGTACCATTCACCTCATATCCTACTACTGACCTGGAATAATCTATTTTTGACCCAGCAATAGTAAAGGCATGTATAGGTCTTGGTGTTGTTAAATCTAGATTCTGTACAAGGACCAAGAAAGAGGGACCTTGTATTGGATTGGCTCCTGAAAAGGTCGTTACTTGATTGGGGATAAAAAATGAGTTGGTCCATTCACCACGAGTCTCATTCGCCTTATCGATAGCATAGGTCATGTCCATTGATATATTATTATTGATGATATAAAATCCTTCTTCCCGTGATAGCTTTCCACTGTCGCTGGGAGGCATCCCGTTATAACGCTGTAATCCCTGATTTGCTGATAACATCACAGCATAATCCATTCCCATATTTAAAGCATAATGGACATTATTATAACTATAAGTATAGGGTATCTTCATACCAAATATCAGATCCCAGTCACCATCTTGGATAGGGTTCTCAGGATAATTAACTTGGTTACCTACAAGTTCTGGCTGTGCTAAATAATAACCATCATATGTTGCTACTACAGCAATCGGTATATAATTCAGTTTTATAAGCATTTTATTTTCTTGGCTTAGACCAATATCATAATTGAAACAGAAAACATCGATAAAGGTATCCAATGCTAAACTAGGATCTACATTCAAACTTTTATGATCTGAATAATCCATATCCAGATTGCCTGTTGATAACATTGCCTGTACTGCTGCATCAGAAGCATAATCAACTGCATAAGACAGCCTTAACTGTTCAATCTCTTGTATCTCTTTCGATGTATAGTGTAAGTAACCCATTATTAATGCAGCCACATAGATTAAGGAAACCATGATCACTATGCCAAATGTTCTCTTCATTGTTCACCTTCCTTAATTGGATTTGCCATTAGCGGACCATACCAGCTAGTGTTGTTTCAAACTTTGGCTGCGTGATTCTCAGCAACTGCCATGTTATTCTTTGACTACTGCTCCAATCGATGGCTTTAACTGTAACTTGAATAATGTCTCCTTGGTTCCAGCTGCTAATGTTATCACTTCTTGTATAAGTTGTGTATGTACCTCCCGCCCCATCAGGATTGATAACTCTAACATACCTTTTAATCTCCACGTCCATTGCTACACCATAAGAAGAGGAAGCTAGATAAAAATCAGCTAATTCAACGTCTGCTATTTTCCCAGTATCCGTCACTTTATCTATAAAGTTAGTCATCTCATTCATGACACCCCTTTTCATCGTTAAATCACTGGATAATGTATGAATAGTGATAGGTGCACCAGCTAACAAGATAAAGGCTAATATAACACCAAGAAACTTGGATAAAATATCACTCATCTTCAACTACCCACTTTCGCATGCCATTTTCACCAACATATAACTTTAATTGAATGGGCACTGTATTAGGCATGGCAGCATAAGCTATTTGAATTCCTTCTCTTTTATTATAGAGAAAATTATCATCAAGAATGATCTCATTACTTGGTGCATTAATATTAATCTGCAAATTTTTAGGTTCTGGTGTATACCGATCAGCAATAACTAACATTAATAAGACATCGGCTGTAGTCATTTCACGCTTATGGGGTATGATTTCTCCTGATGTTTTTAGAGCTGTTTTTTCTATCTGGGTGTCAAAACCTCCTACTTCGCCTTTTAATAAAGGTACCGAATAAGTTACCATTATCGGTACAAATATAACTAAAACACACATCAAGATAACAAAATCAAAAGCATCATCACTCATGTTCTATCCCTCCTCAATCACCACTATAAACTTATTATCTTGTTCCGTGACAATGCATTTAACCTTTCTATTATATAATCGGCTAAGATCATCAATGGAATTAATTGTTATATCATCAACACTTCCGGAAATACTACCAATATTTCCTCGATTCTTCTCAAGAACGACATAAACAGAGGCTGAAGGTAAGGGACGATCATAATCACTTATAGCTAAAAGCTCTGATCCATAAGCTGAGGCATGAATATCATCAATATTTTGTAATGATGCCCTACCAAGATTATTTCCTAATGTTGTAAAAAGGGCTATACTGCCAATGACAAATGAAACCACAAGAAGTTGGATGACTACCATAACGCTCATACTCATTTCATTTTCCACACTTATTCCCTCCTAAACTCAAACCTTAAAACTGCACCATTTGCATCCTTTACTAATGAAGATTCATAGGACCCTGTTAATGGAAGTAAGGAAGTAAAGTAGCTAGCTTGCCAATTTTCTTTAGGTAAAGTTGTATCCCACATATATATATAATTAACATTTGTATTATCTTCATCATCTACCCATACTGCCGGATTTCCTCTTGTCTCCAATACTAAGGATACAATGTCTTGTGGATATACAGATGTGCCATCATACTTATTGTACTTTCTATGTTCTTTGACAATTTCAATGGCATTAATTTCTTCTTGCTGTATACGTGAAACATGACGTACTGATGCTCCTAACATGGTTGCAAATGAAAGTACCATGGCTGTTATTAGAGCACTTACTCCAAGCCAGATAGCTTCTGTCCATTCATTCATAGCAATCCTCCTCTCACTATTTGTACTCTATGGAGCTCACAGGTTAGTCCACCTATGAACTCTGAACAGTACAAACCTACTGTTGTGTAAAACATATACCTACAATAGTACCGGTTTGATCCTTGATGATTTCAGCTAAGAATTTTGCTGTCGGACGTATGTATTCGTTTGTACCACTTTTTTTGGTGTTTAAGTAATCCATGTTATAGGTCATAACCCCATTACTATCACTGAATAGATTGATCTCGTACCAAGATTCATTGCTATTCTTGGCCGGTACATCAAAGTATTTATCTTCAATAGTACCGTCTGTTGATTTTGCAAATCTTGCACCATAGTTATAACCAGAGTCACTTCCATTAGCAGCCATTTCTGCCTTTGTTCTTACCATAATCCCAATAGGTCTTCCTTCAAATAACTTAAGTGTAGAAGATACTTGGGTTCCTGAGATAACTTGCTGGTCATAATCGTCAAACTGTTGTAACTGCATAGAATCCATTGAGTTTTGGACCGTTGTAATTCCTTGATTGGTTGTGGTTCTCGTAAACCCTAAAATTACAAAGATAACTGATATTACAACTCCTATTACAATTAATGCTATGGCAATTCTAGCCGCTGCTCCTAATTCGCCTTCCATATATGTTGCCTCCTTTTTTATTAAAATAATTATTTATTATGGGTTTGTTATGGACATCTGTTAAGTGTCTTTAACTGTTATACTCTCTAACTCTTTTTAGTAACCTACTTGAGTTAATGCCTCTGTAAATTCTTTGTATCCTAAGATAGCCAATGGCAATAAGATATAAGCAATCGCTGTCAATACAAGTGGTGTCATAGCTAATGGACTCACCATTGCTCTTTTGCGTTTGAGTGTTTTATTTTGGGTAATTTCCCTTATACGCATGACATGGTCTCTCTCCGATACCAGATCACTAAATGCTTCCGCTAAAGTGATCTGGTGAATGGTAAGAATAAGTTTATCAATCATGCGTTTAAACTCTGCTAATACCGCTTTAGCTTTTAATCGATTGAGTGCAAGTTCTGGATTAGAGGGATACTCATGATAAGCATCAAGAAGAACGTTTTTGAAAACTCTACTTTGTCTCTCCATCCAGTAAAGGGTATCGAGGGTATCACATGATGTATTCATGAGGATGGCTATAATCGTCTGTAACTGTAATACATCTTCCTCACTTTCAGTTTTTAATAACCACGCTCGACCTTTAAGAAACACATCAGGTATATACCATGCGATTCCTGCCACCATAAAGCAGAGAATGATCATCCACCATTTAAAATAAGCATTATAATAGGCATCATATTTTCTTTTGAGCCTTTGTACTTGTGCTTGTTTATCAAACTCTTGTAATCCACTTAAATATTGATTCACAAACTCAAGAGCCTTTTCATCACTGAGTTCACCTCGAATATCCACTAATTCTTCTCTTTGATAACTTAAATACTTTTCATCCATCTCGCGCCTAATACGGATATCCTCTTCAGATAAATCACCACCTCCAATGAGAGATATTTCTGCTACATTATCATAAATAAATTCTTTACCTAAACTGACTGTAAAAAATGAGCATATCGCAGCAAAGATGAAGGCTAAAAAGCTATAAAAAAGTTTACTCCCATAGAGATGGTCGATATTTGTCATGCTTAAAGCTCTCTTGATTTTTCTATTTTGGAAGAGTATCTTTTTAGCTTTCTTAGGTTGTATATTTTTTACAAATTGGATGAATCTTTTTTTGCTTAGAAACCATAAAACAATCTTATTCCTATCATCTTTTTTGACAGATACTGCGCTATTAATTTTGACGATAGTGGTATAGCCAATAATCGATGCTAAAACTATGATAGTTCTCGATACATAACCGATTGCACCTTTATAGATGATTGATGTGCCAGGTATTATGCCACTGAAAAAACTTTCAATAATACCGATAGCAGCCAAGGGAGCTATTGGTAAAATTTCTAAAAGACCAAATCTGGCTTTTTGAAGAGAAATTCTCCTAATTTCTAAATTGACTTCATCAGCTAACATCCCCATGGATTGTATAAAATTAGAGGACCCATCACTCAACTTGCTATCTCCTGCATCATTCAGTATATAAGATACTCCTGCAAAAGTCTGTAATAGGCGAAAGGGTGTTGAAGCATAAAACTCTTCTAAACGCCTTTCTCCATCAACTGCTGTGAGTATTAAATAAATCTCTTCAAAAGATCTCTGCAATAAAGATCCCGCTTCTGCTTCTGCAATAGCATCTGGTATAGAACCTAAACGTAAATAATTTTGTCTAACCGAGGATAAAGCTTTTGATAGTTGCTTCAATAATTTAAAGTGTATACTATCTATTTGCTTATCAACTAAGACAGTATTCATAATCAGTGCATATGTAACCACTAACAAAGTGGAAAAGAGATCTTTAAATATAAAGGCTCCAGCTAATACTAAGGTTATGGCACATGAATGAGCTATTAAATAAAATCTAACCGAATAGACTCTTATTTCTTGACTGGTATATACTGAAAGAGCTGATAACTTGCTCCCCACTTTCCTTAACCCATTTCTGGTTAAAAAGAAATTATCGAGAGTCCTATAGACTTTAAAGTAGGTTGACATGGGTACTAAGCCCTTCTTTTGTCCCATACCCTTCTTAGCTTTTGTTCTTTTTTTCTTATCAAAATAGATGATCACAGCTACTCCAATAATAGCCGTCATGAGAATGAGAATCAGCAGAAACATCATCATATTTACAACCTCCAATTCTCATTGACAAATTTTTTGAATGGGTATACCTGATCTTTTGGTAAACAATCTAATATATATTTAGTTAAGGTTGGTGTCAACCAATCCATTGTTTCATATGTGTCTGTTTCTAGATCGTATTTTAAGATGTCTCTAGTTGCAAAGGTTTGACGATCAGTTCTTCTTGTGTAATATTCTTTAGTAATTGCGTTCATCGTATGAAGTGGTTCATTCTTGTCATAATCCGGATAGGGTACACCTTCATCTAGCTTAATAATTTCAGATATTCTTTCGATGTATCGCTTTCCATCTGTTGTGTAGTTGAGGTGAACATCGATTTTTATAACATCAATCACCTGCTGCTCCGCTGTAACCATCGATGTAAATCCTCCAGCATTAACAAGAGAATTCCTTAATGCATAAACCAGGTCACAAGCTCGATTAGCATGGTGTGAAAACAATGTGAAGATGGATGCTACCTGTCCCATTTGAATCATACGAGCTGCTATAGGATCTGTGGCAACCTCGCCAACAATGGATACTGCGGCATCAGATTTCTTCAAGGCATCTTGTAATGCAGATGCTGATACAAATTCCGTTTCTTGAACAGATAATATGTTTCTTTCTGGATACAATTCACGTAAGTACATTTCAGGCGCCATCTCAAGCACACGTATTGTATACCTAGGATCTATAAATTTAATTAATGAAGTCATCAACGTTGTTTTTCCAGATCCCTGCCTCCCAGTTACACCACATGTAACTTGTCCCATCATTAAGTATTTTAGGAGATTTACTACTATATCGCCCTGTTGGACATAGGGTTTTATGATTAAACTTTCTAAAGATGCGTCATTTAATGTAAACTTCCTGACAAAGACGGCCCAGTATTCCGCTGCAGGTGGACGTAACGCTAAAACCCTTGATTTATCATACATGGTATTAACAAGGTACCCTTTCTTTTCTGTAAGTGGTCCTGGATTATTATACCTACAAATTAATTGTACAACTCGCCGAAGTTCTTCTTCGGATTGAAAGGTTAAAAATCTTAGATGAATATACTTACCACGAAAGTAAAGCCAAACAGAGCGTGGCGCTTGGAAAACCTCTTTATTCTTTTCAGATATAGAACTTAAAATAGAACCAGAAGTTCCACAATTAAATCCGTTTATATCCATTTCTCGTAAAGTATCGACGATACCAAAACCTTTATACTTTTGGTAAACTAGTAACGTGATAATATCTAGCATGACAGGATAGGTTAATTTATTCTTTAGTCGTTCTTTTTGATAAATCATGTGAATATCTTCATCCGTTATAACATAGGATGCAAATTTTTTATCTTCAATCTCCAATCGTTCTCTATCTAATTGATAGTTATCAATCATCTTCTCTAAAGCACCCTTGCCATATTTCTTTTTATAAAAATACATAATGATTTCAAATTTTATTCGAGGTTCAAGATCTCTTGCTTTGAAATTGAACACATCTAGAATCTCTTCTTCAGTTTCTAATTGTTCTGCAATTGTACTTCTGATCAAGTCCTGTACAATCAATTTAGCTGAATCAATGCCATAAACACAATTACGCATAGCTTCTTGAATCCTTGCTTTACGCTTATACATGGATTCAAATTCTTCATCTGTTACACCAAAGAAATTTTCTTCCTTTACTAAGTCAGCTAAACTGTATTTCACCATGTCGAGTAATCGTTCAAATGTTAGTTTATCTGACTGCACCACATCGGATTTTTCATTTTTTGCCCTTATATATAAAAAACTCAAGATACCAAAACCACAAAGGAGGGTGATGATCATTAGCAGTATATTAGAACTCACTTTTATCGCCTCCAGTCCATAGGCATACCTAGGTTAGCAGTTATAACATGCAAGCATTCCTTGATATCATTATGCAGTTCAATGACTCGTACGTCTTTATCCATGATATAAGGTAAGATCGTATGTAACTTCCCCTGATTTCCTGTTCGCTTTATAAAAGGGCTGTAAGCTATTTTGCAACATCTTCGATGCTTTAGACCTAAATGTTTGGTCATATCTCTAAATGCCCCTACATAGGGATCATATTGATTAACAATAAAAATAAGTCCTTTATCTTGGAGTTTCTTGTAATAGTTACTTTGCCGCCAGAGCTCAAATTTCTTAAGTATATCTTTAGCTTGAGTAAGAACCATTATAACCAAATCTGAGGAATCAATAACCCCTTGAGTAGTCTCCTCATAAAACTCTGTCGTAACGTCAGTTATAACGACATCGTGCTTTAAATTCTGTAGTACAAAACTTAATAACCTATCACTATCTGCTTGGGATAAAGCGTGGGATGCTGTATTGATAATATCTAGATTAGCGCCTAGCTTAATACAATAGTCACTAATCTCTTCTCCTGAGATAGCATTAGCTTCTAACAATTTGATAACTTGCGTTAAAGATCGAGTTTTATCTTGTATTTCTTTTAAACCTAGGAAGGTATTAATGGATTCACTGTATGTTCCAGTATGGGTCAAACAGACTCTCAGGTTTTGAGTCTGAGCAAGAGCAACACCTAATAAAACACTTACTGTTGTAGCACCTTGTCTCCTTCCTGGAGATATAACGGCTATCTTCATCGCTTGTTCCACCCCCTGGTCAAAATCTTCATAGCTTCCTTGTATCCTAAACTCAAAACTCCTGCTAAACCTCTTGCTAGCCCTTGATTGAGAGATTTAGATGGTATTCCCATTAATATTTTTTTTGACTCAATGACTTCTATAGTACTGATTAATGATAGTGTAAGAGGGACATTAATACTTCCCTTTTCACTTCTCCCACCATACATCATATTCACTGTAGTATACTCTCCTATACAGTCGAGAAAGTCCTTTTCACCTTCCTCATAATCGTAACCCTTCACATAATACATTAGATCCACTTTCTCAGGTACTGTATCTTGTATATCAAATATAATGTGATCAAAATCATCTTGCGTATGCTCTATTTCATGAAACACTTCATCTGGAGTGGCATCTGTTACAGCAATCATGATGTTGGCCATATGACCAAAGGAAGCATGATCTTCCAAAAGCCTTTTATAGTGACGATTACTGGTAATCACCGCTACATCACCAGTGGCTTGTAAGATTTTCATTAGAGCATAGATCACAGGACGCTTGTCAGTATAGCCAAGCACACCTATTAGCATTAATCTACAACTCCTTCCTCAATATAAAGCTGACCCTCATTTTCACTCGATGCTTCCCCCTCTGAATGATTAGTCTTATCGATTTGTTCTAATGCTTCATTTTCTATCATTTTTTCTTCATAACTTTCTTTACCTTCATCCAGCTTTGTGAGCACCTCCTCTCGACCTTCTAAAATAATTTCTGCAACCTCTTCTGTTACTTTATCAATAGCTGCATCAATCAGTTCTTCCCGTTCCTCCATATTCTCCTCTTCATCCAATTTATCTGGATTGTCAATATTCGGATCACCCTTCATGACAGCCAATGTATAGTCAGGGACGCGATAATAAACTTGAGATGGACTTTGGATACCTGGTTCAACGTATTCAGTCATGTAAAGAGCAGCTCCTTTATTTTTTTGCAGCAAATAATCCACAAGGGCTGATTGATAAAGGTGAATCTCTTCTTCATTCAACATAATTGTTACAACTTGATTATGAATTGCTTGAACACGTTTATGGGACAATACTATGAAATCTTCCCCCATAGGGTATACAATACGTAAATCGATATAGTTACCTACTTCTAAACCTATTGGTAATGCACTGGTCACAATATCCAATTCACGAGTAGTCTTCAATTCATCCATGTCTTCTTCCATCACTATATCTAATAGCATGGGTGACCCCTCTTTTAACCCTACTTTATAGTACTTACCCACAACATTCATGACGTTCTCTTTATGTACATAACTATCAGAAAGGAAAGATTCAGGTACTCTTTTCAATTCTAAATCCTCTTGCTCAACTAACTTACCTGGGTCAGTATCTAATCTAACCGTATACACCTCTTTAAACTGTCCAATATCAGCCAAAGTCTGATCTAATAGGAGTAATTCATTCTCGTAACTAATGATCAGATCTTCAATTTTAGGCTTCCAGACTAAATGATACATAGCTAGATTGGTCATGATGATGAGTACTAACATAACTACAATGAAAATTAAGATTTTAATATATTTCATACCGTAAGAACTTTTTACATACATCGGGTAACCTCCTTGATCATAAACCTTATTCCTCAGCTCCTAAGTAAAGATACTGCGCTATTAAGGCAACCCCTTCTTTTATCCCTAGGTTTTCAAGTACAACCATAATAACGAGAAGCCTTTTTAATGAACATAATTGTATGGCTGAAATACTTCGCACCAGATTGTCAAAAAAACTTTCTCTGCTCTCATAAAGTATTTCATCTTGAAGAAATTGGAGAGCTGAAAGTAGGTTATCTTTTTCAAAGCCTAAAAAATTGATATCCTTCAAAGTCTGTCCAAATCTTTTATCAAACATCGTGATAGATAATAAGAGCGCTAGTGATTTCATACATTCTGTTAGCTGTTCTAACAATATGCTTAGCTGATCGCCTACAAGTCGATCACCTGCCTGTAAGTCATAAATATCTCCAACTAAATGAATCTGATATAGATTCTCTAACCTTCTTTTCGTGGCTATCTTAGTCTTTTCTACATTGCTATCTTTGTAATCTATCCTTAAAGTATTTTCAAAACCTATCAATATATCTGTTAAACATAAATTCTCTCTAATCAATCACTAACCTCCTATTTAACCTTTTCTCTTCTCTTTTATCTCAAAACTTCAGTTAACAAACGTATATGGATCTGGCATTTTATCACCATCGATGTCATAATAAACTTTGAGGTAATCGCTTAGAATGATGATTCTAGTATACACATTCTCTTTGAAAGCATAGCTATCAATATAATCATGAGTGCTATACTCTCCAATGATAGTCCAACCTGCTTCTTCAACGGTTGATAAATAAATAAAACTGTTGTCCTTGGATGATGTGAAGGTATAAGGTATAGATTGCTCAATCTCTAATCCCATGCTTAAAGGATTAGGTAAGCTGGTTCCTTCAATATTTTCATATGTAGTTCTAGCAGGTTTAGCTTCTCTTGTAAAAGCTTCACTGACTTCACCAACAAGCAAGGATCGCTCTTCCCTCACATTGTTGGTAAGATCTTCTATATAAATATAAGACCCATCAGTGTATCTTATATAATGGTCATCATCTTTTCGTGCTTGAATCAAAATTAGTTTTTCTTCTTCTGATACTATCTTTTCCTCATTTTTACATCCAGAAAGCATTAACAGGATTGTCATACAATAAAGTAGTCCTTTTATTTTATTCAAATTGCTTTATAACCTCATCATGATATTTGAAGACAATTTCTCCCTCATTCTGCATGTCAACAGTTATACCCAGCTTCTTTAAATCCCTCAGTAATTCACCTGTTAAATCTTTTTTATTGATTGTAAATAAACACTTTCCATATATAATACAGATTTCTTCACCTTTTATTTCATAACCAACATCTTTGCTGTTATTGACTCCAACTTCGTTAAAGTAATCACTCATATTACCTTGATCATCTATTTTATTTAATAAAGCCTTTAATGTTGGGTCAATTGGCTTTTGCTTCTCTAACCCAAAATAAAACCATGCACATACACCCACTAGAGCAATTAATATCATGATAATCTTAAATTTCATTATGCCACCTCCGTTTTCTCATAGTGATAAAGGAGTATGATCTTTAGGTATAAAGGTCTCAAGAATGACCTTGTTCTGATCCATATGATTGATAAGTACAAATTGATTTTTCTTGAGTGGATAAGCTTCTATGTCCAGCTCATTCAATATGTACTCTTCTTCAGCTTTTGATACTTGACCAAGAGCGATTAAGTCCAATTTACTAATTGCTTTGGAGGTCAATTTTCTAATGTCATTAGTCAATAAGATATTGACAATATATTGACTGTTTCCATTGCTAATACCTTGAGGATATTCCTCAACGAGATTGATTGTCCATTGCTTATTTCTCCTCTTGCTTTCAAAAAATTCTTCTTGTATTATATCCACATAAAATAAGTTCAAGTTCATTAGTCTTGGATCTTGTCCTTCTTCCAAAGACCATCTACTCAAGTCAAATCTAATAGCATTGTAATGCATCAATTCATCAACTGAATATTCAATCTGAAAATTACAGTTACATCCTTTTCTTTTATCCAAATACCTTTGAAATCTAAGTAACATGTTTTCAACGACAGATGAGTAATGTAATCTTACTTCTTTAGAAAGATAGTTAACAAAAAGCTCGTAGATCTTATGAGGATTAAGAGATTCTGTGCGATACCAAGTATTAGGATTACCCGGTAGAACACCTAAACACAAATAGACAGATTGGAGAAACTCTTCTAATAACACCTCTCCTCTCTCTTCTACCTCTGGTTTTAAATTAGCTAGGATTAGGAGCATCTTCACAGATCTTTTGAAGCATTTATTAAAATACATGACCGGATTTCTGGTCTCTCTTTTTTTAATAACAAATGTATTGATATATTGGTAACAATTCGTACTCATTGATAAACAAAGACCATTACAATATTTAATCAACTCATTTAATTCTTTACCAACTCTACCAGTCATAAAGAGATTAAAACCAGAGGCATAAGCATCGATGAGCCAATTGATTGCTAAGAAAGTTTTGCTAGCTCCTTTGCCTATAATGGCTATATTCTTGCAATTATTAGTCGATTTAAAGTTAGTAACATAAGGTACTTTCCCGTCTTTCGCTAAACCTAGTAAAGTCCCATCAAAATTAAATTTGTTAGGTTCTATAGGTAAGCTTTTGGATAGTGTGCTTGGTGTTGCTATTACATTCTTAATTTCGATAACATGCTTAGATAGAACTTGATAAGCATCTTTATGTAGAATGAAGACCTTTTTGATCATCTCCATTGCTCGTTTCAAGCTTCTTTGATCATCTCCATGAACATATAATAGGATATTTAAAATTAATGCGTCCTTTTCACAATAGGATATATCATCAATAAGGATGTCAAGAGTTATATTCTCATCTATATCTACTTTATGTACTATCTGCCTCAGAATTGGGTTGAGTGTACTTATATTTAAATGCTTAGTAACATGATATTGGGTTTTCATAAATTGTTAGTCACTCTCCCACCTCTAGCAACCTAAGAAAATATTTCATTGTTTTCATTGAAGTATAATAATCGATCTTTTCCTTACTTGATAACGCATTAAAACCTTTTTTATGTGGCACATATAAAGTTGAATCTTCATAACTGATAATCTTATTAAAAGGTAAACTTAAGGTTAAGTCATTCAAATCAGACACTGTATAAAACACCTCAACTACCTCCCCCTTCAAACAAGGCTCCTTTAAACCACTTCTATCTAAAATAATTAAGAAAGGTGTATCCATTGCTTTGACCATAAAGCCTTTCAGTAATTCAAGATTAATGCCTGCCATATAGAGATCTGCGTAAGGATAAAGATACTTTTTATGATCTGCATAATGGCTTTCAATAACTACAAGGGGGGATGATACACCTCTCTTAAACCTTATAACCTCTTGTAAATAGTATAGAAAAGTATCCATAAAGCGTACTCTTGTTATCTCTTTTATATAGATAATTCTCTTATAAGCTTTCTCTTTTATGGCTATAGACGGGCTTTCTAGTTTCTCACCATCAGGAAGAACCTTATCTAATTTTATTTGTAACGTGTTTAAAAGACTTTTATAAGCATCAGCTCTTTGCTGTTCTTTCTTAGAGAGTCTTCTTGCTGCTGATACTTGGTGATGCATATGACTAATCTTTTCATTAGCGTTGATCAATCCTATGGCATTAGAGTCTCCCATTTCATGTATTTTGTGACCAAGGTGTGGCTTCTGTTGATATGTATGTATGTCAAGACGTGGATTAAGTCTTCTGGTCTCTTTAATCAATGTTTCTAACCCTATTGATGTAAAATATAATTCTTGAAAATCATCTTTAATAACTATTTCTTTTGCATTTTCATTCAAAATAAGTTTATATAATTCTTCTACTGTCCGACAAACTGAATACTCATGATTACCCTTTTCATTAATGTCTAAAGAGCATACATAAACCATGTATTTCTCCCCCCAACTTAAGCGAGTTAAGGTTAAATATAGGAATTTCTATCTGATTCATAATCTGTAATAAATCACATACTATGATTTCTAAACTTTTTTGATGAAGAATACTTAATTCTTCCAACTTTCGCATGTTCACACCTACAAAGCTGCTACAATTCATGTAGTTATCTGGCATCTTTTCAACGGTCTTCAAAACATCTACCAGGTTGTTTGGTAGCACAGTAATGTAATCCATTGCTGATGGTATTTCGTCCAATTCTAATTCCATGATAAAATAATCAATCTGCTGTGATAAATTATGCACCAACAAATTGCAGAGGAAGCTATAGTTATGCTGTTTCTTTTTACGGCATGTTATAACGATTAACTTTTCTTCAGTATGGCTAATTCTTTTGATTGTTTCCTGTGGACTCCTATACATCTGTTCTAGTGAGATCTCTAAAAAAGCTACGGCAGATTTAGTCGCTATATGTGAAAGCGTTAAATACTTAAAATCTTTCTCAAGAATAAGAGTCTTTCCATCATGTGAAAGATATTGAGCCATCAAATAAGCAAACACCGTTCGTTCTTGCGAAGGTAGGCCTGTAATGGTTATGATTTGGCACTGTTGATCCATTTTACTTAACAATCCTGAATCCCCTCTCTAGTAGACTTTCTAATACTGATTGTGTTTTTTTCTTACTGCCATGTAGCTGCATGTCCTCAAGGTCCATTAAGTGAAGAGCTTTAGAAACAATTGCAGCAACTTGCCTTCTTGTAGCAATAGATAATAGTGAGGAGTCAACTATTTTTTTCAGTGTTTCCTGATGATCAATCTTTGTTCTTACACCAAATACAACACATCTTCTATCATAAAACTTCTCAATTGCATGAAGGTTGTAGTTAATGATTGTTCTTAAGTCATTATTTTCGTCTAATCTTTCTTTTGAATCAAAAAGTACATATCGATTAAAAATATCTGGAGCACCCATATTATCTAAAACATAAATATCTACCTTGCACTCCTTTAAATGTTTGTATAAGTTCGTAAGGAATGTAGTTCTTGCCTTTTCATCTAAATCTTGAGTATCCCCTATCAAATAATAAGTAATGTCGCCATTACTGTATTGAATACAACCGTCTGCATGAATATTTCGCATATCAATGGTTTGTAACTCATGTCTATTTCCCATAACTTATCACTCCCACTTAACAAAATCATTATAGTAAAGGAACCTTATTCAAGACTTCTTCTCTATTGAAGACAAATTTATCCATTATCGTTCCCAAAGAAGGTACAGAAAGATGAACACAAGCATTTCTTCTATAGTCAGATAATCTGTGGACAGTAACATACTTGGATGTAATCGGTGATATTTCAGCTAATGTAATGGTAATGGTATCATCAGTCAGTTGAACTTCTATTGTTTCTTTTGCTGGTTGGATTAGATTTGATTTTAAAAAGACTTTATAGGCATTTAGGTAGGCATATCTGTCCAAGACCATTTTTCTTCCTCCTCTTTTAATGCAGTGTATATTTCACCAATGGTTTTTCCCATCAGTTTTGTTTTTAATTCAGGAGAAAAATACAAGCATTTGATTAAAGGGTTTAAGTCACCGGCTATATTGGTTATCAACTTTTGTGTAACAATGGAATGCATATTCATTATCACTCTGTCAATTGAATAGTCACTGAGTTCCTGCAAATGAAGTAACCCTTCTGATAAACAATGAGCATTAATCGTTGAATAAACGACTTGACCGCTACAGGATAAATCCATGATAGCTTTTGCAGTAAAACTTGTTACTTCTGAAATATAAAGCCTATCTGGATTTTGATTTTTTAGAGCTTCAAAGCCATCCATCCAATCTTCATCATGGTCTATATTCATTTGATGCATATTGTCTACCAGGCTTTCTACTGGATGCTCTAATGAAATAATATTACACTTTTCCTTCGCTAAGAGTTCCTTAAAAATCGTAAGAATGGTGGTTGATTTGCCACTGCACGGTGGACCCATTACAAGCCGAATACCCGGCTCTGAATCTAGAAAGTTTTCTCTTATAAAGTCAATAGATCTCTTGTCCATACTTAATTCTTGTAGATGTTCAATAATGAACATACTGGGTATAATTCTAATAGTGATGATCTGGCAGTGATGATTATCATTGATAACCACTCTTCCACGATGATGTAAATCCAATTGGATACATCTCATTTTCCCTTGATTAACATCACCATTCACCATTGGCGAGCCAGCTTTAGCACAGATGAGCTTGATAAGCTCTTGAATATCGTCAAGTGTCAAATTTCTTTTTGCTTTAACTCGCTTACTTTTAATTTGATAATTTATATCGATGGAGGAAGCTCTTGATGATAATGTTATTTCATTTGCTTCTAAACTAACAGCTTCTTCGACAATGAAATCAAATTGATCTTTTACCGGTATTCTGTATAAGAATTCTGGTATACCATATAGTCTAGTATAATGCTTTATATAGTAATGTAGGGGCACGTAAACCTTTTCTATGTTCCAATCCTTAAAAGGTATTATTGACTCAATATCCCATTCAGGAAGTATGCCTATAAGAATAGTATGATTCACTGGATCCTTACTGAGTGGTAAACACTTATATGTATAAAAATGTTCAACTATTTCTTGAGGTACATATCTAGCTGAGGGTAGATGTAGATTGACGCTATAGGCTTGACTTGTGCATTGGAAAAGTATATCAGGTTCCAAAAGTCTTTGCTCATAGATGATAAGAGCTTCAGGTGTTTTGAACTTTCTATGATCTTCAAATCGAAGCTCAACGCACTTTCGTACCATCTGAATTTCTGTTGTGCTTAAGAAGCCTTCTAAGTTCATCATCACCTAAATGCCTCTTCAAAAATATCTATTATTTCTTTGTGGTCATAGGGCGCTATACCTTTAAGTGAGCATGCTCTTATTTGAGCCAAGTGCGGTATGGTTACAAGTTTCGTGAGTAGAGGATCAACTGTCAAATCATTGAGTAATTTTATAGGATCAATAGGAGGGTCGATAAGGACAATTTTTTTTGCTATGTTCCCATCTTTAAAGTTACTTATGCTATCCCTTGTTAGAGCAATCCCTCTAGGTGTACAATCAGTGATGAAATGTACAGTGAGGGCTGAGTCAGTCAAACTATCCAACAATGATTGCTGTGATGTATCTAGGATGAGATTGATATATGGGTAGTAATTCAATCTGGTTTTTAATTCACCAACGATTTCATCCAGTTGATCTATCTCATTACCGACATAACCTTCAACACATAAAAATTGTTTTTCTACTCTATTGGCTAGAAAATCATCAAGCGTTACAGGTTCAACGCCATAATCTCTTAGTTTAGATGAGCCTGTTAAATCAATCAGTAAGGTATTTTGCCTTCTTGATAAAATCCCTCCCCAAGTAAGAGCCGTTGATGTTCTACCTACTTCACTAGGTCCAACAAAAAGTCTTAGCGAATTCTTAATAATACTGTCAACAATAATTACATCTTCAATTCTTTGTGCCGATAATAAAGTGATCAGTTTTTGCTGATAATCGATAATGGAATCATCTGCTTCACATAACTTAAAAACCAGTGTGATTACATTTTTTATTTTCCCCTCTAATAAAGACATGGACACTCTATTATTCTGAAGGTCACTCATTAATTTTGATGCTACATTAGCTGCATTTTGAGGTGTAAAGACTCTCTTAGCGGGTTTCATAATTTCATTGATGTATGGGTTTTCAGAGGGTAACCCTTCATCCATATCTTCAATAATCTCTGTTATGGTAGCATCCATTGATTTATATACTTCAATGATTTCTCTGGTCAGTTCAAGTAATTGCGTCTGGATTTCAAGTCGTTCATTGATGAGGCTTCGTAACTTATCTTGATCTGCAAACATCACTTTACTTGTACTCATCTTATCCAATGCACTTCTAATGGCATTAACTCTTTTATCAACTGTAGCTTCTGCAGAAGCCACAATAGCTGTCATAATCGCCATTACTTTCTCTGCAATAATGTTATTCTGCGTAGCTTTATAAGCTGACCGATTAAGACCGATCTCTTTGATTTCCATAAATTTTTGCTCAGCCGTCTTTGAAGTATCCTTGAATGTGTTGGCAATTTGTCTGTCTAGAACCTCTAACATGTTAACAACACCAGCGTACTGGGTATTTTCATTTAATAATTCTCTGAATAAAACATCTTTCTCCAAAGCTCGCTTAAACAAATCCCAATCACCAAATTCACCGCATTTTGCGATTCTTTCTTCCAGCGACATTGTCATTTTCATGGGATGAGCTTCATCCTCGGTTAAGTCCATGGGTTCACTCACTGATTCATCAATCAAGTCTGCTTCTACAGTGGGGTCAGAAATTATAGGATCTGGTATTTCCACCGTTGCAGCTATTGGTGGTGTAGTAATCTCGGTCTCTATACTATCCGAAGAAACAAGCTTTGTTTCATTTTTACCCACTTGCTTTAACTCAATAACTTCAGATACTGCTTCTTCAATTAAAACCGATGTCATTTTTTTTGCTTGAATCTTTAGGATGTCACCTTCTATTTTTTTTGCATCCTTTTCTTTCTGATAGACGTAGATTACGCCCACAGCTTCATGTTTTTTGTGGATCCCTTGAATCAAATCCTTTCCACTTATTCCTGCTAAGTCTTTTGGACCTATAACAACAGCATCCATGTTGGATTCCTTTGGATTCACTGGGAGTGTCTCGATAATTTTATTTATATTGGTCTGAAAAGCTTTTTGTCCTAGAGCTTTTTTTACAAATGCACTAAGTGAGGCACTATAAATCATAAGCTCTTCCTCCTTAACATATAATATCTTTCATGACTTTCTAATAGGAAATTAAATGTAGCTAAGCTACTATAAGATAAAAAGAAGTCTCTATAATATAGCCGTGGGAAAGGACGAAATCGGACACTTTTTTAAAGTTTTTTACATCTTTTATCATTTTTGTTTATTTTCAATAATTATTTTCAGCTTTCTAAGTGCCCTTTTATGTCTTTTTGCTACAGTATCTTCTTTCATTTTGAGACATTCTCCAATCTGTTTGAAAGTCAATTGACCTTCATACCGCATTTTAATAATACGAATATCAAAATCTGTCAATTCATGTAAAGCATCATACAGATCCAAATCTTCAATTGTTTCTACAAAACTTAAATACTTGTTCAGCTCTTTAATCATTCTATTATCATTGATAACTTGGGATTTTGTATAATGAATATACCATTCATTCATGAGCTCTAAAGAAACATTATGTCGATAGTATCTTCTTTGCTGATTTTTTTCTTGTTTATCTTCAAAAGCTATTACATCTAAAATTTCTTGAGCTACTTGCTTTGATAAATAGGGTGCATCATCATATAAAACCATTCTTGCATCTCCTTTTACTTGACTACTTCACGAGCTCTATTTTTATTTTTATAATATTTAAAATATTTAGTTTTTTATGATTTTTATATAGGGGAGAGGATAATAGTTTTAGTTGACTATTATCCTACTATAATCCATTCAATAAAACTTGAGTTAATTTCAAAGTGACTTACCTAGAAAAAACATTGAATAGACCTTTCTTTTTCTTACTTTTGTTGTCCACTCCTAATAGTGTATTGAATATTGTATAAAAAACTACTTCCACCTCTTTTGAGGGTAGAAAAGGATTTTTATTAAAAGGTATGGTATAAATTTTATTACTTACGATATTTTTTACATCAATAAGCTCAGATTCATTGATAAACGGAATGAGGTAATTCCATGTAGCATTAGGATCATATTGATTAGTTTGTTTATAAAAGGATCGAATCTCCCTCAGTTTCCAGTCAATAGCCTGTCCAATGACTAATCGCATATTTGTACGAATAAAATCATTGATATCATAGATATCTTCATAGGATCCAAAGTCCAATAAGACATAATCATAATTTTCTTTGTAATTTGCAACAAATTCTGTGTATTCCATACCACAAAAATAATCAATACCGTTATGTTTATAAAATGAACCAGTATTCTTAGGATCTGCAATTTTTTTGATCTCTTTAAAGGTACCAGTATCATTCAGTTCAAACAGTGCAACCTTATACTTAAAACCTAAGATATTAGCAAACATTAATGCGGTATGTGTCACACCTACCCCATTGCTTACCCCTACTAAACCTATCTCTGTTACACCAACAGTGTAATACTTCACCTGAGAAATATCTGGATCTATATCATTATAATTGATATTTTGATAGGGTGTAGGGGTTCCTTGAGATTCAAATAAATCTTTATGTTTACTTGTATCAGCACCATTCTTATGGGTATCACTCAGTATTCTATTTTTCCCCTTAGCACCTAGAACGCCTACCGTTTCAGCATAATCTCTATTTTCACTTTTTTTATCCCTATGAACACTGAAGCCATTGTTTTGCTTAATGGATTGCAATAGATCTTCATTGAGCACCTGATCCAGTTCATCTTGATGAAGCTGTTCTTTAATTCCTCTTAAAGAATTATAAAATTCTTTAGCACTTTTATATCTGTCAGCCTTATTGGATACAGCTTTTAATAGAATTTGCCCAAGTATTTCTGGAGCATTAGCTGGTATGTCAGGAATCTCACCACTTAACCTGCGATTAATTGCATTTTCTACATCATCCATATCAAAATCCTGGGGGTAAGGTTTCACAAAAGGATAGCGATTAAAGTTGAGCAACCTATACATGACGATACCTAAAGAGTAAAGATCCACTGTATTATTATATTCCTCTTTACCTAAGTATACTTCAGGTGCTATATAGGCAGGTGTCCCCTTCATAGACGCCGCTTTGGATTTATTCTTTAATGCTTTTGCAATGCCAAAGTCACCTAATTTAAACCTTTTATCTTTGGAGATAAATATATTATCTTCCTTAATATCCCGATGTATGACATTATTAGAATGGCATAAATCAAGCGCAGATAGTACATCTAACCCTAAGTCAACTACATCTTCAAGTGTAAGCTGATGATTTAAGAGGTATTGACTCACTGGTGTTAAATACTCCATCCTTAAAAAGATATTATATTGAAAAGGTTGCTCCGTTTTTTCAATATCATTATCGTAATAACCAACGATGTTGGCATTATTCTTTTCTGATAAAGTACGTAAGATCTTGATTTCGTCAACTATACCATCTAGAATGTTTTTGTAGTAGTTATTAGCTTTACTATAATCTCCACACATGGAACTAAGTATATCTTTATACTCTGTCTCATTAGGAATGGTAATGTGTTTTAAGGCATATGTATATTTACCACTTTCATTGATCTTGGATGCCTTATAAACCGTACCAAATGCACCTGATCCAATTTTTTCTTCTATTTTATACCCTGATATTACTTTTCCTATCAAGTCAAGCTTTTCACTCATTGTAACCAACTTCCTTTTGCTTCTTTTGTCATTTCGATTAAGATTATCGTAATGTTATCCATACCACCTTGTTTATAGCCACTACCTGCTAAAGCCGATTTCGTCAGCTTCCTTGCTGCCTCCTCAATATTTCCCTGATGATAATACTCATGGAGAATAGTTTCGATCTCCCCGTTTGTCAGAACATCGGTTAACCCGTCACTGCAGAGAAGAAACCAAGCTTTCGTATCTACAGTGATTATCTCTGTAACTTCACTATTGAGTTGCATGAATTGCTCTGTCATTCCAAAGTATCGACTCAAAGCTTTGCGCGCACCAAAATTCTTTAGTTCCTCTTGGTTTAACAACTTCAAATCAAAAAGTCGTTGACCTTCAGTATGATCTTTGCTCATCTGCCTAAGATCTTGACCACAATAATGATAAATGCGACTATCACCTATATTAAAGCCAATAACCTTATCATCGTAAATCATGAGTGTTGCTAATGTAGCTCCCATACCATGTAATGTTGGGTCCTTAGCAGCATATTGGCATAAATCACTATTGGTTATCTCTACATAAGATTGGTAATGACTAATAGCGTCTTCAAAACTCTTACTATCAAGAATTTTATGTCGTTCTCGTCTTAAGGCTTGAATAACAAACGTACTAGCTATTTCTCCTGCATTATGTCCACCCATTCCATCACTGACTGCGAAGAGGGCTTTTTTACTTGGATTGCTACATCTCTTGATGAATTTCTCCTGTTTTCTTTCTCTAAATAGAACCTGGTCTTCTAGAGTGATGTACTTACCATTGGAAAGTAAAAAATTATCTTCTTGCATCTGGCGTTTTAGACCGATATGGGATATGGCTAAAGCATTGATGTTATACAACATCTTTTTCTTGTTGTTCTTGTTGTTCTTGTTGTTCTTGTTGCTCTTCTTGATTCTTGATGACCATCGCTAATTTCTTAATAAACCGCTGACGTTCAATATCCACATATCCTCTAAAATATACTTGTTCAATATCTTCATGATTAAAGAGGAATTGAGATTTTAAACCAATGTTCCCTTCTGGATAAATAACACCTGCATAATCGTATTCGATTTTTTCATCCTCACCATCCAGTTGTTTAATCCCAAAAATCATTAATCTTTTTTTGCCCTCTTTTAGTCGTATAACGGTACCGATGGGTAATAAACGATTAACTTCCATACATCAAGCTCCTTTCATAGTCCATTCCAATTACCATCCCCATTTTACCTTAGGAAATCGAATAGGATTTTTAATACAGTTCACCAAACCCTTCATTGTGTCTCCTACAAAGTCTCCAACATCTGAGATTGTGTCGCCTATGAATTCTCCAGTATCAGCAATTGTATCACCAATAAAATCTGCTGCTTCTGTAACTTTATCTCCAACGAAATCTGCCACATCAGCTACAGTATCTCCAACAAACTCTGCTGCCTCTACAGCCTTCTCGCCTAAGAAATCTAGACCTTCATCAAATTTTTCATCCAAGAATTCACTTGTATCCATAATAAAGTCACTGATGGCTTCTTTTGCACCTGTTTTATCAAGTATGTAGCCAACACCAGCCCCTACTGCTACAGTGACTATTACCACAGGTGCTCCAGCTACTCCAAGAGCTGTTGCTCCAGCTGCAACTGCAGCTTTAACACCCACATCAACAGCAATATCAATAGCTGTCTCAACAGCGGTTTCACCTAGTGCTCTTTCAAAACTATTCCCTTCCTCAGCAAAGTTATCAAAGCCATTATCTAAAGCAGATAGCCCAACATCAAAAAAACCACTTTTCATAAAATCTAATGTTTTAAAGCCATCTACAAACTCATCACCCTGCTTACGAACTACTGCTAATACCCTCTCTTTACAAGAGGATATGGGAATCTGAGTTGCTTCTGTAGCTCTACCCAGTAATCGGTTCATTCTACGAGTACTTATAATATCTCGAACATCAAGATAATCCTTTATCGAACTTCTCACATCTTTTGTTATAGATACAACATTTCCAAATAAACCTCTATCTTTTCCAGAGTAATCAAAGTAACCTCCTGATAACCAATCCCCAATACCAACCATGGTCGAACCCAGTATAGAACTTATATTTCCAGCAAAAGGTATGAACTTTCCTATACCTTTTACACCTGACCCAAACCAAGTTAAGATATCACTGATGATACTTTGGTTTTCATCTGATACTGCTGATCCGCCAACTTGATTATTTAATTGTTCTAAATGTAAACTATCTAGTTTTTCATATTCTAGATACGAGACTCCAAGGAAGTCATGCATTTTATTGAGTACCATAGCTTCTCGATTAAGGTCATCAGAAAGATTCTTGATCTTTCGTTCTATACCTGATTTTGAACGAACATCCCAGTCCAATCGCGTACTAACCCGTGATAGATCATCACCTATACGCTGTACATTATTTTTAATTTGTAGAACATCATCTTGATATTCCCTAAATTTCGATTTATCAACTTCTATAAAGGCCAAAATATCATCCTCTCAATTGTTTTTCCGCTACACCAACTCTCTTTTTCTAGCACCTAAATAATTAAGGCCATTTATTGTTAATAAAGATTGAATATTAAAAATATTCTTAAAATCTAACCAAGCCGTAAACATACCTCTACGGCTTGATTAGATTTTATAAACCTACATAGGATCTAGCTTCGTTTACTTTCTATATCCTGCATATTAGTAGCATTGGTTCTATCCCATTCATCAGCAGCATTGGTCAAGAAAGTTGCGTACTGGTTAATGGTATTATATCTTTCTTCAAAGTCATCACTTAATTCATTAAACTTTCGGATAGTCGTTTCAGCTACATCCCCTTCCCATGTTGCTCTAAGGCGATCGATTTCATTCTTCATCTCTTCAGTAAAATTTTTGATGGAGCTTGAGCACCCCTTTAAAATATCAGATTTTTCTCTCATAACTGTTGAATTAACTTTAATTGATGCCATATGTATCATCCTTTCTTTTTTTATCTACCTGTGAATAAATTACCGGTTGCATCCTTAAGAGCATTTTCGGTCTTCTCAATACGTTCTGCCGTCATTCTCAAAAACTCTGAATAACTTCTTAAAATCGTTGCAAGCTCTTGAAAGTCATTTCGATACCCTTCTATTTGCTTGTTAAAAGCATCACTTGATTGCCCTTGCCAGTTTACACGTAAGTTAGCTATTTCTGTATAAATTTTTGCATACTCCGCTTCATATCTTGCTGTTTTGTCTTCAATCATCTGAGATGAATTTCTTAAATCAATTGTCTCCACTCGCATTCCGTTTTTCGCCATTATAAGGACTCCTTCCAAATTTAAAATTTCTTGCTCGCAAGTCTCTTCGCTCTTTCTGCGGCCTCTAAATCTTCTTCGTGTATTCTATGAGCTACATTTTTTACCGTGTTTGAGACTCTTTCAATTTCCATACTTTTTCTATTCATTTCTTCTTTTAACATTTCACACTGATTTAAAAAAGCTTCCGAAGCTGGTCCCTTCCATGAAGTTTTTATAAATCCGATTAAATGATCAAGCTTTTGTACGTTATGACCTAAATCACTCGACATCCCCTCAATATCATTAGCTTGACTGAGAACTCTAGTGTAGTTTATTCTAAATCTCGCCATCTAATTTTATCCACCTCCATCTAGGCATAATTAAAAACTATTGCCTTGTCAAATCAAAATTAGTTTACTACCGTTAACTATACCGAGGTGTTTACAACTTATTTCCTTATTCAATACAAGATTTGTTGCCGTGTTGATGAGCATTAATTCCTGTATTTCAAACTTAATACCTCTATACTCTTCATATAATACTTTTGCTATTAACTTGATGATTTTGTGTACATCCATGCTTTCAGGTACAAGAAAATCAAAACTACTTCCAAGTGAAGGAACATCAACAGTCAAAGATATTTTGCTCGTCAATATTATTCCTCCTTATCTGAAAATTCAAAGTTTTTACATTTAGAAACAATAAGTTGTTTCAGAATATTCTTGCAAATAATACTATCTGTAACATTTAATTTGAAAGTTTCGTCATCGTTACTAGAAATCTCTACGTTATAACAATGATTATCTGTAAAGTAAAACATAAAGGATTGGGTCAACACTTCTTCACTATTTAAGTTTGATTCTGTAAATGATAAAAATCGTTGTTTTTCTTCAAATCCTTTAATTGCATCCAGGGCAAGATCTTCAGGTAAACCACTAGTTATTAATAATTCTTTAGCTTTCACCCGATTATTCATATTCATAGCCGCCATAAAGCTATAGTACTGTTGTTTGGTTAAACTACCAGTTATGATTGATTCTAACGCTTCTTCTTCTTTATCTATACCCATTATTTTTTCTATACTTTCTGTTATATCAGAAATGCTGTACATGGGCTTTAACGTTAGCTCAGCTCCCTCGTTAGGTCCAAAACGAACCTGTGTTATTCCTTCTTCATTTACATAATAGTTGGCATGTAATACTAGTTGCGCGTCTTCTGCTATTTCCAAGGTGAACAAGTGTTTTGGCTTTGTACAAATAGATAATAGATAATAGACTGCAACATCTACATCTAGAGCATTTTCCTTGTTTTCTCTAATATAACCCTTTGCTACAAGCGAGTTTTTTATCTTTATCCACTTTATACGAAGTTCATCTTCGTTCAAATTTAGAAGTTTATTCGTATCCTCTACTCCTATAAATTCCTTTGCCCCTAGCAGATAGGATAGCATGATAAATTCATCCCTTGTAAAATCTAGTTCAAAAAGGTTTAATTTACCCATTCTAAATTACCACCCTCTCTTAATTTAACAGGCTATTTTTATTATTGCGTATGTTGTTTCAAAAAACATAACACCTTGATCTGACGGTAGAATTATTTCACGTTCTTTTGGTCCCATTTGTTCAAACACTTCATTACCGATTATACTCTGACCTTTTATGTCGCCACCCATAATAACGCCTACTTTCGTTTTTATAAGCTTTCTACACAATTCATCGTTCATATAATAGGATAGGACTTCCATCATATCTGTTGTGATAAAGTATATACCTAATCCTTGTGATCCAGTTACAATTCGTAATAGCATTTCAGCTGCTTCGTCTGTAATCATCTCAAAGATTTTTGAAAATTGATTGATAAATATAAATTGTTTATCAAACTTGCACATATAGCCGTATATATCTTCTTGAGATAAGGCATTTTCTTTTATCACTTTATATTCTTCTTTTCTTACCTCATAAATCTCCATCAATTCTTTAATGAACGCATCAAAACCTGAACAACTGGATACATACTGACTAACCTTGAAATCATCAATATAATCCTTCATTTCACCTGCTTCTGTATCTACAAGAACGATCTTACGCTCTTTATAGGTAGATGCGTTTTCCATTAATGCTTTAAGAATATCCACAGTACTGGAATCAGGATGACTTCCAATAAAGAATGTATGAAAATTCAACAGTGGAATGGCTTGTTTGGTGCCATTAGAAACTGAATCACCTACATAGAATGAATGCTCATCCACTGGTATTATTGGTAATGTATTTTTTAGGCGAACTGTTGACGTACTATTTCTTGTAGTTACTTTTCGCTCTGTTTTTTCTTCCAGTGTCTGATCGTCGGAGGCCATTTCTGAAATATATTGGGGAGTTTCTCCCATCCATGCTTCCTTCATTGCACTCAATCGATTGGATATTTGCTCAATCCTTTCTGCTTCATTCTCAGCCTTAAGAGATAAAGCAGTCTGGAATTCAACAACCTCATCTAAAACGGTAAGACCCCGCCCCTTGATATTGTCAAGTTCGATTGATACGGAGGTATTCAGAATTTCTCGGTAGTGCATACTGTCATTCATTCTTAGAGTAATAAAACGGGAAACATGTTCTGTCACCCTGTAGTACACAGCACCTTTACTATTACCAGTAATGATTAAATACACACCGTAAGTCTTTCCATTGGCAGCAATCTTTACAATCTTATCTTCTAGATCATAGTATCTTTCTTTGATAACAGTATAGTTATCAATGACAAGAAGGATTGCAGGTAATTGTTCTTTAGTAGTGTTGCGATAGCCTTTAAAAGATCCCACGTTATGTTCCGCAAATTTTAGTTTTCTTTCCTCCATTAATTCCATTAAAGCTTGGATAGTTACTTCAATTTGCTCCTCATCATCGGCATAAATGATACCACCACAATGGGGCGAATTATCAAAATAACCCATTGTTCTACCACTAAAATCAAATATGTACATGTTTATATCATCAGGTGAATAAATATGAGCCAGCATATAAAGATAAGTTTGTAAGAAAGTTGTTTTTCCCATGCCTGAAGTTCCATAAATAATAACATGACCATCATCTATCAAACTTAACTCTAGGGGGATTTGCTTTTGCTCAATTGGTAGATCAACTAAACCAACAGGTACGGCTAGTCGTTCATCGGTTATTGACCAATGGCTACCATCAAACCCCTGACTTACAATATCCGTTATTTCATCGATTATGATTTCCTCTTTTAAAGGCGGTAACCATAGATGAATCGGTTGAATCTTATTAATCCTTGAAATTTCTTTCATTTTCTGGATTATTGCTTCTAGCTGGTTTAACGGTTCACCAGTCGAAGATAGTACTTTTTGCCCTTCAACTTCTTCACTCCCCACTCTAATAGGTAATGCAGTGTTATCAACTAGGGCTAATGTTCGTTGGTCTTCATCAACATACTCCTTAACTGGGGTGTATTCAACACCACTATAGGCAGATTGGACATACTCATAAATCTCATCATAACCAACTTGAAGATAACAACGACCTGGCAATTTAATTAAAGCTGCATCAGGTTTTTTCAGCATTTCATTACTGTCATGCTTATCCAATACCTTCAGACAAACTCTAAACTTAGAGTTGGACCATATTTGGTCATCAACTAATCCAGCAGGCTTTTGCGTTGCTAGGATAAGGTGTATACCAAGACTTCGTCCTATCTGAGCTACGTTTATTAATTCCTTCATAAACTCAGGTTGTTGTGATTTAAGTTGGGCGAATTCATCGGAAATAATCACAAGATGTGGAAGTGGTACAGATGCTCTACCTTCTTTATATAACTTCTGATACTTATCAATGTGATTGATGTTGAATTCATTTAATAACAGTTGGCGACGGTTGAGTTCAGCTTTTATCGAGATCAAAGATCTATTCAGCTGACTACCGGATAAGTTAGTAATTTTACCACCTATATGGGGCATACCATCAAATATATTAGCCATTCCTCCACCTTTATAGTCGATCAATACAAATGACAAGTAATCCGGATGGAAGTTAAGTGCAGCAGATATAATATAGGCTTGTAAAAATTCACTCTTACCTGATCCAGTCATACCGGCTACCAACCCGTGACATCCATGATAGTTTTCATGAACATCTAATGAGATAATCTCTCCGCCTGCTTTTATCCCTATGGGGGCAGCTAAAGACTTATATGCCAAGTTCTCATTCCAACGTCTTTCAATATCTAGATCTTCAACATTACCCACTTTATACATGCCTAAGAAAGAGACTCTTTCTGGAACACTTAAGTTAATGTTATCAATCTTAACCGAAAGCATTGAAAGTTGCTGTGAAAATTTAGTCAATGGTTTTATATCTACCCAATCTGACTTAAAAGGAATGAACCGATTATTATATTTGTTTTTGTAATAGATACCACAAATTGATCGGTCATTTTGGATAATAGTTTCACAATCCTTGGGCAACTTAGATATATCTCCATATACAAAAATACCTGATAAACTCTCATTGCATTGTTGTTTTTCAAAATAGCGCATAAAAGGTTCATTTTCTACTAATTGATCATCCATGATAAAAACTATATAATAGGGTAGCAAAACACTCTCTCGGTCTTCCCTTTTATTTTGTTCACGTTCTTTAAGCACTTCATCAACTGTATTAAAAATATGATGTACTTCTCTTTTATTCGTTGCAACATATCTTATACTTCTGTCTGTACTCCATACGTGAGGAAGTTCTCTCACCCAATCAAATTCAGATGCTTCCTTTTCGTTATAGATAAAAATCATCTTTACTTCATCATAAGAGTGAAGACCTGCTAGATTTAAAGCCATGCAATTTACATTGTTGATAATTTTATTGCGATCTCCTATTATACCGACTGTTTTTTGTTCTTTAAGTGGTATAGTTATGGCAACGTCCTTTAGATTCTCAAATTGGGTCACAAGTTTAACGGGTTCATCCTGCAATGGATCGTCATGTAAAACAAATCCCTGCTTAGGAATCACAATATTGACTTGAAAGGGGCGTTCACCTTTTCCTATCCGTACTTCTAGAAAATCAAGATCATAAGATATTCTTTCCCAAAGACGCCGCTTATTTTCCTCGCAATTCAGAATATTGAAAATATATTTGGGTTGGGGAAAGTAATTTTCATTAAGTATGCGAATATTTCTCAAATATTTTTCTTGTAAAATCACTTTCTGTTTTTGGATATACTGAACATAACGTTGAACTCTATGTTTTTCATCAGCGGCTTCTTGTCTTTTTTGATATCTATTGATGAGATTGGGCCATAATAACGCACCTAAAAGCATACTAATAGCCATAACACCACTTGTTGCCACTGAGGATAGATTACCTCCTGATGTAGCATTAGCAATGGCGAAACCAAGACTTGTCATCATGGCGATTGCCATGGTAAGTGAAGGTCCAATCATAAATATTAACGGCATGCGCTTGCTTTTAGATACTGATGGAGGTCCATCAATCTCAAAATCACCTTCTTCTACAGTTTTCATAATCCGCGGAGAACGTGTGAAATAAGACTGCTCTTGATCAGAATACTCATAGGGACCACTAAGATTAAAATCCTCTTTAATCTTTAAAGAACTAGCTGCAATATCGTTAGAAACCGCTATATAGCCACCCATATAGATAATTTTTAAACCTTGAATAAAGATTAGATCACCTATACTTAACTTTGCTGTGTTCGTCCTTATACCATTAACATAAAGACCAATTTTACCAGATAAATCATCGATATAATTTTCTCCATTAGCTTCAGTTCTTATAGCAGCATGTTTCTTTGACACAAAAGCGCTTGCATTATAGTGGATATCATTTTCTGGCAATCTACCGATAAACGTGTTTTTATCTGGAAGCTTAAACTTTTTAAAATTGATGTATTGTTGCTCTATAGCGATTGCCAATATACTGTATGTAATATCATGCTCTTCATCTAAAATAATAATATAATCATTATTTTCAAGCACCTTTTCTAAAACAGCTTCATCATTGACTGTAAAGCTAATTTTTTGATTACTAGATTTTATGAGCCAATTCTTGCCTGATTTACAAAGTGGAAGCCTTAAATCAAAACTACTTCCCAACATGGATGCATTAATGTAAATCTGTGACTGTCTATTACTTAAAGAGCTAAGCTTTAACTCTTTCATCTGATTATCAATGAACAGACTTATTAAAAAATCAGACATGAAATCAACCCCTTATTCATGATAATTCAATCCGGTAGGTCTATGTCTATAAATTAACGATTATTGATCAATAATTAGAACGAATAATGTACCTTTACCATTGACCTACCGTATTGTATGTTTAGTTATCACAGTAGGCAATTAACCTTTTACGTAAAATTCTAAAAATCTTATTTCAAATTTAAATTTAAATTCACTATTAAGAATAATATTCTATTTATTAAGAATATAAGGTTAACGGTTCTACTAAGCTAGTTTGCTTTCTTTCTCAGACTTAACCTTCTGTTTCTTTATATGAATTACTCAGAAACACACTATGTTTTGTTTCCTCCCTTCTCACTATTTTCGCTACTTGATCCAAAACTCAGAAAAGCTGCCAATTCTTTTGTATATATATCCACAACAGGTAGTAGTGGGCTGGTAGCTTCATTCTGTAAAAAGAGTAATGTAAGGGCAATAAACATACTCCATGTCATTTTTCTTTTGCCATTTTCTATGGCTATTATAGTTTGTCTACTTACTCCAATTGTTTCTGCTAGTTCTGTTTGAGTAATCCCTAATTTTGCCCTTAAAACAGGAAGGTTGTCAGTTAAATTCTTAATTAGTTGTTCTTTAGCTATCGAATCTAATACTTTTGACAACGTATCCCTTCTTTCTTAATAAAAAGCAATGTTATTTCCAGTTATATATTACCAAACTGACTAATACCTTGTCAATACATTTTGAACAAAATGTAATATTATTTTACATTATGATTAATTTTTGTACTAAAAGTATTTTTATTAAATCATTTATAATTTTTATATAATATTGTCACATTTTATCAATACTCTTAATAGTACTTGTCAAGAATATAAAAAAAAGCTTACTCTTAGGGCTTGAGTAAGCTTTTTTTTACCATTCGCTATTATTCAACATTATGTACTTTATATTCGATTAGATTAAGCCATTAATCCTATTGTCTTGAGAAAATTTTCTATATTCACTAAATTTTCTTTTTGCTTCTTTATAGCTAGAGATTTAAAAATTCTTAATTTTAAATGCTCACCATCTTTGAATTCAAGATTCATTGTTTTGCCAAACATTCCACCATCCAGTTTTATTCTTTTAATATCTGTTAGGGGCACACCGTTATACCTCTCAGGTTTGGCAGTGATTTTGTTCAATGTAACAATATCAACTTTTTTATTTGTAAACTGTACAAAACATTGTTTCTCAAGCATATAAGAAAAATGACCAGCCAAGAGCATTTTTCCAATGGACATGGTTTGACCATAAAAATAGTAACCAAACTCTTCGCCTTCGACTCTATGTTCTTCCATTGCTTTTACAATAACTTTATCGTTGATTAACAAGCTATCATCTCCTTTATATTTATATATATCCTAATAATACCACATTTTATATAATATACTATAAAATTCGTAAATTCAATTATTTTCTTAAATTTTATACATTAACCAAATTAATATCCTACTTTCCCACTAATTTAATTTCTTATTCTCTTATTTTTGACATAAATATTCTAACAAGCTATAATGAAGATAAAATAGATAAATTATCCATTTTGTAACAAATAGTATAAAAGGAGATGTTGCTTATGAGAAAAAAGAAAATTCTAATCACCCTTTTGGTATTAGCCCTGGCACTAAGTATAGGCACCGTACAAGCAAAAGATACCCCCTCCAGTTGGGCAGTGGAAACTGTAAATGAGATGATTGAGGCAGGTATTGTTCCTGAAAGACTACAAAATAATTATCAAGACCCTATAACTAGGGATGAATTTGCTGAATTATTGGTTAATACTGTTATGTTAGCTTTAAATACAGATACAAACTACCCAATCACTAAGCAGGATATCTTAGATAATGTTGAACTAAAACAAAACTTCGTGGATGCAGATGAAGATTATATAAAAATCGCATATATGTTAGGTAGTATAAACGGTGTATCTGATACCCTCTTTGCACCTGATAATAAAATTACACGTCAGGAAGCTGCTGTTATGTTGACTAACACCATACAATATCAATGCAAGTTTTCTATACAGAGTTTAGATGAATTATTTTACGACCATGATCAAATAGCTCCTTGGGCCTATGATGGTGTTGGATTAGTGGTAGGTAATTATCTTATGACAGGCTCTAATAATTCATTCAATCCTTTAGGTCTATTTACACGTGAACAGGCCATTATCACTATGGATAATTTTTTGCAACGATTCAATGATTATTTTATTACCTTAAGGGGAGTTCTAGAAATTCCTAACTATTATATCGAAATGGGCTATGTTGTTGACAAGGATTTTGTGGCTGTCAAGTACAGTGATCGTACAGATTTACATTTACCTGTATTAGATGCCTGGGAGATATATGATGAGACAAAAGATATTAAAGACTTTTCTCTTAATCAAGCTTATGTCGCTTATGGTCATTTTTCGTTGATTACAAATGGAATTAATATTCCATATGCTATTAAAGAAGAATCTGTCATTATTGATTGTGACTATATGTATATTCATTTATACACTGATGAGTATTTGATGAAATTTGACCTTAGTCGAAAAAACGGTTACACCAATATAATATTTGGTCATTACTATCGCGGTATGGGTCAAGATACTATTTATATAACACCTACTATTCATCAATGCACAGCAGAATGTACTCATCAATAACAACAAACCTTTGTGTTTTTGCAAGTTTACTTGACCTGCATTATCGAGTTAAGTTTCTAGTATTTTTTAACTTAACTCAATATTGATTTGGAAAATAATATTTTAATTATCTCTGAAGAATTATAAGTTTTCTTGATTTTTAAACTTAAATTCTGAGTCTTATTGATCTTTTTCTATGTAAAATAAATTATTTTTATGTCCGATTACTTCTTATAAAAAAATATAAAGATTTTACTCGAATTTTACTGACAAAATTTTGACATAAATATTTCTTCAAGATATAATGTTAATAAAATAGATAAATTATCCATTTTATAACAAATTAAATAAAAGGAGATGTTACAGATGAAAAAAGTAAAATTCTTGGTTGCCCTTTTTGTACTTACACAGATAGTAGGTAGTACCTCAGTACTAGCTGCAGACCAACCCTCCAGTTGGGCTCTAGAAGCTGTTAATGAAATGATTGAAGCAGGTGTTGTTCCAGAAAGATTACAGAATAATTATCAAGAACCTATAACTAGAGATGAATTTGCTGAACTATTAGTTAATACTGTTATGTTAACTTTGAATACGAATACCGAATACCATATTACTAAACAAGATATACTTGATAACGTTGAATTAAAACAAAACTTTGTGGATGCGGATGAGGATTATATTAAAATCGCTTATATGCTAGGCAGCATTAACGGTGTATCTGATACGCACTTTGCACCCGATAATAATATTACTCGTCAGGAAGCTGCAGTTATGTTAGTCAATACCATACAATACAGATGTAAGTTTTCTATACAAAGTTTAGATATACTATTTAATGATTACAACGAAATAGCTCCATGGGCTTATGATGGTGTTGGATTAGCAGTAGGTAATTATCTTATGGCAGGTTCAGATAATCACTTTGACCCTTTAGGTTTATTTACTAGAGAACAAGCCATTATAACCATGCAAAATTTCTTAGAGCGATACAATCAACACTACATAACCTTAAGAGGAGTTGTCAGAGTAAATAATCCCTATATCGAATTAGGTTATGTGGTCGACAAGGATTATGTGGCTGTCAAGTACAATGATCGTACAGATCTAGATCTACCTGTATCAGATGCATGGAAAGTATATAATTATACGAAAGACATTAAAGACTTTTCTCTTAATCAAGCCTATGTTGCTTATGGTCACTTAAAGTTAATTACAAATGATATTAATATCCCCTATGCAATTGAAGAGGAGCCCGTCATTATTGATTGCGACTATATGGATATTCATTTATTTACTGATGAATACCTGATGAAATTTGATCTAAGTCGAAAAAACGGTTACACCAATATAATGGCTGGTCATAGTTATCGAGGTACAGGTCAAGAACGTATTTACATTACACCTACTATTCATCAATGCACCTCAGAATGTCAGCATTAATAGAATGAGGTGATGCCTATGCTAAAGAGATTGATAGCTTTTTTCTTAGTGATCAGTTTACTTATGTTTCAAATACCATCCAATGCTACCGTCGTGGGTGAAGGTGGCTCAATTCCTGGAGGTGGCTCTGTCAATCTAGGTGGTGGGTTAGCTTCCTTAAGTCCCATCTACCGGGTTTCTATTATAAGAGAAAAATTGAGGGATGGTAAAAAGATTAACCCCAATGATACATCTAATCAAAAAAAAGAAAAATTAATTTATCATTTTAGTAATCATTTCCCTAATATGGATGATTATAATGATAGTTCTAAAAATTACTCTGTATACTTTGCACCACCCATAGCTGAATACTTAACTGATAAATATATTTTATATAAATACAACAACTCAACTCGTGATATTGATCCTATCGTTACAGATGATACGAGTAAAATATTTAGAAACCTTGGTATTACCAAACTAGAAGATGATTATGAAAATTTTTATCTTAATGCTCTATCTAGTTTAACTCCTGATGATCTAAAGAATAAGGATGTATTTGAAAAAGCGTGGAAAAAAATATCTGATACAAGGACAGAAGCAGATTGTATCGCTTTATGGAATACTATTTTAGCAGACCCTAATCCACAAGATGCTATGCGTGATTATATTAAAGATGATTTTGCTGATCCAACAGAATCACCAGAAAATCAATATCAAGCCAGATTAGCCTATCTAGACTTGATGATAACACTTTATCGTCTTGGAGATAAAGACATACAGGATCATTATACTACTTATATTAATGACTACTTCTTTGAAAATGAAACGGATACAAGTCCTGTTCTTATTGCTATTGATACTGCAGTAGGTGTTTCAGTACCAGATCGACTTCCCAATAAGGTACTTATCCTGCCAAGCGTTGATTATGTACAATATGCGACTGGTGTTATTCCTAAATATGACTTTACTTTACCCTCATTCAATTTTAAATACGATAAAGAAAAGGATAAAGATAAATCTATCACTAAAGCTATGATAAAGGCTGCAGTGCAGGGTTCTGCTGATACCTTGCCTAATGATAATTCAATCATGGAGTTATTTGTTGGGAACGCAAGAGGAAATGCCTTCTATTGGGGCTTCTCAGGTGTCACAGGTGATGTATTAAAGATTATTAATAACGTAGCTGATTGGCATACTAGTAGTGTTGTAGGTATTATGGAGTCTTTAGTCTTTGATGCTTCCAAAGGTTATTACGGTTTTATGATTGTTGGTGGTAATCATCAGCTACCTAGACTACCTGAGGGGACTTATAAACTTGAAGCTTCGGTAGATGGTGAGGTTGCAGGCGAAAAAGCGTTTAATATTGATGGTAAAAGCGAGACTCTTGGTAAATACATTAGTATTGAATTAGACTTAAATCAAACCGAAGATAACATGAAGGATTGGGAAAACTATGCAAAAAATAAAGAAAATATAGAAATGCTAATCAACCTTACTAGAGATCCTATAGGCGAAAATCTTTCAATTAATGCAGGAACACAACATCCAATGGGTACATATAGGTCGGTTACTTACGAAGAATTAATGAATTATCTAAGTGGTAATATCATCTATCAAGATGATGTATCTTCTCACTTCATTGAAGAAGGTAAAAATGTTCAATTTACATACACAGCTGATATAAAAGTAAAATTCGATGAAGAAGTAGTTTTTGTAGGTAATCCTGATTCTGTTACAGCTACCTTTTACCGTCCAATTGTTCCAGAACCCGAATATGCATTATACAACTCTACTCCTGAATACTGGTCAGAGTTTAAACAAGGTTCTCCTGGTCATGAAGAATTTGAAGCTATGGCAGGTACACCTACTACAAAAAATTTATATTTTGCATCAGGTGGTTCTGAATTTATCGTGGATATCTTATGCGAATACATAGAAGATGGTACGGCTACTCGTAATTACACTAGCATCTTTGATTCTGTTGATTGTGAGGACAAGATTCCTCATCAAGGACCTTTGCATAACAGCGGTATGTCTTCTCAGAGTGGTTCTTGGTCAATAAGTCCTCCAAAACCAACACCTCGGCAAATTACAGGCTATAACGGTGCTACACATACAGAAAGTTTAAGTAAAGAAAGTAAGAAAGTTATTGATCAGGCTGAAAAGAGAGATAGTGAAGGTAATATTACTCAATCTGAGAAATCCCACATGGAATACCGCTGGGTACAAAACGGTCTTTCAGCTTGTACAGGTTGCGGACCATGTCATGAACATATTGTAGGTGGTTATCAAGATGATTGGAGCCAACATGCCACCTTTGATTATATGAAGATCGTTAATGTCAACGTGTGGAAACTAACGCACTCGAAAGCAGATGGCTTATATGAATTGCTCGATACAGATGAAGTTACAGCAAGTATTGTTCAGGGCGAACCAAATATTTTTAGTAACATTGCTAGTAGTGATACCAGTGCTGCTGGTCGACTACGTTATTCCCTTGAAACTGATCAACACGATCATGTGACTTGGAATGAAGGTGATTCCGACAATTCTCATAGCAATAGTATCACAAGCGGTGCCGTTAATGAACAAGCCAAATTTACCGAACGACGTAATATGACGACCAATGTTACAGCTATATCTGACTTCTTAATCTTACAAACATCAAGTGGGGATCAATCAGTCATATATTTTGATAAAGCCTCACCGTCTAAGAAGACCACAGAATCTTTAGAGGTACCAAAGACATCCATCAAAGAGATGTGGGATAATAATCCCAACTCAGCCGCCAATTGGGACGCATATGAAATTAATATTGGTTCCTACAATGGTAATTATAAAGATGTCTATAATAAATATTCTACATATAATCACAGTAATGTGGCTACCATATTGGACACCTTACCAGCTGGTCTAAACCGTCCATTACGACCATCAAGTGCTATGAGGCTCATGAAAACAGGTATTGATGTTCCTGATGATAAAGAGAATGGTGAGTATATCTTAGGGATGTCCTCCGTATTCTATGAAAATATATTATCTCATGGTGGAGATTCTAATATTTACTCTTGTTCTTACAATAGTCACTATGGTTTAGATGGGCAAGAATTTACAACAACTTATAATGATATCGTTATCCACAACCCTGTATCAGTAGAGGATGCAATGGTTATTCCCCTACCTGAAGATCGGGATCAGAGAACCCAAAATACCAAATCCATTAGTGCGGGACTACCTGATGTCATTGAATACGATAAAATCTTCAACTGCCATTTTACCGGAGGCAGAGAACACAATGATGATTGTTATGTAACAGAAATTAGGCATAGTGGTCTTAATGATCATGTCCACGATGCCAGTTGTCTTGGACCTATTTATGACTGTGGATTAACTGAAGATCCTAACGGATGGAAACCATGTCCTCAATGTGGAAGTACTTCAGGCTATCACATGCATTGTACTGGTGGTTGTCAACTAACAGAATGTAATAGCTGTAACTATCGAACAGGTGGCAGTGGTACATCAGGTATTAATGCTATGCGCGGACATACCCATACCACATCCTGCTATACCGTTATCTGCGGTAATACCAGTGGGTATACATGGCGACCTTGTCCTAACTGTGGCAGTACTTCCGGTTATCATAAGCATTGCAGTAGCGGTTGTCAGCGCACGGAGTGTAATAACTGTGATTATCGACCGGGTGGCAGCGGTACATCAGGTATTAACGCCCAGAAGATCTATCACACCCATACGAACAGTTGCTACAAACAGGGCAATGTATGTAATAATCTACCCTATAACATCCATACTTGTGGGACAGGTTGCGTGAACACTAAGGTACTGAAATGTGTTGAACCACATCATTCCGATCTACATACGGATGCTTGCTATGATTTAATACCTCGTAGCAGTAACCCTACTACAATTGAAACCCCTGATTTAGGATCATTTTCACCAGGTAATTTCATTAACCTGGATTACGGTTTTACTGTATATTACCCCAACACAGGAGATTTTGAAGGTAATAATGCTCACGGTATCGGTTCTACTACTCGAATAAGGGGTAAGGGATTCCATGATAATATGGATACAACAGAATGGGTTAAAACTAAATCCATAACTTTCGATTTCAATGTCATATTTGAAGGCAATATGTACGCTGCTGGTGAGGAAATCTTCCTAGATATATATGAAAACTATTATGACTTCTATTGTCCTCTTGCCAACAAAGAAGCTATTGATGCTAAAGTTACTTATAAAATAATTGCCATCAATGGTCGAACCATGGATAACTCCTATTCTACCAATCGAACGCGGTACAGTAATTTAGCAGCTAAACACAGTGCCATCAAAAACACGGCTATCGATGTTGTCGGTCGAATCGGTACGCTTGTTATTGAGGATACTGGAGATTATAGGTTCTCCAATTTCTTCAAGAATCCACTCTTACCAGAAGAATGGTTTATACCTAACATGGTCAAGCGAGTCGATACAACGAGTCAGAATAGTGTCGTCGGTAGTGATACGGATGTAAGAGGATTAAGTGCCAGTAGTTCTACTGATTATTTAAATACATATGGTGCTTTACCTCACTTGGAAGCGGCAAATCAATTTCTACCTATACCATTGACACCACAGCATAATAATCTCAGCTTTCTACAGAATCAGCCTTTAAGACCCGGTTACAATGTTTTTGCTGATATACAGACTATCGGTAACTACTATAATCAGTTGCAGATCATACCTTATTACTACGTACTCAACCTAGACAATGGTAGTATTCAAGACGTCGATATTTATATGAATGTCAATGATGACTATAAGTTGATCAATCAGTTTGGTGCAGCTGTTCCTGGTTGGGACCCTACATCAGTCTATCAGTATATCTATGACTTGGACTGGGAAGGCGAGAAATATAGAAGAAACTTCTCAATGGAAGAAAATCAAATAACTCAGGATGTCAGTGAATACATGGCTTATTATGATGATAACTTTGAGGTGAAGAATTTAGATGTACCAATGGGATCATCTTACCCCTTTGGTACTGCTCAGATATTACAATTAGATGGAAGAAATCGAACTTTTATAGGAACAAGTGATACATATGGTTTGGAAAAGAATCCTGGAGGCTACATACCTGAAATCAGGTATAATCAACAAGCTCAACGATGGCATTTCACTTATGGTTTACCATCTTCTGCAGTAGCTGTATTAAAGGGCAAAGAACCTACACAAGAAAATATCGACGCCATAAGAACTAATCAGCATGTTTTGCTGATGGCTGCTGATATGAAAGCAGTGGGCGATACTTTTGTACTACAATACAATTATCCCAATTCCACTGTTACGATTGCCAACAAAAACTTCAATTTATCCAGCATTCCATATCCAGTACTTAACGTATATTCAGCCCATAAATCTTCAGCAGATGATTTAGAGGTTCGTGGGACACATTAACATATTAAACCTTTATACCTTGGAGCATAAAGTGGTGAGCATATTTCTCCCGACCTTTATGTTCCAATCTTTTAAGAGATTGGAGATAATACATGAAAAAACTTTTAATAATTATTTTAGCCTTATTACTAACAACTTCTACTCTGCAAGCATCTGATGGGCAACCTTCTACTTGGGCACAAGAAACTGTTACTCAGATGATTAACTTAGGCATTGTACCTGAAAGGTTGCAACACAGTTATCAAGCCCCCATTACAAGAGAAGAATTTGCAGAATTATTAGTCAATACTGTGATAGCAAAGATTAACGAAGAAACAAACTATCCTCTAAGCAAAGAAGATATTCTTAATAACGTTGAACTCAAACAATCCTTTGTCGATGCTGATGAGGATCATATCAAAATAGCTTATATGCTCGGTAGTATCAATGGTATATCGGATACACATTTCGCTCCTGATAATCATATTACACGTCAAGAAGCCTCAACAATGTTAGCTAATACCATCCAATATAATAGTAGACCTTTCTCAAGTAATATGGAAATACTCTTTGAAGATCATGAGAGTATAGCAGATTGGGCTTATGATGGTATCGATCTAACAGTTACTAATTTGCTAATGCAGGGGACAGGTGAAAATTTTGAACCCTTAGAGTTATTTACTAGAGAACAAGCTATTATGACCATGAAAAATTTTTATCTAAAAACTTCAAATAGCTATCTTACTTTAAGAGGTATTGTTCCTGTACCCAATGATTGTATTGAAATGGGGTTTGTTGTAGGAAAAGATTTTGTAGCTGTTAAATATAGTGATCAAAAAGATGCTAGTGCATCTACTTTAAATATATGGAATACTCATTTTAATGATCTGACAAGTAATCCTACCATGAATCAAGCCTATATCACTTTAACTGCTACAAACCTTATTGAAAGTGATCTCATAAGACCTATTGTAAAGCAACAGGACTATTCAGTTATTGATTGTCAGTATATGTACATTGAATATTTCACCGATGAATACCTGATTAATTATGATTTAAGCAGTAAAATAGGTTATGTTAACACTTTCGACGGTCATCAATATAAAGGACGTGGCACAAGATATCTCATCAATATCAATCCATCTATTCATCAATGTGAAACAGGATGCGGGCATTAAGTTGAAGGTACTAGAATCATCTTAAAAAGTATATATTAATCTAGTATTTTATTCTAAAACTTGGTATCATGTAGTTAGTTAATGAAACATAACTTAATTCCAAATGAAAAGAGGTAGTGCTATGAGCAGTACAGGCGAAAAATTAAAGGTAATGACCTTTAATATTCGTTATGATAATAACTGGGATCATGACCATAGTTGGACTTTGAGAAGACAAAATGTTGTTAACAAAATTAAAGAACACCAACCCGATCTACTGGGTGTACAAGAAGCTATGAGACATCAGGTGGATTATCTACTACATATGCTTGACCATTATGATTATGTTGGTGTAGGTAGAGGCGATGGTAAAGACCAAGATGAGTTCGCCGCTATTTTGTATAATAAGAACAGATTAACCATGCTGGACAATCATACCTTTTGGCTATCAGAAACACCTGATAAGGTTGGTAGTATGGGTTGGGATTCAGCTTGTACACGAATATGTACTTGGGCAAAATTTGAAGACAAGTACACAAAAAAAATCTTTTATCATTTTAATACGCATTTTGACCATGAAGGTGAAGTTGCGCAAGTTAATAGCGCTAAGTTAATATTGGATCAAATAAAATCCGTAGCTGATCAAAACCCTGTTATTGTTATGGGCGATTTAAATGTTACTCCAGACTCTATGACTTATAAAACCTTAACCGGACAGCATACAAAGGATATTACTCATTCTACAGCCTTTTTAAGAGATGTTTGTATTGATGAAGAAGGAAATCCGATAACAAAAGGAACTTTCTCGGACTTTGGAAGGGTTAGTCCTTTCAAAATTGATTATATATTTATAAACAATAATATTGAAGTTGACCATTTTATCATTGATGCTGACAATGAAGAAGGTATTTTTACATCTGATCATTTTCCTATTATTGCAGATTTGAAGATGCTATAACAAAAAACCCAAGATACGTCTTGGGTTTTATTTTACTTCATCAATTTTTTCACTGTATCTCTTATCTTAAGTTGGTAATCTAATGTTATCCTTCTCTTCTTTAAATCTTCTCCGTTAATAAGTGTTATCAACATTTCTACAGCTTGTCTTCCTAACTCATATGCAGACTGATGTATCGTCGTTAATGCTGGACTGATAATTGTTGACGTATTAATATTATCAAACCCTACTACGCTTAAATGCTCAGGTATCTTTATTCCTTCTTCCGTTGCACATTTAATCACACCAATGGCAATTTCATCATTATAGCAAACCAACGCTGTTGGTCTATCAGCCATATTCATCATTTTCTTCATTACCTGGTAACCACCTTCAATGGTGTGTTCAGCTTGAAAAACCCATTGATCAATAAGAGGTATTTTATTATCCTTTAGGGCCATTTCAAACCCTTTTTTTCTTTCTTTTGCAATACTTACCTTTTGATTCCCAGCAATATAGCCAATTCGAAGATGACCATTTTTTATGATATATTGAGTCATATCATAAGAGGCACCATAATCATTAATGCCTACAGATGGAATTATCTCGTCAACCATATAATCATTCATCAGAACAATAGGTACCCGATCATGCAATTCTAATAGAGCTTTTTTGCCGATTCTTGGTGTGATAAGAATTGCTCCATCGGCTTTTCCCATCTTTAAAGATTCTAAGTATTTTTGTTCTCTCATCTTATTATTGCTGGTGTTGCCTATGAGAAGATGATATTTATTTTCATAGGCTACATCTTCCATACCTTTTATAGCTTCTGCAAATATAGGGTTACAAATATCGTTCAGAATTGTTATTAATTCATTCGATCGATTCATTCGAAATTCTCTAGCACGTGTGTTAGGTCTGTATTCAAGAACATTTATAGCCTCCATAACCTTTACTCTATTTTTTTCAGATACAGGTCCACTACTATTAATTACTCTTGACACCGTAGCTGTAGAAACACCTGCAAATTCTGCAACTTTCTTTATATTCATCATACAAACCATCCTTTAGCTTCAATACCACTCTTCACAGTTGCTTTTCACAAACAGTTCCGCAAGCGTCTATCTCCAATCTAATTCCCTTATGTATTTTATCAGGTCTCTCTCTATTCTCTGCTGTATAACGCACTTTAGAATGAGGTAATACACTCTCTATAAATTGATGTGTATCAGTACTTGGTAATTCATAAGTGTATTCGTCATCAGCACAAATAACGATGTAAGTTGGATCAATTGACTTCAGATAATCTTTAGATAAATGCGCTCTATCACCGTGGTGGGGTGCTTTTAATATATTAGCTTTGAGTTTTTCTTTAGGTATAAGGGTGTCCCAATAGTCCAATCCTATGTCAGAGGTAAGAAGAGTCTTTCTCCCATTGCAGGATACCATGCAAACTAGGCTACACTTATTCAAATGCTTATCGATTTGTGATAATAATGTATCTATTGAATGCCGATCAGAGTTTATATAGAGTTGATTAATCCTATCTTGAATGAAATCTATGTGATTTATAATAGGTGAATATACCTCTATATGCATATTACCCAATTTACTGCTATGGAACTCTTTAATCACTTTTAGATTGGAGCCTACTTGCTCTTCAAAATGTTGAATTAGCATCTGGTATATTTCTAGAGAAGCTAGCATGTTTTCTTCTCTCATCTTATCATACTTTTGTATGGGCTTAAAGGGTATATCAAATGGACACCATACCTCGTTGATAGGATAGTCCTTGATGATCTCTTTTATCCCCCCTATGTGATCACGATGAGGATGAGTCAATACGAGTAAATCTATTTTCTTTATACCTTGATTGCTTAAATAAGATTTTATATGAATTCTATTAAGGTTCTTATCATATATGATTGATCTATCATCTCCACCATCTATGACCACTGTATATGTAGAATTGGCAATATATCTTATAACAATACATTCACCGAATCCTACATTTAAAAAATCGATGATTACTTTCCCTATCTTGTCAATAGCTAATGCCCCTTTCTAGAATTATCTTAAATCAGACGTACTAATAGCACGTTTTAAATAACCACTTGAAAATAATAAAATCATGAGTACCATTAATATTGCTGCAGCAGCAGAATATCCTGTTTCAAAGTATTTAAAACCATGTCTATAAATATAAAAAGTTATGGTTTCTGTCGCATTACCAGGACCTCCACCAGTCAAAGTATACATTTTGTCAAACACTCTGAATGTATCGATAGTTCTTAGTAAGAGGGCAAGAATAAGACCTGGTTTGAGTAAGGGCAATGTAATATTCCTAAAGCATTGCATCGTATTCGCCCCGAATACTTTAGCACTTTCATATAATTCCAATGGAATCGATTGAAGACTTGCAAGTACCACTAAAAAAACAAAGGGTGTCCACTGCCATATATCTGTAAAGACGATAGAAAATAATGCCCACTTAGTTGAACTTAGCCATTCAACAGGCTGTAAACCAATTTGCTGCAATAAATAATTTAAGATTCCTGTATCATAGGCATACATCATTTTCCACGTTAATGCAACAGTAATAGGTGGGAGTAACATAGGTATCAAAACAATGGCTCTAAATAATTTAATCGCCTTGATTCCTGTATTAAAAAATAATGCAAAGATCATACCTAAAATGAATTCAAAAAAGACTGCGAAGAATACAAACTTAACAGTATTGAACAACGCTACCCAAAAGGTTTCATCTTGTAGAATACGCACATAGTTCTTAAAACCTACGAATATATTATAGTCTTTGAGTAAATCTATTTCTCTAAAGCTTATGTAAAGCGCATAGAAAAATGGATAGATGGTTAATAGTATCAAGATTATTAAAGTCGGTAATAAGAATAAAAATGTTATCTTTTCAGCTTTCCTCATATCAAACCCTCTCTCTTAACGAGGGAGGAAATTCCCTCCCTCTGTATGGTCAACTTTTTGTCTATTTATTGCATAATTTTTTCAATCTCTTCGTTAGCTTTATCTAAACCTTCTTTTATCTCCATTTCTCCAGATACTATTAATGACAAGTACAGACCCCAAGTATCTTCAACTTTACTCCATAATGGTGTTCTTGGACGAGCAACGGAATGTTGCAAAGCATCCAATTGTGCTGGGAAATGACGGTACTTTTCAATTAAGTCTTCATCTTCATAAAGGCTAATTCTTGTAGGTACTCCACCACCAGCTAGAGCCATCTTCTTCTCAGCATCTTTTCCTGTTACCCACTTTAAGAATTCAACTGCTAAATCAGCATTTTTGGATGTTTTAGGTATACCCAATAACCAGTTTCCAATCATAGCTGAAGAGTCATTAACAGCGCCAGGGACAGCAGAAAACTCAATCTTGCCGACTACTTTTGAAGATTCCTCATTATCTACTTTAGAAACCCATGATGGCCACGCTATTGTCATAGCAGCAGTTCCTTGTGTCAATGCAGTTGCAATTTGATCACTATCAAAAGTTTCAACGCCTTTTGGACCTGTTTCTTTTAGATTCAAATACATTTCCATGGATTTGATACCAGCTTCTGAGTTAACTTGTGGCTTCATATCCTCATCTAAAACCTTACCACCATAAGCCCAGAACAGTGGAATATAGTTTGCCACAACAGGATTACCCCTTTGTCCTCGAAGAACATATCCAAAGGTATCTGGTTCTTTCTCTGTTATTACCCTAGAAGCTTCTAATACCTGATCCCATGTTGCAGGTTCATCTAAGCTATACTTCTCAAATAAATCTTTTCGATAAAAAAACATTTGTACATTACCAACTAATGGTAACGCATATAAAGAACCAGAAGCATATGGAACTCTACATAAATCAACAGACTTTTTAATAAAGTCACTATCTACTCCATCCTTAAAATAATCATCAAGTGATAGCAATAATCCTGATTCACCGAACTCAGGCATCCAAGGATCATCCATCATAACCAAGTCATATGCACCGGAATTATTCCGTACATCTAGTACAACCTTCTCTTTAAGTGAGTCATAAGGTAAAGCTGTTATTTTAACTTTTACACCTGTATTTTCTTCATATTCTGCTGCTAGAGTTTCTAAGGCATCTGACATAGACCCTGCTCTTGCAGCTACTACAATTTCGCCACCTTCTGCTCCCTTTTCATCAGGTGACGTTGCTTTTTCACTACATCCAGTCAACATGATTAGCATTAATAATATTGCTGTTAGTCTCGTAAAAATCCCTTTTCTCTTCAACATAATACTCCTCCTTCATTCTTCTCATTAATATATAACTTAACCCTTAACCGCCCCTAGGGTAAGCCCCTTGATTAAATAATCCTGCATGAAAATAACAAATATAATTAATGGTATAACGGATAAGACGCCACCAGCACTCATTGGTCCCCATAACACTAAGTATTCCGTTACAAGACCTGCCAATCCAACAGGTACAGTGGTAAGTTCAGGCGTTTGAATAAAGATCATAGAATATAAAAATTCATTCCATCCCATCATAAATGTAAATATAGCCGTGGCAGCTATCCCTGGTAATACTAATGGAAACACTATCTTGGAGAAAGTATTCCAATGGGTTGATCCATCTACCATGGCACTTTCCTCAATTTCTATTGGTACCTCGTTAAAGAAACTGATTAACATCCATATTGCAAAAGGCAGATTAAATACGATATAGGCTAAAATCAATGCTGTTCTTGTATTCAGTAAATGTATTTTCCCCATGATACTGTACAAGGGTATAACAAAAGTAACAGGTGGAAATACGCGTACCATTAGAATCCAAACCATTAAAAGCCATTTACCTTTAAACTTAAATCTGGACAGGCTATATGCAGCTAATGCACCCACGGCAACTGCAATTAATGTGGATGTAACAGAAACAATCAAACTATTTGACAGAACTTTGTGAAATTCTAAATCAGTAAATAATTTCACATAGTTTTCCAAAGTAAAGTCATGCGGAAAAAAAGTCGGTGTAGTAGAAAACTGTTCAACCCTGTTTTTAAAGGAGTTATTGAGCATCCAATAAACAGGAAACAGTGACCAAATTACAATTATTCCTGCAAAAAAGTACTTAATAATATTTTTGATCAGTAACTTGTGATTAAAATTCATTGTTTGATTATGTGACTTTGTCGTAACCATTTTAAACCCCTTCCCGAAGATCATTTTATTGTTTTCTCCTAGTAACTGTCATTAACCACTCCCTTTTTAAAATAATAATTGAACCCAAACTGTAAACGTTTACAGTTTCATATAAAAAAAATGAAAGGTTATCTCTAAGTGTAAACGTTTTCAGTAATAAATAAAAAAAATGAATAAAGCTAACATAAAGTCTATTGTGTATTTTGGATAGTTTAAGATATTTCAATATAGATTTTTTAGATATTATGAATATTAGGAAAATGTTTATGTAAATAGAATTGCAAGTAATTTGTCTATATTTAGTATAGTACTTCCTATTCATCTTGTCAATATATCCAGAACAAATATTTATAAGTTTTATTTGTAATGCTTATTAATGATCTATTAATAAAAGAAAGTACCAAGTATATACTTAGCACTTTCCATGGATTTTATAACTTTATTAATATATTTGCTTCACCGTTAATGAACGTATTTTTCTTGATCTGCTTATTATTAATGTAAAAATTGCCATCATTAATCATTGTTTTGATTTTTGATCTGCTTAAGTCTTCAACATACTTTGCAAGTAATTTGTCAAGTCTAGTCTTTTCTTTAACATATAGTTGAATCTGTATTGAAGTATAAGCATCATTGATTACTTCAGTGATATTAATTGAATCAATATAACTTGATATACCACCACTTTCTCCAGTTAATTCAGGAGAATTTTCAAGACCTTCATAAGCTTTAAAAATGTCAAGTTTCTTATTCCATGTATGACCCTTTGCACATTTATAAATAGCAAAATGATAAATGTTCTTTCCATTTGCATTTTGTCTTCTTATTTTTGAATCTATAAATACTACTTTTTTGCCACAATTATGGCAATATCGCATTTCTTCTTTAATACTTTCTTCTTCTAATTTCCAATTTAAAAATAATGTTTTCTCCATATTCCTCGCCTCCAAAATTTTTGGAAAGGAATAGGAAAATGGTTGATTTTAATATTGGTAATGTTATCAGCATAAACTTATTCCTTTCGTTTATAGTTCGATATACATTACCTTACGATCTGGTGTCATAAAGTCATTTCCCTCCTTTATATTCACCACTTAAATCTAATCTACTTCTGATATCCAGTTTTTCTATTAAACTTCATCAATGATTTTATTTTCAACCTGTTGATACCACAACAAGATATTGTCTACACAAAAAAAGCTATGAAAAAGGACAGACTCCTAATTCATAGCTTGATATACACAATGAATAAACGATTGTCTAAACAAGAAATAACCAAAGTGATAATGCCTTAACTATTTCAATATTAGAATACCGTTTCATGAAGCTTAGAGAATCCTATTAATCACCAAAAAGAAGCATACAAAAACTAACCCTATTGGGTATCATGATTTAAATGGCTTCTATATTTAATTCATCAATTTTGAATTATTGGTGATTAGGTTTCATATTCTCGTTACCTCCATGGTAATTAAAACTTATATCAAAAATATTATATGAAAAATATCTTCAAATGTCAATATTAATATTCTAAAGTACGATTATCCTCAACTGTATTGGATAGAAAAACGGAAAAGACTATCCTCATCATACCACATTGGGAAATTAGTTCCCCATACGTTATTGTAGAGATTAATATAAAAGCCATTATTCAAGTCAGCTACTTGATTATCAAACTTCAAGATCTTAGGTTCACCTACTGCTACTAAAGGAGCATCTAAGGTTTCAATCATTACACGCTTTTCTTCATTGTAATAAACCCCACTTTTAATAGCATGAAGATTTCGATTACCATTAGATACAACATCCAGTGGTGATATGTGTTTACCCATTTTATCCATATACCATTGATGACTGTCTTTAACGAATGGATTAAATTGTATCCACAGTGCTTCTGGTAATCTGTTAGCGTCTTTTTCATACCATTCAAGAGCCACATCTATTTTGTTTTTGACTTTATCAAACCTATAAGTAATAATAACTTTTCTAGGACATCCATATTCTTCACTGCTTATAGGATCAAATTTGAGTAAGAGTCTAATTTGATCATCTACTTTTACTATCTCTTGGACTGTTGGTAAAAATCTTTTATTTTTAGTAGTATTCTTTAATAAATCCATACCTGGTTTATTGAAATCAGCTGTTGCCCACTGGTACGTTTTTTCTAGATTACACATATAGTGTTCAAACCAATAGTCATAATCATCAACACCATATGCTTCATACATAATATTCCCCAGTGGATGCTTAGCATCACACCATTGATAGCCATCTGGATCAACAAGATAGTCAATGGTACCATCCTCTAGAAACTTAACTGAGAAACCATTTATCTTATAACATACATTGGTTTCCAAAACTTCTCCATTCAGATCACTAATAGTAGGTGTGAGCATTTCTATATGTTTGCTAACTTCCAGTTTCTTGTCTTCACTTAACGCATCTATCGCTTGCTCAATATACTGACGTTGTTCTTTCCATGCACTCTCATAGAAACTATAACTGGACTTCTCCGTTAGATGATCCATACCGCTGCTTGTCTCTTCCTTCTCATTTAAAGCAAATAAACGAATGTACTTATACTTCTCAGGAACAGCATCTTCATCTAAAATATCATCTTGGCGAGCACGTTTAAAGTCCTCTTTTAAATAGTTTTTAAAGTCAGCCAAATGTTTTTTTAAGTCCAAAGCCCAAGTATGTTCAGGTATCATAATCAACTTTTCTAAAAAGCGATTATATTCATTACTGCCTTTAATCAATCGTCCTTCCCTTATCCATTCCTCTTTTAAACGAAGTAACTCTCGGTAATATGCTACTTTTTTAGGATCTGTTCCAACTCCATGTATCCAGGTATCACCGATTTCTTCAGTTACAACAGGCAGTTGATCTCTGACAGCCCATAGTTGCTCAGCAAATGCGTTTAATGTTGATGCAGTCACTTCATACCCTTCATACTTAGTCTGTAACCCATTAAAATTAGCTAGAACATCCTCTTTAGAAGGTGGTCCAGTATTATCACCTGTATTAGCAAAAGTTAATATATCTTCTACAAAATCCACATCCAGTACTTCACCGTATGTTGCTGCATAATTGACAATAATTTCAGTGCCAGTTTCCTCATCACGCCACAAGAACAGCTTAGGTACATCAGGATTTTTGCTGGTTGGATTAACACCTATGTGAAGATACTGTATGCCATGGCTCTGTAAAAGAGGTATAATCGCCTTGGTATGACCTGGTACATCTGTCATTTTTCCCGCAATCGTTGTCTTACCAAAACGCTTATCGAGTTTTTGGGAAATGGATAAACCAAACTCAAATAATTCTTGATCCATTAACTCTGTATGGGTAGTGAAAGGCAGGGCATGCCAACTGATCCATCCTTTTTTAATACACTCTTCCATTCGCTTAACTTCTTCAGCACTTTGGCGTCTTAAGAATTCCTGTATCAACCAAGAACCCGTTGTCCAAACGAATACAGGTGGCTCCCCTGATTGATTGAGTGCTTCTGCTAAATCCAGCGCTTTAATAATAAAATGATTCGTATACTGTTCTACCACATCCTTTGCAAGATTAGTAAAACCAATATCTAAATGGGTTTTATAAATAACATGAACTTTTTTCAATTCTATTTCCTCCAGTCTAAAACAAGTTTATCGAATGTAGATTGGATTACTCACTGCAGCAAGTAAATAATCTCCTACTTCTTCGAAATAACGCCATACTTCCACTCTTAAGAATTGTAATCCAATGCCTTTAAAGCCTTCCTCAAACTCTTTTTCATCTTTAACAATATGACTACACTCTATTTGTTGATCTGAAATTACTTGAACTTGATCATTAGTAGCTAAACCATCGCATTTTATTAGGATTTCTTCTGTATCGGTTATGGTATCTCCCATCATTTTTTCATCACTTTGCAACTCAATTGTTGGTCCAGATGGGCTATAACTCATAAAAACATGTCCTTTCTTTATAGCATCCAATATGGCTTCGATTGACTTTTCATAACACCATACATTGGTTGTTGGTTTCCCATGCTGTATATAGGGATGAGGTCGATGAACATCACTACCACCAATAATAGGCAACTGCTTACCAGCCTTTAGTTGCTCATGCCACCATTTTAAAGTCTTTGCATTACCACATGCAGAAAATGGACCATTCCATAATTCTACTAGATCATGGGGTACATCAAATCCAAAATGCCATCCACACAGTTCATCCATAGGGTGATTTAAACTTACGACTGCCCCCATAGCCATGGCTTCCTTTATAACTTTTTTAACATCCTCACTTTGATGACATCTAAAATCTTTTATGGATTTTGTAATGCCAAGAAAATTACAATGACCATAATTAGTGGTTAATTCCATTCCAGGAATAAAGATAACCTTATCACTCTGTAGTTCATAACTATTTTGAGTGACAGCATTATGGTCTGTCGTAGCAATGAAGTCTAACCCATTATCAGCGGCAATATTTTCTACTTCACTTAACATATACTTTCCATCACTATGTACTGAATGACTATGGAAGTCACCCTTTAACCACCTGTGATGATGGTGATATAAATCAATGGACAGACTGACATGACAACCTTCTTCTGGCACTTTATAAGCTCCCAATAATATTGCCCAATCAGCATTCTTTATAGGTCCTTTTTGATACCCTGGTGTTGCAAAACTTTTGGTGATACAGAACCCGTCACGCGCTCCGCCACTCCATCCTCGTACCCCTTCTTCATCCTTAATACCTAAGTCAATACAAGATCCATCACCATCAACATGCATTGTTACTTCAATCTTTTCTACATCTCTAACTTGAAAAGGTACTTCTATATATTGTTTTTCAAATGTCTTGTCTATTTGCTTAACAATCTTTAATACGGACTTTTTTGTCATTACTACCCTCCTTACTTACACTGCTCCTATTTGTGTTTTTCTTTCTACCCTACTTTTTTAGGACCTGTCGATCCATTTATTTTTATTTCCGAAGAAATAAATACCCTCTTCAATACTTTCTTTTCAGAATTAATCTGCTCAATCAACATTTTCACAGCTTCTTCTCCTAAAACTGAAGGGTTTAAATCCATTTCCGTTAAAGATGGATCAAAACCATAAGTATTGCCATCACTAAAAACAGCCACGGATAGATCATCAGGAATTGTTAGACCCAACTCCCTAACTGCATCATATATCCCTCCTACAACTTTACCGCTATCCGCAATAATTGCTGTAATATTTTTATTTTCTTCAAGAGCTTTTTTTGCATATAGATAGCCGTATTCAATAGAATTCATGTCATCAGGTTTATACTTTAGTAATTCTAGGTTTGGCGTTTGATTGCTACCAAGCACAGCAAGTTTGTAACCCTTTTCCCTATCATGACTAACTGTTTTATCCTGAGGTGCATTAAGAAACAGTATTTCTCTATGCCCTAACTCAATGAGATGATTTGTCAAATTTTCAGCAGTACTTACATTATCATTATCCACATAAGACACCATTTTTTCATATTTCTTTGGTGGTTTTCCAATTAAGATTAAAGGAATATTTTTCTCTATTCTTTCTTTTATTCGTTTGTCATCCTCAGCAGGGTCTAGCAAAATATCTCCATCAACTGGGTCTGCTGCTATAAATTCTGTCTTACTATTGAACCTAGATGCCAATGCATTAACCAAAACCCGATACCCTTTAGCATAACAACCCTTGAGTACACCGTTTAATAAGGATAAATGAAAACTACTTAATTTCACATTTTCTCCCTGCATACACAAACCAATAATTCTTGTCTCTCTCGTAACCAAACTTTTTGCAAAATAGTTAGGTTTGTAATGGAGTTCCTTAGCTACCTCCAAGACTTTCTTTTGTACTTCTTCACTGATAGGACGCTTCCCACTAAAAACATTCGATACTGTTGCTTTGGAAACACCTGCCCGTTGAGCTACATCATTAATCGTTACCCTCATAATCTACCTCTTTCTATAGGCATATTCATTAAACCGTTTTACTTATTATTATCATGACACTCTGATTTTAATTTCAACTTATATCACTTTATTCTTTATATACCATAATTATATAACTTATTATCTAGAATTATATATACTTAAACTCTCCAAAAATCATTAAACCGTTTTAATGATTTTATTATATCACTGAAATTTATAATTATCAACAAAAAAAACACTTCCCAAATGGAAGTGTTTTTCTATATATACTGTATTAATCAATCTTATCAATTTTTAAAGCTAATTCTTCTAACTGCTTATCTTCAACTAAACCAGGAGCTTCAGTCATTAAGCAAGAAGCATCTTTCACCTTAGGGAAAGCAATAACTTCACGGATGCTCTCTGAACCACTTAATAACATAGCAATACGGTCTAAACCATAAGCCAATCCACCATGAGGTGGTACACCATATTTGAAAGCATTTAATAAGAAACCAAATCTTTCGTATGCTTCTTCTTTAGAGAAACCTAATGCTTCAAACATTTTTTCTTGGACTTCTCTTTGGTGAATTCTTATTGATCCACCACCAATTTCACAACCGTTTAAGCATAGGTCATAGGCTTTGGCATTAACTTTACCAGGGTCTGTATCTAGTAAAGGAAGATCTTCTTCATTAGGACATGTAAATGGGTGATGTTTTGCTACAAAACGATTAGCATCTTCGTTCCACTCAAGTAGTGGGAAATCAGTTACCCAAACAAACTTAAACTCATCAGAATCTAAGTATCCTAAACGTTTTGCAATCTCTAATCTTAACTCGCCTAATGTTCGGTAAACAACTTCATTTTTATCAGCTATGAAGAGAATAAGGTCTCCTGGCTCTGCTTTTACTTCGGCTAAAATATTTTGTACCGTTTCTTCTGAAAGGAACTTAGTAATTGCTGATTTAAGACTTCCATCTTCATTAACTGCAATCCAAGCCATTCCTTTAGCACCGAAAGTTTTTGCAAATTCACCTAACCAGTCAATTTGTCTTCTTGGTAAACTAGCACATGTCTTCGCATTAATAGCTCTGACACTTCCGCCACTTTCGATAGCACCGTCAAATACTTTAAATCCGCAACCTTTAACGACTTCTGATAAATCAACAAGTTCTAGATCAAATCGAATATCCGGCTTATCTGAACCGTAACGGTCCATTGCTTCTTGATATGTGATACGCTTTATAGGTAATTCAATATCTTGATTCATTACTTCTTTAAAGATTTTTTGCATTAATCTTTCATTCACATCGATAACATCATCAACATCTACAAATGATAACTCCATATCAATTTGTGTAAACTCAGGTTGACGGTCAGCTCTTAAATCTTCATCTCTAAAGCATTTAACAATTTGATAATAACGGTCGTAACCTGATAACATCAATAATTGTTTAAAGATTTGGGGTGATTGAGGTAATGCGTAGAAGTTACCAGGATGTACTCTACTTGGTACTAAGTAATCTCTAGCACCTTCTGGAGTAGATTTTGTAAGCATTGGTGTCTCAATATCTAAGAAACCTTCCTCATTTAAAAACTCTCTAGTTATTCTTGCAATATCATGACGCATCATCATCTTTCTTTGTTGATCAGGTCTTCTAAGATCTAAATATCTATACTTTAAACGTAACTCTTCACGTACATCTGTATCTTCTTCAATTTGGAAAGGTGGTGTCTCTGCATCTGATAATATTCTAAGTGTCGTTGCTCTTACTTCAATCTTACCTGTCTTTAAATTCGCATTAATCGTCTCTTCAGAACGAGGTTCTACATCACCTTCTACTGCGATAACATATTCACTTCTGATTTTTTCAGCTTTTTCGAATCCAGCTTCTCCAATACTATCTCTATCGAATACAACTTGTAATAAGCCTGTTCTATCCCTTAAGTCAACAAAGATAACACCGCCTAAGTCACGTCTTTTTTGTACCCAACCCATGATGGTAATTTTATCATTAAGATTTTGTTCGCTCACCTCTGTACAACGGTGCGTTCTTTTTAAACCTAACATTGATTCGCTCATTATTATCCCTCCTGATTATATATTATTTTTACTAATTTCCATTTATTTTAATTTCTTATTATCTAGCTTTCTTGAAGTCTTCTACAAAATTATCAATTGTCACTTCATGCAAATCGCCAGTTTCCATATTCTTAATTGTGGCCTTATTTTGCTCAATCTCGTCGTCACCAAGAATAACTGAGAATTCTGCGCCAATCTTATTAGCGTACTTCATTTGAGCTTTTACACTTCTACCAATAATATCACCTTCTGCAGAAATACCAGCTTGTCGTAAATGATAAATGATACCTTGTGACTTAATACCTGCATTATCGCCAAGTGATCCAATGTAGATATCACGGTGAGCTTTATAAGTTTCTTCACCTTGCTCAGCTTTCATAACCATAACCAAACGTTCCATACCTACTCCAAAACCTACTGCTGGCATTGGCTTTCCACCACATTCTTCAATGAGTTTATCGTAGCGCCCACCACCACAAACTGTACCTTGTGAACCAATATCATTAGAAATAAATTCAAATACTGTTCTTGTATAGTAATCAAGCCCTCTAACAATATTAGGATCTACGATATAAGCAATTCCCATACTATCAAGTATGCTTTGAAGCTTTTTAAAATGAGCTTTACACTCTTCATCAAGAACATCTAATACTGCAGGAGCACCCTTTAATATTTCTTGACACCCTTCATTCTTACAATCTAAAGTTCTTAATGGATTTTTCTCAAAACGCTCTTGACATGTTGGACATAAATTTTCTAGATTGTCTTTAATAAAACTTTTAAGAGTTTCATTATATTTCTTACGACATTCAGGACCGCCTAAGGAATTGATGTGTAATTCAACCTTATTGATACCAACACGGTCAAGTAATGCCTTTGCAATTGCAATAACTTCAGCATCAGCTGCTGGTTCTTCTGACCCAAATAGTTCTACACCAAATTGATGAAACTGACGAAAACGACCTGCTTGTGGTCTTTCGTAACGAAAGGCTGGTGTAATATAATAGAGTTTTGTTGGTTGAGCACCAGCAAATAGTTTATTTTCAAGAAAAGCTCTTGCTACTCCAGCTGTTCCTTCAGGCTTAAGGGTAATATCACGATCACCTTTATCTTTAAAACTATACATTTCTTTTTGAACGATATCAGTTGTTTCACCTACACCTCTTTGAAATAACTCGGTATGTTCAAACATAGGTGTTCTGATCTCTTCAAAACCAAAGTCTTCCGTTAATTTTCTAATTACTTGTTCAACTTTTCGCCATGTTTTCACTTGATCACCATAAAGATCTTGCGTACCTCTAGGCGCTTTTGTAATCATACCATTTCCTCCTACCCATATTTAAGTTGTATATAAAACCTTTTTACGCATCAAAAAATCCCTGACAGAAAATCTCTGTCAGGGACGAATATATCCGTGGTGCCACCCTGTTTAAAGCATTCACCATGCTTTATCTCAAGAGTCCTTTAACGGGGACAAATCGTATTACCTTTTCAGTAATCGCTCCAAGGTGTCTTTCAGTTAACATTCTATCAAGAAGCTTCCAGTCTACGACTTCTTTCCCTGTTCATAGAAAATAGCTAACTTACTCTTCTCTTCCTCGCTTTAGCGTGTTATAGTTATTTATTAATTTTATTGGTATTCGACCACTTTGTCAAGTACTAATTTAATATTTATATATGTTCCCCATATTTTTCATCTTCTATTCTGACTTTTAATAGAATATAGACAAGTTATATGACTGATTAAGTAATTGGTAGTATGTAGTAGTCATTCGCATAATAAATACGCTTACCGTCAGTCGATAGACCAATAACATTTCCATCACCAATTTTGGTGACTTCATTGTTTGTTAGGTCATATAGAAAGAGTTCATCAAAATCACTAAAGACCATACGATGATCGTCAATGAACAAAGGTGAACTTAAATAACGTCCATCTATTGTACACCTGTCTTCTCCTTTGATGATATAATAATCATGTGGTATACCCCAACTATAGTAATCATCATACTTTTGAAGTAGTTTGATAGAATACCTACTGTCCATTTTTAGTGCAAATGCATCTTTCTCAAAGACTTCTGTTTCATTGGTTAAAATATTGGTTTTCATCAAATCAACTTTTACATCTGTTGAGAATTGATCTCCAGTTGCTTGGTCATAGATAATTTCTTCATTAGAAAACCATTGGACATCAATGACATCAAATCCACCAAAAGCAGCTGCCTGAATAAATTGAATAGGCTCTTCATTACGATATATGAGATTACCAGATAAATCATATACAACTATATAGCCATCAATAACACAACTTATTTTATCCTTATTAGGCGATAAACTTATATCAGTTAATCCAATATTTTTTACGTCGTGTTCTATCTTAACTATGTTACTCTCCTCTTTTGTATGTAAATTATAGTTGCTTAAAGTTTCAGTTGCATGATCAAAGTAAATGACATTTTCATTATCTACCATGACCCCATCTCCCCACGGTGCTAAGGATAAACAATAGGGTAAGTTAAGCTGATCAAGCGTTTCAAGTTGATCATCATCTAATGAGTAAACATAGTTATGTACTTTATCAGTAAGCAATATATAGTTCCCGACACTATTTTGCCTCATGATAGCATACTGAATATCATGTAAAGTCACTTCTGATTGAGAACTACCAGTATCAATATCATAACTCATAATCCTAACGGCTGGTTTCGTAGAGAAGTACAGCCCATTTCCAATTGGGAAACCATTGGTATCTTCAGACATATGAAAATCTAAAGCATACAAATAATCCTCAGCTATAAAACTTTCAATGTTGATACGTAATGCATGATTATTGACCCAAATCATATCATATTGAGATCCTTTTAATTTATCAACAATGATAGCTTCCACACTTTCTTGATTAACAAAGTTTGAAAATTTGATTTCAATGATCTTTGGCTCATCTGTTAAGAGCAATTCAGCATTAATAACATCAGGTGTATCCGTACCATCAGGATAATGCCACTGTTTATCTAAACCCATTACTAAAAAATCAGCTGTGGTTCCAGGTATTACTTCTATTAATAATTCTTTTGTTCCATCAAGAATTTTTCCTTCTAAAGGTATCTTAATACTATGTAACCCTGTATCATTGATATTTATCAATAGTCGATTGTCAAAGCTTCTTATATCTTTATAACCAGCATTCATTTCAATAAATTCATGTACAAAGTTATCTTTGACAACTTCGTTATAGGATAATGCTACAGTAATGTTATCACCATAAAACGGAAACTGTATCTTATCTGCTTCCTTTAATACTACATCCATGTCATAAGATAAATAACCTTTATCTGTACTTATACGCACTTTTGGATACTGATCTTTTATTTCATACTCCTCTGAAATGTATATTTCTTCAACTTCTACATTAGCTGCCTCTTCTACTATAGCAAAGTCTTCACTTTTAAGGTCTTGAATCTCTTCACTAAATTCTATCCTTAACTCTTCCACTTCATCTTCTTTAATTATCTCTTTTTTGTCATTATCTTTCTTACCTTCATCATCGGATTGCAATTCATTGATAATATTGACTGCTTCATCATCAATATTCCTTTGATTAACACTTGAACAGCTCATGAGTAGGAGTGGTAATGCAAGCCAAAATAAAGACTTAAAGTATTTCATCATCTGTACCTCCAATAAACTATTATTTCTCCATCTCGCACTATGCATATTATACTAGTAAACCCAATAAATAGCAAATACTATCAAACCTATTGACAATGATATTAGTTAGTGGTATAGTTGGTTACATAAGTAACTAACCAACTAAGGTGGTGTTTATGAAACTAGATGTTAATTCAACTACGCCAATTTATATTCAAGTTGCTGAAATGATTGAAACGATGATTTTGGATGGTAGTCTAAATGAAGGAGATCAAATTCCATCTACAAATCAACTCGCAGCAATGTATACCCTGAATCCTGCCACAGTACGAAAAGGTTTTAATTTACTAACAGATCAAGGTATCATTTATAAAAAGAGAGGGCTAGGTATGTTTGTAAAAGAAGGGTCAAAGGAACAAATAAAAGAACAACGTAAAGAACAGTTTTATCAAGATTACATTTTAAAGATGTTAAGCGAGAGTGTAAAACTAGGTATTAATAAAACACAAATCATTGAAATGATTCAAAACAGTGAGGTGAATTAAGATGAGTTCATTAATTACTTGTAGCCATGTTTCAAAAAAATATGATAAAGATTTTTTCGCCTTAAAAGATGTTAATCTCTCTTTTGAAAAGGGTAAGATTTATGGTTTAATTGGTAGAAATGGTGCTGGTAAAACCACATTATTAAAGGCATTAATCCAGCAACTATTTCCAACAAACGGGGAAATAAGGTTAACAGATGATATCAAAGTATGTCTATCCCGTGACTATCAGCATTTTTTCCTTAAACAAAAATGTTCTGCCATTCTCCAACTAGCTAGAGAGATGTATCCTAAATGGGATAAAGATTTTGAGAAAGAGCTTATCAAACAACTTCAGTTTCCATATAAAAAAGTATATGAAAAAATATCTCGCGGTAATCAAAATATGCTCAGTATCATTATTGCTCTTTGTAGTAAGGCAGATATTATCCTTCTAGATGAGCCCTATACAGGATTAGACCCTGTTAATCGTAAAATCATCTATCAACATATAATACAACTTAATGAAGAGGAAGATATTACTTTTATCATATCCAGTCACCTGATTACTGAACTAGAAAACATGCTTCAACAGGTTATCATGATTGATTCTGGTCAGGTCATTATAGATGATGAATTAGAAGCAGTTAAAAGTAAAGCTTTTCGCTTCACTGGTGTAGAAGAAATACTCAATAAAGAATTAAAAGGGTTGAACATCATTGCTCGTGAAAAGTTAGGGAATCAACTAATCATTGATGTCTACGACTTTATTGATGAAAATACATTAGGCACACTAGAAAAAGTAGGAATTCATGTATCACTTCTGGATTTACAAGAACTTATGGTTGGTCTTACAATGAAAGGAGGGGCTTTAATATGAAATTAATAATGACACTTAATAAAGCTATTTTACGGGAATTATTCCTCCCTTTCACCATATGCTTAGGCAGTTTCTTAGCTGTATGGGTCGGCTTATATATTACTGGTTTAATGAATTTAGAAGACCTTACTAGCAGTATCGGTGGTTCTTTGATCAATGTATTTTTGATCTTCTCTATGATTTTAATATTTGATTTTTTAAGTACAAAGAGTAGAATATTGATTACACTTAATTATGATCGAGGGTTTATTGCCAAATATAACTTAGTGCTACATTTATTGCTTATTCTTATTAATAGCCTCATCATTATAAGTGGTGTAGCCTTTACAAGCTTCATAGTAATTAATGGTGAAGTCTTATCAGAAACAACCTATAGTTTTACTGGCAATTTCTTGACAGCATTTATTGCATTGTTGTTACTAATTGATTATATTAGCACAATAATTTGTGTTTTCATTAACTATGGAAAAACATCAGGTTTCTTATATTTGACAGCCACCCTAATCATTATCGGTTTTATCCTTATTCAGTACACCTCAACACTCTATAGCTTTTACAATCAATCTCCTTTAATTTTTAGTCTCATTATAGGTACATTATGCTTACTTATGGAAGTATTTATTTACCGGGAAATAAAGCATTTTGAAATAAAAAGATAAAATATAGATTGAAGAAATGTTTTTTGCTCATACTAACTCTATACTCAAAGGAGTGGTTAGTATGAGCAAAACTGTTTTGTACATTGCTGCAAACTCTAAACCAGAAGAATTATCTATCTCTAAGACAGTAGCAAGAAAATTTATCAATACCTATAAAAACGCATATCCTGATGATGTCCTTGAAGAACTGGACTTGTATTATGCTGGTATCCCTGAAATGAAGTATGAATACTTTTCTGAGCGATCTACGTTGGTCGAAGGTGAGGCTTTTGAAAAGCTTTCATCGGAAGAAAAGATTAACGTAAAAAAAATTAAAGACCTTAGTGATCAATTTGTTAAAGCTGATAAATATATCATAGCAGCTCCAATGTGGTCCATGTCTTTTCCAGCAATCTTAAAACGTTATATTGACTGTGTCATGATTAATGGTAAGACATTAAAGATTAATGAAAAAGAAATTGACCCTCTACTGGATGACAAGCCAAGAAGCTTATTATTTATTCAATCATCTGGTGGGGTTTATCCCTTTTTTATTAACTGGAAAGTTAATCATGGCTATGAGTACATCAAAGATATTACAAAAGGGATTGGCATTTCTCATTTTGACAAAATATTGGTACAAGGAACTGCTCAATATGAAAACGGACCAGATGTTGCAATTGATAAGGCCATCAGTCAATTTGAAGAGGTTCTTAGAACATTTTAAGGATAGCCTAATGGCTATCCTTAAAAAATTTATGTTTACGTTCTATCATTTCATCAATTCGTTTAATATAGTGTTCAAAATTCTTAACATTTTCAATTCGTTGTATTTTTTTATCACCTGTATGAATAAGCTTTGTGACAGCCCCTGCTCCCACAGCAATGATATTCTCTTTTTCTTCTATTATCTCAATGTTATAGATACTTTCTTTCCCAGGTAAAGCATAACCGACGTTTTCGAAATTACCTACCATGTTCTTTTGTCTATACATATAATAGGGTTTCATACCTAATTCTAATGCACTTTGACGCGTTAGCTTAAGCATGTTTTCAACGTCACGACCTTGAGCCATGATCTCTTCAAGAGGAAGCTCTTTGAGTTTTGAAGCCCTCTTTACAGCCATTGTATGAACAGTTATACTATCAGGTCTTAATTCCTGTAGTTCCTTCAATGTTAAGTGAACATCATTATAGTTTTCCTCGGGTAACCCCAATATAATATCCATATTAATGTTATCAAAGCCCAATTTGCGTGCTAAATAAAAACACTCTTTTATATCCTCTACAGAGTGCTTCCTCCCAATGAGATCTAAGGTCTTTTGATTCATGGTCTGAGGATTAATGGAAATACGATCAACATTGTATTTCTTTATGACTTCTAGTTTTTCTTTAGTGATTGTATCAGGTCTCCCTGCCTCAACTGTGAACTCGTTAATATCTGATAGATCATAAACTGTGGTTAGATGCTTTAGGAGACGATCGAGCTGAGTAGCCGATAGAGAAGTAGGTGTTCCTCCGCCAATATATATTGAACGTAAAGGTTTACCTTTCATTATATTGTGAACGGCATCGATTTCCTTAATAAGTGCCCCTACGTAGGCATCTAAGTGTTTTGAAAATTTCTCTAGAGAATATGAGGTAAAGGAGCAATACAAGCATTTTGTAGGACAAAATGGTATCCCTATATAAAGACTATATTCATCTTTCTTATTTAGCTTAATTACACCCATCTCAGTTGTTGCTACTTCTAGCATGAGATCAATTTTTTCTGTGGAGATGCAATACTCATTTGTCAAAATTGCTGTAATATCCTCTATGCTTCTCCCACGATCCATCAAATCAAGAATAATCTTTGTCGGTCGAATTCCAGTTAAAATACCCCATGGCATACGCTTACCTAAATATTGACTAAGAGCTTTATATACCGTAAATTTAAGAAGGCGTTTAGCCTTCTTCCTATCAGTTGTCTTATTAACATCATGATTATAGGTTGATACAACTTGACAACCCTTTATAATATTACACCTATACATAGTGTCGGACATGATTGCTTCTATCTGCAAATCACTATTTTGTTCCATACTAATTTCCTCTAAAGGGTAAAATAGCTTAATTAACATTTTCATTTCATAGTCAAAATCATTACCAATTAACTTTAGATTAATCATGTCAATCTCCCTCAGAATTTATCTCAAGAAAGGATTATTGGTTTTCTCATAACCAATAGAAGTTGAAGGTCCATGCCCAGCATAAACAATAACTTCATCAGGTAAAATCAATAACTTCTCTTTTATGTTATTCGCTAAATCCCCAGGACTACCATCATAAAGATCTGTACGTCCAATAGAATCTCTAAACAATGTATCGCCAGCTATTAATAGTTTATCCTTTTCATTGTAATAGCAAATGCTAGCTCTTGTATGACCTGGCACTTTAATCACCTTAACAGTCGACTCACCAACCTGGATCTCATCACCTTCCCTAACAACTTGATCAGCTGTAAAGGATTCTGAGTCTTTCATTAGAACACTCATTAAGCTCAAATCAGGGTTGTAGAGGTATTCTTCTTCATCAGCATGAATAATAATTTTGGCACCAAGTGCATCTCTCACTTTAACAGTGTCCATAATATGATCATAATGACCGTGGGTTATTAGTATGCGATCAACTTTCCATCCATAATCACTTATCATGTTAATGATACGCTCACCTTCATCACCTGGATCAACAATTACTGCTTCGTTGGTTGCTTCATCAATCAAAATATAGCAATTGGTTTGCAACATACCTACTGGTAATACCTTAACTATCATACTCATTATTAAAACTCCTTATCACTATCCAATAATAAAGTTACAGGACCATCGTTAGTTAATGTTACTTCCATGTGAGCTCTAAACTGTCCTGTTTGAACAGTGACATAACTCTCTTTAGCTTTATCAATAAATTGATTAAATAGTCCTTCTGCCTCTACAACAGGTGCTCCAGTTGAATAACTTGGTCTTCTACCCTTACGACAGTCACCATAAAGTGTAAAGTTAGGTACAATGAGCAGACCACCCTTTACATCACTAAGAGACAAGTTCATTTTATCATTCTCGTCTTCAAATATTCTCAGTTTTGTAATTTTCTCAAGCATATATTCCATGGTTTTTTCATCGTCTCCCTGTTTAAATCCAACTAAAACCATGATTCCTTTTTCAATCTTGCCAATAATTTGATCTTCAACAACAACTTGTGCATGACTAACTCTTTGTATCACTGCTCGCATCATGTACCTCCAAATACTAAAATATACTCTATCACAACTCCTTAATAGGAGGTTCTTATAATATCACGTATACCTGGTATCATATTTATCTTGTCAATGATTTTCTCAAGCTGAGCTTTACCATTGATTTCAATAGTTATATTGAAATAAGCTGAACCTTCTTTAGTGGTTCTTGCATTCAAGTATCTGACGGGTATTTTTTCGTCTTTAAGTATACTGGATATATCTATTATAATACCCTGTCTGTCATCAGAAATTACTTGAATTTCAGTTTGATACAGGCGTTTTGGCATTTCCTGTTCATCACCTAACCATTCTGCATCGATTAGTCGTTGACGATCCTCTTCAGAACAGTGGATCATATTAACACAATCAGTACGATGAATAGAAACACCTCTTCCCCTTGTGACAAATCCGATAATTTCATCACCTGGTACTGGGTTACAGCATTTAGAGAACCTAACAGCTACATCATGGATCCCACGAACTGTTATACCACTCTTAGACTTCTTAGGTGTCTGTGGTACTTTTTGATCAGTCATCTGCTCAATGACTTCTTCATCAGTAATATTCGTCTTTTGAAGTTTTTTATGTTCTTCATACAGTCGATTAACTACCTGACCTTCTTTTAGTCCTCCATGTCCAATTGCTGCATAAACTGCATCCCAATCTTTAAAACCATACTTGCGTAGTACAATATCCATCCACTCTGGCTTTAAGATGACACTTAGTTGTATCCCTTTAGACTTTGCATATTTATCGAAAAGTTCTTTACCTTTTTCTATGTTTTCCTGCTTAAACTCTTTTCTGAACCATTGATTAATTTTGTTCTTGGCTTGAGAACTCTTTACAATGCTTAACCAATCCCGACTAGGTCCTTTTGAGTTTTGAGAAGTTATAATCTCAATACGGTCCCCATTCTTAATTTTATAATCGAAAGTTACAATTTTGCCATTCACTCTAGCGCCAACCATTTTATTTCCTACTGCCGAATGTATATGGTAGGCAAAATCAATAGGTGTTGATCCTCGAGGCATATCAAAGACATCCCCCCTAGGTGTAAAGGCATAAACAGAATCATTATAGACATTTAAATCTAGTTTTAGCGCATCCATGAATTCTTTATTATCAGACATTTCTATCTGCCATTCAAGGATTTGTCTTAACCAAGATAACTTCTCTTCTTCATTTTCCTCGGCACTCTTACCAGATTTACCTTCTTTATACTTCCAATGAGCTGCGATACCATATTCAGCTGATCGATGCATTTCCAAAGTTCGAATCTGTACTTCAAAGGGTTCCCCTTCTGGTCCCATTAAAGTCGTATGAAGAGACTGATACATATTAGGTTTAGGCATAGCAATATAGTCCTTGAATCGCCCCGGAATAGGTGTATAAAGTTCATGAATGACACCTAATGCGCCATAACAATCTTTAACAGAATCCACGATAACACGGAGTGCAAATAAATCATATATTTGATCCAATGTTTTATTCTGACTAACCATTTTTTTATAAATAGAAAAGAAATGCTTAGGGCGTCCTTCAACTTTAGCTTCTATACTTACCTGTTCTAGATGTTCATTGATTTCTTTGACAATATTATCGATGAAGTTAAATCGTTCGTCTCTTTTACGATTAATCTTGTGGCTTAGATCTGAATAAGCTTCTTTATGAAGGTATTTAAGTGCTAAGTCTTCAAGTTCAACCTTAATCTTAGATATACCTAAGCGATGTGCTAGAGGAGCATAGATATCCAAGGTCTCTTTTGCCTTTTTCAATTGATTAGGCTCAGGCATATATTTCAAGGTACGTAAATTGTGCAGCCTATCAGCTAACTTAATAAGAATCACTCTGATATCTTTCGCCATGGCTAAAAACATTTTTCGATAGTTCTCAGCCTGAATCTCTTCTTTATCAGTGGTATAAGTAATTTCTGTCTGAGTCAACTTCGTTACACCATCAACCAACTCCGCGACCTCAATACCGAATATTTCAGCCACTTCATCAAAGGAGTACACTGTATCTTCTATAACATCATGTAAAATACCTGCCGTAATGGATTCTAAGTCTAATTCTAAATCAGCTAAAATATAAGCAACTTCTAGAGGATGTATAATATAAGGTTCCCCTGATTTACGAAACTGATTTTCATGCGCTTCATTAGCCAACTTGTATGCCTTTTCAACAAGTTCATAGCTATTGGCTGGATGATAAGATTCTATTTTTTCTATTAAACGATCGTATATTTGATCAACCATCATTCCACCTACTTTGGATATGAATTGTGTAGTAATTTTTAGTTTATCATTCTATTATAAGATTTTTTTTAGAAACTTTCAACTTATTCCTACTAACGACTAAAAAAAAATCCTAAATTCATAGGATTTTCTGTCTGAATACTATTATAATTTATTTTTTTAGATAAAGCAAGTTGATCTATTCCTTATCAAATTCTTCCATGTAAGCAAATAGAAGATCGCACTTTTTTTTGTTGCCTTGATTATCATCTTTTTCATATTTTTTAAATACATCCATCATATATCTATTGATTTCTTTTAATTCTTCTTCAGTTACATAAATACTTTCAAAGGATACCCCACCATTAATCTTGGTACTAGGCGGCATCTTATCAAGATTATGACGTTTTTTATAGTCTTCAGCCTTTATAATCTGGAAACCAAAGGTTTCCTTGGCAAGATCAAAGACATTACCAAATATACCCTCAATATCACTTTTACTCACAGATTTCTTAACATCATCGTCCATTTTTATAACAAAACTCTCTGCTGTGGGCAAATAATACTTTGCAATAATACCATTAATGTTTTCAGTATGATCTAAGACTAAAATGTTAACAGCTACTAATTTCTGAACATGATAATGGACTTTGGACGGTTTTTCTCCCAATGCTACCCCCATCTGCTTAACAGTCATTGGCTCATTCGCCTCTAAGACACATTTAAGTATTTTCATACGGTAGGGATCGGAGAATACTTTTACTTCTTCTAAAGTTGTAAGGTTCTTAACTCTATCCACTCTATTCACCTCTCCCTACATTATAGTCTTGTTCTTAAAATTAAGCAACATTACTCCATGACTTCTTCAGCATGCTCATTATCAAGTGATGCCTTTGGTGGCTTAACCATCCAATAATAAGCTAATGCACTTACAAACAGTCCAATGGCTGTTAAGAGTAATATACTGGAAGATGTCATAATATCATATAATGCGCCAAAGACCATCTGTCCTAATGGAGCAGCTAAAATCATAAATGTCCCTGCAACAGCACTAACTCGACCAAGGATTTCAACAGGTACAATACTTTGTATCTCTGTTTGTAGGGCTATGTTAATGAGCATAACAATACTGATAACAATTACGCCTGCTAGGATGATTAATGCTATAGGCACCCATAGTGTTACATAGCGCGACATCAATTGTGACCATAAAGTTAGTGACATACCAGCTACAATGAGAGCACTTAGACTAAACCCTATATAAGTAGCCTTATTATAACCCACCTTTTTAATAACCAATGGTGCAAACAGAGGTCCAATGAGCATCCCTAGTGCTAATAATGTATTTAGTAAACCAAATTGAATATCGTTCACCAAAAGAATATTTTTTAGTATATAAGGGATTGAAACACCAAAGAGAGGTGATAGTGCGAAATTCACAATAAATCCAAAAGTGATGAATGCTAATATTTCTCTTGTCTTAATTATAAATCTAAAACCTTCTTTAAAGTCAGCTGTAAAACTTTTAAAATTAAGGGGTGATTTTTTCTTCATCGCAGGTAATTGAATAAAGACTTCACTTAATGCAGATATAAAGAAACTCATACTATTTATTATTAGAATAACCAGCATTCCAAATACACCGTAAAGAAGACCAGCAACAACAGGTGCTCCTATGTTAGATATACTATCCAAAAACGCGTTGGCGCTATTGGCATCAGCTAAATCTTCTTTTTCTACAACAGTAGGTATTACAGTACCCATGGCTGGTGAGAAAAAGATATTGATTAATGCCATGATTAATTCAACAATGATAATCAGCCATATAGGTAATTGACCTTGAACAATATAATATGAAGCAAAGAGCATCATCACCACACCACTGAGTATATCTAATCCAACAATAATTTTTTTCTTATCAAAGCGATCAACGATTACTCCTGCAAAAGGACCGATCAGCAAACGTGGTATATAGGCGATGGCCAGCACTGAAGCAAATAGTGTTGCAGAACCAGTCGTGTTAAGTACATATAAGGATAGAACAAAACTTTGAATATATGTTCCAAAATTAGAAACGAACCTTCCCAAAACTGTCAATGCAAGATTCCTATTTCTTAATAATATTTTCATAACAACACCCCTATAAAAATAATTTGATCAAGCAAATATACCTTAACGTTCAATATATTTTGCTCGTTCAATTTTATTTTATCACTAGTAATATATTGTGTCAAGTAATATCTTTCCATTTATTCTGGGCGGAATTGATAAAACCATTGATGTAGAAAGCGCATAAGACCTACGATGGAGCAGGGAAACATGGACGGGAAGCTCCGTAGTCTAAGACATGGACATCTTTTCTGCTGGTGTAATTGTACACCTTATGCGCATAACCTATATGGATTATTATTTTTGGGCATCAAAAAAGCAGGCTTTCGCCTGCTTCAATAATTAATATTTAATGATAGAATGTACGTTATAGCCTTCTAATAACTTTCTACCGTTTAGAAACTCTAATTCAATTAAGTAGACAAATCCCACGATTTCTCCACCCATTTCCTCAATGAGCTCTACCATGGCTTTGGAAGTACCACCAGTTGCTAATAAATCATCCACGATAACAACTTTCTGTCCTGGTCGAATAGCATCGATATGCATTTCTATGGTAGCCGTTCCATACTCTAAATCATATTCTTTTTCCTTAGTTTCGAAAGGTAACTTCCCTTTTTTTCTAACTGGGATAAAACCCTTCTTTAAGTTGTATGAAACAGGTACACCAAATATAAACCCTCTTGATTCTGGTCCGATAACATAGTCAAAATCTAAATCCTTAATCTTATCTTGAATCTGATTAACAGCTTCAGTTAAGCTATCTGGGTCTTGTAGGATTGGAGTGATGTCTTTAAATACGATCCCTTCTTTTGGAAAATCATAAACATCTCTTACTACTTTACTTAAATCCATTAAAAACTCCCCTTTATCTAAAGAAATACTTATTCACAATTAATCCACTATATATTATAACATAAGATTGAAAAATTACTAGTACTTTTTTAAAGCTCACCTCAATAAGCAGTCTATGATATGCTGTTCTATTATTTTGCATACTAAAATTATCAGTTTTGATTTCAGTAAGCCTGTCCACACACAAACTTAATCCAATGTAGGCCGAAAGCATGTAAGGTGTTCTATGGAGCAGCGAACCATGGACTGTGAGCCCGGCTATCTTAGACATGGACGTCTATCTAGCCGGCGAATAGAATACCTTACAGGCTTGACTCATCACTGATCAGCTAAAGCTTTTGAATCTAAACACTCTTTTTAAGCTGCTGATAAATCTCAGATTGCTCCAAATCAACCTTCTTATTTGTAAACAATGAAAATTCAACAATAGTACCACGCATTTCATAGCTCATCAGCTCTAATTCTTTAAATATAGCTAAGCAATTCTTAATCTTATTGAGGTGAATTTGTTCACCATATTGTTGATCAATATGATCCTTTAACACTTCAATAGTAATAGTATTCCCATATATGCGCTTATAGTTCACTAAACTCTTGTAAATCATAGCGAAATCTTTTCTTTCAGGTACTTGTTCAGAATTATCTTCATAGGCATGGATATCCCTTAATAGAATCTGTGGCTTAACGACACCTTTCCATTCATTGCGATCTAACTTTCCTACAACTTTACAACTTAGATTAGCAAATAAACTGCTGCTGTACTCACCGATGCCAAAACCGATAGCATCAACGTTATTATAACCTAAAGATAGTTTTAAATGATTCCTCTCTTTTCCAATAGCCCTCGCATCATTAATTTTTGTTTCAATGCAAAACATTGGCTCTGGATTCCCCATCCCATACGGTCTTAATACATCTATTTGATTAATAAATTCTAGAGATACATCTTTTTCAGGCAAATGTGCGTCCAGTTTTAATTTAGGTACTAAAGTATCTTTCTGCATATTTTCCTCTGCAAAAGTATTTAAGCGTTTTTGCAATTCAGCAACTTTAGACACATCTAAAGACATACCAGCTGCCATTTCGTGACCACCAAATTTATCCATCAAATCATTACAGGAATAAACTGCATCAAATATACTAAATCCCTCTACGCTACGTGCAGATCCAGATGCGACACCATCTTCTACACATAATATTATGCTTGGACGATAATATTTTTCAGTAATCCTAGAGGCTACAATTCCAATAACACCATGGTGCCATTCTTCACTTGCAACTACTAGAATTTTATTTTCATCTATATTGATACTGTTTTCAATGATAGCAACTGCCTCGTCGTAAATCTGCTGCTCTAAAGCTTGTCTCTTTAAATTTTCTTCATTGAGTTCTTTAGCTATGACTAAAGCCTCTGCATCATCTGTACATGTAAATAACCTTACACCACGAGCTGCATCACCTAAACGACCTGCTGCATTAAGACGAGGAGCTACTCGAAAGCCAATAATACCACTGGAGATTTCCTGATCAGATTGATAACCAGTCACTTCTAATAAGTTCTTCAAACCAGTGTTCCATGTGTTAGGGATGGTTTGGAAAGCATGTTTCACAATAATTCTATTTTCATTAACTAATGGTACAATATCTGCAACAGTCCCAACCGCTACAATATCAAGGTATTTCCAAATAATATCCACACAGTCCATGGCTATACTTAAGGCCTGCATCAATTTGAAAGCAACACCTACACCAGCTAATTCTTTAAAAGGATAAGGACAATCTTCTTGCTTAGGATCTATGACAGACAAAGCCTTCGGTATGACTTCTTGTGGCTCATGATGGTCTGTAATAATAATGTCCACGCCTAATTCTTTACATACTTCAACCTGATCCACTGCAGTGATTCCTGTGTCCACAGTGACAATAAGATCTGTTTCCTGTTCCTTTAATTTTTCTATAGCACCAGTATTGATACCATAGCCTTCTTCTAATCGATTGGGTATGTAATAGTCCACATTGAATCCACATTCTCCCAAGAACATGACAAGGATAGATGTGCTTGTTATGCCATCCACATCATAATCACCATATATAACTAGTTTTTCACTCTTTTCTTTTGCTTTTATGATACGGTTAACTGCCTTTTCCATACCTTTTAATAAATATGGATCGTGAAAGTTTTCAAAAGTAGGATTTAAAAACAAACTCACTTCATGATCTTCAAGTATTTTTCTATTATAAAGTAATTTAGCTGTAATCAAGGAGATATTATGCTTTTGACTTAATCCTTTAATGATAACATCATCTTGCTCTCTTTCGTTCCAAATGTACTTAGGTCCTAACATATCATCATCTTCCTAAATGTTTTAAAAATAATTTAAAGCCAGCATAAAAGCTGGCTCTATAAATATATCTTATTTAATTATAGCAAATCTTTAGGACAAAATAAACCCTAAACATATTTTGTTTTTAAGCTTTAGCTAATCTTTTTTCTTCTTTATCTTTGAATAAATGCCATACTGGACTGGCAATAAAGATTGAAGAATAAGTACCACTTAATATACCAATCATTAATGGGAATGCAAATTCTTTAATAGCTGGTACACCTAAGATATAAAGCATTGCAACCATCACAACTGTTGTCACTGATGTATTAATTGAACGAGATAACGTCTGTTTAATACTTCGATTAACTAACCCAGAGTAGTCTCCTCTACGCATAACTGCCTGGTTCTCTCTAATTCTATCAAACACAACGATGGTATCATTGATGGAGTAACCAACAATGGTCAGCATAGCTGCAATGAAAGAGTTGTTAACGGGTATGCTAAAAATAGAGTATACTGCTAAAACAATTAATACGTCATGTAATAATGCTGCAATTGCACTTACACCTGTTGTAATATCATGGAATCTAAAGGAAATATATATTAACATAACAACTGAAGCTATAACAATCGCCAATAGTGCATCTCTCTGCATTTCGCCGCTTATTGTACCTGAAATATTTGAATGACTTAGTAAGTCCCCATCTTTACCACTTTGTAGGCCATATTCTGTAGCAAGAGCATTAAATACTTCTGTTCTTTCGTCTGTAGATAATTCCTTCGTCTTAATAATAACTTCTTGTGAACCTGTAACCTTTTGTATATCAGCACCTTCTGCCTTTGAACCAAGTACATCTTCTACAACAGCACGGATATCGCCTTCTGTGAAATCTTGTCCAATTTGAACATGCATCATGGTACCACCGGCAAACTCAATGTCATAATTTAAACCGCGTACCATCATTAATCCTAAACCAATAATAATAATAGTTAAGGAGATTATAAACCAATACTTTTTATTTTCTACTATTTTCACGATCGCCACCCCCTATTTCGCACCTTGTAACAGTTCATATTTTTTCTTACTGAAACCAAACCAAGCTTTTTTATCTAAGCCTAATTCAACCAAAGCTTTTAACATGATTCTTGTTACAACCAATGCAGTAAACATGGAAACAATAATACCAACACCTAATGTCTGAGCGAAACCTTTTACTGGTCCACTACCAAAGAACCATAATACAACTGCTGCAATAAGCGTTGTAATATTTCCATCTAGAATAGCTGACATAGCTTTCTTGAACCCTGCATCAATTGATGCTCGAATACCTTTACTAGCATAAAGCTCTTCTTTAATTCTTGAGAAAATGACTACGTTAGCATCTACAGCCATACCAATGGACAAGATAATACCTGCAACCCCTGGCAAAGTTAATGTTACTTCGAATGCTGCTAAAATAATTATAACTAATGAACCATAGATAACAAGAGCTAAATCTGCTGCTAACCCAGGTACTCTGTAATAAGCAAGCATAAATAATAGAACCAAAATAAGTCCTATAGCACCAGCTCTAATACTTGTATCTAATGAATTAGCTCCTAATTTGGCTCCGACACCTTGTGACTGGATAGGAATCAAATCAAATGGTAATGCACCAGCGTTAATCAAGTTAGCTAACTCACTAGCGCTTTCCTGATTAAAACTACCACTTATAATAGCCTCACCATTTGTAATCACACCATTAACAGTTGGCATACTAACAACTTGTCCATCTAAAGTGATAGCGATAGGCATACCAATGTATTTCTCTGTTGCATCTGCAAATTTTTGCTTACCATCAGTATTTAATTCAAGGATAACATGATGTTTAGCGATTCCACTACTATCTACTGGTCCATAAGCACTAGATGCTTTCTTAACATCAGCACCTGTTAATGCAACTTCACCAACACCTTGCTCCAAAGCTAAATCAACTTGAGCTTGATTAAATTCTTCATAAGTGTTGAATTCTTGATCTTCTGGTATACTCAACTCAGCTAAGTTAATACCAATAAACTCCAATTGTGCTGTTTTACCAATATCGTCTACAGCCTTATTGGGGTCATCGACACCAGGTATCTCTACATATATACGATCGCCACCTTCGCGATAAACTTCAGCTTCTGTATAATTATTAATATCTAATCGTTTTCGAATAACAGAAACTGCAGCCGCCATCTCTTCATCTGAAGGATTGTCTATTCCTGCTTCATAGGTTATTTGAACACCACCGTTTAAATCTAATCCTAAAGGAATGCTTTCATAACCAAATTTTTTGTCTCCGCCTATTCCTATAAGAGCTAACGCAGTTGTAAGTCCGATCACAACTAGCAGAATAATAAGAATAAGTGCATTTTTTGCTTTCATCATTTTTCCCCCTTTGGTAAAATTACTCTATTGCTATTATATTCCTTAAAGAAATCGAAGTCAAATATTTCTAGGTAATTCCAATATTTAACATATCCTTCTGTTTACTCTGCCAACATCTGCTTAGCTTTCATCATAATAGCACACTCGACACGTTTCTTTTCAAGCTCACAACCTACCTTATAAGCTCTGTTGATATCGCCATAGAACTGGAATGAATTAGCGCTGCAACCACCGCTACAGTAAAACTTAGCCCAACACTCTTTGCATTCTGGTTTTGTATAAACATTAGTAGCTTTAAAGGCTTTTAATTTTCCTTCATTGGTGATTCCTTCATTCACATCACCCATTTTAAATTCATCAAGACCTACAAATTGATGGCAAGGGTATAAATCTCCCCAAGGTGTTACTGCCATGTATTCACAACCAGAACCGCAACCACTTAAGCGTTTAGCAACACATGGTCCTTGATTTAGATCGATCATGAAGTGGAAAAAGTTAAAGCCTTTCCCTTCATCACGTCTCTTTACCATTTCATCTGCTAGTTTTTCATACTGCTCAAATAATTGAGGTAAGTGCTCTTCTTTAAGGGCATATGGCATATCATCAGAGGCTACTACAGGCTCAACAGAAACTTGTTTAAATCCTAAGTCAGCCAAGTGAAGAACGTCATTGGCAAAATCTAAATTATGGCTTGTAAAAGTTCCACGTACATAATAATCCATTTGATTACGTGTTTCGGCCACTTTTTTAAATTTATCCACGATGATATCATAACTACCTTTTCCATTGCTAGATGGTCGCATCAGATCATTGATTTCTTTTCGTCCGTCGATGCTTAAAACCACATTATGCATATGTTCATTTAAGTAAGCAGTAATCTCATCATTTAATAGAATACCATTTGTCGTCATGGTAAAGCGGAAATTTTTATTATGTTCTTTTTCAAGACTTCTACCGTATTCAACGATTTCTTTAACAACACCAAAGTTCATCAACGGTTCTCCACCAAAGAAGTCTATCTCCAAGTTTCGTCGATTACCTGAATGAGCAATTAAGAAGTCAATAGCTTTTTTTCCAACTTCTGCAGACATCATGGACCGATCGCCATGATATTCACCCTCACCAGCGAAGCAATAGCGACAACTTAGATTACAGTCATGAGCAATATGTAAACATAATGCTTTAACCACTGTTTCTCTATTCTCAAAGTTTTGTAACACATTTCCATACTCATCCTCAGAAAAAAGTAGCCCTTCATCTTTAAGTGCTTTAATTTCTTCTAAAGCTTCTAGAAGTACTTCTTTGCTATGATCTTCACTGTATTCTTTGAGAAGTACTTCTTCACTTTTCTTTTCATAGTCTTGGATTAAGTCATATACCAATTCATCAACCACATGAACGGCACCTGAATAGATATCCATGACAATATTTAATTCCCCTAATTTATATTGATGAATCACTCTCGTTCTTCCTTTCTTATCACATTTGATGCTACTGATAGAGAAGCCAAATGTAAGCAAACTCCTCTTTTAATACTTCACATAGAAGGCTCCTGCGTCATCTTCTATGGATAATTTCATTCTGCGTAGCAAATATATCCAAACCAATGTAAGTTCTATACCATTGCAAAATTATAATTACCTTGCTCACATGTAAGGCTCCTATGTCGCCGTACAAGTGAAGTATTAAATGATGATTCCTTGCAAACAAAAGCCTCCTTTAATACTTCAAAATAAGCAGCGGCTATGCCACTGCTTATGGGATCATAAACGTTATTTTACGTTTTCGCAAGTTTGATTTCCTACTGTACAAGAAGTTTTACATGCTGATTGGCAAGAAGTTTGGCACTCACCACAGCCACCTTTTAGCATACTCTTCTTTAAAGTCGCTTGGTTTAAAGTTTTAATACGTTTCATTCTTTCTGTCGCCTCCTTGAAACAAATAAAATGAATACACTTATGTACTATTCATCCTGTTATTAAATAATCAATGGTATTATATCACAATACCCAGCTTCTGAAAAGTTTTTTTTACCCTTCATCCCGCTTTCCACCAAACACACCACCAAGTGCACCACTACCTAGGCATAAGAGTAACATTGATAATCCATTTGAAGTTATTGAAATACTGCCTTTGACAAGATAAGAAATTAAGAAGAATATGATGAAATAAAGTAAGCCACAAGTTCCACCCCAAAGCCAACCTGTATCTTTATATGATCCAGCTGTTTTAAGTCCTGCTACTATTACAGCAATTACTGTAACAATTATGAGCATCACATTTTGATGGGTTGGATTATTTAACATATTCGTATAGGTTAATATGAAAGCCATTAATATAAAAAAGAAGGCTGTAATCATATAACCAAAGACTAAACCTTTTGTAAGGCTTAATAAAAGCGTATTATTCTTACTTTGGGACATTTTAGGTCGTTTGATTTGGTACTTGGATTTGGCCATATTATCCCCCCTACTTATGTTCTAATACTATTCTACTAATGAAACATAATAATTATGTGTACTTTTGAAATAAGCTGTGTAGAAAGCAAGTTTTCATGATTATATAACATATCATAAAGAGAATGAATCATTGAAGGGTAATTATCATTCTTATTCCAGAATCAAGCTAAAAATAAATACTTTAATAGCTTAACGTCATATTAAAACTTGATCAGCAGTTGATAAAATTTCTGCTAAGATTATCGTTTTTATGATATGATAGTCACATAGGAGGTGTCATCTATTGACAATTGACTTACACACACATACAACAGCATCTGATGGTTCTTTTACACCAGAAGAAATTATAGAACGGGCACATCAAAATAACATAAAAGCTCTTGCCATTACTGATCATGATACTGTATCGGGTCTAGATGAAGCCATGCGAATCGGGAAGAAGTATGGCATTGAAGTTATTCCAGGTATTGAATTTTCGACTCGCTATATGAAGGAAGATGTTCATATTGTAGGTCTATATATAGATTGGCATAATGACATTCTACTAAAGGAGCTTGAAGAGGTAAAACGGGATCGTGAAACAAGAAATCAGCGCATGGTCAATCGTCTTCAAGAGTTAGGATACGCTATAAGCTTCAAAGAAGCAGAAAAATTAGCTGGCGGTGATATTTTAACCCGGGCTCATTTTGCTAAGCTCTTAGTTAACAAAGGTTACTTTGAAGATATGCCTGAAGTTTTTGACAAGGTATTAGGTACTGATGGTCAAGGCTACGTTAGACGTAAGACTTTTACTCCTGAGCAAGCCATTAGATTGATTAAAGCAGCTGGTGGGCTTGGAATTATTGCCCATCCTCTGCTCTACAAATTTGATAACGAGCAACTAGACACACTGGTTAAAAACTTAAAAATTATTGGACTAGATGGTATTGAAGCTTATTATTATTCCTTTACAGATGATGAAACGAGCTCTATAAAGTCTCTAGCAGAAAAATATGACTTACTCATATCTGGTGGCAGTGATTTCCATGGTGATAATCGTCATGGAGTTGATGTTGGAAGAGGTTACGGTAACTTGAACATTCCATATTCATTAATTGAAAAAATGAAAGAACGATTAAAGTAGTACTCAAACTAGAAAAGCTGTTTCTAAATATTTTAGAAACAGCTTCTTTTAATAATTTTTATTCATCTTCGTCTAAGAAGTCTTCATCTTCATCGAAGTCAAAATCTTCATCTTCAAAATCTTCATCTTCGTCATCGATATCTTCTTCAACTTCTTCAATACGCTTTCTTGTTAAATTTGGCTCACCTACAGATGCAATTGCTTGCTTTGAAATAGGTACTAAAACGCTTTTATTTGTTCCAAATTCAACAATTAAAAATTCATTAACAATGTCAACAACCTTACCATATAACCCACCATTAGTCATGATCCAATCACCAACACTAATTGAGTTTTGCATATCGTCAACAGCTTTTTGACGCTTCTTTTGTGGTCTTATTAATAGGAAATAGAAAATTGCAAATAATGCTCCAAAGTATAAAATCATACCTGCCATGCCCATACTGCCCACGTGAATTCCTCCTTAGTTTTCAATCATCAAGGTATTTCTTCATTAGTTGACTGCCATCACTCCAATAACTTCAACATAATAATTAACATCAAACATCCTAATTACTCTAAGTCATAGACGTATCGTCAAGTACTATCTTCAACTATTTCCGAAAAAGTAATCTATAGTTGAACATAATGGCAATTATAACTAATATAGAATATTATATAGGTAAGCCCTTAATAAATCAAGGGTTGCGAACTATTTTTTCTTAAAACCTTCTAATTTTGCTTTTTTAAATTCTGCATATCTGCCTTCATCAATAGCATCTCTAATTTCTTCCATTAAGGTATTATAGAAATGTAGATTATGAAGAACGCATAAACGCATACCCAGCATCTCTTTTGCCTTTAACAAGTGACGGATATATGCCCTGGAATATGAGCGACAAGCTGGACATTGGCAATCAGGATCAATTGGTTGATCATCTAATTGAAATTTAGCATTTAATAAATTATGTTTACCATTATTGGTATAAACATGACCATGACGGCCATTTCTGGCTGGTAATACACAATCAAAAAAGTCAATACCACGCTCGACTGCCTCAAGAATGTTTTCAGGTGTACCGACCCCCATTAAATAGGTTGGCTTGTTCTGAGGCAAATGAGGTACAACTTCTTCTAGAACTCTATACATCTCTTCATGGCTCTCACCAACAGCTAGTCCACCAACAGCATAACCTGCTAAGTCCATTTCAGAGATACGTTTAGCATGCTCAATACGAATATCTTCGTAAATACCACCTTGATTGATCCCAAAAAGCAATTGATCTTTATTAATAGTATCTTCTAAGGTATTAAGACGATTCATTTCTTTCACACAGCGTTCAAGCCATCTAGTAGTTCTTGCAACAGAATCTACCATATACTCTCTTGTTGCCTTACTCGGAGGGCATTCATCAAAAGCCATTGCAATTGTTGATGCAATATTTGACTGAATTTGCATACTTTCCTCTGGCCCCATAAATATTTTGCGACCATCTATATGAGATGAAAAATATACACCTTCTTCTTTAATTTTACGTAAGGTCGTCAAAGAAAAAACTTGAAATCCACCTGAATCTGTTAAGATAGGACGATCCCAAACCATAAATTTGTGTAAACCACCTAGTTTTTTGATCACTTCATCTCCTGGACGTAGATGCAGGTGGTATGTATTTGATAATTCTACTTGACATTTAATTTCTTTTAAATCTTCAGTTGAGACGGCTCCTTTAATAGCTGCAGCTGTTCCAACGTTCATAAATACCGGTGTTTGGATGACACCATGAACCGTATGAAACTCACCTCTTTTAGCCATTCCATCGGTTTTAAGTAATTTATACATAAACATCTTCCTTCTTGTTGATTTTCCATATGAGTATACAACTTATCCTTTTAAAATTCAAGGGTAAACTAGAACTCCTTACTTGTTTCATTACTAATACTATTTAAAGAGTTTATGGATTTATCTTGTACTTCTAGACAATACCTCGTATAATATTGAGTAATACTTCAACAAACTAAAGTATATCTTTTCTTATACTTTTAATTATAACCTATTTTGATGGCTTAAAATCATTGAAATATCTTGATATCAAATATACATTGGAGGGATGAAAAAATGTCTGGTTCAAGTTTTGGAAAGATTTTTACTGTAACCACTTGGGGGGAATCCCATGGTGAAGGTTTAGGTGTGGTCATTGATGGCTGCCCAGCTGGATTAGAACTATCTGTTGATGACATTCAAGAAGCTCTAAATAGAAGAAAGCCAGGAACATCACAATACACAACACCTCGTAAAGAAGATGATGAATTAAAAATTCTATCAGGGATTTTTCAGGGCAAGACTACAGGGACACCTATATCCTTGATGGTCATGAATACCAATCAAATCTCAAAGGATTATAGCAACATAAAAGATATTTACCGACCTGGTCATGCTGATTTAACATACGATGCCAGATATGGCTTTAGAGATTACCGTGGTGGCGGACGTTCCTCAGGACGGGAAACCATTGGTCGTGTAGCTGCAGGAGCTGTGGCTAAGAAAATTCTTAAAGATTTTGGCGTTTCTTTCTTAACTTATACAAGATCCATTGGTCCTATTGAGGTTAAGGAACCTATTGATACATCCGCTATCTATGAGAATCCTCTTTACATGCCTGATAACGAAGCTTATGAAAGAGCAGCGAGCTACTTAAATGAACTTAAAGCCATGGGAAATTCATCTGGTGGCATAATTGAATGTGTTATTACCAACTACCCTGCTGGTTGCGGCAACCCAGTATTTGAGAAATTAGATGCCATGTTAGCTAAGGCCATTACCTCTATTGGAGCTGTCAAGGGATTTGAAATTGGATCTGGTTTCCAAGCTGCTAAAATGACAGGTGTGGATCATAATGATACTGTTGAAATGGGACCCTTTGGAAATCTCGTCAAACACACTAATCATGCTGGTGGAATCCTTGGTGGTATAAGCGACGGCTCTCCAATTATTTTACGAGCTGCCATTAAGCCTACACCTTCCATATCATTAGAGCAAAAGACTATTACAAAAGAAGGCCAAACAACCAGTATCAGTATTCAAGGTCGCCACGATCCTATTATTGTACCAAGAGCTGTCGTGGTCGTTGAATCAATGGTAGCACTCACCCTAGTTGACGCCCTCTTACAACAACCTACTGCAAACATGGAAAACCTAAGAAAGTTCTTTGAATAGAATCTAAAATTATAAAGGGATATAGAGAGTTTTGTTATGTATTTCAATTCTCTATATCTTTTCTTTTTTATTTAATGCATATAAGGTAATAAATCCAAAAATAATAAATCCTATAGTAAAAATGCCTTCATACAGCAAACTCATAGAATCACTCCAATCTTAAGCATAGTATTCCAAAATAGTAACAAAATAATAATACTTTAGTTACAGAAGATTTTTCGAGGAGTTGTTAATTCGTGAGTTCATATATCGAAATCATCATCCAAACGGCTTTATCCTTTTTTTCAATATTATTTATCGCTCGGTTAATAGGCAGACAACAAATATCTCAATTAACATTTCATGAATATATCAATGGTATCACGTTCGGTTCCATAGCAGGTAATATGGCAACAGATTTAAATAATGAAACCATGCAGCATTTTGCTGGATTGCTCTTATTTGGTGTACTAACCTATCTAATATCTCTGATTGCATTGAAAAATAGAACGTTCAGAAAAGTGGTTGAAGGAGAACCTCTTTTAGTTATTCAAGATGGGAAACTACTTGAGAATAATTTAAAGAAAGCTAGGTACAGTATTGATGAGTTCAATATGCTTTTGAGACAAAATGACTGTTATACACCTGATGATGTAGAATATGGCATCCTAGAATCTAACGGGTTATTAAACATAATAAAAAAAGCTGATAAGCAAAATGTAACATTAGGTGATTTAAACTTAACTGCTAATGAGGATACGATTCCTACAGAACTGATCATTGGAGGACAAATTATCTATGAGAATCTGAAGAAAAGAAGATTGAGCGGTAAAGATCTTATTAAGAAGCTAAAGCAATTTAGTGTAAAAAGAATTGAAGAAGTCATGTACGCTACCATTGATGAAAATGGAAAAATGTATGTCGATAAATATGAAGATGATTTAGAAACGAAAGTTGACTTTAGCGAGGATAGTAAAGGCATATAATAAGAGAGGCTTAAAAGCCTCTCATTTTATATTTTGAATCTTTTCATGCTGGTGTTGAGCTCCTCAGCCAGCTGATTCAAGTCTTGTACCTTTTCAGCAATCTGATTCATGCTTGCTGCTTGCTCTTGGCATGATGCTGATACTTCCTCTGTACTGGCTGCTGTTTCTTCTGAAATACTTGCTATGTTTCCAATTTCTTCACTGGATGCATTGGCATTTTTCGCCAATGCACTTGTCTGCTGTACAACAGCTTTAATTCTATCACTTATGGTTTCAACAGATTGTCTAATTTTATCAAAAGAATCTATAGTTTCAGTTAAAGAATGATTCTGATCTTCAACAGCCTGTTGAGCTTGATTCATCTCATTTGAAGCTACGTCTACTTTACTTTGTATTTTGATGACAATCTCACTGATTTTCTGCGTTGATGTAATGGATTCTTCTGCAAGTGTTCTAATCTCATCAGCTACTACAGCAAAGCCTCTACCGTATTCTCCCGCTCTGGCAGCTTCTATGGATGCATTTAATGCAAGTAAAGTTGTCTGTGATGAAATGCTTTCTATCACATCGACAATATGGCTAATTTCACCAGAAATATTCATCAAATCTTTTATGGCTACATCAGCGTTGGTACAGGCTGATTGATTGTCTCTCATCTTTACTTTTTGTTGGTTAACAGCTTGCTGTCCACTTGCTACACTTCTACCACCATCAGATATTAGTTTGTCGGCTAAACTTATTTCTTCTTGAATCTTGTCCAAACCTTCAACGATTTCAAATATCTCTTCATTTGACTTTTGTGAAGACTGTGCTTGGTCACTTGCTCCTCTTGCTAATTCATCTACAGCAATTGCGACCTGCTCAGAAGAGGCATTCAAATCGCTGCTTAAGTGCATCATATCATTAGCAGACTGGACTGTTGTATTGGAGAGGTTTTTCGTCTGGTTCATAAACTCTCTTATTTGACTGGTCATAACATTAAAAGACTCAGCAAGTTGACCCACTTCATCTTTTGATTTTATATCACAATATACGGTTAAATCCCCATCTTTAACTTGTCCAAGTAATTGATTAAGTACTTTAATCGGTTTCGAAATTCGATTCCCCACATAGAATGACATACCACCTACTAGTAATAATACCATTACTGTTACTATGAGAAGAGTGATATAAAACTTGGTAAAATAGGTCATAGCTGCTTCCGTCTCTCCAGCTACAATCTTATCAATATCATCGACATAATTTCCTGTACCAATCACCCAATCATAAGGCTCAAAATACAGTGAATAACTTCTTTTTTGCTCTGCCACATCGCTTCCTGCTTTTGGGAAATAATAATTTGTGTATCCCCCACCGTCTAAAGCAGCATTTATAATGTTCTCAATAATTCTATTACCTTGAACATCTTTCAAATCCATTCTTATAGTTCCTTCAACTTCAGGTTTTGGTGGCATAAGAACATTCTTACCTTCGGATGTATCTATCCAAAAATAACCGCTTTCGCCATATGTAAGAGATCTAATGGTTTCTTTTGCTAAGGACTTTGATTCTTCTAAACTTATTAAATTTTTTTCATACTGAGAGTAACTATGTTCCATAATACTAACTGCTGTCTCGACTTCATGCTTAATCATTTGATCATAGTCATCTTTTAACATTTTCCCCAATTGATCAATGTTAGCCATTTGCATGTCATAACTGAGCTTAAATGTCATTAACCCAATAACGACTGCTAATAACAAGCACATGGCTACAGTTGATAGAATGATTTTATTACTTATCTTTTTCATCATCCCGCCACTCCCTTATAATGATGTATTATACTTGTAATTAGTGTTAGGTCTCTATGTAAGGTAATTATCAAGTACAAATCTATTATTTCATTTATAGGTGCTGATGTCAATGCAACATTGTTTTCTTCTGTACCATCATCCAAAAATTCAAATTCCTTATTGACATCCGTTTCTTTTTTCCTTATAATATACTTCACAATTCTGAGTTTACTATTACTAAACTTTAATCTTACTAATAAGAAGATTCAATAAATCGGAACTTGACTTTCCTACTAAAAAAATAAAAATAAGATGGTGTTCAATATGGAAATCGGTAAAAGATTAAAAGAATTACGTATAATGAATAATTTAACCCAAGAAGAACTTGCTGATAGAGCGGAATTATCAAAGGGATTTATCTCTCAGATGGAGAACGATTTAACATCACCATCCATAGCAACTTTGACAGATCTCTTACAATGTTTGGGAACTAATTTAAAAGAGTTTTTTAATGAAGCTGAAGATGAGCAAATCATTTTTAAAGAAGAAGATTTTTTTGTTAAGGAATATGAAGATTCTAGATATAAAATTGAGTGGATTGTTCCTAATGCTCAAAAGAACATGATGGAGCCAATTATCGTAGAAATGGAAGTTGGTGGTGAGACAGAGAATGATAATCCTCACGAAGGAGAAGAGTTCGGTTATGTTATCCAAGGTACCATTTATGTCTATGTAGGTCGTAAACGGTTTAAAGCAAAAAAAGGGGAAACATTTTATTTCACACCAACCAAACCTCATAAAATCATAAACGCTGGAAAAACAAAAGCTAAGTTTTTGTGGATTACTACCCCACCCAACTTTTAGAAAAAGACTATAAAGTTTTATTGGAGGTGCATGAAGTGGATAATAAACTCATCAACCTAGTTAATATCCATAAGTCTTTTGACGATACTGAAGTATTAAAGGATTTTAACCTATATATTCGTGAAAATGAATTTCTTACTTTATTAGGACCTAGTGGTTGTGGTAAAACTACTACATTACGTATTATTGGTGGCTTTGAGCAGCCTACAAAAGGTCAAGTTTACTTTGAAAGTAATGCTATCACAAACCTTCCACCTCATAAAAGGAATTTAAATACTGTTTTTCAGCGTTATGCTTTATTTCCTCATCTCAATGTTGTAGACAACATTGCTTTTGGTCTAAAAATTAAAGGGCTATCAAAGAGGAAAATACATACCAAGGTGGCAGAAGCCCTGGATTTAGTTAATCTATCCGGATACGAAAAGCGTTCTATCGATCAATTAAGCGGCGGTCAACAACAACGTATTGCTATAGCTAGAGCTATTGTTAATGAACCTCGGGTACTTCTGCTTGATGAACCCCTAGGTGCATTGGATTTAAAAATGCGTCAAGAAATGCAACATGAACTTAAACGTATGCAAAAGCAATTAGGTATTACCTTTGTCTACGTTACTCATGATCAAGAGGAAGCTCTTACAATGTCTGATACCATTGTGGTTATGAATAATGGTATTATTCAGCAGATTGGTTCCCCCGAAGATATTTATAATGAACCAAACAATGCTTTCGTAGCTGATTTCATAGGTGAAAGTAATATTATAACTGGAAAAATGCTTAGAGATTGTGATGTGTACTTCTTAGACACCCTCTGGACCTGCGTTGACAAAGGATTTGATCCCAATGAAGAAGTTGATGTTATCGTACGTCCTGAAGATGTAGAATTAGTAAATGTTGATGAAGGGATAGTATCTGGAATCGTTACTCACGTGATTTTCAAAGGTGTGCACTATGAAATCTCTGTTGAGTGTAATGACTATACTTGGAAGATACATAGTACACTCATGAAACCTATTGGAACACAAGTGGGTATTAAAGTCATTCCTTTCAACATACACATTATGAAAAAGGTGGTGGCATAGTTGAAGAGAAAACAACTGGCATATCCTTTTGTTATCTGGGTAGCTTTATTTACAGTTATTCCATTATGCTTAATTTTCTACTATGCTTTTGTTGAACTCAATTCTACTGGTGATTATACTTTCACATTGGCTTACTTAAAGAAGTGCTTTGACCCTTTATATGTTAAGGTATTTGCAAAATCCATCTGGCTTGCATTGATTAGTACTGTCTTTTGTTTGGTGATTGGTTATCCTGCCGCCTATATTTTAAGTCGATTACAAACCCAATCAAATATATGGATTATGCTCATTGTATTACCCATGTGGATGAACTTTTTATTGCGAACCTATTCTTGGTTATCACTACTTGAGAAAAACGGTATTCTTAATAATTTCATTGGCATGCTAGGTTTTAACTTCAGAATTAATATACTTTATACGGAATATGCTGTAGTATTGGGTATGGTCTATAACTTTCTACCTTTTATGATTTTACCCATATACACAGTCCTAAAGAAAATGGATCAACACATTATTGAAGCTGCCCATGACCTCGGTGCTAATAAAATAGTTGTCTTTCGTAAAGTTATCTTTCCATTAAGTTTATCAGGTGTTATTAGCGGTATTGCCATGGTATTTATGCCTGCTGTAACAACCTTTGTGGTTCCAAGTATCCTAGGAGGCAATCAAGTGCGTTTGATTGGAAATGTAATCGAGCAACAATTTTTACAAGCAGACAATTGGTATTTTGGTTCTTCTCTATCCATTGTGCTTATGGTGATTATCTTATTAAGCATGGGAATCATAACGAAATATGAAAAAGAAGAAGGTGGTGTCGGTGGACTATGGTAAGTAAAATCAATCAATTTATACAAAGATTCTATTTAGCAATCATATTTATATTCTTATATGCACCTATAGCAGTCCTAATCATCTTCTCATTTAATGAATCACGCTCCAGAGCTAGATTTGACGGGTTTACTTTAAAGTGGTATATCAACATGTTTAAAGACCCACAAATCATGGATGCACTTTACTATACTTTAATTATAGCAATACTCTCATCATTAATAGCTACTATCATTGGTACTGCTGCAGCTATTGGTATTAGTCATATGAAAAAGTTAGAGCGTTCTACACTGATGAATCTGGCTTATTTACCTATGCTTAATGCTGATATTGTTACAGGTATATCATTAATGCTTCTCTTTATCTTTATTGGTTTAAGCTTTGGCATGACAACCATGTTATTAGCTCACATAACTTTTAATATTCCCTACGTCATCCTAGCTGTACTTCCTAAAATAAAGCAGTTAGATCAGCATGTATATGAAGCCGCTCTGGATCTTGGTGCAACACCTTTTGATGCCTATAGAAAAGTCATTATCCCAGAAATCATGCCAGGTATTATTTCAGGTGCACTTATTGCTTTTACCATGTCCTTTGATGACTTTGTGATTAGTTTCTTTACTGCAGGTAATGGTGTATCCAATCTATCCATCGTTATCTACTCCATGGCTAAACGGGGAGTTAAACCTGAAATAAACGCTCTATCCTCCATCATGTTTATATCAGTGTTAACCTTATTACTCATTGTCAATAAACTAAGCTCATCCAATGAAAAAGCACAGAGAAATTAATATATAACATAAAGCTAGTCAATAAGGAGGCAAACAATTATGAAAAAAACACTCACATCATTATATCTTCTACTCATCATCACATTATTTGCTGGATGTGGTAGTCAGCAAGAATCTATCAACGTTTATAATTATGGTAAATATATTGACCCAGGTGTTTTAGAAATCTTTGAAGAAGAAACAGGTATCAAAGTTAATTATGAAAACTATGAAACTAATGAAGAAATGTATCAAAAAGTAAAGGCTGGAGCTAGTCAATATGATGTTATTTTCCCATCTGATTATATGGTGGAAAGAATGGCTTCAGAAGGTTTACTTTTGGAGCTTGATAAAGATCAGCTTTCTAACTTTGAGAATATTATGGATGACTTTTTAGCATTACCATACGATTCAACCAATACTTATTCTGTACCATATTTCTGGGGAACTCTAGGCATCCTTTACAATACTACAATGGTAGATGAAACTGTTGATAATTGGGATATTCTTTGGAATCCTGAATACGATAAGAACATTTTAATGCAAAGCAGCATGCGTGATGCATTTGCCGTTGCATTAAAGTCGTTAGGCTACTCTCTCAACACGAAAGATATGACTGAATTAGAAGCAGCTAAGCAAAAACTCATTGATCAGAGTCCTCTAGTCTATGCCTATGTGGTTGACCAAGCTCAAGATATGATGATTGGTAATGAAGCTGCATTAGCAGTGATTTACTCCGGCGAAGCTTATTACGCTATGGATGCCAATCCCGATTTAGCTTATGCCATTCCAGAAGAAGGCAGTAATATCTGGGTTGATAATATGTGTATTCCATCCACTACAGATAATAAAGAAGGCGCACAGCTCTTCATCAATTTTATGCTCAGACCAGACGTTGCCTATTCAAACGCCAATTATGTAGGTTACCCAACAACCAATCAAGTAACCTATGATGATATGATACCGGAGAAAATGAAAAACCATCCAGCCCTTTATTCTACTGATGCTGCTCATGTAGACGTAGAGTTCTTAAAAGACTTAGGAGACTTTAATCCAATATACGATGAAATGTGGACTGAAATATTAACAAACTAATTATCAAAAGGAGCGAGTTATCGCTCCTTTTTTTAAGAGACTATGACTCCATTTTATATGGGGATTAAACTACTTTTGTATTCTAATAAGCTATCAGGTATTTAATCATTACGTCTAAAGCAGTTCGAAAATATGTTAGGGGTACTATGGAGTAGCCAACCATGGACGGTGAGCTTGGCTGTCTAAGACATGGACGTCTTTTCAGCCAGCGCAATAGTACTCCTAATATGTTTGACTCTACGATAATAAACTTTCTGCTAGCCTTTAAGACGTGTCGCATCCACCATCTCTAATCCTGTACCATAATCCAATTGTCTAGGCTCGTACTCTGCTTCACGTTGACGTGTCATTAATGTATAATCCCATGAAGCCTCCCTTGCATCTTTTCTCCATGGACGTCTTTCCCAATAATAACCTCTGAAGGGATCTCTGGTTTCATTCATCCAATTAAGTAGACGATTATGTATGTCATCGCGAATGGAACTGTATTCATTATTATCAATCAGATTATCCATTTCTCCTGGATCAATTTCAAGATCATATAATTCATCCGTTGCTAATAAGTTAATAACTAGCTTATAGCGACCATCAAATGCACATCGAATAGGTTGGAATCCTCCAAATCCATCATGATCAACTTCATAACGACTAAATTCTATATAGATCGTATCGTTAACACGTTCTCCAACTTGTAGCGTAGGTATTATACTATGTCCTTCAAAAAGCTTAGATTGTTGTAAATCAAAATAATGCATAATGGTGGGCACCATATCAATATGGGATACAGGATCAGTATTGATCTGTCCAGATTCTATGAATTCATTGCACATCATAATAAGAGGGATATTAGTAATCTCATCATACATTGCTGCTCCCTTATTCATTAATGAATGAGAATATAATAGATCGCCATGATCAGATGTATAAATCACTAAAGCATTTGGAATCTGTTCATGAATTGTCTGAATAACGCGACCAATCTCATCATCAACAAAAGAATTACATCCCAAATAATATTGAAAATTCATGTCAAGTGTGTCCTTATTTAATTGTAGTCTATCACCAGCCCAGGCAACATGATGTTCTGGCTTGTTACTTAAATCATCCCATAGATTTTTTGATTTTGGAAATTGGTAATCCTTATACATGTCTGCATAGGGTTGTGGACATATAAAGGGTCCATGTGGTTCATCATAGGATACGACCAAGAAGAAATCCTCTTCTTTACACTGTTCAATAAAATCAATTGCACGATTGGAACAGCGATGACCAAATGTAAATTCTCTTGCAACATCTGTTTCATTCATCAAGCTAGTTTGTCTTGAGAGTAAGCGTTCTTCATCTGTTAATTCTTCTAAATAATTACGCATATCATACCAATAGTCAGCATCCCAACCATCTGGACATTGCCCTAAACCAAAGTAATCGCCTCCATCAACATGCCATTTACCTATATAAGCAGTATGAATCCCTTCTCCATTCAGTCTCTGTCCTATTGTTCTCACATTATCCCCTATTGGCATACTGTTCCCCCAGCTTCCATTAGAATGAGGATAAGTACCCGTAAACAATGCCGATCTAGCGGGACCACAAACAGGTTGGCACGTATATGCCTTTTCAAAACGCATACCCTTACTAGCTAGTGCATCAAGCGCTGGGGTTTTCATATCTGGATTTCCATAACACCCCAGCATATCTTTTCTCTGTGTATCAGTCATAATAAATACGACTTGTTTCTTTGTATTATTCCGATTCATAAATATTCCTCCTGATTGGTATTTACTTTTATTATAAATAATTTATAATAAAAATAAATGGTTATAATCGATATTGATTTGTCAAATTCCGATATGAGGTGATGAGATGAAGAATTTTCCTTTACATATAGCAGAGATAAATCCCTATATAAGAAAAGCAGGCTATGAGACATCCAGTAACTGGCATGGGCAAAAGAGGAGGATCTATGATCATGAATTTATCTTCGCTGAAAAGGGTAAAGGCATCATTACCATAAATGATCGTTCCTATCCAATACAACCTGGTGCCCTTTTCTTAATCAAGCCGGATACATCTCATTATTTTGATATAAAAGATACTGATGGTGCAGTCTATTGGATTCATTTTGATTATTTTTATCGCCATGACGTTATGGATCTTAATCGTCTTGTGCAAAATGAAAGAAGTGTTTTGTTTAATCAACACTTGCCTAATCACAATCTATTAAGATACGAACCTGTTTTTGAAAAGGGTTTTGCATTGTCTGATTATATGTTAGTAAAAGATATTAAAACAATCTCTTCAATATTTAAAACTATTATTTTGCTTCATGAAAAAAAAGAAGCTCTATGGGAGCTTCAGGCAAAAATTCAACTTCTTCAATTATTTGAATACCTATTTCATCATCATCTTACAAGAGACACATCAACCCAAATAGTGGATTTATGCCCCTATCTGGTGGCTTATATTGAAAAAAATTATTACAAAAAAATAAGCCTCTCACATCTCTCTCATGTAACAGGCTATCATGCTGATTATATTAGTAAGAAATTTAAACAAGAAATAGGTATGAATATTACAGTTTATATTCATACTGTTCGCATAGCTCACGCAAAAGATTTACTACTCAATACGGATTACTCGATTAGTTATATTAGTAACCTTGTTGGTTACTCAGATCTTTATTACTTCAGCAAAATGATGAAGAAATATGTAGGTATGAGCCCAACAACTTTTAGAAATTCTCATTAATTAATGCATACCTAAGATGATCTTCCCAGATACCGTTAATGTTCAAAAATCTTGAAGACATTCCCTCGAAAGAAAACCCTAGTCTTTCCACAACATGGGATGACCTCTTGTTATGAGGCATAATATTAGCTTCCATTCGATGCAATCCCATATCATGAAAAGCAATATGGATGCAAGCTTTTAATGCTTCTGACATATAGCCATGACCTTCTTCTTCTTTATCCAGTTTATAACCTAAATAGCAGGATTGAAATGTACCACGGATAATATTGCTAAGACCAAAGTTCCCAATAACTTTTTTCTTATAATCTTCCTTTTTAAAAAGCCAATACCGTAAGGACTTACTATCCATTATTTTTTTATATTCCAATTCCAATAAAATTTTCTGATACTCCAAAGAGTAAAAGGGATAATCCCTCCTTGACTCCCATGGTTCAAGAAAGCTTCTATTACGAATGTAATAGTCAAGGACTATAGAAGCATCTTCAGGTTGTAAAACTTCTAAAATCAAACGCTCTGTCTCGTATTTATGTTTTATCTTCTTCTCTCTCATTTGATGAACATAGCATCGCCAAAACTAAAGAATCTATATCTTTCTTTAACAGCAGTTGTATAGGCATTCATTATATTTTCTTTACTGGCTAATGCAGAAACTAACATGATCAGCGTGGACTCAGGTAAATGGAAATTGGTAATTAAGGCATTTACCGCTTTAAACTGATACCCTGGATAGATGAAAATATCTGTCCATCCGCTACCTGCTGCGATTTTTCCATTTTGATCAGCAACAGATTCCAATGTTCTAGAACTTGTTGTCCCAACAGCGATAACGCGTCCACTATTTTCTTTGGTCCTATTAATTTTATATGCTTCTTCTTCTTCAATAAAATAATATTCAGCATGCATATCATGTTCATCAATATTTTCTACTTTAACAGGTCTAAATGTACCTAATCCAACATGAAGTGTTACGTAAGCAACTTCTACACCTTTTGCTCTAATCTTTTCTAATAGCTGATCAGTAAAATGTAATCCTGCCGTCGGCGCAGCTGCAGACCCACGGTGTTTAGCATAAACTGTCTGATAACGGTCTTGATCTTCTAGTTCAGCAGTAATGTATGGAGGTAAAGGCATTTGCCCCAACTCATCTAATACTTGTTCAAAGATGCCTTCATGTTCAAAGGTGACTAAACGATTACCACCTTCCATAACTTCATTCACAGATGCCATCAATCTACCGTCGCCAAACTGAATCCTTGCTCCTGGTTTCGCTTTTTTCCCTGGTTTCACCATAACTTCCCATTGATTATTCTCTTTCTTATTCAAAAGAAGAAATTCTACCTTTCCCCCAGACCCTTCCTTGGCGCCTATGAGTCGTGCAGGTAATACTTTTGTATTATTAAGGACCAGGCAGTCACCAGGGTTGAAATAATCTATAATATCTCTAAATACTTTGTGCTCAATAGCACCTGAATCTTTATCTAAGACTAAAAGCTTTGAACTTGTCCGGTCTTCCAATGGATACTGAGCTATTAGTTCTTCTGGTAAATCAAAATAAAAATCTGATGTTTTCATTTTCTTCCAACTTTCTTCCCTATTCTTTATAAAATCACTTATATACCTCTTATTATTATAATCAATTTTAACAGGTTTACAAGGTTTTAAATGGAATATCTACGAAGTTTTTAGCTGTATCCAGAACTCAACCCCATTTTTACGGTTTTTGACACCATAAGTAAAACTATGCGACTCAATTATACTTTTCACTATGGCCAATCCTATACCTGTTCCACCTAAAGCACGGTTTCGTGATTTCTCTGTCTTATAGAATCTATCCCAAATCTTTTCCATTTCTCTATCTTCTATCAACGGTCCTTCATTGGCAAAATAAAGCCTTTGATTGACTTCATCCATGTAAATCTCTATTTGGGTTCCCTCATTACCATGATCGATCACATTGGACAAGAGATTATTAATGACCTGTATCATTAATTTCTTATCCATTACTGCTTCGAAATTCTTCCCTCCATAATGAATGGACATGTTCTTTTCTTCTAATATAGGTTTATAATAGCTAACTACATCATCTAATAAGAGCTTGACGGGTAGTTTTTCTTTGATTAGTTCGACAGCTCCTGATTCAATTTTGGATAACTTCAACATATCCATTACAAGACTATTCATAAATCCGATTTCATCCAATATAACATCTAAATAGTAATTTGATTTTTCTTTCTTTATACCATCTTTAATTGCTTCAGCATAGGTCTTTATGATACCTAGAGGTGTTTTTAAATCATGAGAGACATTTGCTACAAATTCTTTACGTACTTCTTCTTGCTTAACTCTCAATTCAATGTCCTCTTTAAGCTGTACATTCGCATCAGTTAATTCCTCTAATGCACTTTTCAAATTTGTAGATAAGATATTTATACTCTCTGATAGCATGCCAATTTCATCATTTGATTGAATAGGTGATTTCTTATCAAAGTTCATATCCGCCATATCTTTTGCTATATTATTCAGTACAACAATTGGTCGTGTGAACATCTTAGAAAAAAAGTAGGCTATGACTAATGATAGGAGAATAGCAATGATAAAAAAGACTAAGTAATACTGATTGATAATACCCTTAGCCTCATCAACAGGTTGTAATGTAGCATCTAAATAAAACTGTATCGGCATTCCATCTTTTTCTACAGTTGTTACTATACTTACATATTTTATGCTCGAATACGGATCTTCATAGATTGTAAAATCATCCGTATTATAGATAACTTCATTTGCATTTTTCTCTTCAAAGAAAAAATAATCGCTATCAACAACACTTCCTTTTACGGTTACTAAATCTTCCATTTCATTGTGTATGGTATCTTCACCGTTAAGGTTACCATCAGTAAGCAACTCTTCTTCTGATTTGAGTTCCTCATTACTGTATATTAATTCATCTTTAAAACTAATACCGTTCAGGATAATTTCAACAGGGTAGTAATAAGATTGGGTGTAAAAATCTCCCTCGTAATAAAAACCTATTACTTCAATTTCATCTCCTTTTTCAGGTAGTCGCCCATACATTACCTCATCTTGAAAATAGGGGTCTATGATTACATCATATGATGAACCATTCCCATCTTCAATAGTTACCACATAATCATTTGTAAAATCACTACTGGTAGAGAAATAGCTACTGTCCATCACAGCTAAGCTGGCATTATTTTGAATGGAGAACTTCTCCAATTCCCAATACAGTTTCTCTTCGGTCCATTGGTTATTTAGAAACTCTTCTATGAAATCATCTAAGTTGTCTTCTAACTGATTAATCTTAGTCGTTGTATAATAATCAGATAATAAATAGTTTTGAAAGAGGCCCAAAATGACTAATAACCCAATAATGAAAATAAGACTGATGGAGAATAACTTAAAAGTAATGCTATTACGCTTCATCCATTATCACCTCAAACTTATAACCAACTCGTATAACAGTATGTATATGTTTAGCCTGATCTTCTAATTTTTTGCGAAGCTTTTTGATATGGGTATCTACAACTCTTGTATCTCCAAAAAAGTCATAGCCCCATACTTGGTCCAATAACTTTTCTCGCGTCAGAACATATCCTTCATTTTCAATAAGATAAAGGAGGATATCGAACTCCTTTGGTGCCAGATCTAGTAACTGATTGTTAACTTTCACAGAATAAGCCCCTTTATTAATTTCTATTTTGTCTTTGATGACAAGATCAGAAATAGGTGTTACGGTAGATATGCGTTTTAATAATTGTCTTGCCCTAGCTACAAGTACCTTTGGACTGAATGGTTTCACCACATATTCATCTGCTCCTAAATCAAACCCCAGTAATTGATCGTCATCCTCTCCCCTAGCAGTAATGATGATTATGAGCACATCTGATTTCTCACGTATTTTTCTGCATACAGAATAACCATCTAACATGGGCATCATGATATCAAGAATAATTAAATCCACATTATGTTCTTCATATTGTTGAAGTGCATCAATACCATTCTCTGCTTCGATTACATTATATCCTTCAATTTCAAAATAGTCCTTAAGAATATCTCTCATTAGCTTTTCATCTTCAACTATTAAAACTGTCTTTTTCACTGTTTATCCTCCTGGCACCAAAAGTAAGGAATGGTTATCCACTCCTTACTTATTTTATCTGCATTAAATTATAGTTTTTCCTTATTACTTATTGTCTTCCATATCTTCATAGTCGTAATCTTCGTAGTCAAAATCGTCATAGTCAAAATCATAAATATCCATTGACCATAATTGCTCCCAAACTTCCCAAGCTTCATCATACTTCTCTTTTTCTTCTAATTGCATAGCTTGATTAAATAGTTCTTCTGCTTTCTTTAAATCATCTTTTGAAAGATCATCTTTAAGCTCCATTTTGAAATCTTCAAAAGTATAAGGCTCCATTTCAAATTCAATCTCAATTATATATTCTTTTTCAAATAATTCGTCCCATACTTTTGTTGCTTCATCCCAATCATTATCTTCCTCAAGTTTCATGGCTTTTTCAAATAAAGATTTTGCTTCAGAAATTTGTGCTTTGGTAGCATCTTCTTTTAAATAATCACTTTTAAAATCTTCAAATGTATACTCTTCATAAAAATCCATAAAGTCTTCGTCTTCAAAGTCTTCATCATCAAAATAGAAGTAATCATCATATGTTTCATCTATTTTATTATAGATAGCATTCAATTGTTTTTCAAGGTCCATTATTTCTGAATCAAGATCTGCTAATTCTTTTTGATTAGCTTCTGATAATTTATTTACATCATAAGCATCTGAATAAGCAAAGCTTTCTTTTAATACGTCTAATTCCTCAAGTTGGACCCATGCATCCCATACTTTTTCCCAATCTTCTTCACTGTTATTTTCTTCAAATTGAATATTCTTATAGAGTTCTTTTGCTTTGCTGATTTCATCTGCTGTTACAGATTCCTTAATCATCACCTTTTTGAAGTTATCAAAATTAGCATAAAAATCAATTTCGTCTAAATCTTTAACGATTTCGTCAGCTTTTGCATAAAGCGGTTCAAGCTTCACATATAGTCTATCAATTTCTGATTCTAGTTGCTTTAATTCAGCTTCTTGCTCCGCAGTAAGATTACCGAACCCGCCAAAGTAACATTCATCACCTGTACACTCAATGCTATTATCAAGCTTGTCTGTAGTTGTTACTTCACCAGCTAAAACTGTAGTCGACATTGTTAAAATAAGTGTTCCACCAACAATCAATTTTCTTAAATTTTTCATGTAATTTCCTCCATTCCTTAATGTGATTCAAGTATATCAAGCTGATGTGTCTTCTATATGTCCTTTCAATGACTTCTATAAGAATATACAACCCATAAATCAAATTTATATTATATAATAATTATTATGATTTAGTATTGATTTTTATTTTCATTTATAGTATACTGTAGTTGTCAAAAGGAAATACTTAGAAGATTAGAACCGATTCAAGTCTTATAGTTAATTTATATAATATCTACAGTTGATAGGAGGATTACTTATGCGACGTTCTAAAAAAAGCAAGCCTATTAAATCAGTATCTTATAATAAGTTGGTTGATTCCCATAATCGACGAAGTGAATACGATATTGTAAAAGACATAGAAAGCCTCAATAAATTTGGTGTTTATCAAATACCTGTCATGAGCTTTAATCAAGAAATCAATAAAAGAACCATTCGTTATTTATAGTCGACTCAAACGAATAATTAAAGGAGGTTATTTTATGGATATCAAAGTTTTAGGATCTACTCAGAATACCAAAAGTACTTTATTAACTAATAATTTAGAAGCTGCTATTCATCAGTTAGATATTAACCTTACATATGAATCCATTAAAGATCTTGCAGCAATGAATCAATATGGAGTTTTTGAAATCCCAGCACTTGTTATCAATGATGAGATAAAGACTAAAGGTAGAATTCCTTCTGTAGAAGAAGTAAAGGAGCTGATACTTGCACTCCCATAGAATATACAGAAATGAATTCTATTAAGGATAATGTTATACTCTCATAATAAATAATAAGAAGAGGATGACATGGAGTCATCCTCTTCTTTATTACATAACCATTTATAGCTTTTCTAATTCATCATCAATACTAGATAAATCAAGCTTTGCAAGTTCTTCATCTATGCTTTCTTCTCTTAGTTCACCAAGCCCTATAGCATAATTTTCCTTTTTAGATATTTTTCTTTCAATGGCATCTATAGTAAGTTCATCTTCATTGCTTCCTAAATCCACCAATATGCTATTCACTTGCTCAGAAGCTTCTGCATTTTGCATTCTAGCTACAGCCTCATCACGGTATTGTCTCAATTTACCAAGTTCATTTTCCATTTGCTTTAATCTTGTTTTCAATTCTTCTGCTTGTACTTCTGCTTGTTCAGCTTGCTCTTTTAAAAGATTATACTGTCGCTCAGCTTCCATTTTCTTTACAAGTGCTTTCCTTGCAAGATCCATAGTTCCTTTTTCTTTTGCAATTTTGGCTTTACCTAAATAATCTTCCATTTCTTTGTGAGCCTTGTCTCTCTTGGCTTTTATTTCACTTGTGTTACCTAGAACTTGAGCAGATGCTACTTTTGCTCTATGCAATCTTTCTTCTGTTTCTTTTATTTTTAAGTCCAACATCTCAATAGGATTTTCAAGGTCATCCAAAACATTATTAGCTTTGGCTTTTGCTAAATTTGATAATCTCTTAAAGATACCCATGTACTCACTCCTTTATTGATACAAAAATAACTTCGACAAATAATAGAATACTTTTCCAATATATTTATTATTGCATAATTTACCATAGATTTCAATTATTATTTTAATTTCTATTCATAAGAAATATTCCCTACTTCACTCATTTTATATTGCATATACTTATGTCTTGTGTTAAACTATTCAAAATATTTATAGAGGGTGATTTAGATGCGTTTACAAGGGAATTTAGTTCGTTTAAGAGATTATAGAGAAGGTGATTTGGAACTGGTACATCAATACATCAATGATGCAGAGGTAACGGTTAATCTAAGACCAGGTATCTTGTACCCCCTTACACCAAATGATGAAAAGAAATTTATTGAAAGTCAAAGTGGCATGAGTTCAGGTAAATATAGCTTTGCTATCGAAACATTAGACGGTGAATATATCGGTGGTTGTGGTGTTAATGAAATTGACTGGAAAAATAGTTATACAGTAGTTGGTATTTTTATAGGAAATAAAGATTATCATAATTCAGGTTATGGTACAGATGCTATGAACATATTGATCGACTTTATCTTTAATGAAATGAACTTGAATAAAATTAAGTTAAAGGTCTATTCCTTCAATAAAAGAGCTATTCGATGTTATGAAAAATGCGGTTTTAAACAAGAAGGTGTATTACGCCAAGAAATCTTTAGAAATGGTAGTTATCACGACCAAATTGTTATGGGATTGTTGCGTTCTGAGTACAAAAGCATGTAACCTGGTTCTATGTATTAATTATAGAGAAAGTGTGTAGCTCAATAGCTACACACTTTCTCTATGAACGATTGATCACCACTCCATGGTAATAGCCCCTGTTCCAGATGTAGGTACAGTATATGTTCGATTGTTACCACTCTGCCATTCGACATTACCACTACCATCTTTTTTGATAGCTTTATATTCTATCTCTTGACCAGCTGGCAAATTAATCGTTAGGGTCCAAGTTGGGTAATCAGGGCAGCTAGCAGGACCAATTGCTGTACTTGTGTCCCAGTTACTTAGTTCATCGCAGTTACCAGTAATGTAAACATTCTGTCCAAAGAAGGTATAGGCATTATTGATTGTAAATGTAACAGGTATGTTTCCCTGTCCACCACCTTCATGGGGTACATAGATTTTAGATCGATTAGCTCCAACTGAAACTGTTATTTGCTTACCAGTTACGCCTCCAGAGGTTACTGTTATAATATCTGAAGAATCAAGTGCATTAACGAATTGTGCCCCTACTTCAACAGTACTTTCTGTTCTTATCGAAATAGTTTCAGTTTGTGAGTTAGTAGCATTGCTGAAAACTGCAACAACTTCTTGCCCCTCATTTGCACCACTTTCCACTCTACGAGAAAAAGCATAAAGGTTACTTGATGCCCACATTTCTCTTTGTTTTCCAGTCCTTAATGCCTCATATTCATTTCTTAGATTATTTAAACTAGTAATTAATTGATAAGTATCTGTATTCGTATTAAAGTCATCACCTGTTATGTTACCATTGGAATCCTTTGTAAACATACTCCATCGATTCCATGTATCAGCAATACCATTGATGTATGTATTGTTAATATTACCCCTATTCTGTTCAGTACCTTGGAAAATAACTGGTACACCTCTGGCTGCGTAGATAAATGTAATAGCATTTTGAAGCTTATCTACATTGCCCCCGGCTTCTGTTAAGAAGCGATTTTTGTCATGATTATCAATGAAAGTTACCATATTATTCTCTTGCCCGTTGTAATAAGAATCTTGAGAGAAGGTATTCTTTAAAGATAATGCTTCATAGGAAGTATCATCAAATGATTGCCCATATGCAAATCCATTGACAATCGATTGATAGAGTGGAAAATCTAACATTCCCCATTCAGCGTTGTCACCGACCCATCTAGCTACAAAATTAACATGCATGTCGAAGCATTCGCCATATGTATTAACCCCTAAATAATCTTCTAAAGCTCCCACATCACTTGGGTGCATGCATTTAGCCGCATCAACCCTGGCCCCATCTGCTCCAGTATAATCAAAGAAAGACTTTATGGAATTAAATACAGCATTCTTAGCTTCAGTGTTATCAAAATCAATATCATCTAATCCACCCAAATCATGATCCTCTAACATTTGGATGTTAGCATCTGTATGAGGGTGTTCATTACTCCAGTCAATATCACCATTATGATGATACCATGAAGAGTTATTATAAGGTGCTGCTGGTTCTTGTCCTTGATCATAATAATCCTTAGAACCTTCAAGATAATCTCCCACATGATTAGGCACCACATCAATAATCACTTTAATACCATTAGCATGAGCAGTATCAACAAGCTCTTTTAACTTATCCAATGAAGCTTGATAATCACCTTTCACACCGAAATATTGATTTGCTTTGTTTGGATCATACATGTTGTATCCATGATAAGCACTTGGATAACCTCCAATATTCCATAATTGAGGTTCTGTTACTGGTGATATCCATATGGCAGTATAACCCATATCCTTAATATAGTCCATCTTGTCGATGATACCTTGCCAATCTCCCCCATGCATATACCTAAAGTCATCTTCAGAGTTCTCACTGTATCGCATTGTACCTGGATCTCCATTATTGCTTAAATCACCATCGTAGAATCGATCAACCATAATCTGATAGATACTGTCATTAGCTGTTATTGTGCCTATTGATTGTCCTGATGCTGTAGCTGCTGATACGACTTGATTGTTATGGGTATAACCAAAAATGATTGAACTGATCATCAATAATCCGCATAACAAACTGACTACTTTTCTTGATTTTTTCATTTGAACCTCTCCTTTTTCAAATAGTAATCTTCTCATTTCTAACTACAGGATATCAACAGTCTTATGTATTTATGCGGGGCATGATATCACATAGTCCCAATGAGATTTTATATAGTAACCTGCTTCTTTAAAGCATTTTATAATACTTTCTACTAAAAAGAAACCGGTTTACTAACCCTGCAAACTTATACTTATAAAAGTTATGCTTCCTACGATTCTTCTATATCAAAAATCATAACGTCCTTTGCATGTAAATGACAAATTAATTGCTCTTCCGTAACTTCATAAGCTGACTCTCCATAAACTTGTTCTAGTCTGTTCCAGTTATGAACTGTAAATTGACAGGACTGTTCCTTTAAAGCTCCATTCATAATAACCAATACTTTATGGTTCTCTATATTTCTGCTAAAAGCATAAATACCACTATCATCATCCACAAACTCCGTCGCTAAGTCTCCTCTTCTCAAAGGAGCTAAAGAATGTCTCAGCTTTATGAGTCGTTTATAAGATGTCAAGATATCATGTTCTTCTTGTTGATGTGACCATTCCATTTTTCTTCGATACTCTGGCTCCTCCAGTCCAGTAAACCCTAATTCATCACCATAAAATATACTAGGTACCCCTAAGTAGGTTAATTGGAATGCTGCGGCCATTTTAAATTTATTACTATCCTCTTGACAACTGTGCATAAATCTTTTCACATCATGGCAATCGAGAAAATTCATCATGCATTGCTGGATCGTTCTTTTATATCGCATGCGTAAATGTGCCATCTTTTCATCGAATTGAGATACACTCAAGTTTTCCTTTGCAAAAAACTCTTCACAATTGTACATGAAGGGATAATTCATAACTGAATCAAATTGGTCACCACCTAAGAAACTATATGCATCTTCCCATATTTCTCCAACAATAAAGATATCTTTATTTAATTTCTTCATGGCTTTTCGAAATGCTCTCCAAAAATCATGATCGATTTCGTTGGCTACATCTAATCGCCATCCATCAATATTAAATTCTTTAATCCAGTACTCTCCTACCTTGATAAAATAATCAATTAAATCCTCATTAGCAGTATTGGTCCTAGGCATACTTTCAACATAGGCAAAGGCTTCATAATTAGGAGGATGATTAACTTCAACAGGATAATGATGAACCATATACCAGTCTTTATAGATGGAGTCTTCACCTTTCTCTAACAAATCATGAAAAGCAAAAAAGTCAGTAGATGTATGATTAAAAACACCATCTAGTATGATTCTTATATCTCTATGATGACATGCTTCAACAAGCTCCTTAAAGTCTTCTTTTGTGCCAAGTAAGGGGTCAATTTCATAGTAATCAATAATATCATATTTATGATAGGAGTTGGAATGAAAGATGGGCGTCATATAGATACAATTGATTCCTAACTCTTGTATGTAATCCAAGTTCTGCTGAATTCCTTTGAGTGTACCTCCTAAGTGGCTTCTTGATTTAAATCCGTTTGCTGATATGTATTGATCACTTTGACTTGATAAGTAAGCTTTATCTGTTGCAAAACTATCAGGAAAGATCTGATACATGACGGCATCTCTAATCCAGTCAGGTGTCTCTACGACATCCTTCTCACGAAAATAAGCATATTGATAGTACAAGGTACGAGGTTTATTAGCTTCGCTGTAAAAATTATCATTAAAATAATACAGTTGTTCCTTACCATCATCTAATAAGAAATAATAAAAAATTCGGTTCCATCCAGGCTCAAATTCGACTTCATAATAATCGAATAGTGCATCTGTGGCTTTCTTCTTCATTTCTAAAGATTGTATTTTAGGTTGTTGGCAAATATCACATCGATCCCCATAATGAAGTATACATCTTTTAATATCATTCTTTTTCACTCGGAGACGTATAACTAGTGTTTCTAAATCAATTAAGAAAGCATAGCTAGAATCCATTTGATGATAAACTGCTTCTCTTACCATTGTGTCATTCTCCTTATCTACATCGGCTTAGTAAACCGGTTTCCTTAATTTCATCATATCAAACTCAAATTTATTTGTCAATATTGAAAATAAAATCTTTTTATAGTACAATAATGACATGAAAATGCTTAATGAGATCTGAACTAGGAAAGCAGTTTCCTTTCAATGAAATATAACTGGATGTGATTTAATGAAAATAACAATTAATGATATTGCAAAAGCAGCTAATGTATCTAAATCAACGGTTTCAAAAGTTATTAATGATTCTCCAACCATCTCTGATGAAACGAAAAAAAGAGTGCATAATATTATGAAGGAAATGAATTATATCCCCAATCCTTATGCGACTCAATTAGCAAAGCAAAACAGTAAAACAGTTGGTCTCTTTGTTAATGCCTCTCATCAGAACCATTTTCAAGATCCTTTTTTCTATAGTATTATTGGAGGCGTAGAGAGTACTCTAATGCCCGATAATTATGAAATCAATGTTGCTAATATCAATTCTATTAAAGATGCAGATGATTTCTTTAGAAAATATGTCTATAACCGTAAATATTGTGGTTTAATTCTGCCAATTGATAGTTTAAATGATACTTTTATAACAAAATTAAAAGCTTCCAGTGTTCCTTTTATTATCATTGGTGCCTCTGAAGAACTTAAGGATTCACCTAGTGTTGACATTAATAACAAGGCCGCTGGGGAAACAGTAACATTGCATCTACTGGATCAAGGTAATCGTCATATTGCTTATTTAGGTCGATCATCACAAACAAATCCTCTATCTCGCTCAAGAATTGAAGGCTATAAAACAGCATTTACCAAGTATAATCTTTCTCTAGATGATAGACTAATCAGTGAGAAGGCTATTGATGATCAATGGGCTCATAAAGAAGTGATAAGAATCTATCAAGAGAATCCCCTCTTGGATTCAGTTGTTTGTGAAGACAATTATTTAGCTTATGGCGCTTTGAAAGCCCTTAAGGAAATGAAATTAAGAGTACCTCAAGATATTGCTGTGGTCACCTTTAATAATTATCCCTTAGCCCCTTATTTAACGCCTCCTATGACTTGTGTTCATATGGATACCTTTGAATTAGGCCGTCAAGTCGGACAATCACTTTTGGAGAAAATAAAAAAGCCTGATATAGATATACAAACTCATTTAATCAGGCCTCAACTTATTATTCGTGAATCAAGTATTCGATCAAAGTAATAGAATCTACATCTTACTTTCTTTTAAAGTGAGGTGTAGACATCTTCTGCATGGTCTTTAACTTTTACTTTATTGTATACTTTTTCAATGTAACCTTCTTCATCAATGATGAAGGTTGTCCGTACTATTCCCATGTACTCTCGTCCATACATTTTCTTCAGTTGCATCACACCATATAAATTACATACCTCTTTCTCCACATCACTGAGCAGTACAAAAGGTAACTCATATTTACTCATAAAGTTACTATGTGATTTTTGACTATCCTTACTGATACCAATGATCACTGCATTCTTTTCAGTAAAAGCTTCCTGTCTATCCCTAAAATCACAAGCTTCTTGTGTACAACCTTTTGTATTATCTTTAGGGTAAAAATAAAGAACAACCTTCTTCCCCCTCAAATCAGATAACTTTACTTCATTCCCTTCCGCATCAGGAAGAGCAAAATCAGGTGCTAAAGTACCAACCTCTAATTCCTTAGCCATTATATCACTCCTTAAGTATATCTACTATTATATAATAATTATTATTAATTATAGTATTGTCTGACCTTTTTGTCAAGTCAGATACTCATTGTCTGTTATTCAATATCTATAGCGCAGAACCCTAATCACAATAAAAAGGTACTTTCAAATCTATTTTATTTTGCTTACAGTCCTTTGAAATTTATAGCCTTTATACGTACAGTCTTTATACCTTATAGTTCTTTATACCCTATAGTCTTTATGCCTTATAGTCTTTATGCCATGCAGTTATGTATAACTTAATCAATTCCTAACAGAAAGCATAGAAGAGGTCCTATGGAGCAGCGAACCATGGACGGTGAGCCCGGCTATCTAAGACATGGACGTCTTCCTAGCCGGCGCAATAGGACCCCTTCTATGCTTGACCCAATTACTATTGCTATTACTTTTCCATAACCATATCATCAATTTAAAGTTTACACAAAAAAAGACATATGATAAGCTAGGTCCCCCAACTCATACACATGCCTTATATAACTCATTTCATTATTTAAACCAATTATTAATCTCTTTAGACAAATCCTCCAAGATATCTGACGTTTTCTTTCCTGCTTCCTCAACGGCCTTTTTAATCTTAGGACTATATTCTTTACTTAACTCCTCAAACCTATCATTTAAGTCATCAGCCATCTCCTCAAGATTCTTACCGACTTCTTTTAGTTTATCATGCATATTGACCTTCCTATTCTTCTCTAGTTCATCTAATAATCTTTCAGCTTCAGACAAACTAATCCGTCCTTCTGCTAACATGTTTAGGATACTTCGTTTAGAATCATCCACAATTATTCCTCCAATTGATTTCTTTTAGCTAGGCTCTTCATGCTTTATATAGGTGCCTACGATCTCTCCGTAATAAATAACATGATAATTATCTTCCGGATAGCAATCACCTTTAATTGCATTTTGTAAATTCTCTGGGTCCATAGGCTGTTTAAACACAACTTTACATTCGTAATGCAGGTCACATTCATCGATCATAGGTGAGTTAACATCTTTTCCTTCAATAGCAGTCAAAGAAAGTTCTTCAAACTTGTTCACATCTCTACCAGACTTCGAACCACAGTATCCAAGTTCTTTCTTTAATTGGCCCTTCAAAGGAAAACTAATTGTAAATTCGTCTGCTTTTTCTACAAGTTGATAAGTATGTCGTGAATACCTCACTAAAGCAGTGAAAATAGGTTTCCCCCATATAAATCCTAAGTTACCCCAGCCAATTGTCATGGTATTCAACTCATCGCCAACTTTCACATTCATGAATGCACCCTTTGGCAACTGTTGCAATGCTTCCATAGCATGGGTATTGTAATCCACTTTTTCTAACATATCAATTTCCTCCTTTTATCAACTCTACAACTCTATGTTAAGTATGCTTGCAACAACGTTTTGCATATTTTCCGTTTCACAATCACGCTGATGACGAGACTCTTCTTCTAAGATTTCCTTAATAGCATTTGGAACTGGAACACCAGAGGTTGCTTTTAATTCATCTATTAATGCTAGGTCATCTATTTCATTATACTTTGGATCTATGGCTTTCATGACAGACTTCGTAAATTTATAAGGACTTGCAGTTGAAGCTAATAGAACTTTCCTTTCATCTGCCGTTTCCTCTCTAAACTTCTTATAAACACAGTAACCTACTGCTGTGTGTGGATCAATAACATAACCTCTTTCATCATAAACCTCTTTAATTGCAGCATAAGTTTCTTCTTCTGTTGCATAATTACCATAGAAACAACTAAACTCATTCATATTCTTTATAGCATATTCACCATGCTTATTCAATTGTGACATTAGTTCCTCTGTTTGTGCCCCACTAAACTCAGTCATTTCATAAAGGAGTCTTTCTAAATTGCTTGATATCAGAATGTCCATGGAAGGTGAAATTGTCAATTTAAAATCACGCTTTCTGTTATAAATCCCCGTTCTAAAAAAGTCATAAAGAACTTTATTATCATTAGATGCACAAATCAAACGATTCACTGGTAATCCCATCTTCTTTGCATAGTAGGCTGCCAATATGTTCCCAAAATTCCCTGTCGGAACAACTATGTTAATGGCTTCTCCTGCTTTAATCTCTTCTTGTTTAAGCATTTGCGCATAACCATAAAAGTAATAAACTACTTGCGGTAATAAACGCCCTATGTTAATAGAATTAGCTGACGAAAAACGGAAACCATTTTCACCTAACGTCTTCCTAAATTCAATATTAGTAAAAATATCTTTTACACCAGATTGTGCGTCATCAAAATTACCATCTATACTTACAACGTAGGTATTATCACCTTTTTGTGTAACCATTTGTTTCTCTTGTATTGGACTTACACCATCTTTTGGATAAAAGACGATTATACGAGTCCCTTCAACGTCTGCAAAGCCTGCTAAAGCTGCTTTACCAGTATCTCCAGATGTGGCTGTTAGAATAACCACCTCTTGATCAATGCCTTGTTTTTTCATGGAAGTTGTCATAAGATGAGGTAAAATTGATAATGCCATATCTTTAAAGGCTATTGTAGAGCCATGGAAAAGCTCAAGGTAAGTCACGTCACCCTTTTTAACAACTGGTACAATGCACTGGGTATCAAACTTATCATCATAAGCTTTACGAATACAGTTTTTTAACTCATTCTCAGTAAAATCTGATAAATAATCTTTCATAACTTGATAGGCTATCTCTTGGTAAGACATGTTAACCATATCATTGATGTCCATATCAATGGCTGGTATTCGATCTGGCACATACAAACCACCATCTTTGGCAATTCCTCGTAAAATAGCATAGGAAGCCTCTATTTGCGTCTCAGCACCTCTCGTGCTCATATAACGTATTCTCTCCATCTTTATCCCTCTTCTCTCATGTGTATCTTCAATTAGTCCCTCAACCATATTTACCTTAAGATAAGTAAGTTGCAGGTCGATACGTACTTTATAATACGCTTACTTTTTGATAATTAACTAATTAAAGTAGTATATTAAAATTGTATACATTAAATAATTCTAATTATTTTTTATTCGAATTACTGAATTGCTTCTAAAGGTTTCTCAAAATGCTGATAATCTAGAGGATCTTCCCAATCACCGCCCCATATCCAGCCTCTCTCTATAAAAGCTTGATAGAGGATATCGTCTTTTTGGATCATACCCTTTTCATCTACTTGACGATCTTTATAGACTGCCCCTTCTATAGGATAAATATGATTACCGCTAACATAAGGATTAACTAAAGGATTAATATCAATAGCTAAACCATAGCTATGTTTAGAAAGAAAACTTGAATTGGTAATGCTTCTATAGCAAAAGGATGATGTATTATTGTCTCGCATAGATGCATTATCATCTGCATCATATTCATCAATCAACTTCATTCGCTCAATAGGGTATCGGTTTTCATATAATATTTGAAATATTTCTAAAATGTCATCTGCTACAGCATTATGTACAATCATTTCGCCATGGTGAGGTTGATCATCATAACCCCAGTAACTTAACTGTAAGTATGCTAAGTCTTCCTTGGAAACAGGTGCCTCTTCTTTCCAAGATACCCCTACAATGCGAGAGGCGACTTCTTCACCAATGGGTTCCTTTGTAAAGGTTACATCAAAGTCTTTTTCCTCTTCTTTATCCATATTTTTTTCTGCTTCGTTAGTCTCTTGTTCAGCTACATCTAGAATCTCATCAGCCTCATCTTTAATTGGTTCATTTTCATCAAATTCAGTACTTTCCAAATCTAATAAGCTTGTCACATCGTTATAATGGCTATTTGGCAACTCTTGCTGTCGTATATCATAAGGTTGAAATGTTTCTACTGTAGATGTTTGACTTGCTAAATTTAAGAGACCTAAAATAAGAACATAGGTGTATATTAGGAATTTTATAAACATTAAGATCATTTTATCACCTGTCAATTCTATACTGTTAAACCTAATGAAATCCATTATAACTAATGGTATGAACAAAGTTAACTTATTATACTATATTTGACGAACCTAATCAATAAGCGTGTCCCAAGGACATTCGGCTCTATATTGTATTCCATATAAATACATATGTATATAACCAAAAGACACACTCAGCATCTTAAAGTCAAAAAGACTATTTCCGTGGAAATAGTCTTCTGTAAACTGTATTTATTGTACCAACTCTGGTTTTGTTAAGATTTTATAAACAGCCATAGCTGCTTCAGCATAAGTTAATTCTTCTTTGGGATTGAAAGCACCGTCTGCTCCTTCTAGAATACCAAAACCTTCACAAAGAGCTACAGAGCCTAGCATCTCCTTACTAATGTCAACTGCATCTATAAAACTGGATTTGTAAATACCTTCCAAATCTGCAACTTTCCCAAAACCTAACATTCTAATCATATACATAGCCATTTCTTCACGCGTAAGATGACGATTGCCTTCCCAACTGATCGCTTCATTATCAATAATGTTATCATATACAGCTAAACGTAATGTATCATAGTATGCATCTTCTTCTGATACGTTAGTGAATAACAGTGCTGGTGCATCATCAAGACGATAGTACTTATACCCAGATGCTTGAACCAGCATATCAATAAATTCATTGACCGTAATCGGATCATCAACCTCAATGCTATCAAGATCAATAATCTCTTTTTCATCCATCATTTTTAGCTCATTAGCTGCCCAATGATCTGTAAGTGCATTAGCGGAATTCAATTCATAAACATTTCTACCTTGATAATTTAATAATTCACCATTGATAGCATCAACACTTCTTACCCAGGAATCATTAACTTCTGTCTTCAGGTAATAGTAAAGGATAGCTTCTTTGGTTTCAGATTCTTCATCACTATTTATGCCATAACGGAGCTCAATGTCTACAATCTCAATAAGCTTTGCTTTTGCTTCTTCAGCTGTTAATACTGGCTCTAATTCAGGTATTTCAATATCTACCCATTCATAATCAATGTTATAAATTGTACCAGAATATGCACCGATTTCTACACTCATTCCTCCATGATGCTCTAGTTCCTCCATTTGATTCATAGTAAAAACATACATAAGATTATCATAATCTTTATCGTTATACCCCCATGACACACCGCCGCACTCAATCACAGATCCCATTTGACTAAATTCGTCTGGGTATATCATTGCTATTATTTTAGCTGCCTTTGAATAAAGTTCCTCTGGTTGTATGCGCTCTTGCCCCTCATCTGCTTTATCCATTTCACTTTCCTCATTATAACGATAAAAGCGTTTAAGTTTTCCGTTTGGCTCAAGTTCCATATTAGCACCATAGTGATAATATCTACTTTCTGCTTCTGAACTACATCTAATATCCCATGTTTTATTCCCCTCATAATCTGTTCTATATTCCAGATCTTCTATATAAAATCCTTTTCCTAATAGCGTATCTATATAATGTTGACCAATTTTATCAGCTTGTTCATGGGTTAATTTTTCATCTACCAGCTCTATTGGAAGTAAGTTAGCTAGTTCAAGATATTCAACTTTTTCATCTTCACTCAATGTAAATTCTTTATTGATGTGTGTATCATCATCGACGACCTCAACATTTATCGTATCTGATTCACTTGATAAATCTGCAGCTTTTATGGCATGCTTTTCTGTGTTCATGTTATAGACTAATTTGAGACTTTCTACTTCATAGTTATCGTCCATAATAGGTGTATAACCTAACTCCATAGACATAGCATCCAAAAATACAGCTTTTGCTTCCTCTTTAGATTGAATCACTTCTGGATCCTCAAAGGTAACATCGTCATTCCAGGTGATCCTATAGCCGGCAACTTCTCCAGATTGACCATCTACTTCTACAGCAATTCCATCGGTTGTTGAAATACCATTCACTTTACGCTGAAAATGCATACTGTATATAGCATCATAAGATTGGGTAAAAACATCACCCACTTCTAGCATATCGATCTTATCGGGGTGCATTTTGGTCACAAAATTAATTGCAAGAGCTTTAGCTTCATCACCAGTCAGACTAGGTAGTTTTTCCAAGTCGTTTTCGTGATTATATATATGACTATCATAGCTCATAATTTCACCCGTTGAGGCATTGATTAGAACATTTATATTAAAGTATTCATCTTTTCTATCAAAATCCCAAGATACTTCCCACCACACTATATCTTCATCCTCGTAGTACCAGTATACTTGGTCCTCTAATGCTATACTACACTCTTCATTAGTCACTACATAATTGGTATATGTATGAACAAAACCCATCGCTAATTGGATAGCATCATCCATTTTTATTGTGTAACTAGAGTCATCAATTGCTGTCTGATTTTCATTCTGAGTAATAACTACCTTGTTGCTAACTACAGTTGAGCTTGCTGCATTCAATGATAACAACGGAGTCATCAAAAGCACTGTCGTTAGGAAACAGCTTGTTATTTTTCTAAAATATTTCATAGTGTCCTCCTTTTAAGGCATATGCCTATAATCAAAACTTCATCAATTATACCATAATTATCCATAACCGTAAACCGAGTCTGTTATTTTGAAATATAGATGTAAAAAAAAGCAACTCGAGTTACGAGTTGCTTACTTTGTATAGTCATGCTTTTAATACGAATAGAAGGTATGAACGCCATGTTTATACACTTCTGTTAAGTTGTTATCAAACCATGCTACCGCAGAGGTAGATGCTAATCCTTTTGCAACAAAGAACAATGCTCCATTTGAGTAGTCTTCACCAGCTAATGCACGATTAACGGCTTCTACAGTAGAAGAAGTTATTGGTACAGTGTAGTAACGTCCATCATCAAGTGGTGAAAATTGACCAGGTTGGTGAACAACTTCAAAAACAGTACCAGGAAAACGGCTGATACGAACACGATTTAAAACCACGTTTGCTACAAGTATTTTCCCGATTATATCTTCGTCTGTCGCCTCAGCTTCAACTATACGGAGAAGTGATTCATAATCATCATCTGTTAAGTCAAAATTAACAAATGAATACTCCGCATCCGTCTGATTGATAGGCTCTAAATTGGATGACGTAGATAGATTTCTACTATCTACTGGAGCAACGGAAGCTGTCATTAATGGTGAATTATCCGTTGCAAAATCATCTTCTAATTGGTAATAGGTCTCTTCTATTTCATTGTAAGTTAATTCTAAATCATTTATATTTTCTAAAACTGCTGTGTTATTCATCTCATCTTCCATTACAGCATAATAAGCATACTCCATAGCATTTTGCTCATAGTAACTGTAAAGCACAATAGAAAATAATCCAACTAATACCAAGCCAATTAGTCCTGCAATAAGAAGTGGTTTCTTTGATCTCTTCATCTTATAGCAGTTTTTGTCTGAGTCGAATGTATACTTTTTGATATCAGAGATACATTCGCTCTGCTTTGCTTTCATTGAGATTACTCCTTTCTCATAACCAACTGTAATATTTTTGTGTAAGAAAGTAATTTGATACGTTCCTTTCACAAATGATTTCCTACATATGCTTAATCGAGACATAAGTCTCTTTTTTTACATCTGTAGGATATGTCTTTTCAGTTAAGTGATTATATATAAATTTTTACCACATGTCAACGGGTTTTATTCATTTTTATTAAATTTTTTTGAAATTTCATAAAAAAGATTTAAAATATTATTAACAATTATATAAAAATTGTTAATAGTTTAGAACACTTCCCATGGTATAACTTACATATTTTATTTAACTTAACTATTTTATCACTTAGCTTTTATGCAATATTTACAAAATCTAACTCTAAAATGGCTGTGATTTAGCTTACATCAAGGTTTCTACGATTTTAAAACAGGACTAATTTATATATATTATAACATTTTTCAGTATAATGTACAAATTTTACCAGTTGACATTCCTAAAAAAGCTGACTCAAATATATACATGAGTCAGCTTTTCTCTTATTCTTCTTCTTTATTAGCTTTATTTTCTTTCAAATTATAGGACAATGTCATTAAACTATCCAGTAAATGTACATTCTCTACTGTAACATGTTCAGGTAAATTTAAATCGATAGGAGCAAAATTCCATATTGCTTCGATCCCCCAATCAACAAGATCATTTGCAACAGATATAGCCTTTGTCCTAGGTAATGTTAAAATTGCGATATCAATGTCATTTTCTCGGACAAACTGCTCCATTTCATCAATATCTTTAATTTCAATCTCCCTAATACTCATACCCACTAGTCTAGGATTAACATCGAAGAGTCCTTTTACAGTAAATCCTCGTTTATCAAACTTTGCATAATTAGCTAATGCTTGACCCAAATTACCAGCACCAACTATAATGACACTATAATTTTTATCTAAACCAAGAATTTTACCTATTTCTTCATATAGAAACTCTACATTATATCCGTACCCTTGTTGACCAAAACCACCAAAATTATTAAGATCTTGTCGAATTTGTGATGCTGTTATACCCATTCTTTCACTCAATTCTCTTGAAGAAATACGTACAACGTCTTTTGATAAGAGATCGCCAAGATAACGATAATATCTGGGTAATCGTCGAATGACAGCGATTGATATCTTCTTATCAGAATCCATACCTTCATCTCCTTCTAAGGCACCATCAAAAATTAAATAAGTCATCTATAACGACTATTTAATTTTCTACCACATACCTAACTAAGAAATTGCCTACGCCCTAAGCAAATTCTTATTCTAATTAAATTTATTATAGCATTACTGTGTAAATTTTTCAAATGAAGCCTTTTAATCATATAGAAATTTTGATATGATTAAAAAGGTAAAATGAGAATGCTATATTGTATAATGTATACAATATATGACACTGTTATTGGATTATGCTAATAATATTCGATGATAAATTAGTAATCAGACGTATTTTTTCCAATATTTATTATTTTATTTACTGCAGTACATATTAAATCATTGTACTAAATATATAATTTCTCACAACATTTTTTGTGTAATACGTATATACCAATGAACTTAGGAGGTTATCATGATACTCTCATGTAAAAATATAAAAAAATCCTTTGGAATTGATGAAATTTTAACAAATGTAACTTTCCATTTAAACCAATATGATAAGGTCGCTTTGGTAGGCATTAATGGCGCTGGAAAAACGACCCTTTTTCGCATTATTACTAAAGAACTCACTGCCGATGAAGGTCGTATAACCCTCTATCAAAATGCTTCATTAGGTTACCTTTCCCAAGAACAAGACTTAGTATCGGCACATTCCATCTATGAGGAATGTGAGACTGTTTTTGAAGACGTCATTAAGACTGAGACTCAATTACGTGAAATAGAGTCGAGAATGAATGAACTCAATGGCGAAGCTTTAGAACAGTTAATGCTAACGTATTCTGAATTACAACACCAATTTGAAAGCATGAATGGCTATGGTTACAAGAGTCAGATCACTGGTGTACTAAAAGGTTTGGGGTTTACTGTCGAAGAGCTAGGTAAAGCCATCAACACATTATCAGGCGGACAAAAATCTCGTGTTTGTTTAGCTAAGCTACTCCTACGGCAACCAGAAGTTTTACTACTGGATGAGCCAACCAATCATCTGGATATTGAGGCCGTAACCTGGCTTGAAGAGTATTTAAGAAATTATAAAGGTACTTTATTAATTATCTCCCATGATCGTTATTTCTTGGACAAGATTGTTAGTAAGGTTATTGAAATAGAAAACAAGAAGTCTGAAGTCTATTCAGGTAATTATAGTTTCTATGCTAAACAGAAGGCAATCAATCGTGATATACAATATAAACATTATTTAGAGCAACAACGGGATATCAAACAGCAGGAGGCAGTAATTGCTAAATTACGTTCTTTTAGCCGTGAGAAGTCTATCAAACGAGCTAAGAGTCGTGAAAAGGCTTTAGATAAGGTTGAGCTTTTGGAAAAGCCTACACATATCAATGATGAAATGCGTTTAGTTTTTCAGCCGAAGAAAGTTAGTGGTAATGATGTCTTGTTTGCTGAGAATTTGTCAAAAAGCTATGATCATCAACTTTTCGATAATGTAGATTTAGATATTAAGCGTGGAGATAAGATTGCTCTAATCGGTGCAAATGGTATTGGAAAGACAACTTTATTTAAGATTATCATGAAGCATGTGCCTGTGGATACTGGCCAAATAACATACGGGAGTCGTGTTCAAATAGGCTATTATGATCAAGAACACGATAGTTTATCTGAAGATAAAACCATCTTTGAAGAATTATCGGACACTTATCCAAAAATGACGAACGGTGAAATCCGTAATACGCTGGCAGCATTTCTTTTCACTGGTGAAGATGTTTTCAAATCCATCCTCTCTTTGAGCGGTGGAGAAAAGGGTCGTGTTAGTCTCTCTAAAATCATGCTATCAGAAGCTAATTTCCTTCTGATGGATGAACCTACGAACCATCTCGACATTACCTCCCGTGAAGTATTAGAAAATGCGTTAAGTCAATATGAAGGAACATTATTTTTCATCTCCCATGACCGTTATTTTATCAATAAAGTAGCTACAAAAGTTTTTGAACTAACTCCAGAAAAGCTTATCGCTTATCTTGGAAACTATAATGATTATGTTGAAAAGAAGGAGCAATTACAAAAGCTGAAAGAAAAAGAGGTTAGTTTAGAATCCATTTCAGAAACAAGTGATTCTAAGCAGGATTGGTTAAAACGAAAAGAGTACCAAGCACAAACCCGTAAGCTGCAGAATTTGTTAGAAAGCTGTGAAAAAGATATACATGCCCTTGAAGAGGCTATAACATCCATAGACGAGGCTCTATGTCTTGAAGAAAATTATACAGACCCAGATAAAGCTGGCGAACTCCATTCTAATAAGATCCAACAGGAGTCTCTGTTAGAAGAGAAATACTTGAAGTGGGAAGAAATTCAGGAAAAGATATCAGAATTAGATAATTAGAAAAGTTCAAGGCAAAAGACCTTGAACTTTTTTGTTTTAACTCCAAAGTGATATTATTCACTTTTTTGATGCTCGGTAGTTATTTGTTCTAATTTGTTATTCGTTACGTTTTTTGCAGTATTCTTTACGTGCTTATTCATGAGTTTTTCAGCATTTTTCATATCATGATTCTTAATAGCTGTCAATATATCTTTATGCTCTGATAAAGAGACTTCTGCCCTTCCAGAGCTTTCTAATGATGCTTTTCTTACTCTTTGTGCATAATTATGAAAATCAGATAAAACATGCTTCAAAATTCGACTACCCGAAATGTCATAAATCTGCTTATGGAATTTGTTATCCAATTCATGTAACTGCTCAAAATTTCCTCGTTTATAGAAAAACTCAAATAAATCAAGAACTTCTTCAAGCTCTTTTATCTGCTGATCAGTAGCATTTTTTGCTGCCCATTTAGCAGATAATCCTTCAACTAAAGATCGAATCGCATAAATATCTTGTATGTCTTTAGGTGTAATACCCGTCACAAAAGCTCCCTTATTAGGTATAATAGTAACTAGTTCTTCAAGTTCAAGCTGCCTCAATGCTTCTCTCACTGGTGTCCTACTTACCCCTAACTCTTTAGAAACTTGCATTTCTTTAATGGGTTCATCTGTCGAATATCTACCTTTTAAAATGTCATCTCGGATCTTGCTATAAACGCGACCCCTCAATGAATACTTATCCGATACTTCTTTGCCTACATCAAATGTGTTCACAAGGAATGCCTCCCCTATTACTTCAATAAGAACAATATAATATTACCAAAAAAAAGAACTATTGAAAAGGGATATTGATAATTTTTTAAAGTTTTTCTATAGTTTCCATTATATAATCGGCAAAGGCTTCACTGGTAGCACCTGTATCTCTACCTGTCATCACTAGCCTTTTTTCTGTTTGCGTACATATTTCTAACGCTCTGAAAAGTTTATCTGCTTCATTCCCTTTTCCAATATGGTTGAGGAGCATCGCTCCTGCACGAATAATACTACATGGATCAGCATAAATATCCCTGCCTTCAGCAACCATTCTTGGCGCAGAGCCATGAATAGCTTCAAACATAGCATAACGCTTACCAATATTAGCGCTTCCAGCAGTTCCTACTCCGCCTTGGAATTCTGCTGCTTCATCCGTCAAAATATCGCCATAAAGATTTGGTAAAACAAAAACTTGGAAATCTCGCCTTCTTTTTTCGTCAACTAATTTCGCCGTCATAATATCGATATACCAATCATCCATCTCTACATCTGGATAGTCCTTCGCAACATCCTTACATATATCAAGGAATTTACCGTCTGTTGTTTTGACAACATTAGCCTTCGTAACGACTGTTACCTTCTTCTTCCCATTCTTACTAGCAAAATCAAAGGCAGAACGAGCAATTCTTTCGGTCCCCTGACTCGTAATCACTTTAAAATCAATGGCAATATCATCATCTACATGTACACCTTGACTGCCAAGTACGTAAGCACCTTCTGTGTTTTCTCTGAAAAATGTCCAATCGATCCCTTGATCAGGTACTTTAACAGGACGTACATTCGCAAAAAGATCTAACTCTTTTCGCATAGCTACATTGGCTGATTCAATATTTGGCCATGGATCTCCTTTTCTAGGAGTCGTTGTTGGACCTTTTAAGATAACATGACATTTCTTTAATTCATCAACCACATCATCTGGTAAAGCCTTATTTACTTTCGCTCTGTTTTCAATGGTACATCCTTCGATAACCTTGAAAGTTACCTTCCCACTATCAACCTCACCCTTTAAAAGATATTCCAAAACCCTTTGAGCTTGCTTTGTAATAGCTGGACCAATACCATCTCCTCCAACAACACCGATTATTAATTGATCTAACTCATCATATTGAATAAAATCTTGTTGCTGTTTCATCATCTCTACTCGCTTTTTTTGCTCATCTAATATTTGCTGAAATTTCTCTAGTACGTCCATTTTATACCTCCATTGTCTACTATTCTTTACTTTCAATAGTTTATTTTGCGTTCTTTATGGCGTTGATTCTGCCACCTACTCGTATTAATTCTATTTCTTTATCTGATAAGTCATGATGGGTAGAATACTGTCTACCCTTTGTTACATTATCAATAACTAGGATGCCATCATCTAGCTGTGACTTAATATGATTAATTTTTAATTCATCTAAAACTTCAATGTCTTCGTAATCCCTTTTATTATCAAAAATAAGGGGTAATATACCAGAATTAATAAGATTGGCTTTATGGATTCTTGCAAAACTTTTAACCAGAACAGCTTTTACTCCAAGATATAAAGGAACTAAAGCAGCATGCTCTCGACTTGAGCCTTGACCATAATTTTCTCCTCCAATAATAATACCTCCCTTATTCTCTTGCGCACGTTTTGGAAAATCCGCGTCACAAGGAGTTAAACAGAACTTTGATAAGTGAGGAATGTTTGATCTAAAAGGTAGAAGCTTTGCATTGGAAGGCATGATATGATCTGTTGTTATGTTATCTTCAACTTTGATTAACACCTTACCAGTAACATCATCTTCAAGTGCATTATTTAATGGGAATGGTTGAATATTGGGTCCCTTTACAACCTTTACAGTAGCCCCTTCTTCTGCTGGTTCAACAATCATATTATCGTTAAGTAGGAATTCCTTTGGTTCATCGATATCTAGTTTCATGTCACTACTTCTAGGATCTGTTAATTTACCATTAAGGGCACTAATAGCTGCTGTCTCCGGACTTACTAAGTAAACGCCTGCTGATACTGTACCACAGCGACCTTTAAAGTTACGATTAAAGGTTCTTAATGAAACCGCATCTGTAGATGGTGCTTGCCCCATTCCGATACAAGGTCCGCAACCTGATTCAAGAATCCTAGCACCAGCAGCGATCATATCAGCTAATGCACCATTACTGGCTAACATGTTTAGTACTTGCTTTGACCCAGGCGCAATAACTAAAGATACGTGAGGTGAAACAGTTTTACCCTTGAGTATTTTGGCTACCTTCATCATATCTCTATAAGAACTATTGGTACAACTTCCAATACATACTTGGTCAATATGTATACCTTCTTCTGATTTAACTTCAACTACATTATCTGGGCTATGCGGTTTTGCTACCAAAGGTTCCAATGCAGATAAATCTATTTCTACAATTTCATCGTATTTAGCATCTTTATCTGGCAATAATTCTTTATAATCATTTAAACGGCCTTGCGCTTTTAAGAAAGCCTCTGTTACCTCATCACTTGGGAAAATGGAGGTGGTTGCTCCTAACTCAGCACCCATATTGGTGATAGTTGCTCTCTCTGGTACGGTCAATTGTGTGATTCCTGGTCCAGTATATTCAATAACTCTACCTACTCCACCCTTTACCGTTAGCCTTCTAAGAACTTCTAAAATAATATCTTTTGCTGTTACAAAAGGTGATAACTCACCAGTTAATCTAACATTAACTACCTTAGGTGTTGTAATGTAATAAGCTCCTCCCCCCATGGCTACAGCTACATCCAATCCCCCTGCTCCTATAGCAATCATACCAATTCCTCCGCATGTGGGCGTATGGCTATCAGAACCAAGGAGGGTACCACCAGGTACCCCAAAACGCTCGAGGTGGACCTGATGGCATATACCATTACCTGGTCGTGAGAAATACACACCATGCTTATTGGCAACAGTTTGAATATATTTATGATCATCAGCATTTTCAAAACCTTGTTGCAACATATTATGATCAATATAAGCTACAGACTTATCTGTTTTAACACGATCTATATCCATAGCCTCTAATTGCAAATACGCCATGGTTCCTGTTGAGTCTTGAGTTAATGTTTGATCAATTCTAATACCTATTTCTTGACCAATAGATAACTCACCTTCTATCAAGTGTTCTTTAAGAATCTTTTGCGTAAGATTTAAGTTCATTTAAATGGCCTCCTCACATTCAATCGCATCGTAATGTTCCATTGCTTCCATCGTTACTTTTTCTAATTCTTGATCTGTAATAGCTATAACACGCCCGCTTTCATACTCTTTATCCACCCATTGTTTTACTCTAACTACAACAGGATGATTTTTTTCAAGAGCTTTATTATCAACTAATGAAAAATAGGAATTAATCCAGTGAGCGATCCCTGATATTCCTGAAGTATTGGTTATAGCCACTCTTGGTGGTCGGTTTAACAACGATGTAGTATCAAAAATATTATAAATTTCCTCATTCTTCAACAAACCATCCGCATGAATTCCAGCTCTTGTAACATTGAAATTCTTACCCACAAACGGTGTCTGGGGAGGGATTTTATAGCCTAGTTCCTTATCAAAGTATTCTGCAATCTCTGTAATAACAGTCGTATCCATACCATCTAAAGTACCCCTTAACTGAGCATATTCGAAGATCATTGCCTCTAACGGTGTATTACCAGTTCTTTCGCCTATACCTAGAAGAGAACAGTTCACTGATGATGCACCATACAACCACGCAGTGGACCCATTTGTAACGGATCGATAAAAATCATTGTGACCATGCCATTCGATAAGTTCAGAAGGTACTTGCGCATGGTGACGCAATCCGTAAATAATACCTGGTACACTTCTGGGCAATGTTGCACCTGGATAACCTACTCCATAACCCATGGTGTCGCAGGCTCGTATCTTAATAGGAACACCTGTTTCTTCCATAAGCTTCATTAATTCTAGTACAAATGGTACAACAAAACCATAAAAGTCTGCTCTTGTTATGTCTTCAAAGTGACATCTAGGACGGATTCCAAAATGAATACAATCTCTAATAACAGCTAAATAATGATCAATAGCTTGCTGTCTGGTCATTTTTAGTTTATGGAATATATGATAATCCGAACAACTAACAAGAACACCAGTTTCTTTTATTCCAATATCCTTAACTAATTGGAAATCCTTTTTACTTGCACGAATCCAACTCGTCACCTCTGGAAATTCATAGCCTTTCTCCAAGCACTTATACACGGCTTCTCGATCTTTTTTACTGTACAAAAAGAATTCAGATTGACGAATAATTCCTTTAGGACCTGATAGTCTATGTAAGTAATCAAAAAGTGTAGTGATTTGCTCTGTTGTATAAGGTTCTCTTGATTGTTGCCCATCTCTAAAAGTTGTATCAGTAATCCAAATTTCTTTTGGCATGCCAATGGGTACCAGACGATGATTGAATGCAATTTTGGGTACTTCTTCATACGGATATAGATTTCGGAAAAGATTAGGTTTATTAATATCCTGTAATGGATATTTGAATTCTGTTCGTTCCAACAAGTTTGTATTCGTACTATATTCAATCATTTTCATACCTCCTAAAATACTATTATAATATTACGATAGTATAATTGTATACAATCATACTTGCATTGTCAATAGATTTTTCTGATAATTGTAATTTTATTATTTTCCCATTCATTTATGCTGATTTTATGCATTTTTTTGTAACTTCCATCATATACTTAAATGAGGTGGTTTGTATGTTCTATAATATTCAGGATTTTTATTCATGTACGGACATTGCAGATGATTTTAGATTGAAAACATATGATTCATTAGATGGCTGCTATGCCACCAGAGTTAAATTGGATGAAAAAAATCCAATTGATTCTATGTCAGATGAAGAGTTTCTCGCATTTTTGATGTTATTGCTAATGCAGTAAATACTGATCAAACCGAATATACATTTTTTATTCAAATAGAACTTGCTCCAGATACGGTCAAGAAACTTACTGATATTGAAATCAAAACCCCCATTAAAGAGGATTGCATGAATCATGACATCCTCTTTATTTTTTTCTATATAAAACCTTATAATCCTATAAAAAAAGGACATCTACTTGCAGCACACAAATTCAAAACCCTTCATAGTATATATTATCAAACCTATGAAAAGCCCTTAAAAATACGTTTTTTGCCATGATTTTATTATTAAAGGAGGGTTTTTAATGGCAGGCTGGGGAAACCAAAATATTTTCTTTTTATTTTTCTTCTTATTATTATTCAATGATGGTGGCGGATACTGCGGTGGCAAAGAAGCATTTGCTGAAAATAGTTTATTCTTCTTCCTAATAATATTCATGATGTTATTCGGTGGTATGGGATCTTACTAAAATGACAATAGGTTAGCCCTAAGGGCTAACCTATTTTTCATTTTCGCATCCCCGCCCTTTTATAGCATTATATACACTTTTATATCGGAAGGACATACAATATTAGTGTAAGGATTAAGAGAGTACTTTTAAGAAATATCACAAAAGGGGTGATTAGCATCAATAATACATCTATGATAGTTATGATCAAGACATTAACTGAAACTTACAAAAATAAATTAGTCGTAAAAATTCCTATGAAACTCATAGAGAATTCATTTGATACAGGCTGTAGCAGGCGTATCGGTAGAATAAAAGTCGGTTTATCAAGCTGGTATGTAGAATTTATGCCCGGTACTGACGATTCAACTATAGAAATTCCAGAGTTACTGATGAAAGCTATAGGATTGTATGATGGTTTCCAATGCAATGCTAACCTAGAAGATGAAACCCTATCACTAGGACCTGTAGTTGGGGTGTTTACTTCAAAGAAACTCATTAGAAAAGCAAAAAAGCAAGCCATAACAGGAAAGATGGTACAGTATGTACAAGCTAATAAGATTGGTAAAACCATCTTATATTTTTTCTCTGTTGATGATTTTGATTTCATCAATCATAAAATTTACGGTACCATATTTAATGAAGATCTTCTAAAGTGGGAGAGACGTCTATTGCCATTCCCTGAAATACTCTACGACAGGGGTGGCTCACGTGCTCATAAGTATAGGACCGTTTCTCGCTTTATAAGAAAGCAATTTAAAATGATTGATTCACTAAAATCTATTAACCCTAAGTTCTATTTTGATAAGTATGATACTTATAAGCAACTTGCAGCCTATGATGAGATCCAACCTTATTTACCCTATACGACTAAATATAAAAGTCCTAACGATCTGAAGAATATGTTTAAAAGAAGTAAGGTCCTTTATATTAAAGATCGTACCGGAAGTAACGGTAAAGGTGTCATGCGCGTTGAAAAAAAATCCAAGAATCACTATCAATTCAGTACTTCCAAAAAAAAGGGTCGTGATAATACATTTGATTCCTTTATTAAATTTGAAAAGGCTGTTAGCTCTTTCTTTAAAAGTAAAGATCTCATTATACAAACAGCTATTGATCTCATAAAAGTTAACAATACAATTGTAGACATGAGAGCCACATTACAACGCAATCGGTATGGTGAATTGGAGATCATTGCATATGCTGTTAGAGTTGCCAAACCTGACTCTCCAGTAACCAGTACGGTATCTGGCTCAAATGTTTATCGATTCCATGATTTTTTCAAAAAGAAAATGGATTGGTCAGATGAAAGAATTGCAAATTACGAAAAACAAATTGATGAATTTCTAATTACTATCTATAAACACATTGAGAAAGCCTATGGTACTTTTGGAGAAATTGGGATAGATTTTGCTATTGATACAAAAAACCGATTATGGTTTATAGAAAGTAATGCTAAACCTGCAAAAACCACTGTTCATAAACTTAAAGATTCAGACACCTTATTAAAAGCATATCTGACCCCATTAGAATATGCTAAATACCTAGCTGGATTTTAAAAGATATTAAAGACAAGAGAAAGGCAATCATCACTGCCTTTCTCTCTTTTACAGGATAAACTATCCCATCAACTTTTCTATATTGATAAGTCCCCACCCTTGATGGTTCTTCTTAAAACCAAGATCATCACAACAACGACTCAGCTTAAGTTTCACTTCATTAGGTGATAAATAAGGGTTGCTTTGTAGCAATAACGCAATAGCACCACTGACCATAGGAGCAGCCATGGAAGTACCTGATTTAGCCTCATACTTACTGTCTTCTCGACTTAATCTCTCCATAGGCTTATAGTTTTCTTTTGAAGCACATGAAATGATATTAGCCCCTGGTGCCACTACATCCGGTTTAATAATACATGCTCTTGTAGGTCCCCTGCTTGAATAGTTGGATATAAAGTCACCATTAATATTGACTGTTTCATGGTCATTAGAACAACCAACTGTTATAATCTTTCTACTAATCCCAGGCGTTGTTATGGTTCTGCTTCGTGGCCCCTTATTACCAGCAGCTGTAACAACGATAATCCCATTATCCCATAGATGATCAACAGCTTTCACTATGGATGATTCTTCCCCTTTATGATCATCACCACCTAAAGAAATATTGACAATACGAATATTGTATTTATTACGATTATCCATAACCCATTGTAGTCCAGCTAATACATCAGATGTCTTTCCTCCACCTTTTTTATTAAGTACTTTGACAGATAGCAAATTAACGTCTGGCGCTATACCCATGTACTTACCATCAGAGCTTATACCATTACCTCCAATAATACCAGCAACATGTGTACCATGCCCATTATCATCGTAAGGTGCATCTAAATCACCTACATAATCCACCTGTTTCAGTAAACGATTATAGGGTATTAAGAAATCTGTATGAGGATATACACCAGTATCTACAACTGCTACTGTAATACCCCTGCCAGTTAGTTTTCCTTCATTAAAAACCTTCTCCACATTCACCCTTTTTCTAGCAACATCCATTTGAGCTGTCATTCTGGTGTCATACTCGACCTTTTCAACACCTTCAACATTCTTTAGATCATCTAATGCCAATTGAGGTACTTCAAGTACATATGCTTGAATCATAGGCAAACGATGTATGACCCTGCCTACTGATCTTAACTTCTTTTCATCAGTTTTGTTCATATTAGCATTGACAATGACTTGCACCATTTTATTTTGCTTTTCTATTTGACTCCTTTTATCAATCCTAGGTTTTCTAAAAGACTTATTCAATCTACCAAATCCCATTGTAGTCCTCTCCTCTCACTTTAGGTCACCTTTCTAAATAACTCTCTTAATAAATTCATATGATTCAAGAAATTTTATTATTAAAAAAACTGCATATTGTACAAGTCTAATCACATAGATATTAAATGAGTTCAAGTTAATGGAGGTTTCATTATGAATGATGTGGCTGCTCAAGGATTTGGCGGTAACAATCTTATGTTTTTAATTTTATTTTTACTACTATTTAACCAAGGAGGAATGGAAGGCGGCTTTGGTGGTGACAGCTCTTTCCTATTAATACTCTTACTCCTATTCAGTGGAATGGGTGGCGGAGGAGGATTCGGTTATTAAAAGCGGGGGTACATACCTCTGCTTTTTCCTTTTCCTTCATATTTCAACCACAAAAAAAGCTCACCCTGTAAAGGATGAACTTCTTGCATTGTTTTACATTCCAAATAAGAGTAGCATCATCAAGATCATTGGGTTTATACCATCTAAATTATTGGTCTGTAATGAACCTTGGTTATACATTTCATAAACCCCGTCTTCGTTTACTGTAACTCCCCGATGTTGTCTTGTAAAAGATTGTTGATTCGTTGGAGTAGGGCGATTTCTTACAGGCACTGTCTGACCGTTAATAGATGAAATATCCCCCATCAGCTTTTTCATGGCAATAATATTGCTAAACATATCTGTCATAGCATCTATCTGGCCTGTATTGCCATCTCCAATAAATGGTTTCATTGCCTCTAATAATTGCATTTCATTTCCTAATTCATTCTTAGATTGCTTTTTATAGTCTTCTAAAATAGATGCGAATTTATCAATATAGGTTTGTTGAACAGTTTGACGCAATACATCTAGCATACTATTAGCATATTCATCAACATTGACATTACCATTTGCTAACGCTGCCAACTCATTTAATAGTTTATCATCAGCCATATTACTCTCCCCTTATGCTCTTCTGTTACTATCTTATGTAGGTAGGCATATCCAGTTGAACACTTTTTCTTTAAGACAGGTTAAATAATTGGAAAGATTTAAATTCTAGGTCATAGAATAAGTAATAAGAAGTAATGAAATGGAGGCAAATAATGAATCCATATACTCCACCTCATATGAATAATCAAGGATTTCATACAGATCAATCCCAGCAAAAGCAAAGACAACAAGCACCTCCTTATCACCCTTTTGGCTCAGGGAATCAGCAGTATCAAAATAACGGACCTCAAACACCACCTACTCAAGGGAGCGATCCAACTCCTAGCCCAACAGCACCCACCCGTAATAATAACTTTGATTTCGGTAAATTAATGCCCATGCTAGAACTCTTATCTGGTATGTATAAACAACAATCTGGTATTAATTTCGGCTCCAACTTACATAATGATCAAACCCCAGCACCAGTGAATGAATTTGAAAATGCAATCAATACTCAAGAAATGAAGATTCTTAAATCAGCTATCCCCTTTCTTGACCATAACGTCAGTCGTCAAATAGCTATGCTAGTCAAAATGATGGAGCTCCGCAATACCATGGATTATTATGACAAACCTTCTGAGGAATTAATGCGTCAAGAAAAAGACCCTAATTGGAAAAAGAATATGTTATTATCCATGAGGGCTCATCTTACCGAAGATCGTAAAGCAATTATTGATTATGCAATTAAGTCACTAGACATGCGTGATTTGGTAGATCACTTTAACAAGATCCAAACCAATAAGTCAGAAGAACCTAAACAAGATTCTACACCATCTAAGCCTAAGGAAAATGATGACCTTAATGCAAAATTAAAAGGAATGCTGACTCCTGATCAGCAACAAATGTTCAATACCTTTAGTGGTATGATGAATGGTATGAAAAAGTAACGATAGAAGTGATGAACGATAAATAAGGAGTGATGAACATATGAGCAGTAACTACGATAGTTTACTATCTTCTGAAGCTTTCACAAATATCCACCCAAAGAAAAAAGAACTCATCATTGAAATGTTAGAGTTAATGGAAACACGTTCTTCTGAGCAGAAATTACAGATTCTTTTAGCCTATGGTATGAAAATGCAAAGTGAAGGACTACAATTAACAACTCATGAGTCAAAAGCTTTGATGGACGTATTAAAAACTAATATGAACCCTCAAGAAAAAAGTCGTGTAGACATGATGATTAATATGATGGGAATGATGAAATAGGGTAAGGCCTCTTTTATAGAGGTCTTTTTTTCAATTTATTAATCTATCAATACATTGTTAACATTATTTAATATTATTACCATTGACTCACTTCGTCGATATGACTATAATAATGTCATACTGAGAGAGGTGATGTCTAATGACCAAGAGAATTCCATTTGCTATTCTTTTTATGCTAATTGTAATTGTTTTTATGCAAATAACGACAGCTCATCCATCAGAAGATGAAAAAGTCATCGAAACGACTCATCCTATGGAAACTATTGAAGTTATAGAAGTTGAAGAACCAGTAGACACCCCGCCTTCAAAGGATATAGAGGGTATTATACAGCTCATTATACAAGATGAATTACCAGAACTTTTATTAGTCAGTCAAGATTATCCTTTACAAGAAGATCTCAGTCAAGGCATTGTTGTGAATACTGTGCCTTCCAACAAATATATGTCCATTAATCAAGAAACACTAGATGCTCTAGAAGAGCTTTTCTCAGCTAGTCAATCCTTTGGTATCCAAGACCTTTTATTGACTAGTGCATATAGAGATATTGCTTATCAGGAAATGTTATTTGAAAAACAGATGAATCGTTATAGAGGTACTCATACAGAAGATCAGGCTTATGCGTTAGCAAGTCAAGCTGTTGCTCCTCCAGGAACAAGTGAACATCAAACAGGTATGGCTGTTGATTTCTTATCAACAACTCAGTATACATTAACCGAAAGTTTTGATGGAACTCCCAGCGGACAATGGTTACTTGAAAACGCTTATAGATATGGATTTATTTTAAGATACCCAAAGGATAAAACCGACATCACGGGTATTATGTATGAACCATGGCATTATCGCTATGTAGGACAAGTTCATTCTGAATATATTCATAAGCATCATCTTTGTTTAGAGGATTACCTTCATTTGCTTGAAAATGAAAAAAGAATTTCTTTTATTACTGAAAGTGGTAATGCTTACGAAATCTATTACATTAATGATATACAGGGCTTCGACTTCAATACAACAAACATTGATACCCATAATATTGTAGATGTTTCTCACATTGGAGATGATAGCTATATTGTAACATTAGCAATGGCATCCTATTAATCCACACTTAGAATTTAAGACCATAATTAAGGGTAACTCATAATCGAGTTACCCTTTTATTTTGTTATAGGAAAGTACTGCGTTTTGCTGGCAAGGAACCATACTTTCCTATCTCCAGTTTAAATGTGGCGTTAGCCACTTTTGTACTACTCTGATATAATCTCTAATTCTGAATGTTCCTTAGCACTTTCAATATAATGCTCTGCTGAATATTTTAAATAGCCTTTTTCCTCGTCTGTTAATTCACGTACAACTTTTGCAGGTGATCCCATAACTAAGACTCCAGAAGGAAATTTCTTATTCTGTGTAACTAGACTGTTGGCTCCAATAATGGTATAATCACCAATTTCTGCTCCATCAAGAATAGTAGAACCCATACCAATTAGTGCATAATTCCCTATTGTACAACCATGTAATAATACCTGATGGCCTACTGTAACGTAATCTCCAATGATCGCCGGTTTATCAGTTGCATTATGGATTGTTGAGTTATCTTGAATATTGGTTCCCTTACCAATAACCATCTTATCCAAATCACTACGTAAAACTGTGTTGTACCATATACTTGAGTTTTCTCCGATCACTACATCACCAATGATATCTGCACTTTTAGCTATAAAACAGCTTTCATGAATCTGGGGAATGAAATCTTTGTATTTATATATCATACCATAACCTCCTTATACTGTACTATAGAAACATCAATCTCTATATCCTTACGCAAAAATAGAGATGGATCTCTCCACCTCTATTTTACTATATTATCTATTTAACAACAATATTTATGATTTTTTTAGGTACATAGATCTCTTTAACAATAGATTTTCCATCTAATTTACTTTCAATAGCTTCTCTAGCCGCAGATAATACTGACTCTTTATCAGCCTCTGCATCCATCTCAATAGTTGCACGAACTTTACCATTAATTTGGACTGGCAACTTAATTGTATCTTCTTTCATTTTTTCTTTATCAAATGTTGGCCATGGATTAGCAAATACAGTCTGCTCATGCCCCATTTGCCCCCATAGTTCCTCAGCAATATGAGGTGCAAAAGGTGCTAATAACACAATTAAGATTTCGATGGTTTCTGAATCAATACCACCTTGACTCTTATTGATATCGATCAATTTATTAGTATACTCCATGAATCCACTAACAACAGTGTTTAAACTAAAGTTATTTAAACGCGTTGTAATTTCATAAATCATTTGATGTCTTACTTTTTCCATCTCTTTCGTTACTGCTACTTCTTTGCCAATATTGTTAGTAACTAAATTCCAAACTTTATTAATAAAGCGGTAAACACCATCAATACCACGATCATCCCATTCAGAATCTAATTCTGGTGGACCTACAAATAATTCGTAGATTCTTAAAGAATCACAACCATACTTTTCTACTAAATCATCAGGAGATACAACATTACCTTTTGATTTACTCATTTTAGCACCGTTTTTACAAATCATTCCTTGATTAAATAAACGTTTAAATGGTTCTCCAAATTCAACTACACCTATATCATGTAGGAATTTAGTATAGAAACGGGCATAAAGTAAGTGAAGAACTGCATGCTCGATACCACCAACGTACATATCAACTGGCAACCACTCTTTAGCTATTTCTGGACTAACAAGTTGCTCTTTATTACGAGGATCAACATATCTTAAGAAGTACCATGATGACCCAGCCCATTGTGGCATGGTATTTGTCTCTCTTTTTGCATGACCACCACATTCAGGACAAGTCGTATTCACCCACTCATCAATATCTGCTAATGGCGATTCACCTGTTCCTGTAGGCTCATAGGATTCTACATCAGGTAATGTCACTGGAAGGTTTTCCTCTGGAACTGGAACAGCTCCACATTTCTCACAATGAACAATTGGAATAGGTTCACCCCAATAACGTTGACGAGAAAATACCCAGTCACGCAATTTGTAATTCGTTGTTTTCTTCCCAATATCGTGTTCTGCAAGGTAATTTGCGATAGCCTCTTTAGCTTCAAGGGACTTCATACCATCAAAGACTTGAGAATTCACCATAACGCCTTCTTCAGTATAAGCTTCTTCAAGTGGAACTAGTTCTTCTCCTTCTTTAGCTATGACTTGAATAATAGGTAAGTCAAATCTCTTAGCAAAAGCAAAGTCTCTTTCATCATGGGCAGGTACACACATAATGGCACCCGTACCATAATCAGCCAATACATAGTCAGATATCCATATTGGTATTTTAGCACCATTGAGTGGATTAATAGCATATGAACCTGTGAATACACCTGTTTTCTCTTTATCTTGAAGACGGTCAACTGATGATTTCATGGAAGCATTGAATACGTATTTTTCAACAGCTTCTTTTTGCTCTTCAGTAGCAAGTTCTTTTACCATAGCTTGTTCTGGTGCTAATACCATAAATGTTGAACCATAAAGCGTATCAGGTCTTGTTGTAAATACTTTTATTTTGTTCTCTAAACCTTCAACTTCAAAGTCAATCTCAGCACCGTAACTTTTACCAATCCAATCAGATTGCATTTTTTTAACTTTTTCAGGCCACTCTAGACCTTCTAAATCATTTAACAATCTTTCAGCATAAGCTGTAATTTTTAACATCCATTGACGTAAGTTTTTCTTTGTTACAGAAGAACCACAACGATCACATTCACCGTTAACAACTTCTTCATTTGCAAGACCAGTCTTACATGATGGACACCAGTTTATAGGCATCTCTTTTTCATAAGCTAAGCCTTCTTTAAACATCTTTACAAATATCCATTGAGTCCATTTATAATAATCAGGATCAGTTGTGTTCACTTCTTTATCCCAATCATAGATAGCGCTGATTTCTTTTAATTGTCTTTTAAAATTTGCTACGTTTTCTGCAGTAGCTTTAGATGGATGAACACCCATTTTGATGGCATAATTTTCAGCTGGCAATCCAAAGGCATCCCATCCCATTGGATGTAAAACATGATAACCTTGTAGTACTTTATAACGACTCCATACATCACTTAATACATAACCTCTCCAGTGTCCTACATGAAGACCACTACCTGATGGATAAGGGAACATATCTAAGCAATAATAATTTTCTTTTCCTTCACCAGGTTGATTAATAGGGTTTTCTTCCCAATAACCACGCCACTTTCCTTCAATCTGTTTGTGATCGTAATTCATACTTACCACATCCTCCTAATAAAACATAGTAAAATTTAAGCCTCTCATCTCTGATTTAGAGACGAAAGGCTTTATTCCGCGGTACCACTCTAGTTTACTCCAAAAGGAGTACACTTAAACTCTTTAACGATGAGTCACCGTCCTAACCTACTTCAAATTTCAGTTGGAAACTCCAAGGTGAGTTCAATACTTTGGGGTACTGCTTTACACCAACCAGCAGCTCTCTAAAACCTTACAGTATCTACTATTCCTCTTCATAGTCTTTCTCTACTTACCAAATAAATTGCTGTACTTAATTATTGGTTATTTTAACACATCCTAATCACAAAATCAAGTTTAATTGGATTTTCTCAAATTAATATATTATTTTATCTTTATTGCAAGTGATGGATTTAACATTACCATTCAAAATTGTATTGAGAATAACTTTATTCCCCCAAAGGGTAGAAAGATATTTCAGTGTCTGATGAGCATAGGTCATTCTCAATTCTCTACCATCATATTCATGGGTCAAAACTAAAGTTCCATCACCCTTTAAAACTTCTTCAACTTTAATACATGGTATATCTCCCATCCCAACACTATTCGCAAGAGAATCTCTGATCTTCTTCCAGCCATCTCTATCAGAAATTTCTTCTATGATATAGTCTTTTTGATTTTTAGCATACTGAAACAAGTTCATTTCTTTACACAATTCTTCTGTCAGATATTTTCTTATGAAGGAATCATCTCTCTCCATTTTTCGAACTTCAAATAACTTCTGTGTACCGTATTCTTTTTCAATAGCTTCAAATAGCTTGAATCCTATAAAATAAGGGTTTATACTCCCTAAAAATGGTCTTATGACTTGATTATGACGATTTAAGAACTCTAAGTGTAAGCTTTGATGTAACTCTAATTGATTGATTATCCGATAATGCCAGAAACTTGCCCAGCCCTCATTCATGATTTTAGTTTCAATTTGTGGGATGAAATATTTAGTTTCTGTCATCACAATTTCTAAGATGTCTTTTTCCCATTCTTCAAGATGACTGTTTTCAATCAAAAAGTTCATTATATCCTCTGTTGGTTCTAGAGGTATTTTGTTGAGATCTGGAATTTCTACATCCTTTTTCTCATCAAAAGAATTGGTAGAATTTGAGTCACGATGGTATTTCTCTATGATCATTTTTTTAAGTTCATCATGTGTTAAGTACTTCTCGCCAACAACTCTCGTTGTGTGATACTTCAAAGCGTGACCTGCATCTAAAATTCGTTCAACCTTTTCATAGCCAATAGCTGGATCTTTAATATAATCTCTAATCCTATTTGCATGATTTTTAAACATTTCTAGTGTATACTCAGCTCGAGTTCCTTCTGCAAATAAGCGATTATTTTTGAAAAAATCATTATGCCCATAGACGTGAGCCATTGTAAGTATTTGTAGTAGCAGCGTATTGTCCCTCATAAGATAAGCAATACATGGATTGGAATTAATGACCATCTCATAAGGTAACCCTTCCAAATTATACTCGTATAAGGTCCTTTTTCTTTCATATTTTTTGCCATAGCTCCAATGTGGATAATGGGAAGGCATACCAACATAGGCTTCATAGCAGATCATGTCTTCATAACTGCAAACCTCATATTCTTGAGGATAGCAATCCAATCCTGATGATTTTACAATTTTATTTATTTGATTATCCCACTCTTCTAACTGCTGGATTGTATAATCTATCATAGTCATGCATTATCCCATCTCTCCATTTTCTTTGTCTAGTAATATCTTGAGACCGGGAATAATATCCTCCTTCCCCGTTAACTTTATGACCGAAAAATTCTTATTTTTAATCTTCTTAGTAAATTCAGTCAGTATCGTGCTGCTTGAAATATATCTACCGGTGGCTATTTGTCCATATCCAAATAAATTACATGTTTCACATAACTTTTTTGCAAGTTTTATGGCTTTCTCATTATCTTCTCTCCAGTTGTCTCCGTCACTACAATGAAATGCATAGACGTTCCATACTGTCGGGTTATATCTCTCCTCAACGATCTCTAGAGCCTTTTCATATCCACTACTGATAAAGGTCCCTCCTGACTCTCCTTTATGAAAAAATTCGTCCTCACTGACTTCTTTGCCCTTAGTCGTATGAGATACAAAAACCACTTCTACGCTAACGTACTTCAATTTAACAAATTGGTATAGAAGAAAATAAAAACTTCTTGCTAAGTATTTCTTGGTTAGATCCATTGATCCTGACGTATCCATAATACAAATAACTACGGCATTACTTTCTTTTTTTATATCTTTCCTTATATGATAATATCTCAGATCATCTTCTTTAAAAGGAAATCTTTCTTTATTGGAGTCTTCTATAGGCTTTTTGCCCCTGTTAGTAGCCTTCTCTCGCTTGATCTTCTCAATGACTGACCTCTTCTTTGCTAGACGAGGTTTAATTCCCTTTCTCTGATAACCCAATCTCTTGAAGTTCCTTTCGGATTCAATTTCACTAAACTTCTTTCTCTCCATATAAGGAAGATTTAAATCATCAAACAAATAGTTCATAAGCTCCTCTATGGTAATTTCAGTTTCATAAATATCTTCTCCTTCAGCATTTCCTGCTTGTTGATCACCATCCCCCTCTTGCATTTGCTCTCTCCCTATTGTATCGCCTCGCTTTTCGTCACCCGCCCCTGAACCAATACCAGGTTTATTGTCTCCATAGATAAACCTATATTCTTTAATACCCTTTATAGGTATTTTGATTTTCTTGTCTTTGCTCTGACCAATTATACTTTCATCAGCTATTATGCCATCAATATTTTTTTTAATTGAATCTTCTATGAGCTTACGATGTCTAAGTCTATCTTCTGCAGACCGATCTCTCCCCTTGCTATCAAATTCTCTAAATCTACTCATCCATACTCCCCCTGCTCACAAACATTTTAGCACTAATCCTTCCATAAATTATTGGCAGCATATTTAAGGATGACATTACAGCAGTGCTCGCAATAACCGTTCTTTTTCATTTCATCAACCATGGCATTATATTTTTCACTTTGTTCCTTATCCCTAACCTTACTACTGGTAATGACACGACTTAGCTCTTTTACTGAAGCTGTTAACTTTTTCTCAATGGCTTCTTTTAAAGGAGGATAGCAAGTATAGTCAATTTTACCTCCATTCCTCATAACATAAAACATATAGGACGTTACATCCTGTCTGAATCCCTTCGCTGATGAACTCGTTATATTGATTTGAGATTCAATAGACTTAAGGAAAACTTCATCGGGGTCTAATTCTTCGCCAGTACTTCTATCCTTAATTCTTGTTTTATTGACATATGCTTCTGCATGATCTAAATAATTATTAAACAAATCTTCAGCCTGCTCTTTATAACCATGAATGAATGCTTTTGTGACTTCGGATTCGAGAATTTTGCTATACTCTTTTTTCACTACATTCTGTAGAAAATTTAAGTAATTCTTCTTTGTCTCCTCATTAATGGTTAGTTCTTTTACAGACTTAATCATGGTTTCTAAAATGGCTATAGGATTGATACAATTATGTTCTGACTCCGCTATGGTTTCATCAATGGCTTTCATAATAAATCGAGGTGATATACCCGTCATACCTTCCCTCGTAGCTTCTTCTTTTAGCTCAATCACATCTATTTTCTTAGTCGCTCCTTTTTCAACAATCTCTTCACCATTATAGATTTTTAGTTTTGTTATAGGATTCACTTTGTTAGATGGAGCTAAACGGGTTAAAATAGCAAACATAGAAGCTATTTTAATCGTATGAGGAGCAATATGAGCACTGAAGTTACTCTTTTTCAACATTTTTTTATAAATTCTGATTTCCTCGTCTAATATCAAGCAGTATGGTACCTCTATCTTTACAATTCTATCCAGTATAGCTTCATTTGTATGATCTGCTTTAAATTTATTCCACTCTGCTTCATTAGAATGGGCTAATATGATCCCATCAAAATAAATCATAGAAGACTTGCCAGGTGACGGGATGCTTTTCTCTTGCGTAGCAGTAATCATAGTATGAAGGTATTCTACTTCATTTTTGAAAACCTCGATAAATTCCACAATGCCTCTATTCCCAACATTGAAAGCTCCATTTAAAGATAACACTCTTGGGTCATCTTCGGGATAAAGATCTAATTTGGATATATCGACAGATCCTACTAGTACTGAAGTATCTTGATTATTTGGGTCAACAGGTGGAACTACCCCAATCCCTTTTCTTGATCGTATACTGAAATCTACTGCTTCTATCTGAAACTTTTCATACTCTCCATCATAGTCATTTTTTAATCTATACCTACAAACGGGACAAAGATCTCCTTCTATTTTTATACTTAATAAGTCTTCAAATTCTTTTCTTAGATGATTAGGTACTAGATGTAATGGTTCTTCTCTCATGGGGCATCCCTTTAGGGCATATAATGACCCACTTTTTTCCAATCCTTGTTTAAGAGCTTCCATGATTGAAGATTTTCCAGCTCCCACAGGTCCTACCAAGTATAATACTTGACGTGACTCTTCCCCTTTCATTGCAGCTGTTTGAAAATACTTAACGATTTTCATTAGAATCTGATCAATACCAAAAAAGTCATCTTTAAAGAAATTATATTTTTTAATAATATTATTGCCATAAATCCTTCTATACTTAGGGTTTTCAGTCGTGTCAATCACTTCTATTCCTTGATCAATAATTGTCTGATACATACGCTCATGTGCTAATCTACTAAGGGATGTATCTTCCTGTAGAAGCTTTAAGTAATCAAGAAAGGTACCCTCAAAATAAAATTTCTTTCTATCTTCTCTATCTTTTTTTATAAGTTCTGAAAATTCAAACATCTGTATACCTCCTTCAAAAAAATAGTAAATAAGCTACAAAAGAGTATCAAAATAATAACTCTATACTTATAAATATATTTATTTGTCGCCGTAATATGTATAAAAAGGTACCTAGGTTAGTCCCCAGATACCAAATACGCATGTGATCTATTCAATTTATCTCAATCTTAGTTATTGGATTTATAGTAAACCGTAGCTTCGTATGGACGTAAAGATAATTTACTTTGGATACTAAGCTTATTTCTTTCATAATTACTTATTAAAAGTTTATGATCTAAATATTTATCATCTACACAAAAGTCAATTGATTTTTCACAGAAATTCAAAATAACCAATAGATCTTGATCATTGAAAGTTCTTGTATAGACAAATAACTCCTCACTTTCTTCAAGTAATTCCATGAATTCACCATAAACAAAAACTGGATATTTTTTTCTAAGCTGTATCAATTGTTTATAATAGTTAAATATTGAGTTTTTATCCCCTACTGACTTCATCGCATTGATTTGTTCATAATTAGGGTTAACTTTAATCCAAGGTTGACCAGTAGTAAAACCAGCATGTTCCGAATCATCCCATTGCATAGGTGTTCTAGCATTATCTCTACCACGCTGATGAATTTTTGCTAATAGTTCTTCTTCACTAGTACCTTGTTTACTTGCCTCATTATACATGTTAATGGATTCAATGTCTTGGTACTCATTGATATTTTTAAAAGCAACATTGGTCATACCTATTTCCTCACCTTGATAAATATAAGGTGTACCTTTTAATGTATGCAGCATGGTTGCTAACATCTTAGCACTTTCGACACGGTATTCTTTATCATTACCAAAACGGGATACTTGACGTGGCTGATCATGATTATTGAGATAGAGGCTATTCCACCCTTCATCAGCTAACCCTAATTGCCATTTTCTGATGATAGCTTTAAAATCTGTTAAGCACCACTCTTTATAATCCCACTTATTCCCCTTTTGATGATCGACACCCATTAGTTCAAACTGAAAGACCATATTTAACTCATGGCGATCCTCTCCAGAATATAACTTTGCATCTTCTACGGTAACACCAGGTGTCTCCCCTACTGTCAATGTATCATATTTAGATAAAACAACCTCATTCATTTCACGCAAATAGTCATGTACTTTAGGCCCATTTAAGAAATATTGACCTCCAAATTTATAACCTTTCTCTTGAGATACAGAAGGTAATTCAGGTACTTTTGAAATCATGTTGATGACATCCATTCTAAATCCATCAACACCCTGCTCTAACCACCAAATCATCATATCATAAACTTCTTGCCTTACTTTTTCATTTTCCCAATTTAAATCCGGCTGTTTTCTACTAAATAGATGGAGATAATATTCCTCAGTATCTTCGTCATACTCCCAAGTAGAGCCACTGAAATAGGAAACCCAATCATTAGGTTCTTCACCCTTTTCTCCACTACGCCATATATAGTAATCACGATATGGATTATTTTTATCTTTTCTAGATTCAATAAACCATTGATGTTCATCAGAAGTATGGTTAACCACTAAATCCATTAATAATTTAATACCCCTTTTATGCATCTCTTGAATCATACGTTGCCAATCTTCTAGAGTACCAAACTCTTTCATAATAGCACGATAATCACTTATATCATAACCATTATCATCATTTGGTGATTGATAACATGGTGATAACCAGACCACATCTACTCCCAATTCCGCAAGATAATCTAACTTTTCTGTTATACCATTTAAGTCACCTATACCATCACCATTGCTATCATTAAAGCTTCGAGGGTATATCTGATAAACAACAGCTTCTTTCCACCATTGACGTTTCATAGTCATCCTCCTCTAATGAAATAATTCTACTGACCTAACACTAACATTAAATAGAGAATGATGTCAATACTTATTTGTTATAATGTCATGACATATTTATAATTGAATTTTGCTTCAACCTATGTTATATTATAAAAGAATTGAATGATTGCAATAGAAAAAATATCTATTCATATAGATCATGTGAGGTTATTGATATGTTTTCAAACACAACTATCGATAAAAACACCCCTATTCCCCTTTATTATCAGCTGAAACAAATCATCTTAGATGATATCAAAAACGGTCATCTGACCCCAGGGGATATGATACCTGCTGAACTGGAACTAACTAAAATGTTTAATTTAAGTAGAACCACTGTTCGTCAGGCTATTATTGAATTAGTCAACGAGGGGCATCTTTATCGCATTAAAGGAAAAGGTACATTCATTGCTAAACCCAAAATCGAACAAGATTTTATGACTAAGATTGAGTCTTTCAAGGAACAAATGTTTAGAAAAGGCTATACCCCAAGTACAAAAGTATTAGAGAAAAGAATTTTGAATGCTACCGGCGATATTGCCAAAAATTTAGTTATTTCTGAAGGGGATCTTACATTAAAATTGAAAAGACTGCGTTATGCTGATTCAGATCCAATAGTTATTGTAGATACTTATTTATCTGCTAACTATTGCAACCACGTTTATGATTATAATCTAGCAGATGTATCCTTATACGATATACTGTCCATGAAATCAGAAACAAAAATAGTCCGCATTCAAAGAACAGTAGAAGCTTCAGTCGCTGGTAAATATGAAAGTGATTTACTATGCATTCCAGAAGGTTTTCCTATTCAAATTTTTCATTCTATTGGTTATAATACTAATAACATACCAATGGAATATTCAATCGCAAAATACCGTGGAGATATGAGTAAGTTTAAAGTGACCATTACCTTATAAGCTAATGGCTCATTTTATTTATATATGTCATGACATAATAACATAAAGCAAGGAGGTTACATTTCATGTCCAAATTATTGCTGGCACATGACCTAGGAACTTCAGGTAATAAGGCAACTTTGTTTTCGACAGATGGTAAGCTTATTAAAAGCTTAGTCATACCCTATCCAACTCATTTTTTTAATAGCAATTGGAGCGAACAGAACCCAGATGATTGGTGGAAAGCTGTTTGCGAATCAACTAAACAACTTCTTCAAGATATTAACCCAGATGACGTGTTAGCCATGTCATTTAGTGGACAAATGATGGGTTGCTTATGTGTTGATAAAAACGGTGTACCTCTGAGGAATGCCATTATATGGGCTGATCAAAGAAGTGAAGATCAAGCCAATTTTATCCGCCAGAAGATAGATGATCACCATTTTTATCGGATAACAGGGCATAGAATCAGTTCATCTTACAGTTTAGAAAAGTTACTTTGGATCAAAGATCACGAACCGGATATCTATGGAAAAACTTATAAAGTTCTTAACGCTAAAGATTATATCGTCTATAAACTAACTGGTCAATTTATGACAGATTATAGTGATGCCTCTAGCACAAATGCATTTGATTTAAATACTTTTACATGGTCTGATGAAATTATCCATGCATCAGGTATTGATGCAGATTTACTGCCCGACGTTAAACCTTCAACCTTTGTTGTTGACCAATTATCATCTACCATAGCAAAAGAGTTAGGTCTATCATCTAAAACAGCTGTGGTTCTTGGGGCTGGAGATGGTGTTTGCTCCGCTGTAGGGGCTGGTTCAATTGAAGAAGGCAAAAGTTATAGCTATCTTGGGTCCTCTGCGTGGATTGCTGTAACCAGTAAACAACCTTTTTATGATGAAGAAATGCGCACCTTTAATTGGGCTCATGCTGTTCCTGGCTATGTTACACCTTGCGGCACTATGCAAGCAGCTGGTAACTCATACAGCTGGTTAAAAAATGAAATATGCTACCATGAAAAAGATTTAGCTAAACAAAGTAACAAAAGTGCTTATGGATTAATGAATGACTTAATTGCTTCATCCTCCATTGGCTCCAATGGACTTATATTTCTTCCCTATCTCCTAGGTGAAAGAAGTCCTAGATGGAATCCCAAGAGTAAGGGAAGCTTTATAGGTGTTAAAATGGAACATAAAAGAGCTGATTTCATTCGCTCAGTTATAGAAGGTATCTTTTTTAATATGGATATAATTCTAAAGATCCTACAAAATCATGTTAGTTTCCAAGAGCTCACTGTCATTGGCGGCTTAGCTCAAGGTGCTATCCAAAGAAAAATAATGGCAGATATCTATGGACTAGATATCTTTAAGCTTAAGCACTTGGAGGAAGCTACCTCAATGGGTGCAGCTGTCATAGCTGGAGTTGGAGTTGGCTCCTTTAAGGATTTTCACTCAATTAATCGTTTTATAGACATTGAAAATGTACAAAAGCCAGATCCGGCTAATGTCAAAGAATACAATCTTATAAAACCGGTTTTTGATGAATGTTATCAACAACTCGTTGACATTTTCCCCAAATTATAATGGGATGTAGAAGGAGATTAAAATGCGTTTATTAACACAAGAACAACTTGCAAAAATGATTGATCAAACTGAACTGAGTCCTTGTATTACAGATGATGCTCTTCAACAGCATTGCGAAAAAAGTAAAGCTTATGGATTCAAAACAGTGGCTATTAATAATGCCTGTATTACTAAATGTAAAGAATACCTTGGCAATTCAGATGTATTAATTGATGCGGCTATTAGTTTCCCACTTGGGCAATGTTCATTAGATACTAAACTATTTGAAACGAAAGATGCTATTGCTAAAGGTGCAAAAGAAGTTGATTATGTTATCAACATCGGTGAACTAAAAAATGGCAACTACCTTTACATTGAAAAAGAAATGCAGGCCATCGTAGAGATTTGTAAAAATGCAAATGTAGTATCCAAAGTCATCTTTGAAAACTGTTATCTTACTGATGATGAAAAACGTAAACTCTGTGAAATTGCTTTAAAGGTCAAACCTAACTATATTAAAACTTCAACAGGATTTGGTACTGGTGGTGCTACTGTCGAAGATGTTCAATTGATGAAGTCCATGGTAGGAGATGAGATCAAAATAAAAGCGTCAGGTGGCGTAAGAAGCCTAGAACAAGCCATGGCTATGATTGAAGCTGGAGCAAGTCGTATTGGAACCAGTAAAGGCATCCAAATTATGGATGAGTATATTGAAGTAAATAATAACATGTAAACTAATTTTTAGGAGGTATGAAAATGAATTATAAACATTTTTCTAAAGTAGAAGAAGCTTTATCCGTCATTGGATTAGGAACTTGGCAATTTGCAGGTGCTGGTGATTGGCCTGAATTTAATAAAGAGGATGCTATTCGTATTATTCATGAAGCCATTGATTCAGGCATCAATTTTATAGATACGGCTCCTGTTTATGGCTTAGGTCATTCAGAAAAAGTTGTGGGTGAGGCCATCAAGAATAAAAGAGATCAGGTTTTTCTTGCAACTAAATGTGGTTTAGTTTGGGATGATCAGAACAGAGTAACCAATAACTTAAAAGCTGACAGCCTTAATGAGGAAATTGATGCAAGTTTAAAAAGATTACATGTGGATCACATTGATCTCTATCAAATCCACTGGCCTGATCCTAATACAGATATTAGAGAAACCATGGAAGCATTGAGAAGCATTCAAGAGCAAGGTAAAATTAAATATATTGGTGTAAGTAACTTTTCTGAAGAGATGATGAAAGAAGCTATGACTATTGCTGATGTTGTTTCTCACCAAGGTTTATATAACATGTTAGAGCAAAATGCAACTTCTTATCATAATATTCCTTTACAGTATAGAGTTAAGGATTCTTTATTGAATTTCTTAGACAATAATGGTCAGTTCTTCTTACCATATAGTCCTTTAATGCAAGGATTATTAGCAGGAAAAACAGAGTTTGATAAGGGTGCTGTAAGTTCTAACCCAGAGCTACAAAATGGTCAATTAGATAAGCATTTAGAAACGATTAAGGGCATTGGAACAATCATTGATAAACCTATTCATGAGATAGCCCTTAACTGGCTTGTTTCACAAAAAACTGTTGGACCAGTTATCGCTGGTTGCACTAAATCAAGACATCTTCACTCTAATCTATCAGCATTGAATTGGACTATGGATGAAGAGATGATGAATGAACTAAATAATTTAATATAAAGAATAAACAGGGTTTGCTAAAGCATTCCCTGTTTTTACTTATATTATTTTCCTAAAAACTCTAAATTAATTTGATGCATCCGTTCTGTCCACGAGGTAGAAAAGTTGATTTTTTCATTTGATTGTACTTTCTTCAAATAATCTAGGTTGATGGCTATAATCTCTCGGTCCATAGGTTCTGTGTGTCCAGTTACTACATGCTTAATATCTCGCTGTCTATACGCTTCCAATGTTCTGATGTAGGTATTCATATTGTTCCAGCATATATAAGTAGGAAGTGGATTATCGATATTATCACCTGCAAATAACGTCTGATCAACACTGTCATAAAGTGATGCCGAATCTTCTGTATGTCCAGGACTATAGAAAATCTCAATTCCCTCTTCTCCTATAGCTATCTTATTCTCAAAAGTTAAATGAGGCAAACATATTTGAGTGGGATTATTTTGGAACATCCCTCTGTGTTCTTCAAGTTCATACACTGCACAATCTTTTATATAGTCCATAGTCTTTTCATGGGCGATTATCAAATGATCTTTAAACCATTCATTACCCCAGATATGATCCCAGTGCCCATGAGAATTGAATGCAATCCATTTCTTATGTCCAAATTGTGGGGTTAGGTAGTTTGCTATTCTGTCCATGTACGAAGCACCTAAATAAGTGTCACACACTATAAAGTTATCTTTTCCTACAATAGCAAAAACATTGGTATAACAATCGTATTCTGTATCTTTCAGATCATCAAATCGAAATTGATAACCCCTACTCCCTATTTGTCTTATATCCATTATTTCATACCCTCCTACGGCTCACTACAAAAGATACCTAATTATAACGTATTAATTTGCAGATTAAAAGAGTGGAACCAAAGCTCCACTCTTCACAATAAGGCTTAAGCGCCTTTTTTACTTTCTTCAATTACTTTTTCTTGTACATCATGTGGAGCTTCTTCATAACGATCGAAGTCCATTGTGAAGTAGCCATGGCCTTGAGTCATACTTCTTAAATCAGTAGGATAACTGAACATCTCTGCCATTGGTACTTCCGCCTCAATTTCTTGCTTACCTTTTACTGGTGCCATACCTAATACACGCCCACGACGCTTATTTAAATCGCCGATGATATCACCCATGTATTCATCTGGTACTAGAACCTTAACTGATGCTATAGGCTCTAAGATAATAGGTTTCGCTTGCTCCATACCTTTTTTGAAGGCCACAGTTGTTGCCACCTTAAATGCCATTTCAGAAGAATCCACTGGATGGTAAGATCCATCTACTAAAGTGGCTTTTACACCGACTACTGGATAACCTGCTAAAGCACCTTTTAAAACGGATTCTTGTAAACCTTTTTCTACTGCTGGGAAGTAATTTTTAGGTACTGATCCACCAAAGATTTTTTCTTCAAATACGTAAGGTTGACTTAAATCACCTGATGGTTCAAATTCAATATGAACATCACCGTATTGACCATGACCACCAGATTGTTTTTTATGTTTCCCTTGTACTTTTGCCTTACCTTTTATGGTTTCCCTATAAGCAACTTTTGGAGCAATTAAATCAATTTCAACTTTAAACTTAGTTTTAAGTTTGCTCATAATAACATCTAAATGTTGTTCGCCTACACCGTAAAGCAATTGCTGATGCATTTCATGATCGTGAACTAATCGGATAGTTTTATCTTCTTCCATGAGTTTATGAAGTCCAGTACCAATCTTATCCTCATCACCTTTACTCTTAGGTACAATAGCCATTGCATTGAGTGAGGCTGGGTATTCGATAGGTGGATATTTAACTAAATGACCTTTTTCACATAATGTATCTCCTGTTCGAGTATAGTTCAATTTAGTGACGGCACCGATGTCACCAACCCTTAACTCTTTTACTTCGATTTGTTCTTTTCCTTTAAGAACATATATATGACCTAATCTTTCAGATTCATCTTTATTAACGTTAATAATTGGGGTATCTGCAGTTAATGTACCAGACATCACTCTGAATAAGGAAATCTTACCTATAAAAGGATCCGCAATTGTTTTAAATACAAATGCAGAAACTGGTTCTTGTTCATCACATTTTATTTCAACAGTTTCGCCTGCTTCATTCTCAGCTTCTACAGTTGCTTTTAATTCTACTGGATTAGGTAAATACTTAATCATAGAATTCATAAGCACTTGAATACCTGTATTGGTAACAGCTGAACCACAGAGAACTGGTACAATCTCGCCTTGAGCAATACCGCCATGTAAAGCACTTTGAATTTCTTCTAAAGTAAATTCTTCTTCCATAAAATACTTTTCCATGAGCTCTTCATCTGTTTCTGCAACTGCTTCTAATATCATTTCTCTTACAGGTGCTATTTCGTCTTTCATACCTTCAGGTATATCACATTTTTCAACATGATCTTTCACAAAACGTCGACCTTGCATTTTTACTACATTAACAAAACCAACAAAGTGACCATCTTCCTTAATTGGTACCTGGAATGGTGCAATACATTTACCAAACTTTTCTTTTAATTCTTCTAGCACTTTTACCATACTTGCGCTATCATCATCCATGCCATTTACAAAAATCATTCGTGGGACACCTTGAGAATGTTCCCATGCTTTTTCTGTACCAACTTCAACTCCAGAACGCCCAGAGACGACTATAACTGCTCCATCTACTGCTCGCATAGCTTGGTGAACCTCACCAATAAAATCAAAGTAACCTGGAGTATCTAGAACATTAATCTTATTATTGTCCCATTCTACTGGAAGCATTGATGCTCCGATTGAGAAACCTCTTTTGTTTTCTTCGCTGTCAAAATCACAGATAGTATTTTTTTCTTCAACTCTACCTTGTCTTTTCGTCATGCCTGCTACATATGCCATTGCTTCTGCTATTGTCGTCTTGCCAACGCCACCATGTCCTAATAATGCCAGATTTCTTACTTGATCAGTAGTATAAACTTTCATAAAAATTCCCCCAATCGTTAGTAATTTTGGTATATACTGATATCCACAGCTAAGGTACACCGAATTAGTGAATGTGTGTAACCCTTAATAGAATTATCGACTTAATTTATAGTCTTTATACACAACTTCAATAATCCGAAGCACAATGCCATGTAGCTTTTAACAAAAAGGTTAAATGACCTTATTAAATAGTATTCTACTTAAACAAATAAAATCCTTTTTTTAAAAACAAAAAACAAAAAAATTATTATAAATATTTAAATTTGTTTATTATATTTTAAATTTCCGACTATTTGAATCATTCTAACATCTGGTTTGGAGTGCTTTTTAGCCTTTCCTTATAAGAAATTTTTTGCGAATATCTAACTTTTGTTGACACCTCTTTTCCAGCAATGTAAAATAAATAACAAGTAAAATACTTAAAAGTACATAATTCTAAAAATATAAATGGATGTAATTATGTCTTCCTAATCTATTATTAAAGGGGTGCTTTTATGCTAACATGTAGAAAAAATATTAATGATTTAAAACCCTATGTACCTGGTAAACCAATTGAAGATGTGCAGAAGGAATACGGCTTAACTGATGTCATCAAAATTGCTTCTAATGAGAACCCGTATGGTTGCTCTCCTCTTGCAAAAGAAGCCATAACATCAGCATTAGATCGTATTGCTCTTTATCCAGATGGTAATGCAACAGTGCTTAAAGAATCAGTAGCCAAACATTTGGGTGTTGCTAGCAACCAACTTTTATTTGGTGCTGGATCAGATGAAATTATCACCATGCTTGCTGAAGTATTTATTAATCCAGGTGATGAAGCTATTTCATGTACACCAAGCTTCCCAAGATACAAATCTGCTGTTCAGCTGATGGACGGGCAATTCATTGAAGTTCCAACAAAAAATTATACCTTTGATTTAGATGGTATATTGGATGCTATTACGGATAAGACTCGTATCATCTTTATTGCCAATCCTAATAATCCAACTGGTACCATCGTAACTGCAGAAGAACAAAGAGCTTTTCTTAACAAAGTGCCAAACAATATATTAGTTGTTTTAGATGAAGCTTATTATGAATTTGCAATGGGAGGAGCTTATCCTGAATCTTTACCATTATTAAAAGAGTATGATAATACCATCATTCTTAGAACATTTTCAAAAGCATATGGTTTAGCTTCCTTACGTGTAGGGTATGCCATCAGCAATGCTGTTACAATTGATTTACTCAATCGTGTAAGAGGACCATTTAATGTTACCTCACTGGCACAGCTAGCTGCGGTGGCAGCACTAAAAGATCAGGAATTTGTTAGGAAAACCATGGAAATGAATGCTGAAGTTAAAGCATATTCTTATAAAAAATGTGATGAACTTGGTATTGAATATGCAGAAAGTCATACGAACTTCGTTATGATGGATGTCAAGCAGCCTGGCAATGAACTCTTTGTTGAATTACAGAAAAAAGGTGTGATTATACGACCTATAGGTCCCACTACACTCATTCGTGTTACATTAGGTACCATGGATGAAATGGAAAAATTCTTTGCAGAAATTGAAAAATTGTTGTAATATAGTCATAAGGACAATTTAGGGTAGCCTGAATTGTCTTTATATTTATATATCGAAGTCCATACTTCGACTTAAGAAACCCAGTTTTACAGCTATTAGGAATAAATCCTTATACCTCATTTACTTCGGAATAAATGAGAAGAAATGAATAAGAAGACCTTTCAGGTTAAAAATGAATTTAAGGAGTTGAATTTTATGATAGTTGTAATGAAACCCCATGCACCTCAAAATTGTGTTGATCAAGTGATTCAAGTGATTGAAGGTCATGGATTAATATCCCATTTATCAGTTGGTGATGAAGTAACTATTATTGGTGTCGTCGGTGACAAAAGTAAACTAGCTGATTGTAATCTAGAATTATTCGACGGAGTTGAAAAAATTGTGTCTGTGACGGAATCTTATAAACTAGCTAATAAGAAGTTTCACGCTAACCCCTCAACGATTAAAGTCGGTAATACCGAAATTGGTGGTAAGAAGTTAGCTATGATAGCCGGACCATGTGCTATTGAAAGCAGAGATCAGATGTTAAAGACAGCTCAAGCCATTAAAGGTGCAGGAGCAACAATACTCCGTGGAGGTGCTTATAAGCCACGTACCTCCCCTTACTCTTTTCAAGGATTAGAAGAAGAAGGTTTACGCTATATGGCTGAAGCCAGAGAGGAAACAGGATTACCTATTGTATGTGAAGTTACCAGTTTAGAAGCCGTTGAAGTAGCCGCCAAATACGTCAATCTTTTTCAAATTGGAGCACGAAACATGCAGAACTTCTACCTATTAAAAGAAGTAGGAAAAACCAACATCCCAGTCATCTTAAAAAGAGGTTTAGCCGCCACTGTGGATGAGTGGTTAAATGCTGCGGAGTACATCATGAGCGAAGGTAATAAAAATGTCATTCTCTGTGAACGTGGTATCCGAACTTTTGAGACTTCAACTCGAAACACTCTTGATATCAGTGCCGTACCTGTCGTTAAAGCTAAAAGTCATTTACCGATTATTGTAGATCCTAGTCATGCAGCTGGTGTTCGCCATTATATAGCACCGTTAGCTAAAGCCGCTATTGCAGCAGGTGCTGATGGTTTAATGATTGAGGTACACCACGATCCAGCCCGTGCCTTATCAGATGGTCCACAGTCTTTAAAGCCATCAAAATTCGAAGCATTATGCAACGAGCTTCGACCATTATCTAAGCTCATGGGAAGGGATTTATAATGCAATCTTTAAATATCGGAATCATTGGATTAGGTCTCATTGGTGGATCACTTGCTAAAGCTATAAAGAGGAGTCACCCTCAAATAGATATTGTTGCATTTGATCAGAATGAAAAATCATTATTACTTGCAAAAGAGCAAGGCATTATCAATAGTTATACTTTAACTATTGATAGTGCCTTTTCAACAAGGGATATCATCTTTTTATGTTTACCAGTTGAAAAGAACCAACACGTGATTAGTCAATTAACAGATTTAGTGAATTCTCAATGTATACTAACGGATGTTGGCAGTACGAAGAACTCTATCTGTGAAGCCTTTAATAATGTTGATTTACCTTGTACATTTATAGGCGGACACCCTATGACAGGTTCTGAAAAAAGTGGTTTTAAAGCGTCTAAAGCTTATCTGTTTGAAAATGCTTACTATATCCTCTGCCCTAACGAGGATGTTCATACTGATCAAGTAGCACTCTTAAAAGGACTCATCGAATCCTTTGGTGCCTTAGTCATCATAATGGATGCCAAAGAACATGATTATGTGACATCAGCCATCAGTCATGTGCCTCATGTTGTAGCCTCTTCCTTAGTTGCTTTTGTGGAAAGCTTAGATGAACACAACCTCTTACTTAAGCAATTAGCAGCCGGTGGCTTTAAAGATATAACACGAATTGCTTCATCGTCACCTGAAATGTGGCAAAGTATTTGCTTAGCTAATTCGAAACAGATTGAAGAACAACTGGATGTCTTTATGGATGTGATTAGGACCATAAAAAAGTTCATCCAGCGTAAGGATGAAGAAGGACTTTCTCATTTCTTTCAATCAAGTAAAATCTATCGGGATTCATTTAAAGTACACGCTTTAGATCCATTGATAAAAACATATGAACTTCGTATTGATGTTGAAGATCAGCCTGGTACTATTGCTCAGGTAGCAACACTCTTGAGTAAAAATAACCTTAATATAAAGAATATTGGTATAGTTAATAACAGAGAACATGAAAGAGGTATTTTAGAGATTATCTTCTACGATAAAGAAAGTCGTAACGAAAGCGCTACTTTATTGCAGACCAGCGGGTATAATGTTTATTATTAAGGTACAATATTTGAATGTGAAAATGGAGGAAACTAATGCGAATACAACCTATAAAAAAATTAGAAGGATCAGTTACTGTTCCTGGAGATAAATCCATCTCTCATAGAGGCATAATGTTAGGCTCATTAGCAGAAGGAACTACCATTGTTCGTGACTTTTTACCAGCTGCAGATTGTCTATCTACTATATCATGTTTTCGTCAATTAGGTATTGCTATACAGCAAGATGGACAAGATGTCATTGTTCAGGGTAAAGGTTTAAGAGGCTTATCTCAACCTAAAACTACTTTGGATGTTGGTAATAGTGGTACTACTTTTCGCTTAATGTCCGGTATCCTATCTGCTCAGGCATTCGATACTGCCCTAACAGGTGATGCTTCTATTCAAAAAAGACCTATGGATCGTATCGTTAAACCTTTAAGACTAATGGGAGCTCAATTGGACGGAAAAGAAGATGGTAAGTTTGCTCCTATACATATAAAAGGACAATCTCTAAAAAGTATCACTTATAAAAGTCCTGTTGCCAGTGCTCAAGTAAAGTCATCAATCTTGTTAGCTGGATTATATGCCAATGGAGAAACGACTGTTATAGAACCTAATAAATCAAGAGATCATACGGAAAGGATGCTAGCTTATTTTGGTCATCCTTTAGAAATTGACGGTAAGAAAGTAACGACTACAACGTGCAATGAGCTTTATAGTAGAGAAGTCATTGTCCCAGGCGATATCTCATCTGCTGCATACTTTCTTGTTGCTGGGTCAATTACTCCAAATTCTGAAATTCTTATTAAAAATGTTGGTATCAACCCAACTCGAACAGGTATCTTGGATGTATTAAAGGCTATGGGTGCTGATATCAATTATTTGAATCAACGAAGTGTTAGCGGAGAGCCTGTTGCTGATCTACAAGTAAAAAGCTCCACACTGAAATCAACTATTATTGGTGGTGAGGTTATTCCTCGACTTATCGATGAAATACCTGTTATTGCAGTAGCTGCTTGCTTTGCGGAAGGTAAGACCATTATAAAAGATGCTGCCGAACTAAAAGTAAAGGAATCCAATCGTATTGCTACAGTTGTCAGTGAGCTATCGAAGATGGGAGCTGAAGTTATAGAGACAGAAGACGGTATGGTTATTACAGGTACAGGTTACCTTAACGGGGCTAAAGTTGAAAGTTTTCATGACCATCGAATAGCTATGTCTTTAGCTGTAGCTGGACTCTTAGCTGAAGGTGAGACATGGATCAATAACAGTGATAGCGTGCGTATTTCATACCCACAATTTTATGATGACTTAAAAAAACTAACTTTTTAGAAGCAATGAAGCTTATTTCAGAGATGGAATAAGCTTTTTTAGTATTAGAATTATAGGATATAATTGACAAATTGAAGAGTTCATGTTAGACTTCTAATAGTTAGAACTACAACTAAATAGTTAGAGAGGTGACTATATCTATGTCTCAGGATAAGGGTAATCAAATTCATAAAGTTTTTGATCAGTATATGCCTTACTACTTCAGATACATTAATCCAATAATACATAAAGAGAAAAATGAGATACATTCTTTAAATGAGAATCAGATAAAGGCTTTATTAGCTATCAATCACTTTAGAAAAGCTACGCCTACATTATTGAGTCATGCTTTAAACATTCAAAAGGGTAGCTTAACAACTATTATTAAAGCCCTTATAAAAATGGACTTAATCATTAAAGAATACGATGTTAAAGATGAAAGAACTTATTACCTCCAACTCACCCCGTCTGGTCAAGAATTTGTCAAATATAAAGAAAAGAAAATCATAGTTGAATTCAATAATCTTTTTGAATCAATGGATGAAGAAAGCCTAAAAAAAGTAGTTGATGGCTTCAATGCATTAGTACAACATTTTATAAGTTTGGAGTGATGATATGAGAAATAAAGAATACGATGCTTTTGGTCCATGGATTCTAGAAATCAACAAAGAACATGCCCTTCCACCACTTTTCGTTGACAATTTTACAGAAAACAACAATTACTTAATGTGTATAAAAATCCCTAGAGATATTGAACGGCGAAATGCACAACCTGGAATGAATCTATACGATTATGTTATAGCACTTTATGAGGACTATCTTTATATCCTTAAGCGAGTCGACGATCATGTCATAACTCAAACTGTTCCATATAGTGAGATAGAAGGTATTAAGGACTATCGTAACTTACTTGTAGGTGAGCTGACATTACTCTTAAGGCATGGCTCTGTCTCTTTTCGATATAATACCGTATCCAGTGATATTATCGATCATATAACTTCAATTGTACGTAAACGATATGTTACAGAGGAAAGATCTCTAGATACAACTTGTCCAACAAATGAAGAGTATATTAAAGGAAAGACAGAAAAGTACTATCAACATTTGGTTAGACTTCTTAAGAAACAAGATGAGCTCATTCATTTCATAGGCTTACAATCCCCTTCTAAATTGGAACATAGACAACTCTATAAACGATTATCTTTTAAGTGGATCAATAGTCAGCTGCAAAGCAGCGTTTATCTCTCTAATAAGAAAGAAGTTATCGTTCTTCAACGAGGAAAGCCCTTTAAATTTTTTAGAGAAGCTGACTACAGTTATAGCCTAACATACATCCCCTACAAACACATAACATTAGTTCACCGAGCAGATAATGATTTCTCGTCAGAGTTAGAGAACATAATAATCAACACTAAAAAACATAAGTTTAATTACTTCTTTAAGAAAGATAATCATTATAAAGATGATGTATATAGACATTTACGAAGTGCTTAAAGAGAAAAACTCCCATAGGGGAGTTTTTCTATCTTACTAATTCTGGTAAACCAACTTTCTTCTTAACTTTTCTTAACGTCTTCTGAGCTAAATAATTAGCAGTTTCACCGTTTTTCTTTATAATTTGATCAATATAATCTTTGTTCTTCTGAAGCTCCTTATAACGTTCTTGTAAAGGTCTTAATCCTTCAGCAACAACATCACCTACTTCTTTCTTAAAGTCACCATAACCTTTACCTTCAAAGTGAGATTGAACTTCATCCATTGTCATACCAGTAAAGCATGAGTAGATTTCAATAAGATTGCTAATACCCGCTTTGTTCCCACGGTCAAAACGTATTTCAGCATCTGAATCCGTAACTGCTCTTTTAATCTTATTTCGAATAACATTTGGTTCATCGAGTAGTAAGATATAAGCATTCGGATTTTCGTCGGACTTTGACATTTTTTTAGTAGGTTCTTGTAAGCTCATTACTCTAGCAGCAACTTTAGCGATATAAGGATCAGGAACTGTGAATACATCACCATTAGCATTATTAAATCGACTTGCGATATCTCTTGCAAGCTCTAAATGTTGTTTTTGATCATGTCCTACAGGCACTAAATCTGTATTGAATAAAAGGATATCTGCTGCCATTAGAACAGGGTATGTGAAGAGACCAGCATTGATATTACTCTCATGCTTAGCTGATTTTTCTTTGAACTGAGTCATTCGGTTAAGTTCACCTAAGTGAGTGTAACAATTCAATATCCATGCTAATTCTGCATGACCTGATACATGAGATTGATAATAAACAATGTTCTCTTCAGGGTCAATTCCAGCAGCAATGTATTGCATGAGTAGATTTCTTGCATTTTTTCTTAAATCAGCAGGCTTCTGTCTTACAGTAAGAGAATGCAGATCCACTACACTAAATAAACAGTTGTATTCTTCCTGGAGTAGTAACCAGTTTTTTAGAGCTCCTAAATAATTACCTAATGTTAGTTGTCCAGTTGGTTGCATACCACTGTATAAAATTTTTTTATCTGACATCATCATCACCTCTCTATTATTCTTTCAAAAAATCGGGATAATTAATACACTAAAAAACTCCGTCCCATATAGGACGAAGTTATAATTCGCTAATGCCACCTAATGTGCGTGTTGAGGTACTAACATACCCTATCCCTGTAACGTAGGAACCACGTCATAAGCTACTTAACACAAAATTTTAGTATTCTTTTCACTTATGCTCCTCATGAACCCATTCAGAATCACTGTATCGTATCGATCTTCCACCAACATCGACTCGCTGTAACGTCATGATGAATCTTACTCTTCTCAATCAACGGATTTATTGTATTTGAGTCAATTATATACCATGTTTTGTCTTTCGTCAAGAAACATCCCTAGACCTTTAGTAGTATTCCTAGAGTCAAATCAAACATCTTATATATATCCTATGCAAATTCAAATAAGCGTGTTTATCATTGTGGCTGAGAACTTTGTAGATTAATTAATTTCTGATATTGACTAACTGCTAGAAGATAGTATATGACATATACTATCAGAAACAGTATGATTCCAATTAATAAAGGTACGAGTAAACTAATACCCATGAGCTCCTGTAGTACTCGAATTGCAAAATAAGTATGCAATAAACCTAGAAAAAATGGACAAAAGAAATATAAGCCTACTTGAACATAGATAATTTTCTTTAAGTCTTTATCAGACATCCCTAATTGCATCAACGTTTTTAACGCAATTTGATCCGAAAAAGCATCAGTCAGTACTTTAAAATAAAGGATGCTTCCAGTTGCTAAGAGAAATACTAATGCTAAAAAGGCTCCTACAAAGAAAATCACGCCCATTAAATCATACTTAATACTTTCATTGACGACGAATAATTTAGATGCAAAGCATATTTTTTCTGCTGGTACAGGTAAATTAAAGAATAGCTGCTTTAATCCTTCATAATTAATCTTCGTTTCATCATCAGTTAAATAGCCATAAAACATCTTTTGATCATGTTCCTTTGCCAAATCTTCATATCTTTCATCAGATATAACAATGGATGAATATGGCATGAACTGACCAAATAAAGTTGACTTCATCTGCTTGATAATATGAACATCGTTGATGGCAGCCTCAGTATAATTTTTTCCATTTAAGCTTAATATAACTTCAGGATGCATAATAACGAAAGCTTCATCCTCATTCATCTTACTTAAGAAAAAATCATCGATACTTCTTTTACCTATAACCTCATCTTGAATCATTAAGTAATCCGATAGTTTGACAACAGACATATTGACATCATTAGAAAACTCCATTTCCACATCCAGTAAGATATAAGGAATTTCTTTCTTTACAGCTGGTAATACTCCTAGTTCATCTAACTCTTCATCAATGTACTGAACGATTGACTCATCATTGGTTGTATAAGTCAATGTAAAAGGGTATTGATATTTTTCTTCTTGCATGACTGCATATTTTTGAGACGCAACGGTAGTAAAACAAGTAATTGTAGCTGCAACTAATATGGTAATTACAGCGTATATACGATAATTTTGTCTAATGCGGTATTTCATCTGAGCAATGATAAAACCATTACTACGCCGGTAATAGAACTTGGGAATTTGACATAATAACTGTAACATAAACGTAATGGACGCTTTAAAAAATAGAAAAGTACCTAGACTAACAACAAGAATTGTAGTAAGAGCATAGGTGTGAAAATTAGACTTTAATGCTACGCTACTGAGATAATAACCAAATGAGATTAAACAGATACCTAAAATACCTGTTATAACTTTTTTAGACGGTACAAGTTCTTCTTTCTCTTTCCCTTTAATTAAATTAATTAGAGATGTTCGTCTAATAATAATGAAGTCTTTACATGCCATTAGGATGCTCAATACCAAAAATGTTATTGCTGTTTCTAGGACACCTTTATAAGAAATAAAAAAATCAATGGTCACATCCAATAAACTGACTCTAGCTAGTATCATCATAAATAATTTGCCTAGAACAATACCGATCAACTCACCCATAATAATTGCAAAAGAACTTAAAAATAAGCTTTCACACACGTATATTTTTGCTACATCACTTTGGCTTATGCCCATCAATGTAAAAAGACCTATCTCTTTTTTTCTCTGATTAAGAAAATAACTTCCAGAGTACCATATAAAAAAAATAACAAATATAAAGATGACAGTTGCTGTTACATCTCCAGAGGCTGCAAATTCAACACGTATATCTTGTGCTGCTAAAATTTCTGGATTATGTTTAAGGGCTATAAAGTTATAGTAGATCGCTACAATAGCCGATAAGGTAAAAAAATGTATCCTGTATAATCCCATATTATTATTAAAATTCTTATAGGAAAGTCTCATCCACTTCATGAATTGCACCTCCCATAGAAGCTAATAGGTCCAAAATACGATTGTAGAATTCTTGGCGTTGATTTCCTTTGTTAAGTTTTGTATGAATTTTACCATCTTTAATAAAAATAATCTGTTTACAAAAGCTGGCTGTATAGGGATCATGGGTCACCATTAAAATAGTCGCTCCAAGCTCTCTATTGAGTTTTTCTAGATACTTCAAGAATATGGTTGCAGATTTTGAATCCAATGCTCCCGTCGGTTCATCGGCAAGTATCACTGATGGATTACTTATCATCGCTCTTGCTGCAGCAGCTCTTTGCTTTTGACCACCAGATAATTGATAGGGATACTTTTCTAAGTGATCCTTTATACCTAAAAACTGACAAAGACCTTCTACCCGCTTAATTATTTCTTTAGCAGGAACATCTTGTAGCGATAGTGGTAATGCAATATTGTCTTTAATGGTCATGTTATGCAATAAGTTAAAGTCCTGAAACAAGAAACCAATGTGATCTCTTCTAAAGCTGGCTAGAGCTTTATTATTCAAACAACTAATATCTTCACCTTTGAAAACCACTTTCCCTGATGTAGGCTGGTCAATAGATGCAACTAAATTGAGTAATGTAGTTTTTCCTGCTCCAGAGGGTCCCATAATACCAATAAATTCACCTTTATTCACTGTTAGATCAACACTGTCTAAGGCTATCGTTTTAAGACTCTTATTATGATATATTTTTGTTAATTTCTTACTCTCTATGATGGGTTTCATCATCAAGCCTCCTCCCATATTAACTATTCTTTCATTTATTATAGTGGAGACTAAGACTGTGTTCCATCGCTTTACGTGACATCTACAGTTCTAAAGTGACATTTTTGTAACATGCAAATCCACTAACTGGCTAAACTCTATTGTGATACAGGTGCCCTTGTGAACCTCAGACTCAATACTTACTTCATGGCCCAGTTGATTAGCAATCTTATGGACCAAATATAGTCCCATACCTGTGGAGCGATTACCTTTGCGTCCATTTTCACCAGTAAAGCCTTTATCCCATACCCGCTCAATATCTTGTATAGGAATACCTAACCCATTGTCTCTTATGGATAAATAAATCTTTTCTTCATTTTTGAATGAATTAATTTCAATCCAACCATTTTCTTTTCCATATTTACAGGCATTATTGAATAACTGTTCACATATATACGTCAGCCATTTTGTATCTGTTAATACTTCATGGTTCAAATCCCCCAGCCTTATTTCCATGTTACTATGTATAAAGAGGTTCATATTTGATTTTATAACTTCTTTAATTAATGTATCAAGATGCACCTCTTGATAGGATAAGTCTTCACTTAAACTATTGGCTCTACTGATATGAAGAACTTGTCCCACTAAATACCTTAAGCGATCAATTTCTATCCTAAGTTCTTTTGCCTTATCAGTACTAAAGTTTTCTACTTCACAAGCTATAAGCTCTAATACTGTAATGGGCATTTTGATCTCGTGTGTCCATTTCGTTATGTAATCATTGATTTCATCCATTTTATCTTTGATTTCTAATACTTTTAAATCACTTTTAGCTACATGATATCTATGTATTTTTCTAATCAAATCTTCTTCTACGGATTGTCCCAGTATAGGTACGTTATTATGCACGTCATTTTCTTGGAGTTGATGATGTAGCTGGTCATAGCTATTTTTCCACCGTCTAAACAGTATCGTTTCTCTCATCAAGATGGTAAACATAATAACCAGGTTAAGGTACATAATGTCTTTCAAGCTTTGACTTAGTGGTACACTCGTAGCTAAAACACTATCCATTAAACTGAGTATTAGACCATCAAATAGTAGACGATACAAATGTTGCTTAATAAATTTCATTATACTCATTGCATCATATACCCCTCTCCTTTTTTGGTTTTAATACAGTCTTTTAAGCCAAGTTCCTCAAGTTTCTTTCGCAAGCGATTGATATTAACAGTCAAAGTATTGTCGTTAACAAATTGATCATCATCCCACAAAGCTCTCATTATTTTATCTCTACTAACAATCTTATCTTTATTTAAAAGCATGGTATGTAATATACGGCTCTCATTTTTAGTTAATTCAAGTTTGATATCATTCATCTTTAATGTATGGTCGCCTAAGTTAAACACGGCGTTACCAATGCTCATTGTCTGCATTTGCTGATCTGTATAGGCATACGTTCTTCTCAGAATTGCAGCTATTTTAGCACTTAGCACTTCTACAGAGAAGGGTTTTGTGATGTAATCATCCCCACCTGAATTCATAGCCATTATAATATCCATATCTTGATCACGGCTTGATAAAAACAGTATAGGACATTTAGAGAACTCACGTATCTTGTAACACCAGTAAAAACCATCAAAGTAGGGTAAGTTAATATCCATGAGTACAAGATGTGGATTTATTTGAATAAACTCGTCCATTATTTTCTCGAAATTCTTTATTTTTATTACTTCATAACCCCATCTTATTAGATGCTTGGCTAATTTATCACATAACTTTTCATCATCTTCAACTAAAAGGATCTTATACATTCTCTCACCTCATCATTTACTCATTCTTCTTTATCATAATCAATAATCCCAGAAAAAGCAAATTCCTAAAATATATATCTGACACTGAATACATTGTACTTAAAGATTTTATTCTCTTTGAATGACTTAACTTCTTTCAGGTTATACTATAGCTACTAATTTTGTTATGGAGGTTATTATGAATACTACTCTTAAAGCTTTGGTATGGGTTGTTTTAATCTTTATTGTTGTATTATTTATTTACTTTTTATGGCCAGCAACAACGAATTTAAACGATACAGAGAATACATTTTCAAGCATTTCTAATTTCTTCTCCCTTTTTAATGTAATATAAAATTTCAATTAGAAAAAACCAGAAATCCTAAGATCTCTGGTTTTTATTTCTAATCGATTAACATTAATCATTTGCGAGAAGAACTTTTGGCTCCTTTTCTCTAGCTTTAAATACTGGCAGCAGCATAACTATGGTTACAAGTACTGCTAATCCATCTGCTATTGGTGTGGATAACCATACACCTGTTAACCCTAGTACTTTGGGTAAAGAAAGTACTACAGGTATTAAGAAAATGAACTGTCTTGCTGCACCTAAGAATAAGGCTTTTTTTACCTGAGCAATAGATTGGAAATAAGCCGTGCCAAGTAAGTTGATACTAAGTAGTGGTAACATCAAAATGAATAATCGAAGACCTTTGGTGGCAATGGGCATGGTCAATGATTCTGGTGCAATAAAAAGTTGCATGAATAGTGTTGGGAAACCTTCTAACAATATAAAAACTACTGATGAAAATGCTACTGCCATTGACACACCAACAATGAGGGTTTTTTTTACTCTATTTTTTAGGTTTGCACCATGATTATAACCGATAATAGGTTGCATCCCCTGTTGAATACCCATCACAGGCATAATAAACATACTGTAAAGGCTATTAATACCTCCCATAGCTGTAATGGCAGCATTACCTCCATAATTGACTAATGATACATTAAGCAACATCATAGCAATACTGGAACCAATTGGTGTAATAAAGGAGGAAGCTCCAATACTTACTATAGCTTTAACCACTTTAATTTCTGGTACTAAATCTTTTTTGATTATTTTAAGGACACTTTTACCCTTTACATAATAACCGACGAGCAGCATTAATCCAACAAACTGCCCAATAATCGTCCCCAAGGCTGCCCCTTTAACTCCCCAACCCATAATCCTAATAAATATATAATCCAAGGCAATATTCGTTAATGCTGATGTCATCATTGCTAACATGGATAACTTAGGACGTCCTTCTGTTCTAGCTGCACTTGCTAAGGCAAATGAAATAAGCTGAAATATAATCCCTCCCAAAATAATGTTCATATAATTGAGTGCATAGGGAAGTGTAACCAGATCTGCTCCAAGTAATCTAAGTAATCCTTCCATGGATAGATAGCCTATAACAGTTATAGATAAACCTAAGATTACTGCAATGCTTAATGTATTACCAAAAATATGATTAGCCTTTCTATTGTCATTCTCCCCAAGTTTAATGGATATTAGTGCTGCACCACCAATACCAACTAAACTAGCAAAAGCAAAGATGAGTATCATGAGGGGGAATGCAATTGTAAGACCAGCTAAGGCATTTTCTCCTGCGTAGTTCCCAATAAAAATTCTATCCACTATATTATAAATAGCGTTAACCATATTGGCTATAACAGCTGGTATTGAGAATTGTAGTAAAAGCTTCGTTATGGATTCTTGTCCTAACTTAGTTGTGTTACTCATAAAATCACCTCTATATTAATAATTAGATTTCTCATCATATTTCAACTATAACAGTTATATATACGTATGTCAATGTTAGTTTTCTTACTATATTGACTTTCTTTTTCCATATTGCTATAATATCTTTAACCAAGTCAACACCATTAAGTTAATTTAAAGAAAGATTAGTGCAATATTTGCCATAAAAAATGAGGTGATTAATGTTGATACAGATGGATGAAACACTTGAAAGTATTCTTAATCTTATCCCTATGGTAACAGATATTTTCTTTAAGCATTTTCAATTTTCTTCTGGTTTACTGAATGATCTTAATAAAACACATACGAGAACCCTCATGATTTTAAAGTTCGAGGGACCTTCTACAATGAGTGTTATCAGTCATAAAGTGGAACTTGAAAAAGGTTCATTCACTCCGGTTGCAAATAAGCTCATTCAATTAGGATATATCGAGAAGTTACAATCATCTGGGGATAAACGTAAAAGTATGTTACAGTTGACAGAAGTAGGTCATACTGTGGCTGAAAAATTCCATGAGGAACATACTGCATATATGCATAAACAACTTAATAAACTTACTGAAGCAGAACGTGATGTTTATCTAGCTGCTATTAATTTAGTATTATGTACTTCAAGGAAAATGCTTGAAGAGTAACATAAGAGGTCAAGATTAATATCTTGACCTCTTAACATAAAATATTAGTGAGTAAAATCTAATAACTCTAAGGTTTTCTCTATTCCCGCAGCTTCAATCAATAGATTAATAGGAGGTCCACTCCTACTATTAAGCATTAACATATATATGGTTTGAAATAATAGTTTTTGATTTGAACGCATAACCCTTTTTTCTTCATGATGGCATATTCCGTAAATCATGGGCATGAGTTGCTCACCCTCTATATCCCAACTATGGCGAATGAGGGAACAAAAATCCCTTAACCATTTTCTCTGAAGATCATTTAGTGTTGCGTAATATGATAGGTTCTTTTCATTTACCCAACTATGCATTTTTATTGGAAACCAATTTCTAATCCAATACTCTGCCCTATCACTAATTGATTTTAGTGCATTGAAGTCGTATTCTTCTCCAATTTTAGTCAATACTTTTTGGAGTAGCAGTATATCAAAATTAATGAGTGGCAGTATACCTGCTATTTGGTTAAACTTTGGTACTGGTCCTATATGAGTACTCGTGTTAGACAGAATCATAGAATAGCATAATTCTTCATCCTCTAATGTATGATTCCCATATCTTGCCTTTAGTCGTTCATACTCTGTATAGTTTCTTATAACATCCTCATCAAGTCCAATATTAAAAGCTGCAGCAGGCTTGTATTTTGAGAACATAAATAAGATTATGTCTGGCAAATAAGTTTTTAGTAACTCCTTTGGTGTTATAATATTTCCCGTGGAACTTGACATCTTGCCTTGACACCCTTTTATACCGATAAAATCATATGCTATAAATTCTGGTGGAGAATAATTAAAAATTTCCTTTGCAATCTCAGTTGAGACTTGAAAACTTCCAGCATCTGAAGAATGGTCCCTGCCACCAGGTTCAAAAGTAACTTTTTCAACCATCCAGCGCATTGGCCAATCAATTTTCCAATTTAACTTAATATTACTTGCCTCCATTATAGGTTGTATACCATGTTGCCCACATTGACATCTATATTCAATTTCTCTTGTCTCACTATTAAAATTTAATATATGAGTATCATCTTTATTACACATCTCACAGTAAAGTGTAATGGGATAGAAACTATTCCGTTCATCTTCTGATGGCTTTTGGGTTTTGAATGATATCAGTATATCGTAAATTTCTTTTCGATAAACCAAAGCATGAAGTATTTGTGGGTTATATCTACCACTTTTGTACTCCCTACTTTGGTATCTGAACTCTGCATCAATATCAAACTCTTTTAGTGATTCCTCAAATTCTTTCTCAAAATGCTCAGCATAGGAATCATGACATCCATATGGATCTGGAATATCTGAATATGGCATCCCAATGTATTGCTTAAAACAAGGATCAATGTTTCCTGGTACTTTTCTAAATCGATCAAAATCATCCCATGAAAAAAGGAATCTTGCCTTCTTGCCTTGCATTTGCAACGCTTTAACAATAAAATAAGTGGTTACCACCTCTCGAAAATTACCTATATGGACTGATCCAGAAGGACTAATTCCTGAGGCACATACAAACTCATCTTTATCCGGGTATTGCATAATCAATTCATTAGCTACTCTATTTGCCCAATGCATCATATCACTCCTTTAAAATCAATTTATCTTTATTGAATAACAGATTAACTTCTAAAATTTTTGCACTAAAAAAACTCCCACCCCCAAGATTATTCATCTTGAGGACGAGAGTTACTAACTTCGTGGTACCACCTCAGTTTGCTCATATGTCACCATATCAGCCTCTTCAAGTACGGCAAATTAATGCTTATACTCTATCTCTGTAACGGGAGAACCCGTCGTAATATCCCTAAATGATTTAGTTCCATACGAAGCTCCAAGGCTTTTTTCATTAAGACAATCCTTACTCCTTCTCAGCACCCGGAGTTCTCTGTAAAATCATGTTTCTTAACTACTCTTCTCTTCACAGCTTTTATTTTATAAATTTATTATGCCTATTGTAATCAATTTCAAATTAAATGTCAATAACTTTCTGAAATTTTAATATAAAACCCAGAAATCATAATTATTTCTGGGTTTCTCTTTACTTATAAGACAATATTCAATCCACCATCTACATAAATTATTTCCCCTGTTATTCCTGATGATAATTCACTGCTTAAGAAAGCTGCAACATTACCGACTTCTTCTTTTGTCACAGTTCTTCTTAATGGTGTTTTTTCTGTTGCTGATTTAATAAGAGTACTGAAATCTTTAATACCTTTAGCTGCAGCAGTTTTAATTGGACCAGCTGATATAGCATTAACGCGAATATCCTTACTTCCTAAATCACTTGCTAGATACCTAACTGAACTTTCTAAAGCAGCCTTTGCCATACCCATTACATTATAATTCGTTACAGCTTTTTGCGAACCAATGTAGGACATTGTAACAATACTTCCGCCATTGGTCATCAATTCAGATGCACATCGAGTTACAGCTATTAATGAATAGGCACTTATGTCTTGCGCCAAGGCATAACCTTCTCTACTGGTATTGACAACAGATGTATATAGATCTTCTTGTTTGGCATAGGCAATTGAATGAATAACACCATCAATAGTTCCCACTTCATCTTTTATATGATTAAAGGCAGCCTCAATTTCCTCATCTTTTGTTACATCACAAGGAATCAATATTCCTTCTTCACCAATCATCTTTTGCAATTTATCTTTGATTCTTTCATTCTGATATGTATAGATAATTTGTGCACCATAACTTTTCATTACCTGTGCACATCCCCATGCTATACTCCACTTGTTGGATACACCCATAATGACAATCTTTTTATCTTTTAATAAGTCCATTTTACGCCTCCATATTATTTTGATTCTCAAAGTAATTGAATTAAAATTATTATACAAGGTCTTACTTTTATTGTCAATATTTTTTCTAATTTCTTACACAATAGTAGAATGGGTTAATAAACTATTGAACTTTGATGCATAGTCTTATATAATTATGGCATAAATAGTTGATATGGAGGTCAAAGTATGAAAAAAATTGCTAGTTTTACAGTTAATCATATAGATTTACTTCGTGGTGTATATCTGTCACGTAAAGACGTTGTTGGTGACCAAGTTCTTACAACATTTGATTTAAGAATGAAAGAACCTAATCGTGAGCCAGTACTCAATACGGCTGAGATTCATACTCTTGAACATTTAGGAGCCACATTTTTAAGAAACCACCCAGAATATGATGAGAAAACTGTTTATTTCGGTCCAATGGGATGTCGAACTGGTTTTTACGTTATTTTTAAAGGCAATTTAGAATCCAAAGATATATTATCTATCGTTACAGAACTCTTTGATTTTGCGGCATCCTTTGAAGGAGAAATTCCTGGCGGTTCAGCAAGAGATTGTGGTAATTATTTAGATATGAATCTGCCAATGGCTAAATACGAAGCTCAAAAATATTTGGAACTACTTCAAAATCTAGGTGATGAAAATTTAGTATATCCTGAATAATGAACAAATTCCTCTTTTCATATGGTTATAATGAAAATTCTTTCCTCATATATAATGAGAAGTTACTACAAATAATAAATATTGAACATAAGTTTACTATTAACGGTGGACAGTTCAATCTTTTTCTTGTTTAATAAGTTTAAAATATTAATTGGACTTATAGTGTAGTGGATAAGTTAATCATATGAAAGGGGCTTTTCTATGGATCAAATGTATAATTTCGCTCAAGTTGCAAATAATTGTAGTCAATACTCACCTTATAGTTCAGGTATGACTAATGGTACTAGTGACTCAGCTGCAGATTGTTCTTGTTTAAATTGTCAAAACTTCAAAGAACACCATTGTCAATTGGACTTATACGATAAAATCAATGAAAACCTAACGAAGTACTCAAGTGAATTATAATTAAAGGAGAAATGGCAAAGGATTTCGGTCCTTTGTCATCATACTATGAAATTTAAATTAATTATTCTATGGTGTCTTCTTGTTGTGATCCTATATAACCCATTAGTCTTAACCCTTTATAATAATACTATTATTATGATCCTTACTATTATTATTGAGACATCTTTATTATTTTTTTCGTGGAAATATTTTACACTAGGCTTTTTATTTAATAGTACCTTCTTGGTATATTTACCATACTTACTTATGAATAATTATCTCAATATTAATCAAGCTTCAGCTAATTCAATTATAATACTCATTGTATATGTTTTTGTCATAACCATCATTAATTTATTTATTTTGGCCAGTGATATACGTGATAAAAAACCCTTATCAAATGACTTATTAAAATTAAGAAAGATGAATACACTCAATAAAGGCTTTTTATCATTTCTAATTAGTGTCAACAAAAAACAGGTGGTCATCAAAACAGCCGGTATCTTCATATTGTATATATTATTACTGTACAACTTATTATTTATCTTTGCGCTGTTATACGCCAGCCTAGGTGGTATATTCAATGAAGGTATTAATACTTTCAATAACATGTTAGATGCAATTTATTTCAGTGCAACGACTTTTTTCACTATTGGATTTGGCGATATAACCCCTCGGGATTATAGTCAACTCACAAAAATAATCGTTATTGTTCAAGCTATTCTTGGGCATTTAATAACCACAGTTTTTTGGCCAGTTGTTATCATTTTTGCATTTAATAAAAAAAGTATTGATTAACGTTAATAACCCTCATTCCAAGAATGAGGGCTAATTTAATAATCAATTTTACTCTTTTTGAACGATATAAATTAAATTGATCATTAGAACCATACATGCAAATAAAGTTACTATAAGAGGACCTTTGTAAGATGTGTATAAATACTTATAAACTAAGCCTAAATAAGCCCATAGATAAACCAATAGTACGTAGGGATCTCTGAACTTATTGGCTATATATATAATTAACCCAAGTCCTAAGAGAATTACTATCATTGTCCATATGACGGGGCTTATTCCCCATCCGCCCCACCCATTAGCTACCAATACAATAGATACATTAGCTATAACGGCAATTGTAGTCCATGCAAAGTAGATAGAGAATGGAAAATAAACAAAAAGCTCTTCTTTTCCATTAAAATTGCATTTATGCTTATTCAACACAACATAGATGATACTTAAGTAAATCATTAAGCCAATAATAGTGAGAAGGTTCCATGTAAATAAAAAGTGATGGAATAAAATCACCCAAATACTGTTTAACAGACAAGTAATAATAAATGGTAAACGAATCTGTCGATAATAACTTTTACATCTCTGTGAAGGTAAGAATTGATAAATGACAAAGATGAATAAAAGTAAATAAATAATAAGCCAAATAGAAAAAACATAACCAGGTGGCGTAAATAATGTGCTCACAGAAGCTGACACTTCAGCCATAGTGACACCATTAATAGGTAAACTCTCAGCATACCAGTTAATAAAAATCATTAAGAAATAGGCTAAAATAGTTGCTATACTCAAATTATTTTTCCCCATAGATAATCCCTCAATATATTTCTCTTACTAATAATATATTGAGGGATTACTTAAAATATGTTGTACTCTGCTATTATCCTAATAATCAGAAGGTGCAAGGGATAAAAAATATAGAAGAAATATTTAGCTTTTGGACCGGCCTTTTTATTATACAGCAATATGAGTGGTAATGCTAACACGCAAAAAAACTGTAGACTGTTAATAAAGCTAATAGGATATTCGGTGTAGATTAAAAGATTTCTACCAACATTCAAAAGTAAAAGTGCTAAAGCCATTTTCTTTTTATCCTCAAAAAAATAGTAGAATAAGAACATGGTTATAATACCATAGGCTCCATAATCAGACAGTATTGTTTCTCCAGCAACCATCATAAGAATAAGTGAAATATATGCCCATACAGGTTTGTCTACTCTCAATTGATCAAATAAATAAATTGCTAGAAGACCAATCAATAGTGTAAACAGTACATTTTGGTGGCTGAAATCTACCCATGTCCCAAAGATGCCATAATCAAAAAAGGGTTCTGCTATAAAAGCAAATACGCCTAATCTAAGCATGTATTTTTTAACATCCTTAGTATGAAAATAACCATTAGCAATCAACCAAGCAAAAATCGGAAATGCAATTCTCCCAATAAACCTAAACAATAAGATTTCCGGAAATAAGATTGCACCTACATGATCAATCAGCATTGTTATGATAGCTATCATCTTAAGTGTAAATGTGTTCATCTCATCTCTCCTCGTAATCATTCATATCTTAACCTTAATTGTAATACAATTACCACTTTTTATCAAAGAGAATTTACCATTGTCCACTGTACTTCTAACTATATCACCTTTACTATTCATTTATGATGCTTTATAATGTAGCCATTAACTATTTAATGATAATTATAAGGAGGCAACTATGCAAACTTCAAGGTTATGGTACAGACAATCTGCTAAAAACTGGAACGAAGCCCTTCCACTAGGTAATGGTCATATGGCTGCTATGGTATACAGCGGTGAGGAGATTGACCGTATTCAATTAAATGATGATACTTTATGGTCAGGAATACCTTTTCAACCAACTGAGAAGGATTTAACTGACAAACTAAAAGAGGTAAGATTACTACTCAAACAAGGTGAGTATCTTAAAGCACAAAAAATTGTCGAAGATCATATGCTTGGTGCATGGAATCAATCTTATATCAGTCTTGGTGAATTACAATTACACCATTATGATACTGCTGGTGATGTAGAGACTTATCAACGTCAGCTACATATAGATGATGCACGATTAGAGACTAGCTATCGAATAAAAAATTGCCTGTATAAAAGAGAGTATTTTATTTCAGGTAAAGACGACATCATGGCCATTAAATATACTGCTACAGAAGCTAAGTTGAATGTGGGAATACATTTGGCAAGCTTACTAAAAGATCAAGTTACTGTTAACGATAATCGCTATGTTTTTAAAGGACATGCCCCTCTTCATATTGAACCAGAATATGCAAACATTACACCTTCAATCAACTGGGATAAAGCAATGTCTTTTGAATTACAAATACAAGTTGAAACTGATGGTCAAATCATCACAAGAGGCGAAGAGTTAACTGTTCTAGATGCAACAGTAATCGTTTACTATATTACCAGTGCTACCAGCTACAACGGTTATAATAAAGACCCTCGTCATGAGGGTAAAGATCCATCAGCTGAATGCTCTTCAAAATTGGATAATATTCATAACCTAACTTATGAAGAAATATTAAGTCGCCATGTGAGAGACTACCATACTCTTTATAATCGGGTTAATTTTCAATTGGATATTGATGCAAAAGACGATATTCCTACAGATATTCGAATCAAAAACTATAAAAATGGTGAACAGGATGAATATCTCTTTAAACTACTCTTTGACTTTGGCCGGTATATGGTTATTTCTGGTTCAAGACCTGGTACACAGCCACTGACTCTTCAAGGCAAATGGAATAAGGACCTTCGTCCTTATTGGAGTAGCAATTTAACTGTAAATATCAATGTTCAAATGAACTATTGGACAGCAGAAAGCTGTAATTTATCCGAATGCCATTCACCACTATTTGATTTACTCAAGGAGATTTCAGAAACTGGACGTTTAACAGCCGACAGTTACGGCTGTCGTGGCTGGGCGGCTCATCACAACCTTGACATTTGGCGTAATACCATTGCTACAGGTGAGAAGAACCCTAAACCAGGTAAAGCACGTCATGCTTTCTGGCCATTCAGTGGCGTATGGTTATGTCAGCATCTATGGGAACGTTATGATTTCACAAGAGATCAGTCCTTCCTAAAAGAAATCGCTTACCCTATTATGAAAGATGCAGCTCTTTTCTGTCTTGACTGGTTAGAAGAAGATGAAGACGGAACATTCATGAGTTCACCTTCAACATCACCTGAGAATCAATTTTTTACCTCAAATGGCAATCAATGTGCTGTAAGTCGCTCTACTACAATGGATATAGCTATGTTTAAAGATTTATTTGGAAACGTTATTGCATCCAGTGAAATCCTAGATTTAGATATAGAATTAAGAAATCAATTAATTGATGCTCTTAATCGTTTACCCGACTATCAAATTGGTCAGCACGGACAACTTCAAGAGTGGTATCATGATTTTGAAGAGTTTGAGCCAGGACATCGCCACCAGTCTCATTTATTTGCTCTGTATCCAGGTAAAAGCATAACACCACTCAGTACCCCAGAACTTTCTGATGCTTGTAAAAAAAGTATAGAAAGACGATTAGAACATGGCGGTGGTTACACTGGCTGGAGTTGTGCATGGATCATTAATCTCTATGCTAGATTATTAAGTACTGATGGTGTACATCAATCTCTATCAACACTGATGAGCCATTCCATCTATACCAACATGATGGACGCTCACCCCCCCATGCAAGCTGATGGTAACTACGGTGCCATAGCTGGAATCACCGAAGCCTTACTTCAAAGTCACGAAGGTTTTATACGCTTTATCCCTGCCCTACCAAAAGTATGGCCAAAAGGCACCATCAAAGGTCTACGTGCCAGAGGTGGTTTTGAGGTAGCCATGGGATGGGATAATAACCAACTAAGTGAAGCCAAGATAATCTCCTTATGTGGCGAAAAATTAAGCTTCTACACGGATTCAAATGAAATAATCAAAATCTACAATAAGGATGATGAAGTTGATTATCAGCAAGAAGGTCAAATCATCACATTGAATACTGAGCCAAATAAGAGCTATCATATCATCTTCTCTTAATTACACTCATAGTGTTTATGTTAGCTCTGAATAACTCTTTAAAAAAGCATACTCCCCTAGCCTATACAGAAAGCCTATAGGGGGTTCTATGGAGTAGTGAGCCATGGATGGCGAACCTGGCTGTCTAAGACATGGACGACTTTCCAGCCAGCGCAATAGAACCCTTTATAGGCTTGACTCTCTATAGTTACATTATCTTTTAATTTCACCCATTTCTCACTATAATTTTCTACAATTTTTTGGTATAATAAGCTAGGAGGTGATAGCAATGATAAAAAATATTATTTTTGATTTAGGACGAGTTTTACTAACCTTTGATCCAGAAGGCTTTATAGAGAGTAAAGCTGATCTAGCTCCACATAAGGATTTCTTATTAGAAAACGTTTTCAAGAATCCTTTATGGATTGAACTAGATCGTGGTACCATGTCAGTCGATGAAGTTGTTCAGAAGATTTCCAGTACTTATCCTGACTTAAGAGAAGTTATTAACAGTTGTTTGCATGATTTCAATGAAATGTTTAATGTCATAGAATCATCTGAGAAGATTTTATATGATCTTAAAGAACAAGGCTATAATCTATACATATTATCCAATTTTCATGTGGAATCATACGATTATGTTACTAGCCGCTTTAATTTCTTTAAAGCTTTTGATGGCCGCATAATCTCAGCTTATGTAAAGCAAGTTAAACCTGATCGTGGAATTTACGAGACCTTACTTGTGACATTTGACCTAAAGGCTGAGGAAACATTATTTATTGATGATACACTGGCAAATATAGAAGGTGCTGCCGAAGTCGGTATTCACGGTATTCACTTATATGATCCAGCCATCTTAGAAAATGCTCTTTCTGAATTTGAAATAGCTGTTTAAGTTTAACCTATTAAAGGCACATGATAGTCTGTTATATACAGAACTTCATGTGCCTCTTTTACGTCATCACTTTCTTTGTAGCTAAAACTTATATTCCTAATTCTTCTTTTGCTTCTTTAAATGCTTTAATGGCAAAGTCCAAATCTTCTTTCGTATGCACAGCAGAAATTTGAGTTCGAATTCTTGCTTTTCCTTTTGGTACAACTGGATAGAAGAATCCTATAACATAAACGCCTTTTTCGAGCATCTTGTCAGCCATTTTAGATGCAACTACTGCATCATATAACATGATTGGAACAATGGCATGCTCACCATCTGGTATATCAAATCCAGCATCTCTCATATTTTCTCTAAAATAACGGGTATTCTCTTCTAAACGATCTCTATACTCTGTAGATTCCATTAACATATCTAAGATTCTAATAGAGGTAGCTGAGATAGCTGGCGATAATGTATTTGAGAATAAATAAGGTCTAGAGCGTTGACGTAATAAATCAATGATTTCTTTACGCCCACTTGTGTAACCACCACTTGCTCCCCCTAATGCCTTACCTAATGTACCTGTAATAATATCAACACGCTCCATCACATGACAATGTTCATGTGTACCACGACCCTTTTCACCAACAAAGCCAACAGCATGGCTGTCATCTACCATAACCATAGCACCGTATTGATCAGCTAAATCACAGATACCTTCTAAATTAGCAATAATCCCATCCATTGAGAAAACACCATCAGTTGCAATTAACTTTATTCGAGCTCCTGCTTCGTCGGCTTCCTTCAATTTAGCTTCTAAGTCAGCCATATCATTATTTTTATAACGGAATCTTTTTGCTTTGCTTAATCGTACCCCATCAATAATGGACGCATGATTAAGTTCATCACTGATAATGGCATCATCAGCAGTTAAAATAGTTTCAAATAACCCACCATTAGCATCAAAACATGATGAATATAGAATCGTATCTTCCATCCCTAAGAATTCAGAAATCTTATCTTCAAGTTCTTTATGAATTTCTTGAGTTCCACAAATAAATCTTACTGAAGATAGGCCATATCCCCATCGATCATAACTGTCTTTGGCAGCCTTAATGACTTCTGGATGATCACAAAGTCCTAAATAATTATTAGCACACATATTTAAAACACCAGGTGTCGTTGTCGTATCAATTCTTCCTGACTGTGGCGTAGTAATAATTCTTTCGTTCTTATATAAACCACTTTCTTTAATTTCTTCTAACGTATTTAAATAGATTGCTCTAGATTGATCAAACATCTTATCTCCTCCTTATAACCATTCTAAAACTACTTTACCAGATTGACCTGATGACATGATTTCAAAACCTTTTTCAAATTCTGTGTAATGAAATTTATGTGTTATAACAGGTGCAATATCAAGACCTGTCTGAATCATTGATGTCATTTTATACCATGTTTCATACATTTCACGACCATAAATTCCTTTAATGGTCAATCCATTAAATACAACTGTATTCCAATCAATGGTTGTATCAGGGCCTTGTATTCCTAGCATAGCAATCTTACCACCATGCGCCATAGCAGAAAGCATATCGTTGAAAGCTCTTGCATTACCTGACATCTCAAGACCAACATCAAAACCTTCTTTCATATCTAATTCTTTCATGGCATCATTAATGGAGCTCTTTGATACATTAACAGCTACAGAAGCACCCATTTTTTTAGCTAAATCTAAGCGGTAATCATTTAAATCTGTAACAACGATATGACGAGCACCAGCATGCTTTGCTACTGCGGTAGCCATAATACCGATGGGTCCTGCACCTGTAATGAGTACATCCTCTCCCAATAAATCAAAGGATAAAGCAGTATGTACTGCATTACCAAATGGGTCGAAACAGCTCAACACTTCCATCGGAATTTTAGGATCACAATGCCATACATTAGTGACAGGAATCGCAAGATACTCAGCAAATGCTCCAGGTCGATTTACTCCGATGCCCATTGTATGAGCACATAAATGACGACGTCCTGCAAGACAGTTACGACAGCGTCCACAAACAAGATGTCCTTCTCCTGAAACCATATCACCAATCTTATAGTCTTTTACATTACTTCCCATAGCTTCTACAGTTCCCACAAACTCATGTCCAACGGTCATTGGTGTAGGAATGGTTTGCTGAGCCCAATCATCCCATTTGTATATGTGAACATCAGTACCACAGATAGATGTTTTATGAATTTTTATGAGCACATCATTAATTCCTATTTCTGGAACAAGTACATCCTCTAACCACAATCCTGGTTTTCTGAATTTTTTGACTAATGCTTTCATTTTTTTTTGCGTCATCAAAATTCCTCCCATATCATTCAAATATATGTTGATGATTCAATAATGAATCAAGCTAAATTTATCAAACTTAGTTCAAATTTTGAACCTCAAGCTCAATATTCATTAATAGTTACTTATACTATATATGATGAGTGTCTTTATGTCAAGAACATCACGCATACATATGTACTAAATATATAGTACACTTATGCAATACTATCTTTTCTATCATATCTTAGCTGAATACCTCATACAATTCATGGAGACAAGTTTTTGTGAGGAGTGACATCGATGAAAAACTTCCACCTGCACCTTTTGATTGTGTACATCTTAATATCCGCCACAACATTTACTATTACGGAGCATCAAACTCTTTTTTCTAACCTTTCAGAGACCGAAGATGTACAACCTATCATATCCCAGGATTATCAAAGCACTGCAGAATCATATAATCTATTAGTCTTTGAAACAATTCAACAAGATGAATTTGATGAATTACTTTTAGTTAATACTATGAATCCTATTAGAGTTGATATTAATTCTATGGATATGCTTGCGATAACGTCTGATATGTCCATTAGGAGTAAATCAGAGGAATACGTCAATCCTGCTTGCTTGAATTCTCTAGAACAACTATTTATTGACGCAAAGAACTTAGGTTATGATGATCTCATAATTAACAGCGCTTACAGGGACTATCATTCACAAGAAGCTCTTTATAACAACCGTTTGGCAGCCAATTTGAAGCTCTATGATTATGAAACTGCTTTAGCACATACTGACCAATATGTTGCCATGGCTGGTTACAGTGAACATCAATTAGGGCTTGCCGTGGATATTTCATCAACTGATTTATATAGAAGCTATAATCGCCTTGAAGATATTCCTTCCTTTCAATGGCTATACGAAAACTGTTACAAGTATGGTCTATTACTAAGGTATCCAAAAGGCAAAGAGAATATTACTAGTATTGCCTACGAACCATGGCATTTTAGATACTTAGGGCAGCCAACAGCTGAATATATTTATATGCAAAATTTATGTTATGAAGAGTACGTTAATCGCCTAAAAGATGAAGAGATCATCACCTTCATAGATGAAAACAATGAATCCTACACCATGTATTATATTGATCATCTAGACAGCTATGATTTTTTTGAAATGGGAGTAAACATTAATAATGCTATTAATATTTCAAAATTGGACAGCTCTTCATACGTCATTGTTGTTTGGAATCATTATACAAATTAGTCACAAACAATACCTTGAATTGACTTAAGGTTTATGCTAATATACATATATGACACATGTGTCACATTTCATTTTAGGAAGGTGATTTAAGTGGATAGAAAAGTATGTATTATTACAGGAGCTAACTCAGGAATTGGTAAAGAAGCAGCAATTCAGATAGCTAGAGAAGGTTATCATGTCATTATCGCTTGTCGTAATAAAGAGCGTGGAATTACGGCTTTAGAGGATATTAAAAGGATTAGCAAGAGTCATGCCATTGAACTTATGCTTTTGGATTTATCTTTGAAATCATCCATTAAGGATTTTGCTGAGGAAGTCCTTCAAAAATATCCTGTTATCGATGTTCTCATTCATAATGCTGCTATTTTTGATATCACTCAAAAAAGTCCTCGTTATTCTTCAGAAGGTATAGAGACCATTTGGGCAACCAACCATATTGGTCCTGTTTATTTAACACTTCTACTCTTAGATGCTATTAAAGCGAGTTCTCAGGGACGTATTTTAACAGTTTCGTCTAAAGGACTGCTCTCCATGCCTGGACTTAAAGTAGATTTAAATGATCCTGAATTTAAGAAGCGCAAATTCAATTTAACAAAAGCTTATTATCAATCTAAATTAGCACAAGTTATGTATACCTATTGGTTAGCTAAACAATTAAAGAATACACCAGTCACAGTTAATAGTATACGGGTCACTGCAGTTCAGGTTGATATTAATCGCTATGCTAACTTGTCAGCGTTCTATAAAAAAATCTATAGCTTAAAAAGTAAATTCTCTTTAACACCTGAGGAAATGGCTAAAACCTATACCTATTTGGCCACTTCTAGTGACGTTAATCATATATCAGGTTCTTATTTTGATGAAAACAATAAAAAGGTCGGATCTAGCAAATATTCTCATGACTCTGGGCATATAGACGAAATCATGAAACTCACTATGTCCTATATAAATCCTTAAAGCACACATATAAAAGACCCATGATAGCGTATTCATGGGTCTTTAACGTATTCACATAATATCTTTATTCAACAACTTGTTCTCGAACACCTTTTGTTGTTAGTACTGGTACTGTAAACATGATCCCATCACCTGGCTTATGAGAATCCATGTGTAAGATTACCTCTATCTCATCCATCACTCTCTGAGCTTCTTCTTCAGAATTAAGAGCGATGAAAAATGTTTTATTATAATTACGTTTGATGTGGGACATAGAACTTTTATAACTACCTGCAATAATAGGTTCATATCCTTGTCCTTTCCCACAGAGATTATAGGAGCCAAATGTGTTCATCAGTGTAAAACGATCAATACCTATTTCTTTCAAACGCTTAATAATGGATTTCGTTTTCTTTACACGATTAAGAACAATAAACAGCATGTATCTTTGCTCTACCATAAGCAGCCCCCATTTCTAATAATATTCACTCTCTATTTCTTGAGCGATGACTTTTTTATTCTCCCTACTCTCAATATGTCGATGTAACTCCCCACCGCGCATATGAGTAACAGGTAGAACAAACATGATTCCTTTATTTGGACGCTTCATATCACCACCAAGAATCTTTTCTATATGTTCCATAACTCTTTCAACTTGCTCTTCTCTCTCAATAACGGAGAAAATAGTATTGTTAAATTGAGTATCACCTTCTAGTGACTGCATCATACTACTTAAAATAGGAATAGATGTCCTCTTTTGATTGACAGCTTTAGCCCCCATAGAATCTATCACTGTTGCTCCTCTAATTCCTAATTGATTCATTTTAAATAACACTTCCGATAGGTACTCTCTCTCATTTAAAACAATGAATAATACATACAATCTTACCACTCCTCAACTAAAGACATTTATGAGTAATAAGCAGCTCATGCTACTTAACTTTAATTCATATTAATCTTACTTTAATATTACACTATTCTGTTACTCTTGTCATTAAAAAATGCCATCCTTTAGCCACTGATGTTGTGTTGATTACCTATCTCGCATACTGGTTTCTCTTTAGAAAAGAGCATTTTTAATAATGGTGGTGTTACGATGGTGGAAATCACAACAAGTAATACAATACTTGTAAAAGTTTGATCTGTTATTATTCCTCTTGTTATTCCTTCTGTTGCAACGATTAAAGCAACCTCAGCTCTGGCAATCATACCAACTCCAATTTGTAGCGATTGTTTCGTAGTAAAACCGGTGGCTCTAGCACCTAGTCCACATCCTACTATCTTGCCAATAATGGCAATAAGGACAATGATCATAGCATACCCAATATATCCAAAAACTTCAGAGGTAATATTGGCTTTAAGCCCGATACTTACAAAGAAAATTGGCGTAAACAATGAAAATCCAATATATTGAATTCGCCTTTCAATCTTATGCCTAAATGGTGTTGTTGAAAAGATTACTCCTGCTATATATGCTCCTGTAATGGCTGCAACCTTAAATACTTCTGATGAAAATGCAAAAAGAAAACAAATAATGATAGCTATAGGAATGAATTTATCAGACCATGCATAATGAGATGCATATCGGTTAATCACCTTTGATATAATCGTACCTGCAACGATTGCTACAACAAAGAAGATGATCATACGAAATATTAATTTACCCACAGAATCACTTCCACTTGGGTCTATTATCCCTGTTACAACAGCTAACAGAATAATACCTAATACATCGTCAATAATTGCTCCCCCAAGAATGGATATCCCCTGTTTACTAGCAATTTGTCCCATGTCTCTTAAAACGGATACAGCGATACTTACAGATGTAGCTGTTAATATAGTACCAATGTAAAGCGCATACATAAACTGCTGATCATTTGTTCCATTAGGTAAATAATTCTTAAAGAACATAAACGGTATCAGGGTTCCTAACAATAACGGAAGAAGCATACCCCCTAACGCCACAAAAGACGCTCCTTTACCTGATGCTTTCAATTCTTTTAAATTGGTTTCTAAACCAGCTAAAAACATGAGAAGTAATACGCCAACTTCTGCCATACTACTAATAAATTCAGTTTCTCCATCAATAAGCCCTAGTACTGTTGGTCCAATAATAATTCCCATCAAGATTTGCCCTAAAACTTCTGGCATATTCAACTTGGCTGTTAGCTTACCTCCAATAAATGCTGCTAAAAGTAATACTGAAATTTCTAGTAGGAAAATATTATCTTCTGCAACGCCTAGTGCATGAAAGACTTCCATAATTTTATCTCTCCCCTCTAATTATTAGTCACTCATGGTGTTATACACCAAGGTCATATAAATAATACTCCCCCATCCATACTTGGATAAGGATTTATAAAAACATAAATAAACAAAAGCAGCTAAGGTACATCTTCCTTTCAAGCTTGTTTCGTTAAGAAAACGTTTTACCTTCCTTTTATTTATGTTTTATTCTTAACTATTTAACCACCACCCTAATCGGGTGGTGGATATAAAGACTACTCGATACTTTTAAGTTTTTCAGTTTGATCAGCTGTGATCAATGAATCAATTATTTCGTTGATGTCTCCATCTAAAATACCATCTAAACGGTGTAATGTCAACTTAATTCTGTGATCTGTTACCCTTCCTTGAGGGAAATTATAAGTTCTAATCTTCTCAGAACGATCACCAGTCCCTACTTGACTCTTACGGTTAGCAGATAATTCTGCTTGTTGCTTAGCCTGTTCAATTTCAAATAAACGAGCTCTTAATACTTTAAAAGCTTTATCTTTATTTTTAAGCTGGGATTTTTCATCTTGACAAGATACAACTAAACCTGTAGGTAAATGTGTTAATCGTACTGCTGAGTCAGTTGTGTTAACACTTTGCCCACCATTACCTGATGATCTAAATACATCAACACGTACATCATTTGGATTAATTTCAACATCAACATCATCAGCCTCAGGTAATACTGCAACTGTTACAGTTGATGTATGAATACGCCCACCTGATTCAGTGGTTGGGATTCTTTGCACACGATGAACACCACTTTCAAACTTTAATCTTGAATAGGCTCCTTGACCTTTAATCATAAAGATAATTTCTTTATAACCACCTACACCATTTTCGTTTGTATTCATGATTTCAACTTTCCATCTATTTCTTTCTGCAAAACGATTATACATTCTAAATAAGTCAGCAGCGAATAAAGCAGCCTCATCACCACCTGCACCACCTCGAATCTCAACAAATACATCTTTATCATCGTTAGGATCCTTTGGAACTAGTAATAACTTCATTTCATTTTCCAGTCCACCAATTTGAGCTTTTGCTTCAGCAAGCTCTTCTTTCGCCATTAACTTTAACTCTTCATCGTCTTCTTCTTCGAGTATCATTAAACTTTCTTCAATGGTCTCTTTCGTTTGCTTATATTCTTTATACTTATTAACGATTGGCGTTAAATTACTGTGCTCTTTCATAAGCTTTTGCCATTGACTTTGATTACTGATAATTTCAGGGTCACTGATTTTCTCTGATACTTCATTAAATCGAATAACCAGATCTTCAAGCTTATCAAACATCTTATTTCACCTCTAACTTTCCATAAACAACTCTGGCTATACCAGCTAAGTCCTTTACCACTTGAATACTGCTATAACCGTTTTCTTCAAATATATTTTTAATATCCTTACTTTGATGAATGCCTATCTCATAATAGAGATAACCACCCTTATTAAGAAATTTTTTTGCTTCTTTCGTAATTTTACGATAGAAATCTAAACCGTCTTCACCACCATCTAAAGCTGAATGAGGCTCGTGGTCATGGACTTCTTGCATTAGCGTTTCAATATCTGCTCTTGGTATATAGGGCGGATTGGATACTATAATATCAAACTTATTATAATCCTTTTCCTCTAATTTTTCAAATAAATCACTTTGAATAAATGTCAATCTATCGTTAACATCTATTTCCTTAGCATTTAATCTTGCAGTATTTAACGCACCTTCAGAGATATCAATGGCTACCCCAGTCCAAGCTTTAAGATTCTCCAACAAGCTTATACTGATGCAACCTGAACCAGTACCAATATCTAAAAGATTACCTGAATCAATTACATTATTATTTAAAATTAATTCAACTAAAACTTCTGTATCTTGTCTTGGAATCAAAACATTAGGATTAACATTAAACGTTAATCCCATGAATTCTTGATAACCACATATATATTGTACAGGCTCACCAGATGCTCTACGTTCTATCAGAGCTGTGAACCCCTTAACAATTTCTTCTTCTACTTCTTTATTTTGTCCTAGTATATAATCGATATTTGTCAAGTTTAGATAATCAAGCAATAACCACTTGGTATCTACTTCAGGATTTTCTATGCTATGGCTCTTTAAACGAGCTACTCCTTGTTCAAATAGCTTCCTGACTGTTAGCTTCTCTTGCTTCATACTCTAAAACTCCTTCAGTTGCTGCAATAGCTACTTCAATCATATCATCGTCTGGTTCTCTAGTTGTCAGTTTTTGCAAACTAATACCTGGGTAACTTAATATTGATACGAGTTTAGACTCCGAACGACCAGCCCATTTTAATATCTCATAAGATATACCTGCAATAATTGGCACTAATAAAATTCGTGATAACGCCTCCATCCAAATGTTAGGCGCATCAACCAAAACAAATACAAATATACTAATAAACATGACGATAAATAAAAAGCTTGTTCCACAACGCTTGTGTAAACGCGAATGTTTTCTAACATTTTCTACAGTCAACTCTTCCTCATGCTCTAAACAATTAATCGTTTTATGTTCTGCACCATGATACATGAAGACACGTTGAATATCTTTCATCTTGGAAATTAAAAGAATATAAATCAAAAATATACTCACACGAATTAAACCTTCCACAGTTTTTAAGAGTATAGCATTTGTAATGAATGATTGGAATATCTTTGAAATAAACATGGGTGCTAACATAAATAAGCCGACACCAAATACAAGGGCTATAACAATAGAAAACCCAATCAATATATCATCTAGCTTGTCACCAAATTTATCTTTAAGAAACTTATCAAATTTCGATTCTTCTTCCTCTTCATCTACCTCAAAAAACTCTGCGGAATATGTTAACGTCTTTATACCTATAATCATGGATTCAATAAAAGCAAAAACTCCTCTAATAAAAGGAATACGAAATAATTTACTCTTGTTCAAAAATGAATTCATTTCTTGATGATCTAAAATAATTTCTTTATCTGGCTTGCGAACAGCAACACAATAACGATCTTTGTCCTTCATCATAACACCTTCAATTAATGCTTGACCACCAATATCAACTCGTTTCACTATACCACCACCTTATATAAATCAGTCAATTCTAACTTTTCTCTATTATATCAAAAAAAGGCTGAAGTTATCAACCTCAACCTTTTACCTTTTTTATTCTTCGTCATTCTTGATGCCGTATTTACGGTTGAATTTATCGATACGACCACGAGCAACCATAGACTTTTGAGTACCTGTGTAGAAAGGATGACATTTTGAACAAATTTCCACGTGAATATGCTCATTAGTAGATCCTACTGAAAACTCGTTACCACAGTTACATTTCACAGTTGCTTGATGGTATTCTGGATGAATTCCATTTTTCATATTAACACACCTCCATGGTTTCATTATACTTGATTCCGACCAAATATAACGTAGGTTTTCTAAACAACTCATAAAGTATATCACAATGTATAAAAAAATACAACCTTTTTTTTAGTCACTCAAAAACGCATCATTTAATATACCAATAAACTCTTGGGTGATATATGGATCAAATTGAGTACCTGAACATTTTTTTAATTCTAAAATGGCATCTTCCACCAACATTTTATCCTTATATGGACGATCTGACGTCATCACAACATAAGACTCAATAATGGCAATGAACCTTGCTAAATATGGTATTTGCTCATCTTTTAAGCCTTGAGGATATCCTTTGCCATCCCATCGTTCATGGTGTGATAAGATGCCGCTTGCTACTGTAGCTAAATCTTGAGTAGATGCTGCCAATTTGTACCCTAATACAGTATGGTTTTGGATTTGCTTCCATTCATCCTCTGTTAGTTTCGATGGCTTTTCAAGAATCTCAATAGGAACAAAGAACTTACCTATATCGTGAAGAGAAGCTAACAAACACAAATCATCAATCATGCTTTGGGATACCCCTAACCTTTTTCCAAGCTTGATTGCTAACTTTTCTATCCTCTCATAATGCTCATCAGTCTCATATGAAACATCACTTAGCCATTTTTTTGCATTAGTAATTAATATATTTTTATTATTCTTTTCATCCTTTTGTTTCTTTAGATACATATTGGCATCAGCTGAATGATAAATTTCTTCTAGATCTTCAGATAATCGATTCTTAGTTGCTATACCAATGGATATACTCCCCATACTGTCCTTCAGTTCATCCTTCACACTATTATCGATTAATGTTGCTAGTTGAGCAGCTTCTTCAACAGAAGTATGGGGCAAGATTACACTGAACTCATCTCCTCCAGTACGTGCAATAACGCGCCCTGGACCACTAGCAACACGCTTAATAATACCAGCGATACTTTTAAGAAACTCATCACCTTTATTATGCCCGAACATATCATTTATAATTTTCAAACCATTTAGATCGCCTAAAAGAATACTTATCGGTAAGTTTTCTTCTTTATCCAAATCTACTAAAGCTTGATCAAAATAGTTTCGATTATGAACCATCGTCAGTTTGTCCATGGTACCAATAAATTCGAGGTAATCCATCGCTTCTTTTAATGTAGAAATATCATAAAGTAAAACCATATAACCAATAATCCGATTCATTCCATTACGAACTTCTGACATTTTAACACTATAAGTTTTGACACCATGGTCATCAAAGAAGGTTATACTGGATTCTTTTTCAGCTTTGATTTTTTCAAAGGTTCGATCTGATACATTGGGTAAACCTTTGAAGAAGGTGTCTAAATGCAGACCAATAGCAGTTTCATTAACATCAAAAGTCTCTTGAAACATACGATTGATATCAACAATGTTAAATTCATCATCTACTATAATCAACATTTCCTCCATGTTTTGAATAACTTGTTCCTTGGATAGGGGTAACAATTCATTCTGAGAAATGTAAAATTTCACAATACAATAGATAACTACAGTTAAAATATAAACAACCATCGCATTACTGTAAGTAGGCGATCGCATATCATTATATATAAATTGCATAATCATAGTAAGAGTTAATCCACCGAACAATACATAATTGCAAAAACAGAAATCCTCTCTACTTTGTCTCAGTTGTCGAATAAGAATAACGAAGATATGTATGATCATTAACATGCTAATGATCATATTTGCAACATATACTTTGTCAATATTGAGTATGACATAATTACCTTTAAACACATAGTAGATCAATACGGTAACCCCATAGAGGCATGTAATTATATAGTAGTTCTTTAATTTTATTTCGGTTTTGTGCGGCATACTATCATCGGCGACAAAATCATATAGTATAGCTAAACTAATTAAGTAATAGATGCTCATAAAAAGCTGAATAAAAGCTTGATAATAATCTACTATAAACAATCCTAGTATGTGAAGTGATAAATTTAATGCACTAAACACTAAAATCATTGCAAGTTTATTAATTGGATTCTTATTCAATGAAAAAGCTTTTACCGAGATAACAAACAAAATTACCCCAAATGCAAAATACATTAACGCCGCCATATAATCACCTTTTAGTCCACAGATTGATTATTTTTTTTGTCTAAAGCTTTTTTTATAATCTGTAAGAAATTTTTGTTGTTCTTAGTCTTAACAATAACATCTATGATTTTTTCAGTTACTTCAATAGATTGCACGTTACTCATAGCTTTACGAATTAGATAGACTGCTTCAAGCTCTTCCTTTGTGAGCAATAAATCTTCACGCCTAGTCCCTGATTTATGAATATCAATGGCAGGGAATATACGCTTCTCAGATAACTTTCGATCTAATACTAATTCCATATTACCAGTACCTTTAAACTCTTCAAAGATAACTTCATCCATTTTACTTCCTGTATCTACTAGTGCTGTAGCTAATATAGTTAAAGACCCGCCACCTTCAATATTCCTCGCAGCTCCAAAGAATTTTTTAGGCATATGCAAAGCAGCTGGATCAAGACCACCTGATAAAGTACGACCACTAGGCGGAATGGTTAAATTATATGCACGAGCCAAACGTGTAATACTGTCTAATAAAATAACAACATCTTTTTCCTGTTCAACAAGTCGCTTTGCTCTTTCTAGAACCATCTCAGAAACACGCTTATGATGGTCTGGAAGTTCATCAAATGTGGAGTAAATGACATCTACATTATCACCTTCGATAGAACGTCGCATGTCAGTAACTTCTTCAGGACGCTCATCAATAAGTAAAACTATAAGATGTGAATCAGGATGGTTAGCAGTTATAGCATTTGCTACCATTTTTAAGAGAGTTGTTTTTCCTACTTTTGGTGGCGAAACAATCATACCTCTTTGCCCTTTACCTATAGGGGCAATCAAATCGATAAGACGTGTTGCAAATTCAAGCTGAGTTGTTTCCATATGCATACGCTTATTGGGATAGATCGGTACTAGGTCTTCGAAATTTTTACGTTTTGATGCTTCAAAAGGTGAGTCCCCATTCACAGTCTGTACGTATAATAGGGCACTGAACTTTTCATTATCTTTTGGTATACGAATATTTCCTTTTATCCAATCCCCTGTTTTTAAGTTAAAACGTCTAATCTGTGAAGGTGATACGTAGACATCTTTTTCACCAGGTAAATAATTATCGCATCGGATAAATCCATATCCATCAGGTAATACTTCTAGAACTCCTGCTGCTAAGATACCACTATCTAATTGCTCATACCCTTCTGGAACTTTATTTTTTTTCTTAATACCATTAGGATGACTATTATGATTAACATGTTGTTCAGTAGTATTCGTCTTGTACGCTGCTTCTGCCTTTTCTACGTTTTCAACTTTCTCTCCTACTTCAGCAATTCTAGCTGGGGCTTCGTTTGTTTCTTTAATTATCTTTTTAACTGGGGCTTTTTGTACTTTCTCTTTAGTGTTATCTTCAATTTTAGAGCTTTGTTGTTCAACAATAGCTTCAATTAATTGAGCTTTTTTAAATTTCGTTAAACTCTTAAGGCCCAATTCCTTTGCTAACTCTCTCAATTCAACGAGAGTCATACTACTTAGTTCTTTACTCATATAAAATCTAACCACCTTCATTAATCATTCATATACATATAGGAGTTATCGGAGACTTTTGAAGAAAAATTAATCTAAATACAATTACTTCTTTATTGATATAATTTTATTATTATTTAATTGACATTTTAATTTGGGTTTCAAAGGAACAAATTCTTTAGAATAGGCTAGAGAAGAAAATTCGATTAGGGTTTAATAGAGTAGCCATAATTGGCTACTCTTTAAGAAATTCACTCAGTAAGATTATGCGCGATTAGTACTACCGAACATTTCCATTTTAGCTTTACATACAGCTTTAACTGATTCTCTTGTTGGAGCTAACATTTTTCTTGGATCGTATACATCTGGAGTTTCATTAACAACTTTGTGCATAGCCTTTTGGAAAGCTACACGTAAGTCTGTATCGATATTAATTTTATTAACACCTAATGAAACAGCTTTTTTGATATCATCTTCAACGATACCAGAAGCACCATGTAAAACGATTGGCATATTAACTCTTTTCTTAATTGTTTCTAATCTATCGAAGTCTAATTCAGGATCACCAACGTATACACCATGAGCAGTACCAATAGCAATTGCTAAGTAATCAACGCCCGTTTTTTCAACGAATTCTACCGCTTCATCAGGATCAGTCATTGTAGCATCTTTCATATCAACTTTAACGTGATCTTCAACACCACCTATTTTACCTAATTCAGCTTCTACTGATACACCCATTGGATGAGCGATACCACATACAGTTTTAGTAATTTCAATGTTTTGCTCGAATTCATATTTAGAACCATCAAACATAACAGATGTCCAACCATCTCTTAAACATTTCATAACAACGTCATAATCTGTACCATGATCTAAATGTAATGCAACAGGTACTGAAGCGTTTTCAGCTAAAGTTCTTACGATAGTTGCAATCCCTTCGCTTGAAGCATAAGAAATAGCACTTTGGCTTGTTTGAATAATAACAGGTGAACGCATTTCCTCTGCTGCTTCAATTATTGCTTGAGTCATTTCTAAGTTACTCGTATTAAAGGCACCAACTGCATAGCCTTCCTCGTGTGCTTTTTGTAGAATCTCTTTTCCTGATACTAACATGAATAGTCCTCCTCAAAATTACAGGTTGTCAAACCTAAGATCTAACATACAAGAAAAATGCTTAAAGTCATGTTTCAAGTATAAGCAGGTCATATGGCTCCATACTTTCCTGCACTATAATAAACAATATATATTTCATATATTAGTTTTTAACCAATAAGTATCGCATTTATTTTATCACAGGAGCTTTATTCAAGCAAGTAAAATACAAGAGCTCTCTTATGCTTTTGTCAATAATGAATAGTTTGGTAAAAAACCTTGTTAAACTTTCGTCAATATGACTAAGAAAATTACTTTATTCTTGCCACATTATAAACCATAAATAAATGATGCTACATTAAAGTAAATAAGTAGAGAGCAAGCATCTACAATAGTTGTAATCAGCGGACTAGCCATCAATGCTGGGTCAAGTCGACATTTCTTAGCAACAATTGGAAGCATACCACCTACGAGGGCAGCAAAAATGATCGTACAGATCATAGTAAAATTAACTGTCATAGCTATTCTGAGATTACCAGCATAGGAACCAAAGAAAAATATACGAGCAAAATTCATTAGTGCTAATGGTACTGCAACAACAAAGCTAACTCTTAATTCCTTCATGAAAACGCGGAACAAATCACTGAAGTCTACCTCTCCAAGAGTTAAACTACGTATGACAAGTGTGGAGGACTGAGCACCAACATTACCAGAAGTACCTGTTAACATGGTCATGAATACGACTAAATCTGTAATCGCTGCAGTTACGTCAATATATGCTTCATTAATGATTTGTGTGAATGTTGCCGACACCATCAACACGGCTAGCCAAACAATCCTTCTCTTAGCAAGCTTAAAAGTCGATGCATCTAAGTAATCTTCCTCATCAGGTTCCAAAGCCGCCATTCTTTGGAAGTCTTCTTCATTTTCTTCTTGAATAACATCCACAACGTCATCGATAGTGATAATACCTACCAAACGCTGTTCTTTATCAACAACAGGCATGGATAAAAAGTCATACTTTTTTATGGTGTCTGCTATTTCTTCCTGATCATCTCCAGTATGTGCAAAAATAATGTCTGTTTCCATGATATTGTTTAAGATCTCATCAGGCTTAGCTAGGACTAAATCTCTTAAAGATACAAGTCCTTCTAATATACGTTTATGATCAATGACGTAGCAGGTATAGATGGTTTCCTTATCAACACCAATCTTTCGTATACGTTCAATAGCCTCAGCCACGGTCATTTCTTTTTTCAGATCTACAAATTCAATGGTCATTAGACTTCCAGCTGAATCTTCCGGATAATTAAGGAATTGATTAATTAACCTTCTCTCAGTTTCAGTGGCATTTTTGAGAATTTTTTTTACGACGTTAGCAGGAACTTCTTCAATTAAGTCAATCATATCGTCAAAAAATAGCTCATCTATTAAGTCATCAAGTTCTTCATCATTAACAAGGGTACATAATTCAGCCTGTTTCTCAGTAGATAAAAACGAAAAAACATCAGAAGCCATTTCTTTCTGTAGTAACCTAAATGCGAGTAAGGAGGATTTCGGGTTATCTACTTCGTCGATAAATTCGGCTACATCAGCCTCTTGCATCCCTTCCAAAATAGCTTTTAATTCTGTAAAACGACGTTCTTCTAATAAATCTTCAAGAACATTTACATCCATGGCATTCCCTCCTTCAATTGTCAAGCTTCTGTTAAGAACCATTTTTATGTGTGGAAATTATGGCTGTATTAAGTAAGTTCACCTAAATACTTTTTATAGCTTAACCTAATATCGCAACAAAATTTCCATAGTATTATGAGTTTCTATATAAAAATTTGTGATTTTCTTATCTTTTAATTCATAAGCATCTGTGATAAAATGAAAACTATGGGCTTATTTTTATAATGGCACATAAAAATATTTCTTAAAGGCTTGTTTGGTTTTATCATACGCCTCCTTCGAGCCTTATGTTACAATAAATAACATAGTATTTGGTAACTTGGACATTCCAAAAACCAGATTAATTATAACAATATATTGGCAAAATAACAATAGCAAAATACATTGGCGTAAGAAAATATAAACAGAAATTATTATTATAAAAGGGAGGGATTCTTAATGACTTCCTATAGTGTTTTTGATTTGATTGGTCCAGTCATGGTAGGTCCATCAAGCTCTCATACTGCAGGTGCAAATCGAATTGGGTATATAAGTAAGCATATTGTAGGCGAAGAAATAGAAGATGTCACTTTTTATCTTCATGGCTCCTTTGCCAAAACCCACAAAGGTCATGGAACTGATAAAGCACTTTTAGCTGGCATATTAGGCTGCTTACCTGATGATGAAAAGATACGCGATGCGTTTGAATTGGCCGACCAGGAAGGTTTGACCTATCATTTTGAAGAGATTGACCTTGGTGATGTACATCCTAATACTACTAAAATAGTTGCCAAAACCAAGACAAATCATACATGGACCATTATAGGCTCAAGTATTGGTGGTGGCAAAATCAAGATAACCAGTATTAATAATATGGAAGTAGATTTTGATGGTGAATTCACAACGCTTATTACTGATCATACAGATTGTCCAGGTATAGTTTCAAGAATTACTAAAATATTGTCTGATTATCACATTAATATCGCTTTCATGAAACTTTTCAGAGAAGTAAAAGGGCGAGAAGCCTTATTAATTATTGAAACTGACGAAGATATTCCACGTGCTGCTGCTGATGAATTAGAAAAAATTGAAGCCATCCACAGTTCAAAGATAATTCCAAAGTGTAATATTTAGACTTGAAAGTCCAGGAGGATAAGTTATGGGTTTTTTTACTGGAAAAGAGCTACTAGAGTTATGTCAAAATAATAAGTATCAAATCTATGATGCTACTATTGAATATGAGAATGAAAAAACAGGTATTGCAAAAGAAGCTATTTTAGAACGTATGATGATTAACCTAAAAATCATGAAAGAGGCTGCTACAAGAGCTTTTTCTGAAGAAATAGGTGGAAAAATAATCGGTGGTGAGAGTAGAAAACTCCGAGAGCGTTATGAAAATACTAAGCCTGTATGCGGTAATACTATGGCACGTGCAGTTTCTTATGCTCTAAGTACCATGGAAGTTAACGCGTCTATGGGTAAAATTGTTGCTGCGCCAACTGCTGGTTCCTGCGGCGTCATTCCTGCTGTGTTCTTAAGCTTATCAGAAAGCCACCAGATATCAGATGAGCTTCTCTTAAAAGGTTTGTTTACAACCAGCGGTGTAGGTATTGTCATTGCTAATAATGCTACTTTATCCGGTGCACAAGGTGGTTGTCAAGCTGAGGTAGGTTCTGCCTCTGCAATGGCTGCTGCTGGTGTTGTTGAAATGATGGGTGGTACACCTGAACAAGCTCTACATGCCGCTGCTATAGCTTTAAAGAATTTGATGGGCTTGGTCTGTGATCCAATTGCCGGTTTAGTAGAAGCACCTTGTACAAAAAGGAATGCAATAGGCACTTCTAATGCTCTCATTTCAGCTGAAATGGCTTTAGCAGGTATTACAAGTGTTGTTCCCTTTGATGAAGTGGTTGAAGCTATGTACAAAGTAGGTTTATCCATGCCATGTTCCTTGCGTGAAACATCACTTGGTGGCGTTGCTGCAACACCGACTGCCAAAAAAATAGAAAAAGAGATATTTGGATACAATATCACCTAATTTTTATCATATGGTTTGCTAAGAGGCAAGGGATTGTTAATCCCTTGCCTCTATTAAATCAAGCTGCTTCTTGAATTGAATAATAACTTCTGTACCGCTACCGATAATGCTATTAACCTTGATTTCCCCACTATGTCGATCGACAATGGACTTGGCAATGCTCAGTCCTAAACCATTGCCCCCTTTCTCTTTATTCCTTGATGATTCAGCTCTATAAAACCGATCAAAAATATACGGAATATCTTCTTCGCAAATACCTATCCCCTTATCTTGTATCGTTATGTTCACAAACTCTTCACTACCCGTTAATGTAACATATATGTTGTTTCTATCTTCAGTATACTTGAGTGCATTATCCATGATGATGCGAAGGAGTTGTTTTAGTAATTTGATGTCTCCTAAAATTGTATGACCTGCTTGAATATTTTCAATAATGGGATGTTCTTCATCAACTAATCTTGTTTCATGAACAATAGCATTTAATAGTTGACTCATGTCAACATCACCAAATTCCATTTGATAAGTATCATTATCATACCTTGCTAATAGTAATAATTTTTCAATCAATTCCTTCATGCCTTCTGTCTCATTTCTAATTGCTTCAATGGACTCATCTAAAACAGCTTCATCTTTTTTACCCCATCGTGCTAAAAGATCAATGTATCCTTGGATAACTGTAATAGGGGTTCTAAGTTCATGAGAAGAATCCGATACAAACCTTTTTTGCTGTTCAAAGGATTGTTCCAACCTATCTAACATCTCATTAATGGTAATGGATAAACGCCTTAACTCATCATCAGGTCCATCAACAGCTAACCTCATATTAAGTTGATGGATATTAATATCTCTTGTCATAGATGTAATTTCTTTTATTGGTGATAACATCTTTCTACTAATATAAAAACCTACAATAATAGCGAGAAGAATTCCTATGACATCCACAACATTTAGCACGTTCTCCATAAATTCTATTATCATTTTTTCTGTTTCAAATGAAGAGACAACTAGTAAATCAATATCCCCGAATCTCTCTGAATTAACTTTACCACTCATTGATATATAGTCCTCATAATCTTTTACTTCATAATAATATGTAAAAAACAATTTATTAGACAAAAATATAGGTGTCCCGTTATGGAAAATTGCGACATAGATATCTTCATTCACTATATTAGATTTTATATGGCTTTCTTCTATACCTTCAATGCTATCGCCTGTTAAGAAATCTTTAATAAGTTTATAGTTTGTTTCAACAGTTTTGTACTCATTATTATAAACTAGAGCTTCTACAGTCATGTTAAAAACAAGACGTATGAATATTAACAGAAGAACAATCAATATCGTAAAAGCTGCAGTAATCCTCATGGATATTGAAAAAGTATATTTTCTTTGCTTTCTTATCTTTCTCTTACGTTTATTCTTTAATAACATAGCCGACACCTCTGACGGTATGGATATATTTATCTTCAGCAACATCATCAATCTTAGACCTCAAATATCGAATATAAACATCGACAACATTAGTTTCGCCAAAATAATCATAACCCCATACCTCATTCAATATTTTATCTCTACCAAGTACTATGTTTTTATTTTCTAGTAATAACTTAAGTAATTCAAATTCTTTATTTGTTAAATCAATCTTAGAGTCATCGAGTAAAACTTCATAGGTCTGCCAATTAAGTTTAAGCTCCTTAGCACTTAATTCATTACTCTCTTCACTTTTATTGTGTTTATTATCACACCACTTCAAAAGCCTTCTGATCCTTGCAAGCAACTCTTCAATGGCAAAAGGCTTCGTTAAATAATCATGTGCTCCCATTTCAAGACCTTGTACACGATCCATGATTTCATCTTTAGCACTAACCATAATAATTGGGATGTCAGATTCCTTTCTTATGCGTCGACAAACCTCCATACCATTAACTCCCGGTAACATAATATCCAGTAAAATAAGATCATAATTGGCATGATGAAATTTATCTAAACCGTTTCGCCCATCATAGGCAATATCAACATCGTACCCTTCATATTTCAATTCAAGCTCTATAAAACGAGCAATCTGCTTCTCATCTTCAATAATAAGAACTCTCTCCACAGCTCCACCTCCATATATATTAAGGAAGTTCCTTATAATCCATTACTTAAACAATTTTAATAATTTAATATACTTATATTAACACTTTTCAATTAAGAAAAGAATTAAAATCCCATTAAACTTTATAGAAAACTGTATAAGGCATGGGCGTCTTCCCTGCTGGCATAATAGTATCCATCTGGAATACTTATCTCTAACTATCCACCCCCGAAAGCTTATAAGGTGGACTATGGACGACGAAGCCCAGCTGTATAGACATCTACATCTTCCCTACTGGCATGTTAGTACTTATCTTGAATATTTATCTGTGTCTATCCAAGACCGAAAGCTTATAAGGGGTACTATGGAGTAGCGAACCATGGACGGTGAGCCCAGCTGTAAGAACAGGACGTTCTTCCCTGCTGGCGTAATAGTACCCCTTATCAGCTTGACCCCAACGCGATATCTATGATTTCAAGGTTAAAAAAAGACCCTAGCATAAGCTAAAGTCTTCCTCATAATCTTTTCATAATTTTACTCAAATACAATTTCCCCAAAACATTCAGGTCGATGAAAATTAATCTCATGGGTTGCATTCCATGCGGAATACTCATCCTCACCATTCTTTCTTCGATCAATGCGATAAAGATTCCCCTTCCATGAGGTTCCACTGCTAATCGCCTGATCCGTTAATTCATCTAATGGTATCTCCATTTCCACTACCCAATGGTCATCACTGACCTTCGCCACACTCTTAATAACTTGATCCACCCTAGCAAACCCTCTTACCTTACCACCATGATTGTGTATAGCATAATGCAACACCGTGTTAAGAGGACTTACTTCTATTTCTATGTATTGCTTCAACTCTCCTGTAGCATCAATAAATATTTCTACAACTTCTTCATTATAAATAGGATCATTATAATTGGTCATAACAGCGTTAATTTCATCATCGATACAACTAAAGACCACATAAAGTGATTCCTTCGTATAACACATTTTTGCTATTGTTCTTTGTAACGGTTTATTACCCGTCGCAGTCTCCACTAATTCTAAAGACTCCATGCTTTTCCATGGTTCTTTATTAAGATTGCCATCTAATGTAATAGGTTCTTCACTAAAGTGGCATAAATAAGTTTTCAAATAGAACTAACTCCTTTGCCCTAATTTTATTCTTTTAAGCTTTTTCATAATATTGTTTTCTCCCTGTCCAAAATAATCATGGAGAATTCTGTATTCAGCATATAAATCATTGTAGATTTCTTGATTAGCAGGAATCGGACGATAAACAGTATCTTTAAGTCGAGCCATTTTATCAACAGCTTCTTCTAAAGAGCCATAGCCCCCTTTTTCTTTACCAGCTGCTACTGCTCCAAATATACATGAACCTAAAGCTACAGGTTGTTCGCTATCACAAATTCTAATTTCTTTTCCCGTAACATCTGCATAAGTTTGCATCATTAAAGCATTCTTTCCTGCTATTCCACCAGATGCATATAATTCATTTATAAGTATACCATTATTCTCAAATTGGTCAATAATTACTTTTGTCCCATATGCTGTTGCTTCAATGAGGGCTCGATAAATTTCTTCTGGCTTAGTCGTTAACGTACATCCAAGAATCAAACCGGTTAAATCGGAATCGTCGAGAATAGATCGGTTTCCGTTCCACCAGTCAAGTGCTAATAAGCCGCTTTCCCCTACTTTAAGCTTTGAAGCCTTATCTGTAAGAAGCTGATGGATATCCATGTTCTTCTCTTTAGCTTCATCCATATATTTTGAAGGTACACAATTTTTTACAAACCAATTAAAATGATCACCAACACATGCTTGACCTGCTTCATAACCAAACATTCCTGGTAAGATACCATCTTCAACAATCCCACCAATTCCTGGGATAATTTTTTCTTCTTTGCTAACAACCATGTGACAAGTAGACGTCCCCATGATCAATAGCATTTGACCTTCTTTATTAATGCCAGCAGCAGGAACTGCAACGTGTGCATCGATATTGGCAACAGCAACAGCTGTACCTTTTTTCAATCCAGTTAAAGCAGCCCCTTCTTCATTGATATAGCCTGCACAATCACCAAGTGAATAAATATCCCTACTCAATTTATCATCAACGAAACCATCAAGTCTTTCATCTAAAGCTTTAAAAAACTCATTAGAGGGATAACCCATCTTTTTATTCCACAGTCCCTTATAACCAGCTTGACAGGAACTTCTTTTTTCCTCACCTGTTAGTTTAAGAACAATCCAATCTCCAGCTTCGATAAAACGATCTGTTGCTTCATAAACTTCGGGTGATTCATCTAAAATTTGCATTACCTTAGGAGCCAGCCATTCTGAAGATACCTTCCCGCCGTAATAGTCTAAAAAGGCTTCACCTCTTTCACTAGCTATAGCATTCAATCGGTCAGCTTGCTTCTGTGCAGCATGGTGCTTCCACTTTTTTACGTAGACATGGGGTTCTTCTCTAAACTCTTCTTGACGTGTTAATGGGTTCCCCTCTTTATCTATAGGTAAAATTGTGCAGGCAGTGAAATCCACTCCAACACCAATAATATCTTCAGCGTGAACCCCAGTTTTCTCCATAACACCTTTCGTCACAACTTTTAGACAATGCAAATAATCTTCTGGATGTTGAATAGCCCAATCTGGTGGTAGTTGTACACCCGTTTCTAATAAAGTTTCTTCCATAATCCCATGTGGATATGGACATTCAACACTATCAATTTCAGCACCACTAATAACATCAACTAGCAAAGCTCTACAAGAACCTGATCCATAATCAATTCCTAATGTATATTTCTTACTCATTTAACCCAATCTCCTCTCATTTTTAAAAACTGTATCAAGATAAATAGATTGAATAGACTTATTTTTACCTTCTATCGTATCCACTAATAGTTCTACAGCCTTTTTTCCCATCTCTTCAGGTTGTTGTTCCATTAAAGCTATGGGTTCTTTTAATTGTCCTGCCAATTGCATATCCTCCAAAGTATTATAAGGCAATGTAAATGTATCAAAAGCTACAAGATCTATATCTTGAGGTACACATATACCTTGCTCATATAACACACTTAACATGAGAGATAAGTCCCAACTTGTTGATAAGATGATAGCTTCAGGTCTCTGACGTATTAAGTCATGAACTAGCTCCTTATTAAAGACATGTTCGTCATCAAAAATAAAGCATCGTTTTGGCTTAATCTTATTTTTTAGCATCGTCTCTTTGTACCCTACGTAACGATCTGCTTGATCAGATGTATATAGCCCAGAAGAACGATTAAAAAAAGCTATGTTTTTGTAGCCCTTTTCCAATAGATATTCCGTCAATCGAATGCTACCTCGCCTGCTATCAGATACAACAAAAGAACTTTTAATCGTTGGTATATAGCGATCGACAAAAACATATGGAAAATTTTTTGCATTCATATAATTGTAAATCTTTACACTAAGTTCATCCCCTGTAGGACAAATAAGCATGCCATCGACGATCCCTGTTCTACACATCTCTAAATACGCTTTTTCTTTTTCTGGTTGTTCTGTTGTATTGCAAATAAGGACATTATATCCTAACTCTCTTGCCCGCGTTTCAATGGCATAGGATAACCTGCCAAAGAATTCAAAAGTAATATTAGGTACAATTAAACTAATGGTATTTGTCTTTTGTGTTCTTAGACTAGACGCCATTCGATTAGGCCTATAATGATACTTCCTAGCAATATCAAGAATCTCTTGCCTCTTTTTCTCAGACACTCGGACTTCTTTATTATTGATTACTTTAGAGACTAAAGACTTAGAAACATTAGCTTTATCAGCTATAAATTGTAAGCTGACTTTCATGTCAATCACATCCTGGTAAATCGATTTATCATATAATAAATGTAACATTGAAAAACGTTGACCAGCAAATTAACTAGAGGGCTGTATGGATTAAATTGCTTCATTAAAATTGATTATCTCACTCATACTCCATCATTCTTAGAATATCAAAAATATCATTCACTAATTAATCTTTATCTAAAAGAGACTGCCTCAATATTAATTATGCCACAATATCCGCGTATAAGTAATTACGCAGATATAAAAAGCCATAAATAACCAACTCTGAGACAGCCTACTCTTAAATACCAATGTGTTATTTTTCAATCCCTAAGAATTCTCGCATAATGTTGCAAAGCTCCTCAGCTTTTTCTAATTCAGTCATTTCTGCAAAAATACGAATCAATGGTTCAGTACCTGAAAAACGTGCTATGATCCATCCACCATTTTCAAAGTATACTTTAACACCGTCTTCATAACTGATTTTCTCTATGGCATAAGGAAACTCAGGTAATTCTTTCTGCTCATATAATTGATGCTTCAATGCAGATTTAAGACTGGCATCAAAACTAAAATCTTTCTCAGCCATTTCGAATTGACCATACTTCTCTCTTAATTCTTCTTTTAATTCTGCCAAGCTTTTCCCAGTCACACAGATCATCTCAACTAATAAAGCTGATGCAAAAATACCATCTTTCCCTTTAATATGGCCTCGTATGGTTAACCCACCACTGCTTTCGCCACCAATAATGGCATCTTTTTCTTCCATCTTGCTGCTAATGTGCTTGAATCCTACAGGCACTTCATAACAAGACTCTCCATGCGCTATCGCTATTGCATCTAAAAGATGGGTCGTTGCTATGTTACGAACAACAGGTCCCTTCCACCCTTTATAGGTCATTAAATAGTAATAAAGCATGGCCATAATATCATTAGGATGAATAAAGTTACCATTCTCATCAATTAAACCAATACGGTCTGCATCACCGTCCGTACCTATACCAAGATCATAGCCTTTTTCCACAACTCTATTTCGTAGCTGATTAAGTGTTACAGCATTTGGAGATGGTAGCCTGCCGCCAAACAAGGTGTCATGGCGATCATGAATGAGCTCGACTTCGCAACGTGCAGTCAGAAGTATTGTCTGCAAAGAAGTTTTCGATACTCCGTACATAGGATCTAAAAGTATTTTTAGGTGTTTGTCTTTAATAGCGTCTACATCCACCATATTCAAGATATTATCAATGTATTCATTGAAAGGTTTGATAATAGTTACTTTACTAGTCTCAAGGGCAGTTTTAAAGTCAAGACTTTTTACATCCGATTCACCTAGTTCATCCAATATCACTTCAATTTCATCTGTCACATCTTTTGTTGCATCCCTACCACCTGCAGTGAAGATCTTTACACCGTTATAAGCTGCCGGATTGTGGCTGGCTGTAATAGCTGCTCCATAGTGTACTTTCATTTGCTTAACTGCATACATGATCATAGGGGTAGGAGCAATATCGTCAATAAAATATACTGGAATATCATTTGCTGCTAAGACTTCTGCCACCCAAACAGCAGATTCTCTTGATAGAAATCGACGGTCATATCCAATAATAAAACCATCCATTGCTTTATTCTTTCTATGCAAGTCTATAGCTATCGCTTGTGCTAATAATAGAATATTAGACTTTATGAACTCATCACCTATAATTGCACGCCAACCACCTGTACCAAATTTAATCATGGAATCACCTCTTCTTTGATTTATGCCATCTAACTGTCACATCTAACGCCTGTATCTTGCTTTAAAATAATTGCTGGATATCCTTTCGCTTCAATGGCATTTACTATATCCTCGCAATCTTCATCTTTGGCATATACATAGCAGCAACCGCCGCCGCCAGAACCATTGATCTTTCCACCTAATGCTCCATTAGCATAGGCCGTTTCTAATATTTCTTCTATTATAGGTGTGGAAATTTCTAAACCATCTCTAAGATTAGCATGATGGCGTTTTAATAATGCACCAAAAGCTTCTTCATCGAATCTGTCAGCTTGTAAAAGTTTTATACCTTCAAGAAGCACTTTATAGTTATCAATATTCGCTTCTAGTTTTCTCCTATGTAAAGGCTCTAAGCACTCTAAGAACTTTATATTTTCATCATTACTAATAAAATCTCTTACACTGGTTATACCTTCACCTTTTAATGATTCAAGTGCATCTAATACAGGATATTTAGCGCTGGCTAATACTTTGGTTGTATCCTTATCTTGTAATGAGTCAAATAATATAAAACTACCTGGAATCTTAAAATCTAATGGCTCGACAACTGTCTTATCGGGGTCAAATGTCAAATGAACAAGACCACCGAAAGCCGAACTATAATGATCCATCAAACCACCTGGCTCTTTAAACTCTGTAACTTCAGCATCAAAGGCTAACATTGCTATCTTTTCTGGATCATTTTTATGTGGATGATTAGCTAATTCAAGTAACATTTTGATAAATACAACTGTCATCGTCGTAGATGAGCACATGCCTTTACCAATTGGTATCTCAGAATCCATGTCTATGTCATAACCCTCCACAGGATATCCATTTCTTCTTAACACATTGATGGCACTTCTTATGTAATCCCTATTGTCTCTATAAGTAATTTTCTCTGTTAATGAAATTTCTTCTACTTTATCAATACTTTCACCGGATAAATGAACACGTATAATATCTTCTTTATTTTTAGCACCTTCAGCTTTAAAACGTAAGTTTATTGCAGATGCCACCACTTCTAATCCCAAATAATCTTGATGCTCGCCAAATAAGCAAATACGACTAGGTGTAGAACAATTAATCTTTTCCATTCTCAACTTCCCTTCTATTTCAAATAATCATACAAACTAGGTTTTACTAATTTCATTTTATAGGAGAATTGGAGTAAAGTCTTTGTATAATCTTTTATTTCATTTGTAAAATCCTATCTTTATATTAAATTTTGCAAATCTACATAAAATAACTTATAATAATGCTAACGAAATAAGATGACGGATTAGATCCTTTTTTAGAGATTTACATGTTTATTAAGGACGGTGTGTAATTTGATTAATAATTTGAATCCATTGACTTTTTATAAATACGGTCAAGTATTATTTGAAAATAAATCCATTGAGATAAAGACCATACCACTTATAATGAAAAAAATAACCAATAATACCCTTTTTAATTTACACGTTTATTCAGAAGATATACTATTAGTTCCAGTAGAGGGTGTTATGCTCATCTATATACAAGATACAGAGTCTCGACTTCACCCCTTCTTATTGGATAAACCCATTCAGCTAAAAGCTCATACTTCTTTTGGTGTTATTCCCTACCAAAAAGATGCTAGATTGCATTTCGGTATACCAGAGAATGCAACTCACCAATTCATTAATCTTAATGAACCTGTTAAACCTATAAGTATTAACCCTGAATTTCAGGTACTAGATGTTCATACGATTTTTTATCAAGAGAAAGAGAAGAATTTTGTTTTCCCTGGTGAAAAACATAGCTTTTGGGAATTGACTTATGTTGATCGAGGTCAACTTTCCACAGAGATAAATGATCGGCAATTTCTATTAGGACCAGGAGAATTGATTTTCTATACTCCCGATCAATTTCATCGTCAAGAAAGTGTTAGTGATGATCTTCTTTCCTTTATGACCATTACATTTGATATGGATATAAACGATGTTACCTTCTTAAGCAATAAGGCTTTTAGAATTAACCATTCTCTAAAAGAGCTTTTGGAACAAATTCTTCATGAATACACCAATCATACTTTTTATAGCAATGATCTCATCCTTTGCTATCTTAAAGAATTTATTATAAAACTCATAAGAACCACTAAATTCACGAATACCGAAATGCAATTGGATACTCACATGCAAAACAATGTCGAAAACAATGTAGTTATACAAGCCATGGATTATATCCACAATCATATTGACAAAAAGATTACTATTAATGCTATTGCTTCAAATATCCCTATTAGTGCCTCTTATTTATCAAAGATTTTTAAAAAACATACAGGTCAAACTATTGTGGCTTACATTAATGATTATAAATTAAAAAAGAGTAAGGAACTGATCCGTGAATCCAGTTATAACCTTACTCAAATATCCATGATATTAGGTTTTTCAAGTGTGCACTACTTCTCTAAGCAGTTCAAGAAACAATTTGGGGTAACACCATCACGTTATAGTAAATCGATAAAGCACTAAAAAAGACTTTAAATCATCATTCTTGAGTCAAGCATGCAAGGGGATCTATTACGCTGGCAGAAAAGACGTCCATGTCTTAGACTGCCAGGCTCCCCATCCGTGGCTCGCTGCTCCATAGAACCCCTTACATACTTTCTGTATCTGTGGCAGATGTTGAATAAATCGCTATAGGCGTAAAAAGGGAATTATTTAGATAAGAAGATTTAATAAAGCGAGCATCCAAAAACATAAAACTAAAAGTACTCAATAATTATAGACGACAAAAGTACTGCCATCAGCAGTGCTTTTTACTGTATTGTTTAGGTGTTTTCCCTACCATTTTTTTGAAGATCCTAATAAAATGTGTTTCATTTTTATATCCTACCATTTGACTAACAATGTTGACTTGAAATCCCTTCATCAGAAGTTCTTTTGCTCGCAACATCCTTTTATTCATGATATATTCATTGACAGTAAATCCAGTGGTTTTTTTAAAAACCTCACACAAATAGTATTTTGATATAAAGCATTCTTTCGCTAATATATCCAATGGGATTTTCTGATCTAAATGATCATTGATATAGGTTATTACAGGTTGTATCTTATCCATATCTGCAGTTGAATGTGTGTGAGTTATTAATTTCATTTTCTTAAAATCATGTAACATTAATAATAATTCTACTACATGTATCTTTTTATATATTTCATTAGTACTCTCTTCATTCTCTTCATTTTTCAATAATTTATTAAGAAGTTGAACCACTTCAATCAATTGATCTGTATCTAAGGAAATTTGTTTAACTTCTTCAAATATATCAAGTAGATTGAAAGAATCACTATTAAATGCCTTTAACACCTGATGATCAAAAAATATAAGATATCGCTCATATCGCATCCCTTTAGGTACAAATACTTTATGTAAATCCCTTGGAGTGAATAGAAATAGATTTCCCTTTTTAACCTCATAAATACGATCGTTAATAAAAAAGCTTGGTCCATCAGCTAAAGATAAATTAATTTCATAACCATCATGGAAATGGAACTTGTCCATACTCCAATCATATGAAACATTATGACTTATAGAAATGGATGTTCCTTTTTTAAAGTTAAAACCTTCTGCCTGCATATCATCACACCTATATTGTTATCTTGTCACCATTCTACCATATTCCACTTATCATGAAAAGTAACCATCGGTTCAAAAATGGCTACGTTACAACTTCCTTTAGATGTTTGTATTCTTAGGAAAGCTGTATGGGATAAGAAAAAGGGATAACCTTGCGGTTATCCACTTTTTACTACCAGAATAATAAATCATTTTCCTTATTTTTTAATTTACACATGGCTTCTACAAAGAAGTAGTCGCCCCAGCTCATAGCCTCGTCATATTTCTTTAGTGAATAAAAACCTTCTCTTAATAATCCATAGCCACTGTCATTGGTATCAATAAAATAACCTTGACAAAGTTCTTGTAAGATAATTGTTGCACATTTATCAAATAATCTAGCTCTTTCTTCATCAACATATTTACTTAACTCTAGTAAGCCAGCTGCTCCTATACTTGCAGCAGATGAATCTTTCATTTCTGGAGCTAATTCTGAGACAGCGAAATCCCAATAATGTACATAATCTTTTGGTAAGTTGTCGATATAGTATTCAGCTGAACGAATAGCTATATCCAAGAATAGAGGATCCTTTGTATAAATATAACTTAGGGTAAAACCATAAACACACCAAGCTTGACCTCTTGCCCAAGTACTTTCATCATACTTTCCTTGATGTGTCCCACCTTCAATGGCTCTACCAGATATAGGATCAAACATGTATGTATGATAGACTGATGCATCTTCTCTTACTAAAGTTTGTGATGAAGTTATTGCATGTGTTTTTGCAATCTCTGCATAATTTTCATCACCGGTTACTTCAGTTGCCCAATAAAGAAGAGGCAAATTCATCATACAATCAATGATAATTTTAACGTTTGGATACCTAACCCCAATAGAACCCCAAGCTTGAATAAACTTTCCTCTTTTATTATATCGTGAAATTAAACGGTCTGCTGCTTTAATAGCAGTCATTTTCGCTTTTTCACTATCAGTCAATTTATATAAAGCCACACAGGATAGAGTATATAAAAATCCTATGTCGTGATTATCCAGCCCAATATTGTTCTCAAGTCGGTTATTAAAACTCTTTAACCATACTTCAGAGTTACGAAGAAATCGGTCATCCTTTGTTGCATGAAAGGCTAAATAAGCCATCCCTACGAAAAAAGATGATGTCCAATCTTTATTGTCTTTTGGTACATATTTGTTTCCTGTACTAACATGTGGGTATTTCTCAATAAATACATCCATATTCTTATCAATGGATGCCAACATTTTTTCAAAGTAAGTTTCTAATAATTTCTCATCTACAGTATAATCTAAGATTCTTGATACATCTAAAATGTTCATACCATTACCTCCTAATTAAAACTTTCTTCTATTGTATCATAGATTAAAAGCTAATAATTAGCAGATGTTTGTTAAAAATAAACTTATCTTTGGCTCATGTAATGACCAAACACTTAATGATAGTTACATGTGATATATAAAACTAAAACCAAAACTTACAAGTCCCGCTATAGTAGGTGTACCAAACCAAGCAAACATAATGTTTTTAACTGTTTTCATATTAATAGCCTTAACACCTTTAACAAGTCCAATACCAATAACCGCACCTACAATTGCCTGAGATGTGGATACAGGTATTCCAATTAGTGCATAAATATATACTGTTAACGCTGCTGCCATGACAGAAACGAATCCAGAAATCGGTGATAGGTCTACCAGTCCTTTTCCAACTGTCAGCATAACTCGTTTGCTATAGGTTAATACCCCTAAAGCAATTGATATACCACCAACAATAACTGCTTGCTGGGTTGTTAATAGGTTGAGTTGCCCAGCATATATGCTCGTTACATTGGCTACATTATTAGCTCCCAATGAATAAGCTGAGAACATACCAGCTAATATGTAGCCTCCTTTGATGACAGCATCATAGAATTCTAGACTCTTAATACGATTCTCTAAGAACTTTTCAATGATCTTATACATAATAAAGCTGATGATCATAGCACCTAGTGGAGTCACAATCCAAGCGCTTAAAAATTTAATTGATGCAGAAAAATCAGTTCTTCCAACTAATAATCCCCCACCCATGATAGCACCTATAACAGCCTGGGATGTCGATACCGGGAATTTCAAATATGTCATCACTGTAACTGTTAAAGCTGCTGACAGCATAACAAAAAATGCTGCTAACGCTGTATCAATTCCACCATTATAGGCAAAATCACTTAACTTATGAACACCATGTTCTCCATCTACTACAGCTCCTAGAATTACAAAAATTGCTGTTATGATAACTGCAGTACTATATTTGACAACCTTTGTTGAAACTGCAGTACCAAAAACATTGGCAGCATCATTGGCCCCTAAAGACCATCCTAAAAATGCTCCCGAAAAGACAGAAGGACTAATCACTTTAAGCCCTCCTAATTGCTAATACAATTTCAATAATATCAGAAATATCTTCAATAACATCTGATATGTCAGCAATTTTTGATATAATACTTCTTAGTTGATTTTTCTCTGCTAGAGATACATTATCTTCGAAAAGAACTTTAATGGCTTCATATTCATAATCGTCAACTTCACTTTCTAATTTTTCTATATCTTTAAGAATAGTGAAATTACCTTTGTCATCATTCATTTTAATGAATAGGTTACGAACGACTTCCTCTAAGAGATTAAATTGTTCACAGGTTTTCGTATTGATATTGTGGATATTTGTTTTGAGAGGTTTTGGAAAATAGATTTTTTGTAATAAGATTTGCTTAACAACTTCTTCACATTGGTTAGCAATCTCATCGATAAATTCAATAAGTTTTAATATTTCGCGGCGAGTATCTGGTAGTAAAGCCCCGTTTAATAATGATTGGATGATTTGATGGCGGTTTGCATCAGCAGTAGATTCTAATTCTTCTACCTTTTCGCCTAATTTTTTGGCTTCATCTGTTATGCCTTCATCCACTACAATATCTAGAAATTTTTGAAAAGTCTCTAAACATTCTTGTACTGAGTCCACATGCTTTTGCACTAGATCATGGACATTTTCTCCTTTGTTTTTAGAGAAAAACATACTTTTACCTCCTCTTTCACATAGGCATTTTCGCCTTTAATATGCTGAGCAATTATAAAGTCATCTGACAATACACTGCTTTAGCGATAACTTATTATAATATAGGTTGAACGTTTTCTCAACAGTTTTTTCAAAGTATATTGTATACTAGCAAATAAGTTTTATGCAACCGTTTTTATTAGTCTCTTACTGAGAGTTTATTCCATATTACCCCTGTATTACGATTTCTGTATACCCAAATATTAGAATACACTTAATCAAACTTAGTTTCAGCAATATAACGAAAAACATACACGATACCCCATCTTTTTCTTTTCATAGATACCTTGTCTATGATAAAATAGCATTAGTTACTGAATATAATTCTGGAAAGGAAAAAGGCTATGGTGGCACTAAAAATCATAGAAACAAAGCCCTTCATGGCGCACCTATTAAAAGGGTCTCTTTTTGATACTTGGGAAGGTCGACAAATGGAAATCCGTACTTATACCAAGTTTAGTATAGACTGCAAAGTTAATAAAGATTTTTATACCCAAGAAGAATTCGAATTATTACATCACACCTCTTATGCTTCTTGGTCTCAACTGAAAGAGTCTGTTTTTCAGATTATTAAAGGCAATAAGACTCCAACAGAAATGAAGATTGTATTAGCTAAACCAATAACTTCTATAGAAGATCTAGATCCCAATTTAGTAGACGGTGTCTTTATTAATATTCACTTTGAAAACGGTGGAGTGGTTATAACAACTGGTACCTCCATGAAGACATTTACACTTGACAAGTCCACAGATCACTATTGGGACAATTGCGTTAAAGATTTTTTCCAAAGAAATGGTATACTATTTGAAGAGCGATAGTCATTTCACTCGATCTTTTAGCACTCTCATTAAGAGAGTGCTAATTTTGTCTTGACATTGAAAATCTTTAGTTATATCATTAATAACAGAGAATATTATTTATAGGCAATATACTTATGCCTAATCGAAAAGGAGATGAAATTATGGCACATGAAAATGGCAATTTATCCATCCATAGTGAAAATATTTTCCCTATAATTAAAAAATGGCTCTATTCTGATAAAGACATTTTTATTCGTGAATTAATTTCAAACAGTTCAGATGCCATTAGTAAGTTAAAGAAACTTAACATAATGGGAGAAGTAGAAATTGGTGAAAACACTGATTTTAGAATAACTGTTGAGATAGACCAAGAAGCCAAAACTATTAAAGTTATGGATAATGGTATTGGTATGACAGCTGATGAAGTAAAAAAATATATTAATCAAATTGCTTTCTCAGGTGCAGAAGACTTCTTAACTAAATACAAAGATAAAACTTCTGAAGACCAAATTATTGGTCACTTTGGATTAGGTTTCTATTCTGCATTCATGGTTGCATCAAAAGTTGAGATTGATACGCTGTCCTACCAGGAAAATGCTAAACCCGTTCACTGGATCTGTGAAGGCGGTTCCACTTATGAGATGGAAGAAGGAAGTAAAGATACAAGAGGTACTACAATTACCCTTCATGTAGGAGAAGATAGTGAGGAATTCTTGAATGAATTCACACTCCGTCAAACCATCCAAAAATACTGTTCATTCATGCCATTTGAAATTTACTTAGAAACAATCAAAAATGAGGAACCAAAAGCTGAAGAGACAGCCGATGAAGACAAGGCAGAAGATGCCGAACCAGCTGCTCCAACACCCCTTAATGATCCAACACCATTATGGCTCAAAAAACCTAGTGAATGTACCGATGAAGAATATAAAGCCTTCTACCATAAAGTTTTTATGGACTTTAAAGAACCTTTATTCTGGATTCATCTTAATATGGATTACCCTCTTAACTTAAAAGGTATTCTTTATTTCCCTAAGCTAGGTAATGAATTTGAGACTGCTGAAGGTCAAGTTAAATTATACTGTAATCAAGTTTTTGTTGCAGACAATATTAAAGAAGTTATACCTGAATTTTTACTTCTATTAAAAGGAGTAATTGACTGTCCTGACTTCCCATTAAATGTTTCAAGAAGTTTCCTTCAAAATGATGGTTACGTAACAAAGATTTCAGAATACATTACTAAGAAAGTTGCTGATAAGTTGAAGCAAATTTCTAAAAAAGAAAAAGAAAACTTTGAGAAGTATTGGGATGATATTCATCCATTCATTAAGTACGGTTGCTTAAGAAACGATAAGTTCTATGATAAGGTAAAGGATATTGTTATTTATAAAACAACAAAAGGTGAATTTATAACCCTTCCTGATTATTTAGAAAGAAATCGTGATAAGCATGAAAATAAAGTCTTCTATGTGACAGATGAAAATCAACAATCCCAGTACATTAAGATGTTTGATGAGCATGATATGGAAGCTGTTATACTTCCAACTACCATCGATCAACCTTTCATCTCACATATTGAAATGAAAAATAATGAGGTTAAGTTCGCACGTATCGATGCAGATCTTACAGATCTCATGAAATCTGAAACTGATGAAGAACAAAATAAAACGTTAGGTGAAGATCTTCAAAAGCTGTTTACTGAAACACTTGGTAAAGAAGTTAAAGTTAAAGCCGAAAATCTAAAAACAGCTTCTGTTTCAGCTATGATCCTTTTATCAGAAGAATCTCGTCGTTTCCAAGACATGGCCAAAATGTATGGTAATATGGGTATGATGGGCATGCCGATGGAAAATGATGAAACTTTAGTTGTTAATACTAACAATAACCTTATTGAATACTTAATCGCTAATAAAGATAACGAAGATCGTAAAGAGGAACTCAAAATAGTATGTGAGCAAGTTTATGACTTAGCAATGCTCAGCCATAAACCTCTTGAACCAGAGGCTATGACTCGATTCATTCAACGTTCTAATGATATATTAACAAAGTTAATATAAAAAAAAAGCAGTTATTTCCAAAGTAAAGGAAGGTCTCAAGTTTATTAGAGACCTTCCTTATGACTATTGATTGATTAGTCCAAGCTCTTTTGCTTTCATCACAGCTTGAATTCTTTTGTTCACACCTAATTTCCCATAAATATTCAATACATGTGTCTTAACTGTACTTACTGATACAAGTAAAGTTTGGGCGATATCTTTATTGGACTTTCCTAGAGCTATTAATGCAAGTACTTCAGATTCTCGCTCTGTCAATGGAACAGGCATCTCCTCAAAATTAACAGTTCCCTTGGTATAATGGTTATATGATTGCATTTTCTTCAAATAGCATATGTGGCTAGAAACAATTTTAACAAACTTCATTTTATGAGATGTAAAGTTTTCTGCTTTAGTATTATGTTGTAAGTAGATCACTCCAGCAAAAATGTTGTCATGAAGAAGCGGCATGCAAACTACAGCTCCAGGCTGATTATTTATTAAGTAAGTATCATTTGAGAAGACACCCCAATTTTGATCTTTTATTAAAAAAACAGGTTCATAGGTTCTTGCTACGTATCTAATCACCTTTTTGGACACTGTTTGCACTTCATCTAAATGTTCACAGGTTGATTGAGAAATATATTCTGGATCTATCACGGCATCAATTTGTAAGATTTCGTCACTTTCCCTAAAGATATATCCTTTATCTGCTCTAGTGAATTTTAGAATAAGTTCAAGTAGCATTTTATCTCTTTGTTTTATATGAGGTTCATTCATAATGTTATCGAGTTCATGCAAGCTAGCCGCAAACTCCATTTTTATACTTTCAGATAGATGTATATCGTTTAAATCTTTTTCTTCATTATTTCTTATAGATTCAAATTTATGTTTAATAAACATATGATATTGATGTAGAAGCATTATTGCTTTGGCGTTAGCTCCCCAATCAGTGTAATGCTTTATAGCATCATGCAAATAAACACCTGCAATCTTATATTTCTCTTTAGCTAGATAATAACGGCCAGCAAGTTCGTTAGCCAGTGCTTTATTCTGCATATATCCATACTTTTCTGCAGTTTCTATGGATTGATCATAGTAATTCATAGCTTTAATATTTTGATCTGATAAACGAGCTATTTCAGCTTCAATCAATAAATATTTATGAAGAAAGTTGTCTTGGCAATTCTCTGCCCATTTTTTTAGTTTATTCTTTATTTTCTTTAACAGACGTCTATGCTTTTTCTGTACCTTACATGATGAGCCTTTATATTGAGCTGTAATAATTAATGCATAATAAAAAAAGATTTCTGTAGCAAAGTAATAGCCGGTTACAGCTTGAATATACTTAAAAGCATTCTCAATATTTTCTAAAGCCAATTCATTGTCACCCAGCAAATATGCTGTTTCAGCTTTATAAAGATAATAATTCACTATCTCATTTTTCTCTTGAAGAATTAACTCATTCTCGAAGCCCTCATCCATGAAGTTATTAATATATTTCTTATCACCTTCAAGATACGTGATAACTTCTTTAATCATATTAATAGAATTCAAAACAGTACTGAAGCCCTTGTCTCTAGCAAACTCTAAGTAATATTCACAATCCTCCTTAAGCTGTTCCAGATTAATCCCTATGCTTAAGCTCATTTCTACGATACTCGTAATACTATACCCAGCAAATAGATACTCTCCTGATTCTAGTCCAAATGAAAAAGCACTTTTTGCATACTGTATTGCTATTTTACAATGCTGCGTCCAATAAATGACAAATGTACCTAGAGCAAGATGAACGACACTTTTTGCTGCTGTGTCATCATATACCTCACTTAAGTTCAATGCTGATCGCCCTATAGCATTAGCTTTTTTCAAGTTACCAATGATATTAGCTGTAAAAAAAGCATAACCCGCATACCCAATTGAAGCATTTTTAGTATTTCCGTGAATTGCTGAGATATTGGCTAATTTCAATATGACTAATAAAAACAACCTTGGATCTGTAATATTGGCTGACGGTGTTATAACTGTCAATATTTCTAATGATGCTTTTATATTTTTTGCATCCACTTCTTTTAAGGTGGTTAATTTATTAATCCTCCTATTCCTGAAAAGCCATAAGGAAAGTAGTATTTCACTAAGAATATGCCAACTGCCTGCTTCCTCTGATAAATGACACCCTATATATTTGAGAGCTATTACACCATGATTAATGGCTTTTGCATAATCGCCGATAAGAGAGCGATACACTGCTATCTGACTATGTATTTCAGACTTTTGTGTATCCGTTTTAGCATGAGCTAATAATTGCTCAAACAGATCTTCTGCTTTTGTAAAATGCTTACAGACGTATTCACACTGGGACAGTTGAAAATGAAGTTCATAGGTCAGGTCATAATCCACCTGCCATGAATCAAAAGATAATAAACCTAAACCAGTTTCTAAAAATTGAAGCGCTTCTTGAAAAGCAGCAGTTGTCTTAGCCTTTTTACCAGCTATTAAGTAGTATTTTGAAAGTAGTAATCTTTCCTTCGTATCTTCAACTAATTCAATGGAAAAAGTAAAATGCGGCATAACACTAACTAATCGTTTCTCAAGCTCTTCTGGCTGAATATGTTGAAGTAATGATTGACCGATGATTAAATGGATTTCTTTCCTTTCTTGAAGGTCCATTAAATCACATGCCGCCTGTTGAACTCGATCATGAATGAATTCATAATTTATTGAATGAAGAGTTTTTTTTGATACTATCAGTCCTTCATTGATAAGTATATCTAGGTCATCAGTAACCTCGTTTTTATCACCAAGTTGACTGATCATTAATAGGGTATCCAGATCAAAAGAATTTCCTAGACATGATAAAAATTTTATGAGCTCTTTTGGTTTTTTAGGAATTCTATTCAGTTTATTGATTAGAAATTTAACAACACCAATATCTGTTTGAATATTGTTAATTAATTGACTCTTCCATTGCCAACAGCCTTCTTTTTTGGTCAAAATTATGTAGTTTTTCTCAAGCATTAATTGGAGCAACTGCATGATATAAAAAGGATTTCCTAATGTTTTCTTATAAATTACCTCTGTAAGACTTAGGCGGTCTAAAATGGGTTCTTTAAAAAAAGCTTTAAGGATTCCTTCAGTAGCATCAAAATTAAAATTTCTTAAATGAAGCGTTTTTATTGATTCGTTCTTTTTATCTATACTTTGTAAAACATCAAAGAAAGGGTGTTTTTCATAAATCTCTTCTTCTCGATAGGCACCTATAAGTAACATATACTTATGACTCTGTTCATCGATTAATTGCTGAAATAGTTCAACGGAGGCTTCATCAGCCCATTGTAAGTCATCAATAAAAAGTACAAGTGGATGTTCTTTCGTAGCAAAAGCTTGTATAAAATGAATAAATATCCTTTCAAATCCTTTTTTCGCCTTTTGAGGATCAAGATTCTTACTCAAAGATTGTTTCCCAATGATTAAATCAATCTCTGGAATTATTTCAGTAATCGCCCCCCCATTTTTGCCGAGTACAGCTTTTAGCTTCTTTTTCCAAGTTTCTACACTTGCTTTAGGTTCAGTAAGAATAACTTTGATGAGTGTTCTAAATGCTTGAACAAAAGGCTTGTATGGCTCATTTCGATTGACTTGGTCAAACTTCCCACTGACATAATAGACCTCTTCAGAGATGATATTATGTATGACCTGTTTAGCCAGGGTCGTTTTGCCAGTACCTGAGTACCCTCTTATGAAGACAATTTCATAATTTCCCTGTTCAACCCTCTCATAGGCTTTTCTTAGTTTTAGACTTTCTTCACTTCTACCATAAAATATGGAATAATTTACTAAGTCACTACTTTTTTCACTCATTTCTTTGGCATACATGATGTCCCCCCCATAACCCAATAACAAAAGTGATAATTGCCGCATTTCTAGTGTGTCTCTGCTATAAAATAAGTTGTATGTCTATAATATCAAATAATTATTATTTTTTCCATAATTTTTTTGTAGTTTCTTGGCTAAAAAACTAGTCCCATACAATAATTCAAAGATTGCTACTATTCATCTTTCATATGTTAGTCAGTCTAGCATAATATTAAAATAACAAAAATAAGGAATCAAAAGATTCCTATCTTTTGATTCCTTATTCCTTATGTATTTCTTAAATATCACTCTTGTCCATCAAGATGGTGATTCAACCGTACAATTATCTATATATATCATAACAAATACCCCATTAATTCTATTTGATGATATTAGGCCAATAATACATCAAACTTGTTTACCACCTATCAGAACTATACAGTACCTATCCCTCTCCTCCTTTGAGTTTTTTTTACATCTTACCGAAATTATATCAAATTCACCTAAAAACCACATCAACCAAAAGTATGAGATTATCTAAAAAACATCCATTTTACGGGTAATATTATAGGTTTCATCACCAGATGCAAACTTATTTATTCCTAAGCAAGAAAGCTGCCAACTTACAAGTCAACAGCTTTTAAGTATCCTACCACATATGACTAGTCATCAAACAGGATAGCTTTAAATACTCTTCATAAGACTCTCTATAAGTCTTAACATGGTCATCGTTTGGTTCATGAACCCGTAATACTTTAACAGTTGTTTTTACCGCTTCTTGAAAATCCTTATAAACACCAGTTCCAACACCTGCCAGAATGGCTGCACCAAGAGTGGTAGCATGGTCTGAGTATGGCACTTCTATTCTTTTCCCGGTCACATCAGACTTAATTTGTGTCCAGACAAGACTGTTAGAACTTCCACCAACACTGGTTAGGGTTTTAGTGTAAACATTCACTTCTTTAGCAGTATCAAGGTTATGTTTTAGAGAATAGGCTACCCCCTCCATCGTACTTCGAATCATGTGTGATCGGGTTTTATCATATCCAAGTCCATAATAGACTCCTTTAGCATCACCATTCCATAAAGGAGACCTTTCACCTTTCATATAAGGAAGAAATAATACCCCATCACTGCCTGCTGGGATTTCACCCGCCTCTTGACTCATTATCACAAAAGGATTAGTATCCTCGTCTTTAGCTAGTGCTTCTTCTTTGTAACCCAGTTCTCTGTTGAACCAGTTCAAAGTCCCTCCCCCACCAGTTGTTCCACCTTGAAGTAACCAATGATTTGGCACCACATGATAACCTAATATCAACTTGGGATGTATAACTGGTTGGTCTAAACAAATGCTCATCCCTCCTGCTTGACCGCCTTGTTCTTGTGTTTGACCAACATGGATGACACCTGCTCCTAGAGTGCAACAAGCAGCATCCAACCCTCCTGCTACAACAGGTGTCCCTACAGCTAATCCTGTAAGAAATGCCGCCTTCTTTGTCACATGTCCTACCACTTCATGGGAATGATAAAAGGGTGGAATTAGTTCTATTGAGATTCCAAGCTGTCTCGCTATATCTTTATCTAATTGCCCTTTAGAAATATCAAAAAAATGATAGGCATAGCCCTGTGAATAATCTTGTGACATGACACCAGTTAATTGATAGACAATATAGGAGTTACTTTGCAGAAATTTATGGGTTTTAGAATAAACTTCTGGCTTATTCTCTTTTAGCCATAACATCTTAGGTGTCATATAACATGCATCAACTGGATTACCGCTTAAGGCTATAAGTGCTTCTTCCCCAACAGTTTTTTTCATCCACTCTGCTTCTTTTGTAGCTCTACGGTCTAACCATATCATGGTTTTACAAAGAACTTTTCCCTCCTGATCCACAGGTATACACGCCCAAGAGATACCGTCTACTCCTATCCCTTTAATTTGCTTTGCATCAATATCACTTGTCTCAAGCATTTCCTTGATACCTTCCATGATAGCTATCCACCAGTCATTACAATCTTGTTCAACTTCTCCATGTTCACCATAAAAAGTGGGATAGGTCTTCAAGGTTTCTGCTACGACATTGCCTTTACTATTGAATATAGTCATTTTACATCCTGATGTGCCCTGATCGATGCCTAATAAATACTCCATCATTGATCAACAACACCTTTTTTTAAAATAATATTGGCGTATAAAGCGGTCTCTCCTGTAGCGATAACGGCATATGCTTCCTTCGCTCGGTCATAGAAAGCAAATCTCTCAATGTTCACTATAGACTTATCGCCCTCTTTCTCTTGAATAACTTCTTTGTAAACATCCCAAATATCTGGTACATAAGTATCGCCTTTAACGACTTCCATCAAAGCCACTGGGCTATCGACATAGGTATCTAAAGGCATTACCTCTAATAGGGCATTTAGCACCTCTGGTACGCCATGTCCATCAAGTCTTATTAATCTTTTTCCCAATGATGCTGAGGGAAAATTACCATCAGCAATAACAATCTCATCTCCGTGTCCCATTTCCATTAGGACTTTCAACAACTCAGGAGATAGAATACTCGGTATCTTCTTTAACATGTCTCTTCTCCTCACTATTATGAGCTATATTTTCTCATTTTTCTAACAGTAATCTTACTTAAAAAGTCATTCACTACTTCTTGCTCCACATACCCTGTCTGATTAAACTGCGTATTGGCGCTGCCTGTGGCTGATGCTAAACGTAAGATTTCACAGTCATTTAGATTTCTTACTAGACCAACTGCAAATCCTCCGATAAAAGAATCACCAGATCCAACGGTATTGATAACTTGAATGGGTGGTATGTCTACTTTATAAATACCATCTTTTAACCCTGCTATACAGCCATTTTCACCAAGACTAATAACAGGGATCTCAATCCCTTCTTCTTTAAGAAAATGAATAGCATTGCACCAATCCTCTTCAGTGTTCATGGGTTGGTTATAAACATTCTTAATCTCATCCATGTTAGGCTTAACAAGGAAGGGTTTTGCCTTAATCCCTTCAAGAAATGCTTTCCCACTTGTATCTAACAATACTTTCTTATTCCTTTTGTGAGCAACGGTTATCATAGAATAATAAAAGGATGCGGGTAAACCCTCAGGTAAACTTCCACTTATCGTAATTAACTCTACGTCTTCAATCATGGCCTCATATTTTTTTAGAAATAAATCCTTTTCTTCCTGGCTAATACAAGGTCCTGCTTCTAAAACCTCTGTACATAGCTGATTGCTTGAATCAGTCACGTTAATGCATATTCGAGTTTCTTGTTCTATGTTCACAAAACGATTATCAATACTTAAATCCTTGATTTTCTGCGAGATAAAATCACCATTTCCTCCTCCTAGAAAGCCAGAGGCGGCTACTTTTTCCCCTAGATAATGAATGACCCTTGCTACGTTGAGTCCTTTTCCTCCTGCTGAAGCAATCATCTCCACTGGTCGATGTACCTCACCAAGCTGAAAATTTTTAACAAAATAGATTTTATCGATTGCAGGGTTCATAGTTATCGTCAGTATCATTATTTTCACCCAAATCCATTGATCTAAAATTCTGAAGCAAAGCCTTCAGTCCCACAAAGACGAATTTTATCTTTTACAACAGCTTTCACTGCCTCTCTCGCAGCCCCCATATACTTCCTTGGATCGTTGATGCTAGGATCAGAGAGGGTATCTTTTATGGCCTCTGCCATGGGGTTTTTAAGTTCAGTAGCAATATTGATTTTAGCCATGCCATGATGAATAGCCTTTTTAACACTTTCATCAGGAACACCAGAGGCTCCATGAAGTACCAATGGTACGTCCACTAACTCATTAATGGCTTCAATTCGTGGAAAATCTAATTGTGGTTCACCTTTATACATACCATGGGCAGTGCCGATAGCTACTGCAAGTGAGTCAATCCCTGTATCTTCAACGAATGTTTTAGCTTCTTCTGGAATAGTAAATGCTGCATCAGCTTCATGGACATACATATCATCTTCTACGCCACCGATTTTGCCAATTTCACCTTCTACTTGAACTCCTACTGCTTGAGCCATCTTGACTACACTTTTTACTAACTCTACATTCTCGTCATAATCAAGATGAGCACCATCGATCATGACTGACGTATAACCATACTTAATGCAGTTAACGATTGTATCAAAGGAAGGACAGTGATCCATATGTAATGCAATTGGAATATTATATTGAATGGCTGCTTCTTTTACAATTGCAGACACGTATTCAATGCCAGCATGCTTTAGGGTACCAGGTGTTGTTTGAATAATCACTGGTGAATTCAATTCCTTTGCAGCCTCAACCACTGCCTGGATGGTCTCCAGGTTATGAATATTAAATGCTGGAATAGCTTTTTTTTGCTGACTTGCTTTTTTTAATAGTTGATAAGAACTTACTAAAGCCATTTTTTCCCTCCTAAATCTAATCAAAAGTAATCATAACTTTACCATTTATTATCCTTGCTTCAATATCTTCAAAAGCTTCACTTAATTCCTCAAGTCTTACAACTCTCCCCACTAACTTTTCTACGTGTATACTTCCATTACCAAGATAATGTGCTCCTAACATCCACTCTTTTCCTGGGTATGGTGCTGAATAGGACATCCAAGAACCTCTTAGCATAAGTTCCTTACGGTTAATCAATTCAAATTGTTTGGGTGAGATATTGAAATCTTTATGTGGCGTTCCAACGAACATAACTTTAGCCTTAGCTCCTGCTATTTCTAAACATAATAATTCTGTAGCAGGTACTCCTGCTGTTTCAAGAACCATCTCAAATCCTCTTCCATCAGTTATCTTATTGACCTGTTCTGAAACATCTGCCTCTAAGGTATTGATGGTATGTGTCGCGCCTAGTTCTTTTGCCAAACTTAACTTTTCCTCATCGATATCAAATACCGTTATTTCTTTTGCTCCCATGAGTAATGCACATTGTAATGTCAGTAAACCGATAGTTCCCATCCCTGTAATGGCTACAGTCGTCAATGGTTTAAAGTCCATGAGGAACAATCCATGTAAGGCAACTGTCACAGGTTCGAGAAAAGCCCCCTGAATAAAACTTATTTCATCAGGTAGTTTTACCACGTTGACAGATGGAGCTTTAACATACTCAGTCCATGCCCCAAACTCTCTTGAACCAATAAAACTATAGTTTTTGCAAAGCGCATGGTTACCACTTAAGCAGGATTCACACTGATGACAGGGCTTCAAAGGTGCTACAGATACTTTATCCCCAACTTTTACATGAGTAACTTTCTTTCCAATTGCATCAACAATTCCGGAAAACTCATGCCCAAAAACATTGGGATAATAATGAGAGGCTGTTCCAAGCACTCTCGGCAAATCCGATCCGCATACACCAGATGCTTTCACTTGAACTAGAACTTCATTTTCATCTATATTGGGTCGATTGATCTCTTCAATACGCAGATCTTTTTGAGCGTATAGTACTGCTGCTTTCATAGGTTTTCCTCCAAACTTTTCTATGATTATAAAATGATTTACTCAGTAATTTCCCCATCAAGATCCCATAAGTCCTCCCAACTGTCCGCACCTTCCCATAGGAAAACTTGCCCTTTGATCAGGCGACAGTTCTTATCTATCTTGCTAAGTTCTTCCATTTCTTCATCTGTCAGTGGATCTTTGATTGATGCTTCAAGATTACTTCTGTACTCATTCTCTTTCACTGAGAATGGAATAGGTATTTGACCTCTTTGCACACCCCACTTAACGCAAACAACTGCAGGGTGAACATTGAGGCGCTTTGCTGCTTTAAGGACAGCTGGATCCTCTATATCTACAGTATCGTTTTCAGTCTTATCGCGATCTGGTCGAGTCGGGGAGCCTATAGGACAGAAACCAACTGGTTGAATATTCTTACTTACACAATAATCATAGAGTTCTTGCTGTTGGAAATGAGGGTGAAGCTCCATTTCATTGACTGCCGGCTTAATGATCATGTCATCCCAAACCTCTTTAAATTTGGGAATCGTCATATTGGATGTTCCTATATGCTTTACAAGTCCCATCTCAAGCAATCTCTCCATCTGTCTCCAAGTAGCCATGAATTCTTCTTTGCTGAATGGTTTTGAATCAGGATTTCTTGAGTCACCATCACATCCTGGTGCATGATAATTAGGGAAAGGCCAATGCAGTAAATAAAGGTCTAAGTAATCCAATCGCAAATCTTTTAAAGTCTGTGCACAGGATAGAAGTACATCTCCCTGTCCATGCATATCATTCCAAACTTTTGATGTAATCCAAAGTTCTTCACGTGGTACGCCACCTTGAATAGCAATTCCAAGGGACTTACCAATTTCAGGTTCATTCATATAAACTGATGCACAGTCAATATGTCTGTAACCAACAGAAATGGCACCTAAGACTGCATCTGCTATCTCCTCATTTGTAAAACGGTCGGATCCAAATGTTCCTAGACCTACAGCTGGCATCCCTGCACCAGTGTGAAGTATTCTCTTAGGAACTTCTTTGTGATTGATAGCATTTTTAACAACTTTGAAATTTGCTCTTAACTCTTGACTCATTTTCTCATCCTCCATTATTATTTATTAACGTTTAGTTCTTTTTGTTGTAATTACAGCTAAACGTTTAGTTTTTATGTAAAATAATATATCTTTATGTAATAATAAAGATATATTATGATTCCTTTATTGAAGTATCGTAACAGAATCTTTGATGTGCACTTTTGTTTTTAAACGATAAACTGCCGGAAAATCATCATAATCATCATTAAGTCGTCTTAGAATAGTTTCCGCAGCTATCTTTCCAATGTCTTTCATGGGTTGTTCTACAATAGACAAAGAAGGTTTCACTATTTTGGCTAATTGGATATTATCAAAGCCAATTAATGATAAGTCATTAGGCATCTGCACGCTAAGATCGTTAATAGCCATAATTGTTCCTATAGTCATCTCATAATTTGTTACGAAAATGGCAGTGGGTGGCTCCTCTATGTTCAATAAGTCCTTAAGTGCTTTATAACCACTTTCTACAGAATAATCACCATTGTATATCAATGCTTCATCTACTTCCAGATGATAATCCTGATGAACACGAATATAACCTTTTCTTCTCTCATCTGCTGTGTAGGTATTTTCTGGCCCACAGACGATCCCAATCCGCTTATGCTTTCGTGTTATAAGTTCTTCTACTGCTTGATAAGATGCGTTTAAGTTGTCAGCAAGTACTACATCGCAGTCCAAATTTCTTACCATTCTATCCAATAAGATAACAGGGATTTTCTTATCAATTAAACCTTTAATGTACTCATGATTACCACTATAACTAACCATGATGATACCATCAACATTTTTATTAATCAAGAATTCTAGTTTTTTCAACTCTAGCTCAGTATCCTCTTTATAATCACATACAATCATACCATACCCTTTTTCTAGAAGAGTATCCTCTATTATAGATATGATTGTTGTGAAAAAGATATTCTCTAACGAAGGTATCAAGATACCAATAGTCATTGTCTTATTCGTCTTTAACCCGCGTGCCATCTCATTTCTTTTATACCCTAACTTATCTATTGCGTCTTGAATTACTTGACGGTTTTCTTCCAACACGTTACCGCCATTAATATACTTTGAAATCGTAGCAATGGATAAACCTGAATACTTTGCTACGTCTTTTATCGTTGCCATCTCCCACCTCCAAAGCGAAACGTTTAGCTTGAATATATTGTAGCACAGATATTTCATCATTTCAATAGATTTTATATCCTTCCCTTGGAGGGGGTAGAGTTACCTGCTATACACATACTTTCAAATGCTTTTAATCTTGGATCATTTGAACGTTTCATATCTTCATATAAAAAATTCTTATATTCATCAATAATATTCTTATAAGTCTCATCGTTAATTAAATTAACTAATCCATTGGGATCATTTTCAAAGTTATAAAACTCTTCTTTTTCTCTATATAAGAACATTTTCACTCTTTGGTCAACATCTGGATTATTTTGACCTTCACGTTCCATTGCTTTAAAGGTTAGTCCAGACATGGACTCATTAAAGAATCTTGATTCCCCATCCGACCACTCGTTAAATATGTAGCCATATTTCTTAGTCAGAACACTTCTCATCTCAAAATTCATTCTCTTGAAATTAGCATTGAATAAAGTAAATGCTTTATCCCTCTTCCGTTCATCATTTTTACCAAGTAATACATTCATGAATGATCTACCGTCATAATCTTTTTCATTATATGGAATATCCATGATATCTAAAATTGTTGGCATTATATCCACACCTGTGACAATATTGTCTTCATCAACTGATTCTGGTTCGATAATATTGGGCCACTTAATAATAAGTGGTGTTTTTGTGCTGTTTAAATAACAGTTTGTTTTTGCAAAAGGAAAGGCCATACCATTATCACTTAAAAACATGACAATAGTATTATCTGCAAAACCTGATTCATCTAATGCTTGTAATACACATCCAATAGACTGATCCGCTCGATGAACGGAAGTACAGTATTGAGCTATTTCTTTCCTTACGTCAGGGATATCTGGAAGAAACCCAGGTACTTCTACTTCTTCAGACTCCCATGTTCTACTGGCTTCAGTATTCACGCCAAACTTATCTAATTCTTGTTGACTTCCAGCAAAAGGTCTATGAGGGTCATTTGAATTGACCATGAGGAAAAAGGGTTGTTCTTGATTTTTAACACGATCAAAAAATTCTTTTGAACATTGATAATAATACTCTGGCTTCCTTCCCCAATAATATTTCTTATTATTGAATTCTTTAATATAATCCCAGCAATATTTATGTATAGGAGCTAGATGCCCAACCTTACTGATTATACCGTTTATATAACCCTTTTCTAAAAGTAGCTCTTGTAACGTATTAACTGAATGTGAAATAGGTGAAAACCCATGAGAACCATTGTTATGTGGGTATTTTCCTGTCATTATACATTGTCTAGATGGTTGACAAACAGATACATTCACATGAGCATGTTTGAAGAACAAGCCCTCTTTCAACAATTTATCAATATTAGGAGTTATTGATTTTTCATTATACAAACCAATGGAATCATAGTTCATATCATCAACAGTAATAAAAAGTATGTTTGTGTTCATTAAAATTCCTCCTCATCTTATACCCTCTCCCAAAAGTTATTTTATTATTAAAATTATATACTCATTTTACTATCTATAACAATGACACTTGGCATTATTATATAATAATGTATTGATAAATATGAAACATACCAACTAACCCTTTAACCAATTCCTATGCTTTTTTCTCTATTACCTTCAAAGCCAATCGTTTAGTTTAGATACTTGTAACATAGTAAATCTATCATTTCAACCATCATATTGGTTGTATTATAGTATTTCTACTTAGCGAATTAAGATATTGAAGAGTATCGTAAAAGTCTATATAATAATAGGTGGGGGGATTTTTATGTATAAAATGCTTATTGTTGATGATTTTGATATTGATCGCGAAAATATAAAAGATTGTTTATCATGGGAGAGTATTGGTATTGCTATCGTCGGTGAAGCAATTGATGGAAAAGATGCTCTCTCAAAAATTGATCAGTGCCAACCTGATTTTATCTTGACCGATGTTCAAATGCCATTCATCAACGGTATTGAATTGGCAGAGCAGGTTAAGTCTCTACATCCAGAAATTAAAGTTATTTTTATGAGTTATTATAATGACTTTGAATATTTAAAGTCTGCTATTGATTTAAATGCACATGGCTATATATTGAAACCATTTGTACTTGAGGAAGTTAAGGAAGTCTTTCTAAAACTTATCAAAAAAGCTGATAAGGATAATAGATTAAAACAACTCTTAATTGAAAGTAAACCATTACTCATCAATCGCTTCTATAAAAATCTACTACTCGGTCATTTCAAAGATGAAAAACAAATCTTATTAAGAGCGAACTATCTTAATGAACCGCTTACAGTTGGTTATGTTCAAGTAATTATTGTAGAAATTGATGAAGATAATGTTAAAGATAATGTTAATATTGAAGAATTCTATCTGTTCAACTTAAAACTTGAAAGGAAGCTTGAAGAACTATGTGATACTCATCATATTTATAATACATGCCAAATTGACGACTATCACCATGTCATTATTATTAATGATGAAAGATATGATAATATCATTAAAATAAGTTTTGAATTCTTGGAAGAACTAACTAATCTGATCAAGTCCGATCAAGATGCATATACCATTGGTGTTAGTAGCATAGCTGATGAGCTGTCAAAAATTTCGATATTACATGATGAGTGTCAATATGCTTTACGCTTTCGTTTTCATTATGGTACAGGACAGATTATTAACTATGAGGATATCTCTGCACCAAGTACAACGCCAGATATTAAATTAAGTTCTCTACAAGATGATATAAAAATCTTAATTAGTTCAAGCAACACTACTGATATAGATACCTACATCAATCAATTATTTGGTGATATGGTACTAACTAATGAAAGTACCTATATCCGAAATATTACATTTGGTGTTATTATGTGTTTACGATTTGTACTGGATGAATTCAATATCAGCTTACGCGCTGTGTACGGTGATAGAGAAAAGGAACTCTGGGTAACAGTCAATGAGTTTAAAACCATCGAGGAACTTAAAGAATGGTTATATGATATTATTTATGCAGCTAGTCGCTATTATACCGAAACTAAAAATAACAAAAACAACAAAATTATAGCAAATATCAAGCATTATATAAATGAAAACTATATGAATGATATTACTGTAAAAGAAATAGCGAGCCACTTTTATTACACCCCCAATTATTTAAACACATTATTTAAAAAAGAAATTGGACAATCCATACCTGATTACATAACTGAATTTAGAGTTAATAAAGCGAAACTCTTACTTGAATCCTCAAATTTAAAAATATATGAGGTAATAGAATCAGTAGGTTACCGCCGTGCTTCTCACTTTAATTCTATCTTTAAAAGATATACAGGTTTTACACCAAGCGAATTTAGGGGGAAGACCCATTGAAAACTAAAAAAAACCTATTACACTACTTTACTTATGATATGAACTTAGCCAATAAATTTAAGCTCTCATTTTTCATCGTTACAATCATACCGATATTCTTACTAAGTTCTTTAGCTATTTATATCATGAGTTCCTATATAGAAAAAGTAGAAAAAAAGAATCAATACGACCAGATTAAAAGAATTAACACCACAATTGACTATCATTATTATGAATTTGAAAATAGAATAGATAATATTTTTTTTGATACCAATCTTCAATCTATACTAACTGACAAACATGAAAACATTGCAGATAAAGTTAATGCCTATGACTATATTGATACCCTAATATCATCCATAACCTTGGATATTAACAATTCTGTTTCTAAAGACCATAACACTGAGATAAAAGTTAACATATACTCCAATAATAAAACCTTAATACCTTATCGATCTTATTTTCACTCATTGCATACTGAATATGATGAACGCTGGGTGCTCAATACCTTAGTATCACGCCAGAAGCAATGGCACATTATTCAAGACTCCAATCAAGAACCCTCTATCAAATTGAGTAGGCAGTTAGTAGATTTTAATACCCAAGAATTGATAGGAATTGCAAGTATAGAAATCCCGTTATCAACTATATTACAGATAATAGAGAGTACTGCCAATAATGTTGATGAGGCTCTAGCGTATTTAGATACTAATGGTGATGTTATTGTTCAAACAGATAATTTTTCTGCTGAATTAATGACAGTAGTTCAAACATATTCTAGAAGTAATTTAGGTGAAATGGTAACTTATAAAGTAGATAATCAGCAATATCTAATCAGTAGTGTCCCCTCAGATACTACTGGTTGGTATCTCATCTCTGCTTTACCCTTGAAATTTATCAAAGAAGGTTCCAAACAAATACGGCTATTTACATTATTTGTTGCCATCATAGCAGTATTAATTTCTGTATCCATGTCAACTTATTTATCAGGTCTTATCTCTTCACGATTAGGCTCTTTGATGCTAAAAATTAGGAAGGTGGAGGAAAATTATTACACTCCTTTAGAATCTATCGAGGGTCACGATGAGATAGGTAAGCTGGATCATGTATTTAATAATATGATTAATGAGATCAAGCATCTTATCGATACAGAATATAAATCAAGAATAATTAGAGATAGTGCCAAATTGGATCTCTTACAAGAGCAAATTAATCCACACCTTTTGTACAATACTCTTTCGACCATTGGTTGGCAAGCCAAGCAAAGTGGTAATATGGCCATATTTGATATAACAAATAGCTTAATTCGTTTCTACAGAACCTCGCTTAATAGAGGTGAAGTTATTATACCCGTCAAACAAGAAATAGCCATGACTTTAGAGTATATCGATCTCATTCAATATACCTATAGGTTAGATTTTGAGAAGAAGATTTTTATAGATGAAGAGGTTTATCAATACCATACTATTAAACTTATATTGCAACCTATTATTGAAAACGCCATTATGCATGGCATTAGGTATATGGAGGAAAATGCTCTCCTACAATTAAGCTGCCGTGTCAATAATAATCGAATCATCCTTACTATTGAAGATAATGGTAATGGAATGGATGAAAAAACTGTGCAAGCATTATTATCTACAGATCTCAATAGTCTTGATAAAGGATATGGTTTAAGTAACGTTATTAAAAGATTAAAGCTTTATTATGGTGATCGCCACAAAGTGTCTATAAAAAGTAATTTAGGTATTGGGACATTAATAAGCATCTCATTAGAAGCAATGGATGAAAGAACTATCAAAGATTATTTGGAGAAACGTTATTTATTATAAGATCATCAATTTGGTCTATATAGTTTGTTAATTTGGTCTATATATTGTTAATTCAGGCTATATATTGTTAATTAAAGCACTCGAAATGAGAGTTAAAGAAGTTTATAATTGATATTATAAATATAATATTGTAACTGTATAATAACCTTACATAGACTGCTATATTTTTTGGGGGGCAATTTATGAATAAAGGATTAAAACCTATCTGTTTATTAATTTTCTTAATGCCATTCTTATGGGGCTGTACCAGTAGTGATAGCAACCTTAGTCATTCAAAAGAAAACCGAGAAATTACAAAAACCTTACGCATTATGATTCGAGATTGGGATGAAGAGTTTCCAACTGGGCAGACTCTTACAGATAACTGGACTACACGCTATAGTCAAAAAAACTTTGGAGATCCTAACAATATCATTTTGGAATATGTTCCTATTGAACAATCTAACTACTATGATGAACTCAATATTGTAATGGCCTCTGGTAATCCACCTGATATTATCTTTGCCAATCGTAGAGCCTTTGCAATTAATTATGCTGTTCAAGGCATGTTGCATGATTTAACCGAATACTACAATGCAACAGGGGAAAATCTTAAAACAGCATTAGGTGATAGCCATATCAGAAAATTCGGTATGGTACACGATGAGCTCAATTTTATTCCTGCTGTCGGTGGAACAACCCCAATTGCGAACAATTGGATACGAAAAGATTGGTTAGATCACTTAGGCTTACCTGTGCCAACGACTGTGGAACAATGGTATCAAACCTTAAAGACTTTTAAAGAAAAGGATCCTGGTGGTATTGGTACAGAGAATGTGATCCCTTGGGCTATGTATGATTTAACTCATCCCACACAATATGAGACTTTCATGGCAGCATTTATTGAGGATATGTCTGAAGAGGATTATTACGCCTACTCCTATATGAATGATTTTCTAAAACCAGGGTTTGAAGAAGGTTTATACTTTTTAAACAAAATGTATAATGAAGGTTTAATTAGTCCCGAATTTGCCCTTGATCAAGATGAAAAGCAGTTTGAGAAAGATATCATCTCAGGTAATGCTGGATTTTTTGTAACCAATGCTCTTGATCCTTTATCTACTGACTCAGACAGCATTTACAATGTATTGAAAGATAACAATCAAGATGCAGAGATTATACCAATTAATCCTTTTCAAAATAGCAAAGGTCAATACCCAACACCACAATATCAACCTAAAGGTACACACATTATGGTACCTAAAGTCAGTGATGTACCTGATCTAGCTATGATGTATCTAAATTGGATGGCTGAACCTGAAACTTCAAAAAAACTGTATTGGGGTATTGAAGGATTAACTTATGAAGCCATCGATGATTTTCCAGTTAAATTACTAACTAATAAGGAAAATGAGCATATAGTACTAAGAGAACTTATCTTATATGATGGACCACCTGTTCAGGATAAAAAGCAACTATGGAATGTTGTTTCTATGGGTAAAGTAGATTATGATTTATCTATTAAAGCTTTGGAAATAGCATCTACTAATCCCTTTTACCGTGAACCTTTTTTCCCTGAACCTCTTGTAAAGGAAGCTAAATATAATACGCTAATGAGGGATGCCATTACTAAGCTTGTTACAAACGCTATTACTTGTTGTCCATCGGATTTTCAGCAAGTTTTTGAGTCTGGGGTAGCAGATATAATGAAGAATGGTGGATCCCAAATCATCGATGAAAAAAGAGAAGTATATAGAGAGAGTATTATGAAATAACAATAGCGTAAGATAGACATATCTATCTTACGCTATTTAGTATAATGTTACTCCCATTTAAAATGAGCAATTTTATTATCTAATTGTACACTTAAGCCTTTTAGGTGCTCTGCTGCTTTTGCCACCTCTTCTACACGATCTGATTGATGATGCATAGCTGTACTCACTTGTTCTGATGCAGCAGCTGTTTCTTGAGATACTGAAGTCACATTTTCAATCGTACATAAAATCAAGTCTTTTTCTTTATCAATTTGTTCGATTGACTGAACCATATTATCAATGATGTCGATAATGTCTTTTATAGCATAGGATATGGATTCAACAGAAACATTTACATGTCCAACTGACTGTGTTTGTTCGACAGAACTTCTTTTCACATCCTTCATTATTTCTACTGTATGCATGGAATTCTCTTGTATTGTGTTGATGATGCCATTAATTTGATTGGTAGCCTCACTGGTGTTAACGGCAAGGTTTCGAATTTCACCTGCTACAACTGCAAATCCTCGTCCATATTCTCCAGCCCTGGCTGCTTCAATAGAAGCATTTAAGGAAAGTAAATTGGTTTGTTGAGCTATGGTTTCAATGGATTCTAATATCTGATTGACTTTTAATGATTGTTGATTCAATTCAATAATTGCTGTTTCGACTCTTTCAATGGCTTGATTTTGCTCCTTGGTTTTTATTTGAAGGTTATTAACGGCTTGCTCACCACTGCTGTTGGATTTTTTCACCATATTCGTTGATTGCAAAACTGTTTCCCTTTGATGATTTAAACTAGCTAATCTGTCTGATAGTTTTAATAGAATATGAGCTCCATTTTCAGCCTCCTGACTTTGTTCAGCTGATCCTTTTGCAATTTCAATAGAAGAAGTAGCTACTTGCTGTGCTGAGATACTGGCTTCTTCAGCTGTATTTGTTAGCATTTCTGATGCTTTAGATATATCAATTGATACATGTTTAAGGCTGCTAACCAATTGTCCAACCTCTTCCACCATACTATTAAATCCTTCACCAAGCCATTTTATTTCATCATTACTTTTAATTAAACTCCTTACACGAAAATCCCCATTCTTAGTTTTTTCAAAGTCTTTAAGTAAACTATTTATATTACTAGATAATCTCCTGGACATTAACGTCGTCATGATCAAAGCACTTACAAAAGTAAGAATACCAATAATAATAGTCGTAATGATTAATTCCATGGTATCTTCCGAAATTTCATCCCGATTAACAGCAGCTACAAGGGTACAGTTTAGCTTTCCTACTGGGACAGAAACAAAGAAGTTATTTTTATTTTCAATATGACTAATATCCAATCCAATCTTATCTGAAACTTTATGGGTTAAGATAGTCTTATTCTGATCAAGTAGCATGGCATAGCCCTCCTTACCAATCTTAAGGTTATTAACTTCATTACCTATTTTACTGATAAGAACATCAATCCCAACTATACCAATAACCTCCTCATTCTTGCTAATAGGTGCCATAATACGAATGATAGGCTGACCATTAAAATCTTTGATAGGTTCTGATATTAATACTTTATCTTGCTCTTGAGTTTCTAAATACCACTCTTTCTCAGTTGGCTTATAGTCTTTTGGCAGTTTAATCTCTGGTGATGAAAATATCTCCCCTTGCTGTGTAACTAGAAAAATTCGCTCTGCCATTTCATTAGATACCATATAGTTCTCAAAGGAATCATATAAACGATCCATGATGATACTTCGTAAATTACCATTTGCAATATCTACCACATAATCAGCTCTTGAGAACTCATCTACTTTTTGTTCAAAGGTATTAATTAAAGCATCCAATATCTCAGCTTCTTTAGTAATTAACTGTAAGGAGGTTGATTCTAAGTTTTTCTCTAATAGCTTTGATGCCTTATAGTAGGAGCTGCCTCCAAAAATAACAAGTAAAGCTGTGATGATAATAAAAAATAGTAATCTAATCTTAAAACCTATGCCATAAACTTTTTTCTTATCTTGTTTATTTTTTATTGTTACCCCTCCTAAATCCTTCAGGCAATACTGTAATCTTGCTTACTTATTCCATTTAACTTCAATTCCTCGGCGTGGTGGCAGCACACAAAGTGTCCATCCTCCATTTCCTGTAATCCTGGTGTAGTCTTCTTACACTTCTCTGTCATGTGAGGACACCTTGGATGGAAATGACACCCAGTAGGTGGTTTAACTGGATTTGGGACTTCTCCTTGTAAGATAATTCGCTCATTTTCATTATCAGGATCTGGCACTGGTACGGCAGATAATAAAGCCTCTGTATACGGATGTTTTGGATGAAAAAATAAATCATCTGTAGATGCTAACTCTACTATTCTTCCTAAATACATAACAGCAACTCTATCGGATATATGTTCAACGACAGAAAGGTCATGAGCAATAAAAACATAGGTGGTTTCAAATTCCTTTTGTAAATCTTTAAGAAGGTTAATAATCTGGGCTTGAATAGATACGTCCAAAGCTGAAACAGCTTCATCACATACAATGAGCTTAGGTGATGTAATTAGGGCTCTAGCAATTCCAATACGCTGTCGCTGTCCTCCAGAAAAGGCATGGGGATAGCGCTTTAGAAAACTGATATTTAGTCCAGTTTTTTCTGCCATTAACTTAACACGCTCTTCTATCTCTGTTCTACTTAATTTGAAATTGGCTTTAAGTGGTTCACTAATGATATCAAATACTGTCATTCTTGGATCTAAAGAAGAATTAGGATCCTGAAAGATCATCTGGATATCTTTTCTAACTTGTTTATATGTATTTTTCTTTGCCTTTAGAAAGTCGACTTGTTCACCATCTTCACCATTATATAGAACTTCACCTGTGGTTGCATTAATTCCTCTAACAATGCATCTACCTAGCGTAGTCTTACCGCAGCCTGATTCTCCTACGATACCTAATGTTTCGCCCTTTTGTATAGAAAATGATACATTAGAAACTGCTTTAACAGTTGTATTCTTTGATTTACCTAAATTCCCTGACTTTACAACAAAATCTTTTGTTAGGTTCTTTACTTCTAAAATATTATCTGACATGAGTCTCCTCCATTTCTATATTCTTCTTAGGAAAAAATCACTTTTTCTTATAATGGAAGCAGCTGACCCAATGATTTGGTGATACCTCTATGTCCGTTACTTCCTGCTGATCACACAAGCCTTCAATTCTTTGCTCACATCGATCATAAAACCCACATCTTTCAGGTAAATTTATAGGGACGGGTACTGTTCCCTCTATGGATTCCAATCTTTTCTTCGTTGTATCACCCATTACAGGAACCGAACGCAATAATCCTTTTGTATAAGGGTGCTTAGGGTTTTTAAATACTTCCCTGACAGATGCCTTCTCAACTATTTTACCTAAATACATAACCGCTACCTCATCGCACATTTCAGCTACTGTACCAAGGTCATGGGTTATAAAAAGTATGGCTGTGTCCATATCCTTTTTCAAATCTTTCATCAATTCTAATACTTGAGCCTGGATTGTAACATCAAGTGCTGTAGTTGGCTCATCTGCTATCAATAATGCTGGATTGCAGGCAAGTGCCATTGCAATCATAGCTCTTTGTCGCATACCACCTGAAAACTCATGGGGGTATTGCTTGATCCTTTTTTCAGGATTTGCAATCCCTACTTTGTCTAGCATCTCAATGGCTATTCTTTCCGCTTCTTTTTTATCTTTAGTTCGGTGAAGGAGAATATTCTCCATAATTTGATTACCAATGGTATAAAAAGGTGAAAAGGCAGTCATGGGTTCTTGGAAAATCATTGATATTTTCCCCCCACGAATAGCACGAATTTCAGAGCTATCATTATTCAATTCTAATATATTGTTTGACTTTTTATCTTTATATTCATCATTATAAAAATACACTTCACCTGATAAATCACTTGTTTTAGGATTGATACGAATAATAGCTTTACTAGTCAAACTTTTACCACAGCCCGACTCGCCTACAAGGCCTAGGGTTTTACCCTTTTCTAATGTAAAGCTAATCCCATCTACAGCTTTCAATATACCCTCATCTGTATTAAAGTGCACTCTTAAATCTTTTACTTCAAGTAACGTTTCCTTTTGTTGACTCTTTGCATTTTCCATAATAACCTCCATTAAACGATTTCAAGTTGCATAAAAGTTCTATTTATAAGGGTCTGCAGCATCCCGTAATCCATCACCAAAGAAGTTAAAGGCTAATACTGCAACAACTACGTAAATTAAAGGAATTAATTTCCATGGGTATAACGCAACATTCTGAACTTGTTGTGCTTCTTGAAGTAAAACACCCCAACTTGTAGCTGGTGGTCTAATTCCTAAGCCAAGGAAACTCATTGATGTTTCACCAACAATCATACTTGGAATCCCTAAGGTCATATTAACAATTAAGTAACTCATAAAACCAGGTACCAGGTGTTTAACAATAATTTTTATATCACTTACTCCTGCCACTTTTGCTGCCATGACATAATCTTCTTGACTTAACGACATAAAGCTACTTCTAACAACCCTTGCAAGACCCGTCCAAGTAATGAATGATATGATAATCGTAATATATAAATACATCTTAACAATGGGTACATCAGCTGGTATGGCAGCAGATAATGCCATCCATAATGGTAAAGTAGGGAAGGACATTAAAACCTCAATAATCCTTTGAATGACTGCATCCACAACACCCCCGAAATAGCCTGAAATCCCACCTATTAATATACCTAAAACAAAACTTATACCCACCCCCACAAAAGGTATTGTAAGAGAGATTTGACTACCTAATAGTATTCTCGAGAATAAATCTCTGCCCATACTGTCTGTGCCAAATATAAAAATTCTACCAGGTTCCTCAACCCCAAAAAGATGTATATCTGTTGGTATTAAGCCAAATAACTTATACTCCACACCTCTATAAAAGAACTGAATAGGTAAAATTGTTTCTGTATCTTCAACAAATATTTTTCTTAATGTTTCGGGATCCCTTTCCGTTTTTAATGGATAGACAAAAGGTCTTATGTGAAACTTTCCCGCCTCATCGAACCAATGGATATCAGTAGGTGGACAGTTCATATAGGTACTGTCATAACTTGTTAATCCTTGTGGTGCAATAAAAGGTGCAAAGATTACTTGTAAATAAAGTATACCTAGTATAATCATACTTACTCTTGCTAGTTTATGCTTTATTAATTTACGTCCCATCAAAGCCCATTGCGATGCCATGTAATATTTTTCAGATAAATCTTTATCCTTCTTTCTTCTTATAAAAGTTCTTGTTATGTTCTCTAATTTTATTTTCATAGTCTACATTCCTTTACCATCTATACGAATTCTTGGATCTAACCACGCTAATAATATATCAGAAATAAGGGTTCCTATTACTGTTAGAATCGCCATAAAAAGCAACCATGTTCCAGCAAGATACATGTCTTGATTCATTAAAGCCTTATACATGACAGGTCCTTGAGTTGGAAGATTCAAGACGATGGCTGTTATAGTCGAACCACTAAAGATACCCGTTAGCGACCAACCAAGTGTACTAACAATTGGATTAATAGCTGCACGTACACAATATTTGTAAAGTATCCACTTTTCTTTAAGACCTTTTGATCTTGCCGTTAGCACATAGTGTCTATCTAATTGATCAAGCATTTGGGCTCTCATGGTACGAATCAAACCACAAGTACCTGCTGTTCCTATTACGATGACAGGTATAATCATATGTTTTAATAAATCCATAACTTTAGCAAATGTCCATGCACTGTGAAGGTATTCAGGTGAAATAAGACCTAACATTGGGTCGCCAAAATAGACAAAGGCTAAATACATTAATATAATTGCTAAGAGAAAGTTCGGTGTAGCCATACCTAGAAAGCCAATGATGGTTGCTAAATAATCACCGAAAGAATACTGTTTCACAGCACTATAAATACCTATTGGTATAGATACTAAATAAGTAAAAGCCATCGTTACTAAAGAGATAAAAATAGTTATGCCCATCCTCTCTTTAATAACATAGGTTACTGGACGATTATAGGTGAAAGAGTATCCAAAATCACCTTCTGTAATGATATTTTTCACCCACTTCCCATATTGGATATACCAAGGTTGATCTAAACCATAATGTTCCCTCATTTCTTCCAGCCTTTGCTGGGTAAAACTTTCGCCATCTGCTTCCATACGTGCAGTATAGTGACTTATAAAATCTCCTGGTGGTAACTGGATAACATAAAATACCAAAATAGAAATAATAAAGACTATGGGAATCATAGTCAATATTCTTCGAATCATATAATTTAACATGACGTCTTCCTTCCTCCCAAATTTAATAGAGAGATTATTTAATCTAATTATTCTTTATTTTTTTAATATTTTGAATTTATTATGTGATTTATAAGATCAATGAAGAATATATTGAATAATCTAGGATTATATTACTCTCTATATTTCTGAATTATAGGTGGAGAGATTATAGCTCTCCACCTGTTAATAGTCTATTGTTCTATAAAGAATTGTACAGGTCTTGCATGACCCCAACTACGGAATTCATCACATGAAACAATACCGTCTGGTACATTTTTCACTTTATTATTTACCAATATCAAGTTTGGTAATGAACTTGTATAACCAATTAGCCAGACATTTTTTTCATGTAATTTAATAATTTCATCACACCATTTATAAACTTCTTCACTTGTTGTTGCTGATACGACATTATCCCAGTATTCTAATAATAACGCCATATCCCCTTCTGGTTTCACACCCTCTTCACCATTTGATGATTTGTAAAGTCCATAAGCACTATTCCATACATCTTTAACGCGCATAGGAACTACATTATCAGGGCGGAAAGCTACATTAACTAATCCACAGTCCGCAAACGTTGCATCGATTTTATTCTCATATTTTAACTCTTGGTAGAGTGCTTCATCTGCCATCTTAATAATGGTTTTTATACCAATGTCTTGATAGTATTTTTGAATGAGCTCATTTCGTGTATCACTGTTTTTATCATTATCAGTTGTATAGAAAACAAGTTGTAACTCAGAGCCATCTTCAAATGTTCTAAATTCGTTATTGGCATCCCATTTCAATCCTATTTCATCTAATAACTGTGCTGCTCGTTCAACATTGTATTCAGTCCATTTCTCAGCCCAACCTTCTTGATAGTTAGGTAACCCTTTTGGAACTGATGCTTGTTGAGATACTGCAAGACCATTTGATGTGATTTCAGATAGCTCTACTCGATCAACTGCTAATGAAAGTGCTTCTCTGAATCGGATATCTCGTAATAGTGGCGCTAATTTTGGATCTTCGGATGCTTGATTAAGCTCGATACCATTACTTGACCAACCAACACTTGACCATTGTAAAATTCTATAATCACCTTTTGCTTCATTTTCTTTTAATACTGTAAAATCTTTAAAATCGTATCCAAAAATATCAACATTCCCAGCTAAACCTTCTAAAAGGAACTGATCGGTATCTTCATATTTATTAAATGCAATAGTATCTAAATATGGAAGTTGGTTACCTTCTGCATCGGTTTTCCAGAAGTATGGATTTCTTTCCATTATGAATTGTTCACTATTAGGATCATTTTTTGCAACCCATGCTCTAAGTGTAGGTCTTTGTGACCATACCCAATAATAGTACCCTGTCCATTTACCAAAACTTTCCAAATCGTTGAAACCCCATTCTTTAGCAATTTCTAAGGCTTTATCTTCACCAACAAACTCAGGTAAAATTGTTTTATAGAAATGTTCTGGTGCAAAAAACCACTTATTATCAATAGCTACACGTTCTAAAAATAATGCATTTGGATATTTATGTGTAACTTTTACAGTATAGTCGTCTATCTTCTCAACTTCTGCTCGCGCTTTATCACCTGAATCAGGATCTACTGAGTAATAACAGTCATACAAATCTTTTCCGAAGGTCTCAGGTATAAGCATATGTTCCCAATAGAAGAGCACATCATCTGCATTAAAAGGCTCCCCATCAGACCACTTCATACCTTCTCTTAGGTAGATGGTATATTCTGTTGAATCAGCATTCACTTCATAACCCTTAGCCACGTTAGGCTCAACACCTTGCCCATCTGATCTGAATCTAAATAATGCTTCCTCCGTTATGTAAGCAGCATCCCATTTATCGTCAATACCCCCCCATGGGAAACGCCATTGACCACCGTATTGTCCGATTTCTTCAAGTACTTCTTCAATCATTATGTCTTCTTTAACAGGTAAACGATCTTCTACAGGAGGAAGTTCTCCTGATTTTACTAACTCGTCAAACATAGGTGCTTGACTAAATCCTTCCTTAACTTTCTTAGGAGTTGTGTCACTATCACTGCTATCTTTATCCTCAGTTTGTACAGCGTTATCACTTACTTCTTTTTCATCACCTGTACATCCCACAAATACTGAAGCTAATAGTGTCATAACTAAAAGTAGACTCATAACCCTCTTACGCATAACTCCATCTCCTTTTTATGTAATATGTAATTTTAAATAAATTTCCAAGGATGAAAATCCTCGGAAATTTATTAACCGTAATAAAGAATGTTACGGCAAAGAAGAACCATACAAGGTTCATCTTTTTATTGTTAATGTAGTTTTTTCATTTGATCAAGTAAATTGCAATGTTCCTAAGGGAAACTTGATTGAGGAGAATGACTACATAACAAGCAAGATTTGAAACAGATATATGTAGCAATTAACAAACCTTTATTTCTCTTAAATTATACTGCTTTTCTCCTCTATTTTTAAGTGCTGTGATTAACGATTAATAGCCCAAATTAACGCTATTGGTTATATCTCATAAATAAAACCATAATGCAACGCCTTTTTTAGGCAGATTATTTAGAACATAGAAAAGCCCCGTATTATTAACATACGGGGCTTGAATAACTAGTACAATGGGTATTGACCAACTAGCTCTTTAACTAATTCCTCTGCTTTTTCTCTGTTACCTTCAAAATCAGATAATGTAAGATCAATGATCTCTGCAATAACTTTCATATCTTCTTCATTCATGCCTCTAGTCGTAACAGCTGGTGTTCCTAAACGGATACCACTTGTTACAAAAGGACTTTGAGGGTCAAATGGAACAGTATTCTTATTACATGTCACACCTACTTCATCTAACCATTTCTCTGCTTGTTTACCTGTTAACTCTTTGTTCTGCAGGTCAACCAAGACAAGATGGTTATCAGTACCGTCAGATACTAACTTGAAGCCTCTATTCATTAATTCTTCTGCTAATGCTTTAGCATTGATGATAACTTGCTTTTGGTATTCTTTGAACTCATCTGTTAAAGCTTCTTTAAAGCTTACAGCCTTTGCCGCTATGACATGGCATAAAGGTCCACCTTGGATACCTGGGAAAATCGCTTTATCAATTTTCTTAGCATGTTCTTCTTTACAAAGAATCATACCGCCACGAGGTCCTCTTAATGTTTTATGAGTAGTTGTTGTTACGAAGTCAGCATACGGAACTGGATTAGAATGTAATCCTGCAGCAATTAAACCTGCAATGTGAGCCATATCTACCATTAAATAAGCTCCAACTTCATCAGCAATCTCTCTAAATTTCTTGAAATCTATTTCTCTAGCATAAGCACTAGCCCCTGCTACGATTAACTTTGGTTGGCATTCTTTAGCGATACGCATTACTTCATCATAATTAATGAATCCAGTATCTTTATCCACACCATAATCAACAATGTTGTATTGTGCTCCAGACATATTCACAGGACTACCATGAGTTAAGTGACCACCATGAGATAATCGCATACCAAGAATTGTATCCCCTGGTTGAAGAACTGCAAAATAAACGCCGAAGTTAGCTTGTGAGCCTGAATGAGGTTGAACATTAGCATGATCCGCTCCAAATAATTCTTTAGCTCTCTCTCTTGCTAAGTCTTCTGATTTGTCAACATACTCGCATCCGCCATAGTAACGTTTATTTGGGTACCCTTCTGCATATTTATTGGTTAAAGGTGATCCCATAGCCGCCATAACTGCTTTAGTAACAAAGTTCTCTGATGCAATTAATTCAATCTTATTATTTTGTCTACCAATCTCTTGCTCTATGTATTCCGCAAGCTCTGGGTCTACATGTTGGATTTCTTGAAAATCGTACATTTATTAAACCTCCTCTATACTTATGACTATTGTCATTTCTATCACTTTAATAGGATGATTCTGCGACTTAATCATCTAATGCCATCATACATGATAGCCATTATTTCTTCAAGGTAATTTATCAATTTATTAATGATTTCTTTTAACAAAACAAAATCTAAGGAAAATTTCTTCAATTCAGATATGTTCATCATTATATCACAAATTATTTGAATAGGGTATATTTATCTCGTATTTTAAAATTATTGTATACAATTGAGTTAGAATGTTGTATGATATCTTTGAACTTGAATATTTATTTCTCTACAGGGAGATTTCTATACTATAGGTGATGTTGATGGATTTTAGATTAATTTTTAAGACTGCTCTATTAGCAGGAGAAATTATGTTAAGAAATGGTGCTGAAACTTATCGGGTAGAGGATACCATCAATCGTATATTGAAGACAACTAAATTTGCTGTCGTTGAGTCTTATGTAACCCCTACTGGTCTTTTTGCAACTCTTGATGACCCGAGCATAGATAGCATTACCATGGTGAGAAGGGTTGGACAAAGATCCATACATATGGGGAAAGTTGAAAAAGTCAATAACGTATCCCGTGAATATGTATCAGGACAAATTTCTGTCTATGAGGCTTATTCCAGGTTGCTAGTGATCAAAGACCTTGAACCCTACAGCCGTTTGATTCATATACTTTGCTTCGGGATTATAGCCGCTTGCTTTACTGTTGTATTTGGTGGTTCACCATGTGATTTTTTGACTTCTTTAATTATCGGACTTATACTTGGAGTTTTCCATAAATGGATGGAGTCGAGACAAATATCTAAATTTATAAATGATATCATATCCAGTGGCATGGTAGGTTTGCTTTCTATTTTGTTCACAGATTATCTTCCTTTAGGTACCGATATTGATACCATAATCATAGGTTGCATTATGCCCCTTGTGCCTGGGTTAGCTATTACCAATGCTATCCGTGATACATTGGAAGGTGATTTAGTTTCTGGTCTTGCCAGGGCTCTTGAAGCCTTTATTATTGCAATCTCCATTGCTGTTGGTATAGCCATATCCTTGAGCTTATTCTATATATAAGGAGTCTTACAGTATGTTGAGTTTAATCATAAAAACCCTTGCATCTTTTTTTGCCTCCCTTTTCTTTGCTATCTTGTTTAACACAGCTAGAAAAGAACTCTTCTATTGTGGTCTAACTGGTGCTTTTGGTTGGTTAATCTATATGATCAGTTTTGAATTTTATCCAAAGGTTATTACAGCCTACTTCTTCGGTGCTCTAGGAGTTGGTATACTATCATGTCTACTAGCTCCTAAGAGACGTGCCCCAGTTACTGTCTTTTTGGTTTCTGGTATTATTCCACTTGTACCAGGTAAAGGGATGTATGAAACCATGTATGCCATGTTATTCAGTGATTTTGAGAGTACATTTAGGCATTTTGCTACTACATTACAAATTGCTGGTGCTATTGCAATTGCCGTAGCATTACCATTGACCTTTATGATGAGATCTTCCCTTCGTAATGGAGCGCAGAAGAAAATAGAGAAAAAATAAAGAATTAAAATAGGCAGTAATTATTTTTTCATAAATAATTACTGCCTTTAACCTATAATTACTCTACGGGCATATACATAACCGCCAGCATATGCTTTTTCGAAATGAACCGTATTTCATCTAGGATTAGCCCTATAGCGTACATACACCGGATGACGAATGATTAACAAATCTAATACACCTCATGAACCATGTTATAGACATCACTATAACATCTCGTCATAGAATAAGATGAAGCCGCTATAGTTCAACACCCAATACTACTTAATGAACCTAGACCAGGATCATACATTACAACAAGGGTAACTAGAAGTAAGAATTACTTGTGTCTAAGCTATCTTTCGTATCGAGTACATTAATATTATGTCCTGAGATGAACTTTTTATTCCTCCTAATTTATAAAAAGTTGATGCATCATTCGATAGACTTCCATTTGCTTAAAAATAGTCATTGCCTGGCTATCATCAATGTCATCTATAAAATCGATTAACTCAGATTTCTGCCCATTTTCTTCATTCATGAAATCGAAAACATGATCTTTATAAATTTGATACTTTAGCTTAAAATTAATTTTATCGTCATCGTTTGGTCCACTATGGGTATTAACCACCATCATCATCATATCATCAAAACTTTCCAATACCTTACTCTCATCACAGAATCTAACGAATTTCACATGTCTGTTTTCTTCGCACCAGCCAATTGATACATATACATTATTTTTCAACTCAAAAACAAATGTATCTCTTAAGGCACATAACTGACTATACAGTTGTCTTCTGACTCTAGATAAGTGATAATTTTTTTTCTTCATGGTCTGATTAATTTCTGGTATTTCTTCTATCTCTAAATTCATTTTTTTTTGAAGTTCTACTTTGAATTGTTGAGGATGACTAAATTGATATTTTCTTCTCATCTCACTATTCTCAGCAAGTAATGGAGTATAGAAGAGCATCATCATAAAGAAACTTTCAAAATCAAAATTGTAAAAGTTTTTTTTCATTTGATTAATTGAATCAGCCAGCCTTAACATAGATGATGAGGGGTAAGTTTCTCTCATACGTCCATCTTCTTTTAACACTTCTGTTTCTTCAATAACAGCATAAACATTTTTACAAACTCTATAAAATACATCTGATCTAATATTTCTTTCCAGATAACGACAAACAGGCATGTAATTGATTTCTCTTGGGTTAAGGATTTTTCTATTAAATTCCTCTACAGTTATGGACATGTCATCACTCCTCAAAGTCCTTACTAAAGTATATGAAAAAGAGCTTGTGTTAAGTGATGAAATATGCGAAATAGGTCTAAAGCGTTCTAAATACGTTAATAAGATCAAGCTCCCCGAATCCCCATTCACCATTTGGATAGGACAATCCTCTTTTCCTTTTTGCCCCTCTAGCTAAATAGGATTTGATCGCCTTTGTATTCATCAATTTATCATGACCTTGAATAATGCCCCATTCTAACAATAGCGCCACCGCACCTGCTGTTATAGCAGCACTTGCACTTGTCCCTGTCTGATAATCATAGTTATTCTTGGGACTCGTACTTAATATATTGACCCCTGGAGCTACTAAATCAGGTTTAATTTTCATACTTGTAGTTGGTCCTCGTCCTGATCCTAAATAAATGGTTTGTGTAATATTATTATAAGCCCCAATTGTAATAATCCCCTCATTATTACCGGGATTAACAATAGTATTTGTTGGATCTGGGTCTAAAAAAAAAGTATCATCATCAATAAACCCTTTGAGAGGAAGCCATATATCAAAATTCCCATCTACGATCATATCGCCGTGTACTATAATATTCCAAAGGCCTGCTGAAGGATTTTCGATAATCAGAGAAATGGATTCAGTAGCCCCTCCAATTTCTCCATAATCATAATGTACGTTAATAATTGTATTAGAAAGGGGAAGATGAATGTCTTGCCATTGTCTAAACTTATAGGGTATTTTACCAGTACTGACACCAGTAGGCGTTACAATCTCTATAGATAGCCGATCAGGTAACCTCCCCCAAAGCATTAAGTGTAAACCTCTTTCTCCATCTGCAATATTTAATTGCACATCTTTTTTTGATTCATTTGGTTGAATTTTACCGTGATAATGGTGAGAGGTATTAGCTTCATTACCAGCTGATACAATGACACCAACACCATAAGAATCCCCAATAGTAGTCATATATTGTTGTAGTGCTGCTCCACCTGTATGGGGTCCTGCTGTTGAACCTCCTGCAAATAATAAAGCAACTGGCTTGTTAAGGGTTTTAGATTGGTTCATGATGTATTTAATCCCCATAGCAATATCATTCGTTTGCCATCCAATGGCATTTTCTTTGAACTGATAGAAGTCCATTAAGCACTTTTTAGCTTGTTTGAGCTTAACAATAATTAATTCAGCTTCAGGAGCAGCACCTTGAAAATTTTCTACTGGGTTAGACCGACCAGCTGCTAAACCTGCTAAATAAGTACCGTGCCCTACTTCATCCTTTGAAGGTACAATTGCATAAGGATTATTACTATCTAGTGCTTCATTTATTTGAATTCCCGTGTATTCACTCCCGTATAGAAAGCCTTCTGGTGGCTTTCCAATTATAGTTTGATCCCATATCGACAGAATCTTAGAGGTATTGTCTTCATAACGAAATGCTTTGTGGGTATAATCAATTCCTGTGTCTAAGATTCCTACAATAACGCCATTACCAGTTAGATTGAGTACCTCACTCTTTATAACCGGTGTGATACCAGCCGCATCCATTGCATGTGTACTTGTGAGACCATAAATGTAAGGTATTAACATATGGGGAACGTTGTAATAGAACTCTTTACAATCGTCCGTTTTTGCTTCTATATGCAATATTCCGAATTCTTTCGTTATATATTGGAAGCATTCAATACCTAATTCCAAAGTAATCTCTTCTGGTTCAGATTTAAGATAAGTGATGATATCTTGATAGTTTTCGGAAACGATAATCTCCTTACATTTATCAACACTCAGATCCTGTTGTCTCATAAGTCACCTCATTTCCTTTTCGTTCCTAAATAATTCTAAAGGTATTGAAGAGATCCAACTCTCCATAACCCCATTCTGGATTAGGATAATTAATCGTCTCTCTTCTTCTAGCTCCTCTAGCAAGATAAGCTTTTGCTGAAGTCGTATTCATTAAATCATCATTACCTCTTACGACTCCCCATTCCAATAATAATGCAGAAGCCCCTGCAGTTATAGCAGCACTACCACTTGTTCCACTCCTATATACATATTCATTATTCGTATAAGGTCCTAATAAATTGACTCCTGGTGCAACGAGATCTGGTTTTACTCGTTGATCCCTTGTAAAACCCCGGCTAGTATTTAGATAAATACTCTGTGATAGATGATTATATGAACCAACAGTGATTGTGCCGTCGCTATTTCCTGGACTCACAACTGTATCATAGGGATCAGGCTTTAAAAATAGAGTTTCCTGATCAATGAAACCCGTTAAAGGCAACCAAACATCAAATTCGCCATTGATGACAATATCTCCATGGACAATCATGGTCCATAGACCTGGTACGGGATTTTGGAGCAACATAACGATAGATTCTACTGCTGCTCGCTCCTCCATAAAATCATAATAGATATTGATAGTGGTTTGTTCTAATGGATCTTCTTTGGTTTGCCACTGCCTATTAATAAAAGGAATCTTGCCAGTACTATAGCCACTTGGAGAAATAAACTCAATGCTTAACTTGTCTGGTAAGTTGGTCCAAAGCGCCATATAAAGCCCTTTCTCCCCCTCTGCAATATTGAGTTGAATATCCATTTTCTTTTGATCCAAACCAAATTTTCCTCTAAAATGATGTCCAGCATTTCCTTCGTTCCCAGCTGATACTACTGTTACGACACCATAAAAATTCCCTATGTACTTTAAAACCTCCTCCAGCATGTCAACCCCCATATGTGGCCCTTCTGTTGAACCTCCGGTAAACAAGATAGCCACTGTTTTGTCTAACTGGACTGCTTTTTTAATAACATAATTCAAGGCTTGAATAATATCATTTGTTTGCCAAGCAATAGCCCCATCTTTAAACTGATAAAAATCCATTAAACATTTTTTTGCTTGCTTTAATTTCACAACTATGATCTCAGCTCCAGGCGCAGCCCCTCTAAATTCCTCTATGGAATTCCATCCTCCAGCTGCTAAGCCTGCTACATATGTCCCATGCCCAACTGTGTCTTTAGATGGGACGATTCTATAAGGATCAGAATCTAATAATGCTTCATTGATTTGCTCTCTACTATATTCTGTACCATATAAAAATCCTTCTGGAGGATTACCTATGATGGACTGATCCCATATACTGAGTATCCTTGTAGAACCATCATTATTCCTGAAGACTTGGTTGGTATAGTCGATACCAGTATCTATTATACCAACAATAACGCCTTTACCAGTTAAATTTAGTCCTTCACTTTTATATAATGTACCGATTCCTGCTGCTTCCATTGCTTGTGTACTAGTCAAACCGTAGACATTAGGTCCATCATTATAATCATGATAGAAATAAAAGTCCTCACACTGATTAGGTTCCTTCTTTATGTGAAAAACACCATAATCTTCAGTTAATATCTGGTAACACTGGGCATCTACTCTCCTTGCCACTTCTTCAATGCTTGGTCTTGTTTCCATAATCAGATCTAAGTAATCTTCTGAAACAATTATTTCTTTGCATTTTTCTATATCAAACTCTCTTCGGCGCACTTTCTTCACTCCTACCAATATGAAGTTATAGATTTAAAGAATACTAAAGGTATTAATGAGATTTAGTTCACCATAACCCCATTCACGATTAGGGTAGACAAGAATTCTCTTTCGACGTGCACCTCTTGCCAGATAGGATTTAATTGCTATATTATTCATCATTTCATCGTTTCCCTGCACAATCCCCCATTCTAATAGTAACGCTGCAGCACCAGCTGTGATGGCTGCCCCTACACTGGTTCCAGATTGATAGGTATACTGATTTCTTGGATAAGGTCCTAAGACATTTACTGCCGGAGCGACTAAATCAGGTTTTATTTTTTTATTTCTTGTATAACCTCTACTCGAACCTAAATATAAACTTTGTGAAGTATCATCATAACCGCCCACTGTTATGGTTCCCTCGTTTGTACTTGGATTCACAATGGTATCATAGGGTTCTGGTTTGACAAAAAAAGTATCGTCATTGATAAATGTATTCAAGGGCAGCCAAACATCTACTCTCCCATCTACAATGACATCTCCGTGTACAATGATATTCCATAGCCCACCAATGGGATTCTCTAAGATAATTCCAATATTTTCTGCAGCTGAACGCTCTTCCATGATGTCATAATACACATTAACAATGGTATCTTCTATTGGGATCATTTTGCTCTGCCACTGCCTCGCCAAGAACGGTAAGGGACCTGTGGAATACCCACTTGGAGATATGAGTTCTATCCTCATTTTGTCCGGTAAGTGACCCCAAACCATCATGAAAATACCTTCTTCATCATTCGCCACATGAAGTTGGATATCCATTTTCCTATGATCCTTTTCAAATTCTCCATAAAAATGATTACTTGTATTCCCCTCATTACCTGCAGATGTAATCACACCAACACCATAAAAATTCCCTAATCCTGCTAACATTTCTTCTAAGGCAGCTGTTCCAGTATGAGGACCTTCTGTAGATCCGCCTGCAAATAGAATGACAACAGGCTTATTTAACTCTTCTGTTTTTTTGGCAATATAATTTAGACCTTGCATAATATCATTGGTCTGCCAAGCTATGACATCGTCGTGAAATTGATAGAAATCCATTAAACATCTCTTTGCTTGCTTTAACTTGACAATAATTAAATCAGTGTTAGGAGCAGCCCCCTGAAATCCTTGGGATGGGTTAGGTCTTCCCGCTGCTAGCCCAGCTAAGAAAGTTCCATGTCCATCGGTATCAACCGACGGAACAATTGCATATGGATTGTCTGTTTGTAGCGCTTGATTGATCTGCTGACTCGTATATTCTGTCCCATATAAAAAACCATCTGGTGGGTTATCGATAATAGTTTGATCCCAAATAGAAAGAATCTTTGTTGTGTTATCCTCATAGCGAAAAACTTCATGGGTATAGTCGATTCCTGTGTCTAAGATGGCTATAATAACACCATTTCCGGTTAATTCTAACGTCTTGCTCTTCAAAACGGAAGTAATTCCTGATGCATCCATAGCACGGGTACTTGTTAGCCCATAGACGTTTGGAACTTGATTAAAAGCTCTTTTATAATAAAATTCTTTACATTCATCAGATTCTCTCTTAAAATGAAATACTCCATACTGGGGTGTTATCTCTTGGTAGCATTCTACACCTAAATCACTAGCTATCTTTTCTATACCCGTCCGAATATCCATAATCAAATCTAAGTAATCCTCAGAAACAATTATTTCTTTACACCGATCTTTATTTAATTCTTGTCGCACATCTTCACCCCTCTCACATATATTAGAGTATTTTGAATGTGTTATTAAGATTTAATTCACCATATCCCCATTCTCTATTAGGATAGATAATTGCTTCTCTGCGATTGGCTCCACGAGCTAAATAAGACTTTAAAGCATCTGTATTCATCCATTCATCATTTCCTTTTATAATCGCCCACTCTAATAAAAGTGCTGTTGCTCCTGCCGTTATAGCTGCACTTACGCTGGTTCCTGTTTGAAAAATGTATTGATTATTAGGATAAGGTCCCAGAACATTAACTCCTGGTGCTACAAAATCAGGTTTTACTCGCTTATCCCTAGTAAACCCTCTGCTAGACCCTAAGTAAATACTTTGAGATAAATCGTCATAAGCACCTACTGTAATAGTTCCATCATTGGTTGCTGGATTGACTATAGTATCATAGGGATTGGGCTTTAAGAATACTGTGTCGTCATCCACCAACCCCTTCAAAGGAAGCCAGATATCCAGCTCTCCATCTACGATAACATCTCCATGAATGACAATAGTCCATAGTCCTGGCAAAGGGCTTTCTATAATAACAGCAATGGATTCAATGGCTACTTTTTCTTCCATGAAATTATAGTAAACATTTACTGTCGTACCTTCTAAGGGGAATTGAACCTTTTGCCACTTTCTAATAAGATAAGGCAGTTTTCCAGTCGTCTCACCACTAGGTGAAATAAGTTCAATAGACCATTTATCTGGCAAATACCCCCATAAGAGCATGTGTACGCCTCTTTCACCTTCAGCAATATTTAATTGCACATCCATCCTGCTCTCATCTCGCTTAAACTGCCCTTTAAAGTGATGCTCCGCATTCCCCTCATTTCCAGCCGATAATACAACACCAACGCCATATACATCACCGATGTCAGCTAACCTTTCTTCTAAAATAGTGGATCCAGTATGAGGTCCAACAGTAGAACCTCCAGCAAATAAAATAACTATAGGACGATCGAGTTCGCTGGATTTTTTCACCACATAATTTATTCCTTGTAGAATATCATTGGATTGCCATGTTACAGCATCCTCTTTATACTGATAGAAATCCATGAGGCAATTCTTTGCTCCCTTTAATTTAACTACAAGTAAATCGGCAGCAGGCGCTGCACCTTGAAAGCCTTCACTTGTATTTGGTTGCCCTACGGCCAATCCTGCCAGGAAGGTCCCATGCCCTACAACATCTTTAGATGGAACAATGGCAAGAGGCGCTTCCGTTTGTAAGGCATTATTAATTTCCTCCCTGGTATATTCAGTACCATATAAGAATCCTTCTGGTGGTTTACCTGACTCCGTTTGATCCCATATGGATAAGATTTTCGTCGTATTGTCTTCATATCTAAATGCTTCATGGGTATAATCAATCCCTGTATCCAATATTGCAACCAGTACATCCTTACCTGATAAATCCAATTTATTATTGTTTAATACTGCATTAATGCCGGATGCTTCTAATGCACTTGTACTTGTTAAACCATACACGATTGGGACCTCTGCATATTTAGTCTTGTAATAAAAATCTTTGCAGTTATTAGTTTTTATATGAAAAATACCATACTTTTCTGTAATCTGTTGATAACATTCTGCTCCTAATTCTTTGGCAACTTGCTGGATACCAGGTTCAGTTTCTTTATATACATCTAGATACTCTTGTGACAATATTATTTCTTGACATTGCCTTATATCCAATTCTTCTTGTCGCATAGGTCCACCTCTCTTCCTTTAAATCATCCTAAAGGTATTGATTAGATCTAACTCTCCAAATCCCCAATCTCCGTTAGGATAATTTATATTTCTCTTCCTACGTGCTCCCCTTGCTAAATACGCCTTTAGAGCTATAGTATTCATCCTATCTTCGTTGCCTTTTACAACTCCCCATTCCAGTAATAAGGCAGCGGCACCAACAGTTACTGCTGCACTAATACTGGTTCCAGTTTGGTAAGTATATTGATATTTGGTATAGGGACCTATGACATTAACTCCTGGAGCAACTAAATCTGGTTTTATTCTTTTATCTCGTGTTAAACCTTTACTTGATCCAACAAAAAGTTTTTGCAGTACATCATTATAGGCACCTACGGTTATAATTGCTTCCGCTGTCCCAGGGCTAACAATAGTATCTTCTGAATCAGCATTGAGAAAAATGGTATCATCACTTATAAATCCCTTGATAGGCATCCAAATATCAAATTCACCATTTACCACAATATCGCCATGAATAATCATGGTCCAAAGACCTGGCATTGGCTCATGTAATATCACTGAAATGGATTCTGTAGCTCTTCTAACCTCCATATCATAGTAAACACTAATCGCCTTAACCTCTAATGCTATACGCACTTGCTGCCATTGATGGGCTAGAAATGGTATCTGGCCTGTTGTAGCTCCACTAGGCGATATAAACTCCACTCCTAACTTGTCAGGTGCATTACCCCACAACTTCAAATAAAGACCTCTTTCTCCTTCAGCTACATTAAACTCAACTTCAGTGGTTTTCTGCCCTTTTTTTATGACATCCTTATAATGATGCGCTGTATTCCCTTCATTACCAGCAGCTACTATAACTCCTATACCTTGATTCGCGCTAATACGATCTAAAGTCTTTTCTAATAAATTTGTGCCATTATGAGGTCCATCATTCGATCCACCGGCAAAGAGAATCGCCATAGGTTTCTTATATTCTAGAGCTTTTTTAACAACATAATTAATGCCTTGTATAATATCATTGGTTTGCCAGCCAACGGCTTCCTCATTAAACTGATAATAATCCATTAGACATTTTTTTGCTTGCTTTAATTTAACGATTATCAATTCTGAGTCCGGGGCCGCCCCCTGAAAATCTTCTATCTCATTAGGTTTTCCTGCTGCTATCCCTGCCAGAAATGTACCGTGCCCTACATCATCTGTAGAGGGTACAATAGTAGTAGGATCTTCCGATCGCAGCGCTTCATTTATCTGTTTATTAGAATACTCTGTGCCATATAAAAAACCTTTCGGTGGCGTTCCAATAATACTTTGATCCCACAAGGATACAATTCTCGTCGTTTTATCTCCATTCAGAAATGCTTCATGTGTATAATCGATTCCAGTATCCAGTATGGCGATAAGAACGCCTTTACCCTTTAAATCCAAACTTTCACTATTCAAAACTGGACTGATACCAGCTGACTCCATTGCACGTGTACTCGTCAAACCATAGATAGATGGTAACTCAGAATAATGATTGTTGAAATAATAGTCCACACATTCATCTTGATTAACTTCTATATGAAAAACTCCATACTCGTCAGTTAATTGCTGATAACATTCTACCCCTAGTTCCTTCGCTACTAGCTCTATCCCTGGACGAATATCCTTTATTAAATCTACAAATTCTTCAGAAAGTATTATATCTATACACACATCTATATTCGTACCATCTTGACGCACACGTTCACCTCTTTCCCATTTCATTAGATCATCCTAAAGGTGTTCATAACATCCAATTCACCATACCCCCATTCACGGTTAGGGTAGATAAGAGTACTCCTTCTTCGTGCTCCACGGGCTAGATAGGATTTCACAGCCATAGTATTCATAAAGTCATCGTTACCTTTAACGATCCCCCATTCCAATAATAAAGCAGCGGCTCCAGCAGTAATTGCCGAACTAACACTTGTTCCTGTTTCCGATACATATTGATTATTTGGATGCGGTCCTACTACATTAACTCCTGGTGCAACTATGTCAGGTTTTACACGCTCATCTCTCGTAAAGCCTCTGCTAGATTCAATATAGATCGTTTGTAGAACATCATTGTAAGCACCTACAGTAACGGTCCCATCTGTGGTCCCTGGATTAACAACAGTATCGTATGGATCTGGTTTTAAAAAAACAGTCTCTTCCTCTATGAAGCCCCTCAGAGGAATCCAAATATCTACTCCGCCATCAACAACTATTTCACCATGTAGTACAATGGTCCATAGACCTGGTAAAGGATTTTGGAAAATAGCTACGATGGATTCAACAGCTGCCCTTTCCTCCATGAAGTCATAATAAACTTGTATGATTGTATTTTCCAAAGCAAACTGATTTTCTTGCCACTGCCGAACACTAAATGGAACTTTCCCTGTACTATTACCACTAGGAGATATAAATTCTATAGCTAACTTATCAGGAAGATAACTCCAAAGTACCATATAGAGTCCTCTTTCACCCTCTGCCATATTGAGTTGAATATCCATTTTTTGTTGATCTAATTTAAACTTACCGCTGAAATGATGGTCAGCATTGGCCTCATTTCCAGCTGAAGATACTGTAACGATGCCATGAAAATTGCCATATGCTTCTAGAACTTCTTCAAGAAGTGCTGTTCCAGTATGAGGTCCTTCAGTTGAACCTCCAGCAAATAAAATAGCAACAGGTTTATTGAACTGAGTTGATTTTTGAATGACATAATTGAGACCTTGTATAATATCATTAGTCTGCCAACCAATAGCCTCTTGCTTAAACTGATAAAAATCCATTAAACATTTCTTAGCAGGTTTCAATTTAACGATAACCAATTCAGCATCTGGTGCTGCACCTTGAAACGCCATATCAGTATTAGGGTATCCTGCTGCTAATCCAGCTAAGTACGTACCATGCCCTACTTCATCCAAAGTTTGAACAGTAGAATAAGGATTTTCAGACCTTAAGGCAGCATTAATTTGCTCACTTGTATATTCAGTACCATATAAGAATCCTTCTGGCGGTTCTCCAATGATGGTTTGATCCCATATACTTAATATCTTAGTCGTGTTATTTTTATTAAGAAACGCCTCATGGGTATAATCAATTCCAGTATCCAAAACAGCTATAATAACACCTTTCCCAGTCAGATCTAATCCTTCACTTTTTAACACAGAACCAATTCCTGCCGCCTCCATTGCTCTACTACTTGTTAGACCATAGACATTTGGCACTTCCATGTAAGGGTTTTGGAAATAAAAAGTTTGACAATCCTTAGGCTCTACCTTCATATGAAAAACACCATACTCATCATTTAGGCGTTGGTAACACACTGCCCCTGAATCTTGCGCAACTTTTTCTATGTCAGGACGAATTTCTTTGATTAAATCCAAATAATCTTCCGAAGCAATAATATTCTTACATTTCTCTACATCCAGACTTGACTGACGCATATACACCCCTCCTCTCTATGGCATTATTCCGTTAACTTAAAGGTATTAAGTAAATCAATTTCTCCAAAACCCCACTCAGGATTTGGATATATTAATGAAGGTCGCCTATTCGCTCCTCTAATGAGTAATGATTTTGCTGTTAAAGTATCCATCTTAGGGTCATTCCCTTTTACAACTCCCCATTCCATTAAGAGAGCGCAAGCCCCAGCTGTAATAGCTGTAGCTACACTAGTGCCACTCATAGAACCATATGTATTATTAGGCATTGGTCCGCTTACATCAACTCCTGGTGCCACAATATCTGGTTTTATTTCAAAACTCCTTGTTGGTCCCCTTCCTGACGCAACATAAAGACTCTTAGTTACATCATTAAACGCACCTACTGTTATGGTATTAATATTAGTTGAAGGTGTGGTTACAGTTGTACGAGGGTCAGGGGATAAAAAAGTAGTGTTAGGTTCAACAAACCCTTCCCGTGGCAACCAGAGATCATAGCGTCCGTTGACAACTAAGTCGCCATATACATTCATGTTCCATAAACCTGGTGATGGATTTTTAAGTCTTATGAAAATAGCTTCATCACCTGTCCGCGCTTCTATCGTTACATACTCCACTAGAATCTCAGTTGTTTCAGCAATAAAAGTTATTGCTTGTTTTTGCTCATGCCTTGGTGGAATTTTTCCTGTTTCAGTCCCCCTGGGGGATGTTAGTGAAATGACATATTTATCTGGAGTGTAATTCCAAAAACTTATATAGAATCCCTTTTCACCTTCTGGTACATTAAATTGTAAGCTTTGAAACTCTTCATCTTTATCGTACTCCCCTTCATAGTGATGCCTTTTATTGGCTTCATTTCCACCGGCAACGGTAATAATTGCACCAGGTACCCTAGAGTATTGTTCCAGAATTTTTTCAGTAAAAGTAAAACCATCATGAGGTCCCATGTTATCGCCTAAACCTATTAGCAGTATGATAGGCTTCTCTAAACTCTTAGCTTTTCTCATTAGATAGTTAATACCTAAGATCAGATCATTACTTTGAAATCCTATTGCACCATCCTTGATAGAATAGAAATCACGGAGACATTCCTTTGCCTGTTTTAGTTTTACCACCACCAATGAAGCATCTGGTGCAGCGCCAATAAAGTTTTCTTTCTTATTCTCTCGCCCAGCTGCAACCCCAGCTAAAAAAGTCCCATGACCAATTTCATCCTTTTCAGGGACAATGCTAAAAGGATCTTCTGCCTGTAGGGCTTCATTGATCTGCTCCACACTATACTCTGTTCCATATTTAAAACCTTCTGGAGGATTTCCTGCAGATGTTTGATCCCAAATGCTTAAGATTTTACTGGTTCCATCTTCATAGATAAAGGCTTCGTGTGTATAATCAATACCCGTATCAACTAAACCAATGATGACATCATTACCTGTTAACTGTAATGCAGGTAATTTAAAAACCGCTGATATGCCCGCTGAATAGACTGCTCGTTGACCATTTAATCCAAAAATGTTAGGTACCTCTTGATAAGGTTGTATTTGATAGAGCTCATCACATGACATACCATCTCTTTTAATATGAAATACCCCAAACTGATTATTAAGTATTTGAACACAACCGGCATCATTAACTTCCATTTGTTCCGCTAAACCGATAAGTTCTAGCTCTCTAACCACATCTATATAGTCATCTGATGTAATAACCTCTTGGCAATTTTCATTTAATTCAGGACTTTCTAGCACCTCTTCTATGTCATTTTGCCTTTTCATATCTCCACCACCCTACTACAAGACCTTTCTACTCTATTAAATCATATGCAGGTTTTTCTACTCTGACCACAAACAATTACTCAACTCGGCTTTGTCAATCTTTTTCTTATTTAACTTAGGTTAAAATCATGCTATAATAGGATAGCAAATTCAAAGGAAGAGTAAGGTGAGGTTTCAATGAGTCAAAACGAAATCAATATACGCATCAAACAATGTATCATTCATATTCTAAATACTGAAATGCAAATGCCTGTTTTATCTGATCAGGAAATTGAGCTTAGTCATGAAATAGAAGAATATATCTTTAATCATTTAAGAAAGTATATACAAAATGATGTCATGAAAACTTGTTATTTTCATGAAGAAAGAAGCAATGTTTATAGTCAGATTCAATTGCTCATGAAAGATTCTGAATCCTTTGTCCCAGCAACAAAGACAATGGCTTATGAACTTTATGCTATTATGCTTAAGCATGTGGATATTCCATCTGCAGATGTTATTTTTACTACTTTTGAATGTGATAAGATGAACTATATGGGTATTTTAAAAATGAACTATAAGGCTTCTTATATTCACTATGTGGAAGAAGACCAGAATCAACATGCAAATCAAATTATCAAGCAACGAACGGCTCTTCCTACTGATAGTCAAAAATTAGATGAAGTTATTCTTATTAATCTCGATACAAAAGAAATCAAACTACTAGAAAAACGCTATGAGATTAATGGTGATAAAGACTTCTACCTATCAACAAAGTTTTTGAAATGTGATTTTAATAAATCCAATAAAGAAAAATTTGATATTGTTAATAACACCTTAAACTCTATGAATAAGAAATATTTCGATGCTGATATCGAGCAAAGTATGAGTATCAAGAAAGCTATGCTGGATTCTGTTGAAGAAAAGGGTGTCATCGATATTAATAAAGTTGCAGATACAGCCTTTGAAGATAATGTGGAATTGCGTAAAGAATTTACTGAAAAAATCCAAGAAAAAGGCTTTGAAGATACTTATGTGGCATTTGAAGCTGCTGTCCCAAGAAAAATCGAGAAACAAATTATTAAGACTGATACAGGTATTGAGATTAACATACCTATGGATCAATATGGTGATGTTGACTTTTTAGAATTTGTCAATAATCCAGATGGAACCATATCAATTATCATTAAAAGTATTCAAAAGATAACAGGAAGATAAAAAAATCAAAAGACCACCTTATCAAATTGTGTCCAAGCAACCTGATAAGGTAGTCTTTTATAATTTTACATGTAGGAAACATAATCAATTAGTACTTCTTATATACTCACATCTATATAACAACTCTCAGTAATTGTTATGTAGTAGTCCAGTTTAGAAATCCCTTTAAGTATTTCTAAATACGTTTATTACTTTGCATATTTTGGGGCTTATAACGTTTCTAGCTGAAATTTATCAACCAGTGCTATAAATTCTCTTTCGTCATGAACACATGACATTAAATTTATTTCGAAGATATCTTTGTTTGCTTTAACAAACATCTTTGTCTGTTTATCTTCAAAAAAATAGAACTTTACTCCGTTTCTCTTTGCTTCAAATGTATAATTTGCCATAAAGAGCACCTCGTCCATTTATATCTATTTCCTACTTAAGCGAGTATATAATGCAATGTATGCTATCATTCACCAATATTTCCTAAAGATATCATACACTCTTTTATCATAACATCCTAAATTAGTCATTTCAAGTCAAATTTTGTTTTTCTTACGATACAAGTCTATCTTTCAATGCATAAAACTTTGCAAATTAGAAAAAAATAGAAATATTCTATAATAAAGGTAGGAAAACGTATGCCAAGAAAACAATTTTCAAGAATCCCAAGACATATTGGTATAATCCCTGATGGAAACCGCCGTTGGGCCAAAGCTCATGACCTTGATAAAAAAGCAGGCTATGACTATGGTATTTCACCAGGTTTTCAACTCTATGAAACCATGCTGAAATATGGTGTTGAAGAAGCAACATTTTATGGCTTTACACAAGATAATACTAAACGTCCCAAAGCTCAGACTGAAGCTTTTGTCAAAGCTTGTGTTGATGCTGTAGAAATTCTTGCTCACCGAGATGCTAATCTATTAGTCATAGGAAATACAAATTCTTCAGTTTTTCCTAAAGAACTATTAAAGTATGCCAATAAACGTGTACATTTTGGTCGTGGACTTATTAACCTCAACTTTTTGGTTAATTATGATTGGCATTGGGACTTAAAACAGGCACTCAACAATACCAGCATGTATGATCATATCGCCTCTGCAGATATTAGCAGGATAGATCTTATCATTCGTTGGGGTGGACGACGTCGTCTAAGTGGCTTTTTGCCTATACAATCCGTCTATTCTGACTTTTATGTTATTGATGAGTATTGGCCAGATTTTAAAGAGGAACATTTTGTAGAAGCTCTTAAATGGTATCAAACCACAGACATTACATTAGGGGGATAAGCTCCCCCTAAATCACAGTTCTATTTTTCTTCTACTATAACAGTGGCATTATAAATAATAATCCTTTTACCATTTAAATCAAATTTAACTTTATTCCCATATTCATTATCTTCAATATCAATCTGGCCTTCATAAGTTTTCATGACGTTTCCATCATCATCGTAAACATAAACAACCCGGTTAAGACCTGATATAGAGCTCTTCATGTCTTTCATTTCTCTTTCATAAGATTCAGTACATCCTATTAATAATATTCCGACTAAAAGCATCGTCAATAACAACATCATCATTTTGACTTTATTCATTAACTGCTCCTCCATCTTTGACATATACTTTTTTTGCTATCTACAACTATTATGCAACATAATCAAATCAAAAATTCCCATCTATTAAACTTATGAATAAAACCTCAAAGGTGTTCATTTTTCATCCTTAACTTTCAGTAACTTAATACTATATTGTTACAACTAGGTCCCTTTCACAATCCCATTGATTTGGCATCAAGTGATTGTCTCTTTACTGTATTCTAAAATAACCTGTATATACAACGCTTCTAGAGAAGCTGTGAAATTCTTACATGAAAATACCTTTGAGTAATCAACGGCATTCTCGGATAACATCATCTTAACATCATCTTGCTCATGAACCATTAATAAAAATGATTTAAATTCTTCATAATTGTTGTATTGAAAACCATTATGATAATCTAAAATAACCCCCTCTAAGCAAGAGTCACTTCTACATAGTGATGGTAACCCATTGGCAAGTGCTTCGATATAGGTTAGCCCTTGTGTTTCACTTGTTGAGGCACTCACAAATAAATCTGCAGTTTGATAATAATTCTTTACGTGTGACGGCTCAATCATTCCAGTGAAAACCACTTGATCATTGATCCCAATGGACTTTGCATAACGCTGTAAAGCCTCTTTATTAGGACCATCCCCGACAATTAAGAAAGTTATGTTTTTTACATCAGACTTATTTAAGTAGTCCATAATCTCTTCTACATTTTTTTCTTTTGCAAGTCTTCCTAGAAATAACATAACCGTATTGTTTTGTGGAATACGATACTGATTTTTAATCTTATCTTTTACAGCACCACTCACTTTTTCTTGATAACATTCTATATCTATGCCCGTCGGGATCACTGAAATTGGCTGATTTATTTGATATTTTAATAATATGTTTTTTACTTTATTCGTTGGTGCAACCACATGATACATATTCTTTAGAATTCTTTTTGACAGTTTACCTATTAGCTTTCGATTCACTCTAGGACTCCCCTTAATATAATGAATATAATCTTCATACACTGTATGATAAGTATGAACAATGGGTATCTTGAGTTTTTTAGCTATTTTAATTGATAAAAAGCAAGTATTAAACTCACATTGTGAATGAATGATATTAGGCTTCCACTCTATAATTGCATTGATTTCTTTTTTTGCTGTAGAACATATAATTCTCGCATTAGGATAAATTGTTTTTGCACTCATTGATTTTACATAATAAGTTTTATCTACTATAACATCGCTTTCTTGTTGCAGAGTTAATACTCGAACATCATGTCCCATCTTAGTCAATTGATTTTTTAAATTAATGACTGATGTTACCACTCCATTAATTACTGGTACATACCAGTCTGTAGTAATAAGTATTTTCATTATAATTGACTCCTTGCTTAACTTGATATTTTAATAATAAGATATAACTCTAAACTCCTAATAGAAAAAATCTAAACAAATTATCAACAAATTCAAACATGAACCTGCTCTAACATCCATAATGGATAATGCAGATATTAGTGAATTAAGAGAATGATCGAAAACCCTAATATAAGTAATAAATTACAATAACATAAAATATTTTGCCGAAGATACTCAATAATTAATGTTTTATTTATATTTTATCTATTAGGAGTTTAGAATTGTGGGTTATCATTGAACCATCAAAGTCAAGCAAGGAGGTAAGTTAAACATGAATTATAAAAAAAAATATAGAATTTTTATAAATTCAACTGGTAGAACTGGTACACAGTTTTTTGCAAAAAATATGGATGCAATGATTGATAACTCTGTTTCATTTCATGAACCTGGAACTCCATGGCCATCAAAACCAAAAAAGCTATTAAGACAAATAAAAGATTATGGTTTGTACCATCTGACTTTAGGTCAAAATAAAAATACCCATTCATTTTATAAACTAAGTAGAGACTATGTTACTGGAGATATATCAAGAGATGAAGCAAAAGAAAACATCATTAATATAAGCAATAAAACTATAAAATTTCTTAATAAACAAATTTATATAGAATCTAGTGGACATATATATGGGCTTTTAGACTTGATTGATGAGATATATGATGACACTAGATTTGTTTTCGTTGTGAGAGATCCAAGAACATGGATAAATTCTGCCCTTAAAAAAAAGGAATATAGCCTTTATGGCTTTATAGAACTATTTTTCAAAAAGATAAGTCTACAGCCATCATGTTTCAAAAATGATCCCTATAAACATGAGTGGAATTGCATGTCTAAATTTGAAAAGTACTGTTGGTTCTATAATAAAATGAATGAAATCGCTATTTCTTCTATGGAAGGAAAGTCAAATTTCAAAATATTCAAATATGAAGATATATTCTTATCCGAACAAAAAAGTGAAAATTTTAGGAAACTACTAGATTTTGCTACTGATTTTGAAAATAGTGATATAAAAGTTAAATTAAATCCCGAATTATTAAATAAAAAGGTTGACTCTAGATCGTATAAAAAAAAGAAACTGGATTGGGAAAATTGGAATAAAGAAAAAGCTCTGCTATTACAGAAGCATTGCGGAAAATGGATGGATACCTTTGGATATGGTAAAGAAGATCATTGGAAAGATTTAATCTCACAAAGTAAGATCTATCCAAAAAATAAACTAGAATTAGAGGTATAATATGAATATTGAACGATTAACAGATACTCATACTCAGCAAATAAATGGCGTTACATCTTCTCAAAATATTTTAAGAAAAGATTTATACAAGACAAAAGATATAAACACTAAAATACTAATAAACGACGAAGATTTATTAAATAGAGTCTTTGACAAAACGATTAAAAAATTATATTTAAAGATGTTGGTTAGCTAGTATGATAGATATATCAAACCTTTTGTATATACTAACCTTAATATCAGCTGGTTTAATAGCAGGCATTATTACTGGCTTTGTTTCTGCTTCCGCCTCTGTAATAATAACTCCCATGCTTACTATTCTTCTAGGTTTTGATGTATACTCTGCTCTTGGTATATCCTTAGCTGCAGATGTAGTGGCATCTTTAACGACAACATATGTGTATCATAAACATGAATGTGTTAAGTATAAAAAATCTTTTGTATTGATAATTGTAGCTGTTTTATTCACTATACTAGGTAGTTTCTTTACTAGAAATACAAGCGATACCCTTTTAGGCGGTCTAGCAGGTGTAGGGATATGTATGTTAGCTTTTCAATTTATTAAAGGTAATTTTGAAACAAGATTAAAAAACCTCAGAGAAAATAAAATTTTCATTCATTTTTCGGAAAAGCATAACCTTTTTATAGTTGTGAGTGGTATAGTAATTGGTCTAAATACAGGCATACTGGGCGCTGGTGGTGGTGTTCTTATACTGTTCACACTTCTTTTTGCATATAACATAGGCATTAAGAGTGCTATTGGTACTTCAGCTTTTACTATGTCGATGATTGCACTTTGCGGTTCTATCGCACACTTTTATTATGGTGATTTTGCAATCTTTGAAGTTGTAGTCACATCTATAGGAAGTTATATTGGTGCATATATCGCTTCGCATTATGTTCATATTTCTAGCGAAAAAAGAGTAACCAGGTTAGCTGGAATAATGTTTAGTGTCATTGGTATAACTATGGCTATCACTGGTATAATTTAGGATTAATTATTACCTTCCTATATTACATCATGGTATATACCTTAACAGCAGCAATCTCTTGGATTGTTGCTGTATTGATTTGACATATATCGCTCTTAAAGAAAACTAAAACCAACATATATATCTATGTTGGTTTTAGCCATTTACATTTAGATTTTTTCTTTGATAAATTCCACAATCTCGCTTGCAACTTCATCAACAGTTCTCCATACTGTTTGTACTTTTAAATCAGGATTTGTAGGTTCTTCGTATGGTGCGGATATGCCTGTAAAGTTAGGTATCTCCCCTGCTCTAGCTTTGGCATATAAACCTTTTGTATCACGCTTTTCGCACTCTTTCAAAGGTGTTGCCACATATACTTCAATATAGCTATCGCCTATAATCTCTCTAGCACTCTGTCTATCTTTTTCATAAGGTGAGATAAAGGATGTAATCGTTATAAGCCCGGCGTCATTCATCAGTTTGGTAACCTCTGAGATACGTCTAATGTTCTCTATTCTATCTACTTCCTTAAAACCTAGGTTTTTATTAAGTCCATGCCTTACATTATCTCCATCAAGTAGCATAGTATGTTTACCTAACGCTACAAGCTTTTTCTCTACTGCATTGGCTAGTGTAGACTTCCCTGAACCACTAAGCCCTGTAAACCAAAGTGATAAAGGGTTTTGTGATTTTTGAATAGCTCTAAATTCTCTCGTTACATCATTTTGTTGCCAAATAACATTTGTAGAACGTCTAAGACCATGCTTTATAACTCCACAGGCAGATGTCATATTGCTTACTCTATCTATCAGTATAAAACTTCCTATTGCCTTATTCCTTGCAAAATTGTCAAAAACCATTTCTTCACTTAAAGCTATATCTATTTCTGCAATTTCATTCTTAAACAGCTGATCTGCTGATATATGCTTACCTGAATTGATATCAACTTTATGTTTAATACTCATAACTGTTGCAGGAAGTATCTTAGTTCCACACTTTATTAAGTAGTTCCTGCCTGGAACCATCTCTTTATTATCCATCCAAAATAGACTAGCAGTAAACATATCAGCTACTTCTAGCTTTTTATCTTTTACTATTACACAGCCCCTAGATATATCTATTTCTTTATTAAGACAAATCGTTATAGGCTCACCAGCTATCGCACTTTCCTCTTCTTTTTCAGTTACAAGAATCTTTGTAACATTAGCTTTCTCTCCCATCGGTAGGACAGTTATTTCTTCACCTACTTTTAAACTTCCAGATTCAATCTGTCCTTGAAAACCTCTAAATGTGTGATTAGGTCTACAAACCCTCTGTACAGGCATAATAAACTCTCTATTGACATCATCAGAAATGACGTCTATATTTTCCAAATACTCGTAAAGTGATTGTCCTTTATACCAAGGTGTTTTACTTGATTTATTGGTTATATTATCTCCTAGCGTCGCTGATACTGGTATGACTGTAATGCTACTCAAATCAAAGTTAGCACAAAGTGTTTTAAAATCTCGTTTTATCTCTTCAAATCTATGCTTATCGTAGTGAATCAAATCCATTTTATTTACAGCTAAGACAATGTGTTTAATACCCATAAGTGCGCATATTCTGGTATGTCTTTTAGTCTGTAAAAGTACTCCCTGTGATGCGTCAACAAGTATAACCGCTAAATCTGCAAAAGAGGCTCCAACTGCCATATTCCGCGTATATTGCTCATGTCCTGGACAGTCAGCAACTATAAAACTACGCTTAGCAGTGGTAAAGTATCTATACGCAACATCTATAGTAATACCTTGTTCACGTTCTGCCATAAGACCATCAAGTAGTAGTGAATAGTCTAATTCCCCTTCATTACTTCCTAATCTACTGTCTAATTCAAGCGCTTTCTCTTGATCTGCAAAGATAAGTTTTGCATCGTATAACATATGACCTATTAGAGTGGATTTTCCATCGTCTACAGAGCCACATGTAATAAATTTAAGTAAACTCTTTTGTATACTCACCTTAGAAATACCCCTCTCTCTTACGTCTTTCCATACTTCCTACAGCTTCATTATCTATAACTCTTGTAGTTCTTTCAGAAGAAATAGCACCAAGTGTTTCTTCAATTATTTCATCAAGTGTGTTAGCCTTTGAGTAACAGCCACCTGTTAACGGATAGCAACCAAGTGTTCTAAAACGAATGAAATTTTTAATAATTTTTTCGCTTTCATACACTCTCATTCTATCATCATCAACAAGTATAATATTTCCATCACGCTCTATGTACTCACGTTCTTCTGCGAAATAAAGGGGTACTATTTCAATATTCTCACGTTTTATATATTGCCAAATATCTTTTTCTGTCCAGTTAGAAATAGGGAAAACTCGCATGCTTTCTCCTTTATGAAGTTTTGTGTTATACAGTTTCCACATTTCTGGTCTTTGATTTTTTGGATCCCATGCGTGCTTATTATTACGGAATGAGAACACTCTCTCTTTTGCACGAGACTTCTCTTCATCACGTCTCCCTCCACCAAATGCAGCATCAAAACCATAATGATCAAGCCCTTCTTTAAGAGCCTGTGTTTTCATTATATCTGTATACGCACTTCCATGATCAAATGGGTTAATACCGTCTTTGACACCTTGTTCATTAGTGTGTATAAGCATTTCAATCCCTAACTCTTTTGCACGTCTATCTCTAAACTGTATCATTTCTTTAAACTTCCATGTTGTATCAATATGCATAAATGGAAAGGGAGGTTTTTCAGGATAGAACGCTTTCAAAGCAAGATGTAGCATTACAGAACTATCCTTTCCTACAGAATACAACATAACAGGGTTTTCGCACTCTGCAGCTACTTCTCTGATTATATATATTGCCTCAGCTTCTAGCTGATCTAAGTGTGTTAACTCTTTCATTTTTAATTCTCCTATACATAGATTTCTATTTAAACCCAAATATTTTCCCTTCTATTTACTACATAAAAGCCTTTTTCATTAAGATTACTTTTTCTATTGTAGGTCATTTCGGTATGATCCATATTTCTGAAAATACCACCTGCTTCTATTACTATTGCTTGCATTGCACAAGTATCCCATTCACAGGTATAACCAAATCTGTAGTATACATCAGCTTTCCCTTCTGCTATCATAGTGCCTTTCAAAGAACTTCCCGCAGATATAGTTTCTGATATCATATTTTTGTGACTTTTTATTAGGTTTTCTTCTTGCTCAGATGAGTGTGACTTACTTCCTAACCAAACTAAACCATCTAGCTTATCGGTAACTGAGATCTTAGTGACTTCTCCATTTTCAACTTTAAAAGCACCTTGACCTTTACTTGCGTAAAACAGGGTTTTAGTTACCGGTACATATATGACACCAAGTACAGGTTTACCCATATATGCTAGGGCGATATTAACAGTAAACTGTCCATTCTTTTTAATGAACTCTTTCGTACCATCTAGCGGATCTATTATCCATAACCAGTCATTACTCAATCTGTTTATATCCCCTGCACTTTCTTCTGAAAGTATGGCTATCTCAGGAAACTCATCTTTAAGCGAAGTCACTATAATCTCATTAGATTTTTTATCCGCTATAGTCAATGGACTGTTATCAACTTTTATTTCTATACTGCTATCAAAGTCAGTCGAATAGATTTTCATTATTTGCTCGCCTGCTTTAATTGCTAGGTGTTTTGCTATTTCAAGTTGCTTATTTAGATTCATGATCAGATTGCCCCCTGTATGCTTCATTATTCTTTATAATTTCTTCATAACATCTATCCATTAACCATTATTCAAGCGATAACCTGCCCCCCAAATTGTTTCTATCATTTGTGTTTCTTTAGTATCTTCTAACTTCTCACGTATACGATTAATGTGTACTGTTACTGTAGCATTATCACCAATGTAATCGAACCCCCAAATTTTCTCAAACAATTGCTCTTTTGAGAAGACAATATTAGAATTCATTGCAAGAAATTTAAGTAATTCAAACTCTCGATTTGCAAGTTTAATTTCTTTTTCTCCTTTGTACACTTTCCAGCTTTTTAAAAGTATCTTTATGTCTTGTATTACAATAACTTCATCCATAGGTGTACTACCTAACAAACGTTGGTACCTATGTATATGTGCTTTTACTCTTGCAACAAGCTCAGCAGGGTCAAAAGGCTTAATAATGTAATCATCTGCCCCAAGTCCAAGCCCTCGAATTTTATCAATTGATTCCGTTTTAGCTGTTACCATTAAAATTGGAATATTTAACTGTTCTCTTAATGCTTTACATATCTCATACCCACTTTTTCCAGGCAACATTAAGTCCAGTAAAATAAGATCATAGTCGCCATGTAAAGCCACTTCAACTGCGCTGGATCCATCTTGTACAAGATCAACTTCAAACTGATTAATTTCTAAATAATCTTGCTCAAGCATGGCAATTTCTGGGTCATCTTCAATGATTAATATTTTAGACATCTATATCATCCTCTCTTGATTTTGGTATTGTTATGATTACTTTTAGTCCATTGTGATTTTCAGCCACTATTTCACCTTGATGTCGTTCAATAACTTGTTTAGAAACATACAACCCAAGACCGCTACCGTCATTTTTACTGTTTCTCGATTCATCGCCTCTATAAAATTGATCAAATATTTTTTCTAACTTGACCGATTCTATTCCCAGTCCGTTATCAGCAATTTCTATCCTATAATAATCCATTTCTTCAAATAAGGATACATTGATTTTAATCCTTTCAACTCCGGCATACTTAACACTGTTTTCAACTAAGTTAGAAAACACTCTAAAAAATTGATCCACATCAACCCTACACTTCATTAAACGATCTGGTTTTTCATAGTGAATGGTCGCCGATTCGTTTAAATCATCTCTTTTAGAGTTTACAAACTGAGAAAGCATAACAGCTAAATCAACAACTTCAAAATAAAACGGCATTCGTTTTGTCTCAAGTTTTGAATAGTAAAACAGTTTTTGCAATAAATTATCCATATCACATGCTTTTTTATAACAGATGTTAACATATTGTTCACGTTTTTTTTCCGAATTTGCAACACCATCTTTCATGCCTTTTAAAAATCCTTTAATAGATGTTAGTGGCGTTCGAAGGTCATGGGAAATCCCTGATATCATATCTGTTCTAGCCTGATCATAGGCTGTGTTTTTCTTTGTTTCTTCATCAAGATATGCTTGCATTCCATTAAAAGCCTGGCATAGCTGTTCGAATTCTTCTTCACCCTGATACGTTATTTTCTCTAAAAAGTTATTATTCTCAATCCGTCCAACCCCAAGCATCAATGCTTGAATAGGTTCCATGATTTTTCTAACCAATCGCTCTGTATAGAAACGACTGATTAAATATATTCCTAAAATCCCACTAATTCCGAGCATCAAGTATCTAATAATAAACATCTGTACTCTATCAATACCAAATGACGTTATTTTTTTATTCTTATTAGTATTTATAGCATAAACCTGATAAATCTCACCATTCAGTGTCAAACGTCTTCTTACTATGGTCGCTGGCTCAAAAAAATAAACTGCATTTTCACTATTCCCCTGCATAGCACTAATCCTTTTTATCTTATCATCTTGTTCATCATATAATAAGGCTGAATAAATGAAGCTACCATTCTTTTCAACATATAATTCATAATCATATGTTGTTAATACTTTGCCTATTTGGGACCAGTTTGGCTCGTCAATCCCACGAATCAAACTTTGAACTGTATATACATTTTCATCAAGTTCATTATCATCCTCAATCGCTCGGATTAAGCCCTGACTAAATACTCCAACTGTAATAATTCCTGCAACAAATAATGTAACAAGTGAAGTTAAAACAATGAATGTATTAGATTTTAATACTAATTTTTTTATTGTCATCATTATCCCCTATTCTCATACCACTTCAAAGTAAATAGAAAAAGTAGCCCAATGACTGTATCACTGTAGAGTAATTTTGTTGTTTTATTCATAGATTCACCTCATGTATTGATTGTAGCAAATGAATCTAAAATATTAATTGTGAAAGTATAAATATTTTCTAAACAAAGTTGCGTCTATACAATTCTTCTTGGTATTTTTCTTTTTTAGCATCTTGTATAAATCATATCAATCAAATTGCTTATTGAAAAATTCCCGTATATCTGATATAATTCTTTTTAAATCCAAATAATTGCCAAAGGAAGGTAGTGGAAACAGCAAGTGTAACCGTTACTGGATGGAACTCTGGAGAGACTCAAATGAGCACCGAAGGGGAAAGCCATGATTCATGGTGAAGCTCTCAGGTAAAAGGACAGAGATAACAAGATTTTTATGTGTATAAATAATTTTGTTCTATCTAGAGACTAGCCCTGCTTAGTCTCTTTTTATAGTGTTGGAAAGTACTGGGTTTTGCTTATACAACTAGTCACTTTTCTTGTACATCTCTCCTAATTGAATTTTAAATAACCGAAGAAGGGACGCGTATAAATGAAAGCTATTATAAGTGTAATAGGAACCGATAAAATTGGTATTATCGCAAAAGTAACAACCATATTATCCGAGCAATCCGTTAATATTTTAGATATTAGTCAAACCATCATGCAAGATTATTTTACGATGATCATGGCCGTTGATCTTTCTAATATGACTTGTGGATTTAATGAATTAAAGAAATTATTAGAGAAGACAGGTACTGACATGGATTTATCTATCAAAATCCAGCATCAAGCTATATTTGATGCTATGCACAACATTGAATACGGGAGTGATCAGCATGAATAAATACGGTTCTGTACTAGAAACCATACAAATGATTGAAAAGGAAAAACTGGATATTCGTACAATTACCATGGGTATCTCTCTACAAGATTGCGCCGATGCAAACAGTTTAAAATCTTGTGAAAAAATATATGATAAGATTACTACCTATGCTGAGAGGCTAGTTGAAGAAGGTGAAAGGCTAGAAAATGAATATGGTATTCCAATTATCAATAAGAGAATTGCTGTAACCCCGATATCTTTAGTGGCTCAAGCATCCGAAGCAACTTCCTATGTAGATTATGCAAAAACATTAGACCGTGCTGCTAATGCTGTAGGCGTTAACTTTATAGGCGGTTTTTCAGCTTTGGTTCATAAAGGGTATTCAAAAGGCGATCGCATCTTAATAAATTCCATACCCGAAGCTTTGGCAGAGACAGAAAGAGTATGTTCATCCGTTAATATTGGCAGCACCAAAGCTGGTATCAACATGGATGCAGTTAAAGATATGGGTGAGATCGTTAAGAAAGCTGCATACCTTACTCGCAATCAAGATAGTATTGGTTGTGCTAAGTTAGTGATCTTTGCTAACTCAGTGGAAGATAACCCTTTTATGGCAGGTGCTTATCATGGTATAGGTGAACCAGAAGCAGTTATTAATGTAGGTGTTAGCGGCCCTGGTGTCGTTAAGTCTGCTCTTGAGAAAATAAAAGGACAAAGTTTTGATCAAGTGGCGGAAACCATTAAACGGACTGCTTTTAAAATAACGAGAGCAGGTCAACTGATTGGTCACGAAGCTGCCGATCGTTTAAATGTACCTTTTGGTATTTTAGACTTATCTCTAGCACCCACTCCTGAAGTTGGAGATTCTGTTGCTAGAATTTTAGAAGAAATTGGATTAGAGCGATGTGGATGCCATGGTACAACTGCTGCACTGGCCATGCTCAATGATGCTGTTAAAAAGGGGGGGATAATGGCTTCTTCTCATGTTGGTGGATTAAGTGGTGCTTTTATACCTGTTAGCGAAGATGAAGGTATGATTGAAGCTGTAAAGCAAGGTTCTCTTACCTTTGATAAATTAGAAGCTATGACTTGTGTATGTTCTGTGGGATTAGACATGATTGCAATTCCAGGCGATACACCAGCTTCTACTATATCAGCTATCATTGCTGACGAAGCTGCTATCGGTGTTATTAATCAAAAGACAACAGCTGTTAGAATTATCCCAGTACATGGTAAAGGTCTGGGTGAGGAAGTTGTATTTGGTGGTTTATTAGGTCAAGCTCCTATCATGAAAGTCTCCTCTTTCTCCTCAGAGAAATTCATCAATCGTGGTGGTCGAATACCAGCCCCTGTTCACAGTTTTAAAAATTAGAAACTAAAAAAAGTGACTAGAGTCACTTTTTTTAGACAAATATAAAACCCTGAAGAATAATCTTCAGGGTTAGTAATCATAATAAAAATGATTAAGCAGGAGTTACGTTCTCAGCTTGAGGGCCTTTAGCGCCTTCAACGATTTCGAAAGAAACTTCTTCGCCTTCTTCTAAAGTTTTGTAACCATCTTTGTTGATTTGTGAGAAGTGTACGAATACGTCGTTACCTTCTTCTGTAGTGATGAAACCAAAACCTTTTTCTGCGTTAAACCATTTTACTGTACCTTTTACCATAATTACTTACCTCCAAGATAATATTACCTTTAATCCTTGGAAAGAGAAAATCTTTATTACTTATACTACACTATAATACAACTTCTAATAAGAATCATTATGTGGCTCTAAAGATAATAAACTACTTCACTTCCGAATCAAAGTATGTGATAAGTATACACCTTTTAAAGGCAAATAGCAATAATTTTTTTCAAAATACTTAATTCTTTTCATTTAAATTATATCTTAGCTAATATATTATACTTATCACCTTATTATAATAAGAAATTTATGCTGTTTTTATTTATCCACTATTTTCCTATTTTATATAAAATAGCTATGTCTTTTTATTTCCATTTAGCTATGTTAAAATTAATAATTTTTTCAATGGTCTTGTAATCCATATAATCCAACATAATAATATTATTTCCCCCACCTTTATTACCTGTTTTATCATAATTATCTTCTAACCAATTGAGAACAACTGGATTTGTCTCTTCCGATAACTCATAAAGTGTCATACCATCCAAGATTGCGCCAATGTCAAAAGCTGGTGTACGTACACCTTGAAGAACAAATAATAATTCATCCTCAGCAGTATTGAGATACTCATCTAAAAGGCTACTAAAAGCAGTTATATCTAGGTTATCTGAATTATATGTATTAATTAAACTGCTTTGCCTACTCAAAATCAGTTCATTATCGATATAAGCCCCTGAACCTTCATTTTCAGTAAACAAAATAACGATATGTTTATCACTATTCCACAACTCTTCCAGTGTAGAGCTTTTTAGTTCTGTTAAAGAGATGAGTTGCTCTGAAAACGTTGATGTCAATTGATTCACAAGATACTGATAGCTGGTATCAGTCATTTCATAAAAATGTTGAAAATCAAGGATGACTATCTCTTGGGTGTTTTGGTTTATAAACTGGCTCACTTCATCGACAATAGTATCCATTCCTTCACCATATATGCCATGCATCGTCCGTAAATCAGTTTCATCAATATTGACCTCACCATTTTCATACACCATGTATGGACCTACTCTTAAATCAAAGTACCTTACTCCAACTTCTAATTGTTGCTTTACATCCAAGTCCTGTGTTTGAGAAAAGGGTACAATCATATCTCTTATGGCATAAGCAGCATTGTACTCTGTTGAACCAGGATAAAATGAATCAGGTGCAAGGTCATGGGGATCCCCTTCGTCATCAAAGGTGAAGGTACCTGTATCATGTGTGCCTGGTAATAACACATCTCTCAGTACAGCTTCTCCAAATTCGGGGTACTGTTGGTATAGCGTTTCCATCCAATTACTGTATCCATCTGTTGTACGGACTTTACCAGTATTATAATACAATTCGTATGCCCCATTATTATGCACTTCAACTATTGTTCCATCATCACCAATTGCAATAGATGGGGTATTACCTGTATCATAGTCATTCCGAATACCACCTCTATCTTGCCATTGAATCTGATCATTGATTAAGGTTCCAACATAATAGTATAAATCACCGCTACCATCATCATGAAACTCCAATAATTGATTATTGGCTGTTAAAGCGATAACTGGTCGTTTACCACTGTCATAATAAGTCCCTCCAGATTGAACCCAGTAGATGGCCTCGCCATTATCACTTAGATACCCAATTTTATAATAGAGTTTTAACCCCCCATTATCATGTACTTCAATAATGGTATTGCCCATTACTGCTATTGAGGGGGAATAACCATTATCATAATAAGTCCCTCCTGACTGAACCCAATCGATCCGATCATCCTCTAACATGCCGATCTTATAAAATAATTTACCGCTGCCATTATCGTGGAATTCTAATATTCTACCATTCTCTAAGACTTCTACACAAGGTCGTTTACCAGTATCATAATTCGTTCCACCAGAAGTCACCCATTCGATGGATTGTGCATCACTGCTCAGTTTCCCTATTCTATAAAAGAGTTTCCACTTGAGCCAACTGTAATCACCGTGCACTTCTATGATTGTACCATCATCAGTTACAGCGATAGAAGGTGAATAACCGTTATCATAGTATGTACCTCCATTAGTAGCCCATTCAACAGAACCATCATCAGCTAAACTTCCCAGCCGATAATATAATTTACCTGATCCATTTTCATGGCATTCAATGACTATTCCAGCTTTAGTAATAGCTATCGATGGGTCATCTCCTGAATCATAATGCGTCCCACTCTTCTCCCCCTTACTCCAATCGCAATAAGTCATCGTTCCCTCAGAAACTGCTCCATAAACAAGATCACAATGTAAACTTGTTGTTATTAATAGGACTATTAAAAATAATACTAATCTCTTAGCTTTACTCATCTTCCCTTCTCCCTTCATTCATTTTGATTGAAATTAACTACTCCTCCTTCTATTAAAACTCGTACCAAAATGTCAATATTCTACACCCAAACACTTGTTTTCAGAATATTCCAGTATTTATTTTTGAACACTTGATACTAGTTTTAGTATAGGTTCATCATTTTTTCAAGTAAATGGATAACCATTAGTTGATTAATGGATAATGATACAAATTTATTCATTATCTGAAGAGCTTAGATCATATACAAAGAAGTATCGCACGTGATTTTCATCTGTTTTTGTATCTGATTGATAATCATATAGGATTGTCTTAAGTTTAAATCCGGCTTTTTCAATGCATCTAATAGATCCAAGATTGCTTACTTTTATAGTAGCCTCTAGTCTTTTAAAATCCCTTTGAAGAGCTAAATAATTCAATAAAGCCTGTAACATCTTTGGCATGATGCCCTGTCCCCAGTACTTTCTATTTAAAACATAAGCGATACGTGCTGATTTAGTTCTTTTATCAATTTTATGTAAAGCAATAAAACCGATTAAAGCATCATCAGTTTTACAATAAATCCCCCAATAAAAAGCTTCACCTTCTGTCATTTGCTTATCTATTTTCTCGAACCATTTCCGAGTATCATGGATGTTACTGTGTACTTTATTTGTTATATGCTTTGCATTTTCATCAGATGAAAAAATTGCATATAGATCCTTACAATGATTCTCTTTTATTTGTACCAACACATATGAATCCCTCTCTATTCTTGGTGTCACAAAACATCACTCCATATTCATTCCCTATTCTAAAATCCTTCCAATTACTTTCAAAATATAAATTTTTATTTTTGATGTATATAAAAGTTGAAAATGAACATACTATTATTGATAGCATTTATAGTCTTAACTGACTACAACTTGCTATCACCTGTGTCATACTTGACATAGGCAAGGAGCGGTAACTACAATGTTATCGCTCTTTTTTAGTTTCTGGTAATAATTATTACTGAATCAACTTACTAAATTATATATACTTATAGCATATAATTATTGAGTGGAGGTAATAACATGGTAGAACAAGTATTTAATTATAGTGTTTCTGATGATAAAGCAGTTGAAAAAATAATAATGGATGAAAACATTAATTATATTCATATGGTCTTTAACAAAAACGAGGGACTTCCAGAACATTATTCCAATTCTAATGTCTATATGACAATTGTAAGAGGTATTCTTTCTATACAGCTTAATGATCAGGAAATTCATGAATATACAAAGGGAGATATTTTAAAGATCCCTTATCAAACTAAAATGAATGTTAATAATTTGAATGATAGTACATTAGAATTAATCGTTATTAAAGCTCCTGCACCTGGGAATTTAAAAAAGTCTTAAAACTATTCCAACTTAACCTAAATCTTCTAGGCTGGATTAGCCATAAAATAGAGATTATCGGACATAATAATATTTGTACCTGAGAATTGTTCTAACCCCTTGGTACAGGACCAATATGTGGTTACCCCGAAGGTCCATGGTATTTGATGTTGTAGTTAACAAATCTATAACTCCAGAATACGGTGGTTTAAAATCTTCATGCAACCCCATATTGGTCTTTTTTTATTGAATGAACCTTTTGATACTAATGCCATAAAGGTGAGATGATTTTATTGATTAGAAAGCATTACTATTATGAAACTACAAAAACTGCTAGAAGATATATATCCAGCAGTTTTAGCACTTTAGCATTTATCTCTATACGTTAATCTCTTATAATATTATATTCATAATACAGAGATGCAACACCGTCTTCCTCAAATTCTTCTATACATTTAAAGCCTACTTTTTCTAAAGTCATGATCGATGCTGTATTGAACTTATACGTAAATGCACAGATTTTATTAATATCATATCTCTTGATTATTAATTGATTGAAATCATGTAATACTTTAGCTCCTATTCCCTTCTTCCAAAAAGCCTTATCAAAGATAACAATGCTTAGAAAGCAACTTTTTTCATTTTTTTCATCAATACAATAACACCATACATCTCCAATATAGCAATCATCAACATATATTGTTTCCCCATAACTCTTTGCCTCAGGTTGCAATGATTGATAAAAAAGTTCTATAGCTTCTTCTAAAGTCTGCTTCTGAAAAGGAAATAATCTCTGTAAGTCTTCATCTTGAGATTCCTGCCAAAATCTTTTTACATGATCTAATTCTCTGGCTCTTAAATTAATATTTAATATCTTTTCACTCATAACTTTAATCCTTTCTTAATTAATAATTTGTAATTAAACTAATTTATTTATTCATTGGCTTACCTCCTTTGATTTCTAACTCAATATTTTTTGATCCAAAATTGAACTTATCGTATTTCATCATATGATATTAATAAGTGTAAAAAGAAATAGAAATGATATTAAATATTTGTTTTCTCGTTAATAAAATTATAACTATAGAAAGATTATACGTCAACACTGATGCAGATCCTTCTTCTAAAAGATCAGCAAATTGATGATTGATAATGTTTCATCGATAATGATATTCATTTATATTTCTATGTTGATTTTTACCATGTTTTGGCGTATAATGAAGTTAGGTTACTTCATTATTGTATTGAGACTGTTATAAAATGTAACTTCGATAATAGCTAATTCAGTTTTAATATTATAGTGATCAACCTAAAACATTTGCATTACATAAGTCAGTTGATGTGATAATCATCAGCTGACTTTTTTCTATGTAGACTCCATATAATTAATTAAAACCCAATGATGATGGTCTAATCTACTTATGCATGCTTCTAGTATGCAGCTTAGAAATATCAATAAAAATTTTGTACAAAAAAAGAAGAGATTACACTTATATTTCAAGCATGATCCCTCCTATAAATCAGACTGTTTTTATTTTTGTTGTAGTTATTTTACCGTTTACTTGACTGAGATTTTTAATTTTTAAGGTTGGGTTATGGATGCCACATGCATCCATAATATCCTCAAGTACTTTGAATTCTTTTCTCTTAATTACGACTTCAACCTTATATCTCTTATCGCCATTATGACCTCGGGCTAAGAAATTATTCACTGTATATCCTGTTTCTCTAAGTTTCTCTGCTATCTGGATCATTTTGCTCTTATTGTTAAGAAACACATCTACTTCAACAATACCAAAAGCTAAACGGTCTTCAATTTTACCACCGATGAAAACGCCCATCGCCTTACCTAATGCATAGGCAATGGTAAAATGTATTCCTTTTGAACTCGTCATTTTGGTAATGATTGTTGCAAAAATCATTGCATCTACAAATACTAAAAAGTAAACAGGATTCATAATTTTTTTTGATATCAATATGGTTTTTAATGTTGCTAAAACATTAGTAAAAGCAGTAACTAGAAATACACCTACAACTGCCAATATTATACTTTGTGTCATTAATTTTTCTCCTTTAAAATTATTTTGCTCGTGTATTATTTATCTTAAAATACTATCCCATTCATGGCATCTATAGAAAAACAAAAAAAACTAACATAACAACATATGTTAGTTAATAATCAGTTATTTAAGTACATTTAATAATTAAAACTTATTTCCTTCCATAAAATGTGTAATTACACAACGCATAACAGAATACAACACCGGAAAAATCCGTGACTAATAATTATAAAATCATTTATTTAAATACTAATTATAGGGAATCTAAGTATAGAATAAAACTACTTTTATAAATCCTTCAAATATTTATGAGGATTTCTACTTAAAAGATGGTAGATATCTAAGTCTTTGTATTCCTTAGATATTGGATGTAAAACATCTTAATAATAATTTAGAAAATAATGATAAGATTATTGTAAAAATTATTGAGTTATATACTACTCATATTCATTCAAATAATAAACTAACTTTTTTATTATATCATATGAAGTTAATCTTTGCAACCTTTTTTATAAACAGTTAAGGACAATGTATATAGCCAATATTTAAAACATTTTCGCTACATTTTTATTATTCCAACTGATCAAGATTTATCAGTTTAATAAATCACCCTATAAACTCGATACCCCACATAAAAGAAAACTTCTCTTCCTAAAAAAGTTAATTGACTTTTTAGCGATGTATATTTTGTAGTAGGTGTCGGGGATGAATAAGCATTTAATCCATAATCACTCGCCATTAACATAGCCCTACGCATATGCAATGGATCACTAACTATTACGACATTAGAAATATCATTATCTTCGATTATTTTTATAGCATAGAATATATTTTCTTGTGTTATTTTTGATTGTTCCTCAATGAAGATATCTTCACTAGGTACCAAATGATTAATTGCATAATTCTTAGCTACACTTGCTTCTGAATTTTTATCTCCTTCACCAATACCTCCAGTGAAAATAATCTTATCAACATATCCATTCTTGTATAACCATATGGCGTGCTTAATTCGCTCTTCAAAAACAGGTGAAGGTTGATCCCCCCACGCTGCTGCTCCAAGAACCAAGGCTGCATCTGCTTCTACAATTTCATTCCTATTTCCATACAGGTATATATCTACAGATACATAACCAACATAAACTATGCAAATTGCTACAATTAATAATAGAACTCTTTTTAGATTAATTTTTATCATATCGATTCCTCATTACAATTATTAGTCACTTTATCAATCTATTATCTCATAAAGCTATTTCTTATATTACAGGATTACTATGCAGATTTATATGACTTAATTATTCTATACTATTACAGTAATTCCCTAGTAATATCTTTCTCATCGTTGCCAATATGACTCGCTTTATCTATCATAAGTAGTATATCTCTAGCCTTTTTTTCAGCTTCTATCTCAAGGCTTAAGACTCTTTGAAGAACGTCTGCTTGTTCCTCCCTTAATTGATCTGTCCAGATAGATCTTACCCTTTTTTTATCAATATTATTAACTTTGGGTAGCTTCTCAAATAGTTGATTAATACATAAATACATCTCTTTATATACTTCAGATAACTCAAGTAATGAGCTCCTCACTTGATCATTAAAGAGCCATGAACTTTCTCTTAGATATTCATAAGCACATCTTCGAGCATCCACTAAAGCCATGACGCAGAAATGATTGACATCAAGTCTTCTCATGAAATCCTCATCATTGCTGTTTAATTCAGAAAATAATTGCCTATCTTTAAGAGCTTTACACCAAATCTTATAGGCTTCATACCCTAAAGCATACCCTCGTCTCTTCTCTGTTATACAGTTGCAATCAATCATGACTTTCAATGAATTAACTAAATTCTCTTGGTCTGAAGGTGGTGTAAACTCTTCTTCAAAATGACTTATAATAAAAGGCCAGTTATCAGCAATTAAGTACCTATCTTGTCCAGTAAACTCTTGTTCTATGATCTCCTGATCAAAATAAGTTCTACAAAGAAATGTCTTCCCTTGATTATCATATCCCGTTATGACACCCCATTCTGGTGCAACACGTAAGTTTATTGCTAGGACCGGAATATTGTTATTCAACTCTCTTATAATACAATTTCTTTCCTCTTCTCTATGCTCTTTTGGTACTCTCTCTGCATGGACATGTTTAAATCCAAAAGCTTGATAACCTGGAGTAGCATAATCATATGCGACAAGTGCATCCACTGAACTGTAATCCCAAATAGGATGAAATGCCAATCGATAGCAAACCCCTGAAACTCCCATAACTTTTTCATAAGTTGCATTTCTTCCCAATGCTTTTAATGCAACTGTTAATGCTCCAGCCCAGCTGCAATCCATCTTCTTACCAAAGCCTAACGGTTCTATGCCTTCCATCACCATTCGATCAAGTAAAGAGGATTCTTTCAATAATTTCTTTTTATCAGGTGAGTATACAATGCTTTCATTCTCCTCGCCAACTATTAGTTGTAGACCATTATCATCTGTATAGATTATTGATAGATATTCTTTATCTGAAGTTGCTGGATTACTAGGAAATGTTTCATGATTAATCTTATATTTAGTCCAATTAAAAAACTCATAATGTTTCATTTTGTGCATGACATTTATATTCACTTCGCTATTACCATAATAAGCATCAACGATTTTTATATCTTTTTCAGTTTGATAACCTGTCATCTTAGTATCAATACTCAAAGACACTCCTTGCTTGGAATAGCTATAGTAAATCCCATTGGGTATTTTATACTTTAGAATGAGGAACCAAATTCTATTGCTGTCTTTTACTTTTAATAAACTTTCTTCTCCAACTGTTATGGATAATACACCATGATCAACAAGTTTATTCAGTCTTTCTGTAACATTGAAAGAAGTATAACCATCCGTATAAATAGCCTCTAATATCTGCAGCTCTGAAGGCATTAAAATGGCATCAACAGAACACCCTAATATTTTTGCAAGTTCAGGTAATAGAGACGTCTCAGGTAAAGAATGACCATTTTCCCACTTACTTATTGCTTGAGGACTTACATTAATTTTCTCCGCTATTGATTCCTGTGTTAACCCCTTTTCTTTACGCAAAAGGGCTATCTGGTTTCCAACTTTACATATATCAAACATATAAACACCTCGTATAATAGAATAATCAACGCTGATAGAATAATTATATCAATGGTATACCCATATAACCATATGATAACAGTTAAGTTGATAGCAAAAAAAACAACCTATAGTTAAGTTAATCGAATTACTCTTTTAATTCATAATATAATGCTATCAGAATTGCAATTACTAGAATATAAATAAGCAAGTCAAATCCAGCTGCTACAAAAAAAATGATGATGCTATCCAAATCTTTTGGTTCATTATTCAATTCACACCATCTATCAAATTCACTCTGCTGTTCTAGATAGTACCAAAAGCTATAAACATGCTGTATAAATGCAGAAGCAATAAGGCCACCAATCTTAATGAATTCACTTTTAAATTTCGTTTTTACCTGCATATAAATAATCATTAAACCTGTATAAATCGGTATTACAAAGGCTATGTAATTGAAATAGATAAGATCACCAATGAAACTTAATAGGATTGATATAACTATTGGTAGTAGAATCATCACAATAAGACTAACTATTTTATTTATATTCTTCATACTTTCCTCCACTAACTGTTACACTCTTCATTAAATCAAACCTATATCTTTAGGAAACTTTATAGTTTCACCATTTACAATTATATCACTTATATTACTGTAAAACTATACTATAACAGGATTATGATGAGTATGTAATAAATCTCTGGTATAATTAAGCTTATTAATTAATATTCTTTATTAAATTATTTTTTTGGAGGTCACTATGGTAATCACACCTGATGTACCTAATCTTCCTTATGTCATAAAGGATAACGTTAGATATTTTGAACTCATAGCTGAGCCAGTGAGAAGAGAAATTCTCCCTGGTATCTTCATGAATGTATGGGGATACAATGGCAGCACACCCGGACCTACCATATTTGTATATCCTAATGAAGAAGTCTGTATAAGAGTCTACAATAAGCTTCCAGAGCCAACTAGTGTACATTGGCATGGATTAGATATACCAAATAACATGGATGGAGTTCCCGCGATCGAACCTTCACCTAAGATTGACCCTGGTTGTTACTTCGATTATCAGTTCAAAATAACTAATCCTCCCGGTACACATATGTATCATTCACACTTTTATACTGTCAAACAAGATTTGATGGGCTTAGAAGGAGCTTTTATCATCTTAGATCCCAGAGAAGAAGATATTCAAAAAGACTTTTTTATTATGTTAAGTGCTTATACCCTGGAGATAGATCAATATTCATTAAACCCTGGTGCTTATCATACAAAGTTCTCATCTATGGACGAAAATTTCTACATGATGAATGGAAGGTGCTTCCCCTACACAACACCTTTAAGAATCGATAAAGGTGATAATGTCCGCATACGGTACGGTAATATAGGTCTTAAGAATCATCCGATACACTTCCATGGTCATCAATTTTATGTGTCAGCATCAGACGGTAATACTATTGCTAAAGAAAATCGACTTCTAAAAAACACTCTATTAGTATCTTCAGGTGAAACTTGGGATATTGAATTTAAAGCTAATAACCCAGGTTATTGGCCCCTTCATTGCCATATCCCCCACCATGTTAGTAATAACATGACGCTACCTTTAGGTGGAATGACAACAGCAGTTATCTATAATGGTTTTGATGCAGCTAAGTATTTGAAAAAAATCACATGTCCCGTTTAAAACTTCACTCTTAAATAATTTTATAAGTAAAGAACTGCTGACAAGTCAATGTTAGCAGTTCTTTTGAATATAAATATGCATATTAGTTTATGTATAACGAAGTTCTTATAATCAGTTAAAATGTATAATGTTATGCTTAGTACTTGAAGTCATCCCAATCCACTGGTGTGATTTTCTCATTTTGCCAATCTTCTTTTGTAATACCATAACCAACTGCATCATATACCTCTCCATTACTACATACCCATGCTTTTCTATAGTGGGCTTCTTTAACAAAACCACACTTATGGAAAACACATCGCATTCCATAATTATCTTGTCTTGTATTACCTTCTATCCTAACCTTTTCAGATAGTTTATTAAATACATAATCAATAAGCCACTTAATAGTTATAGTACCAATCCCCTTACCCTTGTATTGACTTGAAATTCTTATATCAAAAACTGGAGTACTATCTTGTAAATCATAAATTCTTAATAGTCCTACTTTTATATCTCCATCTAAAACCACCCAAAAGGTTTTGCAATCATCTCCAGTATAAAATTGATTTTTATAGCTTGCTCTAATCCTTTCTGGTTTTGGGTTCGATGTCCCATGAAACTCCCAAGTATTAGATGTTAGGAATTCAACTAGTGCATCAATCTCATCGACAAACTCTTCAAAGGTTATTTTCATACTCTATTACCTCCTCATTTATATAGTTACGCTCTTCAATAATTACTTCTTTTGGAAAAGCACATCATAAACTCTTGCTTTGTCTATATCCACATCAAATAATGGTAACTCATAATAATTACCTGAAATACCTTTCAAATCACCTTCAATAAGTTCCATAGCCATAAATGCTGGGAAATTTTCTCCCTTACTCGTTGAAATATTAAATTCTTTTGCCTCTTTAAATCCAAAGCGAGGATAATAAGTTGGATGCCCAAAAAATATTACAGCACCGTAACCCAACTCAGTAGCAACTTTCAGTGAATGTCGCATCAAAGCACTACCTACACCTTGTTTCTGAAACTCTGGTAAGACACTTAAAGGACCAAAGTTGATAACTTCATGATGTGATCCGTCTGGTAAAAGTACATATGACTTACTATACATGATATTTCCTACCAAACGACCATTGAACTCAGCGACAAAATCAAGTTCTGGAATAAATTCAGGAGCTGTACGTAATGTATGCGCCAAATAATGTTCATCACATCCAATACCCATCTCTTCAATGCGTTCTTTTTTCCAAAATGCTTCTCGAGTAAGAAGTTCAACTTCTCTCCAATCTTGTTCCGTTTCAAGTCTTATAGTTATATCCATACTATTTACACCTTCTCTTTCTTTATCTTAACTCAAAAATTTTTCATACTTTAAAACAAAATCTTTAGTGCTGTATTCATTTAATTTTTGCTTATATAAAATAATCATAAGTTATACTGTTACTGTGTTCAATGGTATAGAATAATTATAATAATTTTAACTTTTAAAACTAAAAGCTATCTACTTGTTTGATTATTAATCCTTTTTTTCTAATTGTTGAAGGAGAATAACCTTTGTACTCTTTAAATACTTGATCAAAATAATTTACATTGCAAAATCCGATGTCAAAAGATATTTCAGTTATAGATTTATGACTATCTTGTATAATTTCTTCAGCCTTATTGATACGATATAGATTGAGATATTGTATAAAAGTTCGCCCTGTCACCTTTTTAAATAGTTTGCAAAAATAATTAGGCGTTACACCAACAATGTCAGCTGCTACCTCAATGGTTATTTTATCATAATAATTACGCTCTATATAATCAAAGAGTTCTCTAAGTCTTGCCATATTTACTTTACTCAAAGATGATGATTTTCCCTTTTTCAATGCAGGCGGATAATTTCTACTGAGCTCAACAAAAAATAGTGTAAGTAAACTGCTTGCTTTTATCAGATAATTTTTGTCTTGTTCTACAAACTCCTTTTGAATCGAAACAAGTAAATCATAGAAATAAGTACTTGACTGGTCAATATTTTTTATGACAGTAGGGGTTGAATAGTCATCATTTATGTATGGATCTATGACTTCTCTCAAGTCATTATGAGCACTATCTAATAGCAAAGAAGAGTTAAAAACAAGTGCTATTAACTTGACCTTCGTATTATTAATACTATGAGCAAAATGTACCTCATTTGGTCTTATCATAATAATATCACAAGCATTAGCATCAATCACTTGATCACCAACATGAATCTCTGCTTGTCCCTCCAATAAACATATAAGCTCTAAGTGTTCGTGCCAATGAAACGGGAATACCATTGTTTTTGATTGAAGATTAAATACGTTTATCGGATATTCTTTACAACTAAGTAGTGTTCTTTCTTTAAAAGCTATACTCTTATCTTCCATAAAAACCTCCAATGTTAAAATCCCATAACTTTTGCATAATATTATCTATATTCATTATAATTGATGTCCCTTAAAATTAAAATATATTAATATTATCAAGATCGAGTTTTATAGAATATTAATTAATCTTATGTTTTTTATGGAGGTATAGGTGATGAAAGAAATTCGTATTGGTACCCTAGTACAAGGAAAAGAATGTGTACAAATCATTCCACAAATTGTGGATCATGGTTTTGAGAGTTTTAGTTTAACCTTTTGGAAAAACTGTGATAACTTTGATTTTGCTGAAACAGCAAAAAAAGTGAATGCATTATTGAAACCTAGAGAAATTAGCATCTCATCATTATCCATTTTCAGTAATCCTTTAACTTTTGATGAGGATATTAGACAATGGGAAACAATCATTGATCATGCTCATCTCTTTGATTGTAATTTAGTAACTGGTTTTACTGGCAGATTAAAAAATGTACCTATCGATGAGAATATTTATAGATTTAAAGATGTCTTTGCTGAACTGGCTAAGAGAGCAGAGAGCAAAGGTATTAAAATAGCTTTTGAAAATTGTGATATGGGAGGAACTTGGGAGACAGGTGATTGGAATATAGCTCATAATCCTACTGCATGGGAGATGATGTTTGATGCAGTACCATACGATAATCTAGGTCTAGAGTGGGAACCTTGCCATCAGATGGTGAGTTTAATCAATCCCATACCACAGTTAAAGGAATGGGTTAGTAAAATCTTTCATGTACACGGAAAAGATGCAACAATTGATTGGGATATTATTCATAAATATGGTGTACATGGACCTAAAAAATTTGCATGGCATCGTACACCAGGATTCGGAGATTCTAATTGGACCAATATTATCTCTATACTACGACAAAATGACTTTGAAGGAAGTATTGATATTGAAGGTTTTCATGATCCCATTTATAAAGGTGAATTAGAAATGACAGGTCAAGTAAGCGGATTAAATTACTTGAAACAATGCAGGGGAGGCGATTTTATTTCGAACCCCCAAAAAGAAGATGGGAGCTTTTACTATGAGTAAATATAAAATTATAATTGTAGGCTGTGGAAATATCAGCAATAATTGGCTATCTAGTATAACCAAAAGAGCAGATGCGGATATTGTTGCTTTAGTTGATATTATACCTAGTAACGCGGAAATAAAGAAAAAAGAATATGGATTAGATTGTAAAATCTTCACTCAGTTAGAAGAAGCCATAGCTACTACCAATGCTAATATGGTTTGTGACTTAACTACACCTGCCCATCATTATTCAGTGGTATCTACAGCCATTCAAGCTGGATGCCATGTTTTAGGTGAGAAACCTATGGCGAATAGCATGGAAGAGGTCAACGATATTGTAAAACTTGTTAATGATCATGATGGATTTTATGCCGTTATGCAGAATAGAAGATATTTAAAAGGTTTTAGAGGTTTTAAAGAACTTCTAACAAAAGAAACATTAGGCGAAGTTGGCTACTTAGGTGTTAATTTTTTCCTCGGACCTCATTTCGGAGGATTTAGAGAATTAATGGACAGTCCTCTTATTCTAGATATGGCAATTCATACTTTTGATCAAGCCCGATTTTTAATCAATGCAAAACCCATATCTGTTTATTGTCAAGAGTACAACCCAAAGGGTTCATGGTATAAAGGCAATGCCTCAGCTATATGCATCTTTGAGTTTGATAATGGCTGTGTTTTAAACTATACTGGCTCATGGTGCGCTCATGGTATTAGTACTCCTTGGGAAGGTCAATGGCGGGTGCAAGGATCAAAAGGTACAGCTGTATACATAGACGAAAATAATATGTATGCTGAAGTCATTGATGAAACCAATAAAACAAAGAAAGTGCTACCTGGTTTTTCATGGAATGAAAAAACAGATCATGCTGGCTGTATTGATGAAATGTTTGAATCAGTTATTAAAGGTAAAAAATCTGATACAGATTGCAGAGATAATCGTTATAGCATGGCTATGGTCTTTGGTGCTATTAAAAGTGCTAAAAAAGAAAGGAAAATCTATTTAAGTAAAGAGATATTATAGACAGACTCTAAGCAAAACTGCTATCAGGTATTTGATAGCAGTTTAACTTTACCTATCATTTATATAGGTTCGTACACTCTTCAAAAATCATTTCTTAGAGAAAAGTGCATCATACTCTTTTGCTTTATCTGGATTTGGAATTCAACCTAAACACACATTTATCCTCTTATCGAAATTTAATATTCCACGTATCCTACATTTCTTTACATTTAACTAGTATAATAAATCTCTAAAATGAATTTATCATATCATCACAAAATCATCACATAACTACTTTAATATATTCACGTATCTACGTAGATATAAAAAAATACAATATGAGGAGTGATTTTTTATGAAAATCAAAGCTACATCTAAGAAAATACTACTATATGCCCTTGTTATGATCATGTGCTTAACATCTTTACCTATCGATGCTCTTGCATCCGAATACACTGGTGAGTTTGATAAGTCATATAAAATAACAAAAAGAGTGAAAGTTAAATTTTTGGGTATTAAATTCAAAAAGAAAGTTAAATTTGGAACAGTTAGAGTAACAGGGACTTATGACATGGAAGATCCTGATAATATTGGTGAGATAAAAGTCTATTTCCGTGGTTCACTTATTCTTGAAGGCGAGGCAGACAAAAATGGTGTGATGGTGGGACGTGGGTACAATGTCAAATTAAAAGGTATTGACTGGAGAGTTACACCATGCGTAAAATATTATCCTTCTTGGGGTTGCTATGGACTTGTGGTCAATATTGAAGGAGGCGGCCAAGACTTTGATGCACTTTATGTACCACTAGGTGGAATCTAAACACATTACTACTATAAAAGAAAATCTAATATATTACATAGTTAATACTGTTGAATAGGTATCATGTTGATAGGCTGTATCCTATGAGTCTATCATGTAAACTATAAAAATCTCCAACCTGATTATAATCAAGTTGGAGATTTTTTTAACTATGATACTAACCAAAATACTTCATCTTTCTTAACAAAAGCTAATTAGTAGTCCCTTAGATCCTTTTTCAGTTGAGATTCATAACACAACATCGATTTAAATTTTAGACTTACTCTTACATTCTCACTAAGCATTATATCCGGAAGAGGTATACTCCTACGCTCATCCCTCTTCATTAAAGGCATTTATTTTTTATTTCAAATAAATGCAAATTCATTCAAATTTCAAAGATGTGATGATGCAAAATACACCCACAAACCACCAATTGGACTTAATGTCCATTTACTTAAAGAATAATCAGATGTGGAATGTGATTGTGGTAATAAGGGCACACATGAAGTCATTTAATTGTTTACTATCCTATAGTTGGGTGTTATACTAATTTTATACATATAGAAAGTGTGATAAAATGAAAGAACAATTAAAGAAATTGATAAATACTTTTTTCAGCTTCAAAGGACGGATAAATCGCTTAGCTTATTTCGGCTATGGTTGTGTTCTATTTGCTTATTGGTTAATCATTTACCTAATATTAATGCTTAGTGAACCTACAACAGTTGAATTAATTATCTTCCTTGTACTTATGATACTACCATTCGTCTCTTCAACAAGTTTACATGTACGAAGACTCCACGATTTAAACCATTCTGGGTGGTGGGCTATTGTTATTTTTATAGGTGTTTTGTCAATACCAGTTATTTCTAATATTATTTCACTTATTGCAGGTATCTACCTCACCTTCTGGAAGGGTACAGATGGACCTAATGATTATGGTAACGATCCTTTGAACGATGATCCATTTATGTACGATACAATAACACAAGATGATGAAAAAAATATCAACTAAACATTAAAAAAACTGTTGGCAGCTACCTGCCAACAGTTTTTTTATGATCAAGAATCATCATCTTCTTGGTATTGATCCTTGTGATTCCTTTTCTATATTAACTAATGTTTTTAACCTTCTCTATTTACAACAAGTTGTCTAGTCGTCAACTTCATTTAATAAGTTTTCATACATTAATTGATCAATATAGACTTTCCCTTTTACTATATTTAAGAGTTTTTTATTCTTAAGAGTTTTTATGCCTCTTTCAACACTTCTTAGACTTACTCCTATTTCATCTGCAATCTGTTGCCTTGTTTTTCTTATATATAAATGATCACCATTAAACTCTACAAATTCTTTTACGAGGAACTTTTTTAATAAATATATGCTTGGATAATATCGTATCATACCTCTATCTTTTGAAACAGGATATAGTCTTTTAGCTAATTTTTTTAATAAAATAATAGTACAAGTGTGGTCATTCTGTATCCATTTCCAAAAATCCTGTCGAGATAATTGTATTAGAATACAGTCAGTAACTGTTTGAATAGTAACAGCAGCTTCTAGTTGATCAGCAAGAACTGCCTGCTCTCCAATAAAATGAATTCCCTTTGCTCTACCGAATACATATAGATAACCTTCTTTGAATTCATTCATAACACAACATTCACCTTTGCACAGTATATACACATATTTTATTTCATCCATTTTTTTTAAGATAACGCTATCTGGTTCAAAACGCTTAATATGACAACGTTTTTTTATATCAATTGGCATATTTTTAATTAACTCTCGAATATCATCAGATTCCTTGATAAGTTCCTCTAAGTTCACTATTCTACCCACTTCCAATTATTTCATGCTATTTATCATATTATAACATATTAAAAGTTTTATCAGCTATTCTTTTAAAATTCCATTGTAAGAACCTATCGTTAGTGTATGTAAACTCATATCTCAATTACCCTCTATGTATCAAAAAAACTATTAAACTTTATTAAGTTTAATCTTGCTCATCTCCAACTTTTTCTCTATATTCTTTAAGGATTTGAGTGACATATCCACAATTTTTCCAGTAACTAATGAAATAATGATGGTCCCTATATTAATTTGACCTAAACCATTCCCCCATATAAGACCAACTAATACTGCGAAGATGACTAAAGATAAATCTGTATAAAGTTTTGATGTACCTATAGTCGTCTTAAATAATTTACATATTGCAAATTGATACTCTTCAAGTGGTGATGGCATCCCGCTAAAAATTAATAAAGATATGGCAATTCCAGAAACAATCGTCATAACGATAAAGATCACGATATTTGTCATTAAGTAGTCATAATGAAAGCTATTCTCTAATGATTTCATAAAAAAATCAATGCAATAACCTATCAAAAAAGCGACTACCAGTGCTCCCCAATTAAATTTTTTCTTAGATATGACTTTGTTAATAGATATAAAGATAAAGCCTATAAACCAACTGAAAAATCCAATGGATAACCCAGTTGCAATTGATAAATTTGCGTATAGAGCATTTAAAGCATTTAATCCTAGCCCCGTCTTGATGAGTAAGACTATGGAAAATGATAAAGATATTATTCCCAGCAATGCTAGTATCATTTTTGTTAAGATTGTGTTTTTTAACATGTTTTCCTCCCTGTACAAGCGCTACGTAAATTATTCAGTGCATAGTAATAGGCGATATATAATACGCTCACTACATATCATGTCAATATAACACATATGATGACTACGCGCAATCATAATTATCACCTATTACACTTATGCAACTTCTTATTTACTTGTCATAGTATGATTTGTAAATTCCATTAAATGATGTTTTTCCGTTACTTAATGTTCCTGGTAAGTCAATCTGTCCATCACCTGTCACTGGTAGACGAGCGCCATCAATATTTGGATTCACATATTGAACAAACCAACTCTCAAGCATTCCTCTTAATCTAACGACTGTATCTCTTTGTGCTTCATTATTAATCAAATTAATCTTCTCATGTGGATCATGAATAACATCATAGAGCTCATGTGGTCCATGGGGGTATCTATGGACATATTTAAATTCCTTAGTACGGATCATTCTTACTGGACCGTATTCATCATAGACGACGACGTTCTCTCTTTCTTCCATAGAAACGCCTCTAAGTAAATTAGCAAAACTCATTCCAGGTAATTTTTCAGCCTCTGGATTATGGAGTCCTACATAATCTAATATCGTCGGCATAAAGTCATAGTGACTTAAAAGCTCATCACATTTTAATCCTTGCGGAATATGCTGAGGTCTAGATATGATCATTGGAACTTTTACTGAAGTGTCATACATATTTTGCGGAAATGTACCATTACCTTTTCCCCAAATACCATGTTGTCCTAAATTCATACCGTTATCAGAGGTAAATACTACAATGGTATTATCTCTAATTCCTAATTCATCAAGCTTATTAAGAATGTCGCCGACACTTTTGTCCATTGCCGTTACAGCTGTATAATAACCTTGTAGCATATATCTTCTTTTATCTTTATTCTCAATTCCAGGATGTCTCCTATATACTTGCCAAGGATGAATAGGCTCATCTTCAACTGATTCAAAAGGACACTCGTTATAGGAATCCCATATATCTTTAGGTTGGTCCTCTTTAATCCAAGGGGAATGGGGTGCTGTATAGTGAAGGCTTAAGTAAAAGGGTTGATCAGCATCATTACATTTTTCTATATATTGTATACCTTCCTCTGTTATGATGTCTGTTATATACCGATCTTCAATGGTTAGTTGACCATATCTATGAAAATCAGGTAAATGATAAATACATCCTCCCTTACCTATAACAGACCAGTAAGAAAATCCTTTTTGAGGGTTAGGACTATCCCCTAAATGCCATTTACCACTTATACCACACTGATACCCATTACTATTCAGAATATCTGTATACCCTAACTGATCTTTAAGATATTGGATAGTTTCGTCACTTTCATGTTTAATAAATCTATATTGAGCCGTTTCTGATATATCAACGGTTTCCTCCTCAGGCACAGTATTAAAATCAATATCCGTATTATCGCCTAAAGAAGCAATATATCGCTTTTTACTAACTCTTTTATTTTTATATGCTTCTTTATTAATACAACCTTTACCTAACCAATCATGAATACCATGTTGTGATGGAATTCTTCCTGTTAGGAGGGAAGCACGTGCGGCTGAACAAACTGGAGATGTACAGAAATAATTTGTAAATAACATCCCCTCCCGAGCTAACCTATCTAAGTTTGGAGTCTTAACTTCCTTATTTCCATAGCATCCCATTGCCCAGACACCATGGTCATCAGATAGTATAAATACAATATTGGGGTTATTTTTTTCTTTCCTTATCATAAAAATCGCCTTCTTCCTTTATTATTTTAGAAGAATTTTATTTAGTTAATACACGTTACATATTCAGTTACCTATTAATATAATTCCATAAACAGTTTTAGTCACAGATTTACATTAGCATATGGAGATAACTTTTCTTTAATCTAAAACTAAAGGATCATTGGTTTCTTTTTGCCACCTTTTTAATTTTTTAATCATTTCATTCTCGATTTCAGCATACTCTTTTTTACCAATTAAATTATCAAGTTCATATGGGTCATCTTTTAAATTATATAACTCTTTTAGTTGACCTTCAAATGATACGTATTTATAATTACCCTTAACTAACATACGTCCATTAATTTTTTCCGCATAACCATGACCACTTGTTTCGCACATTAAGTCTTCTCTCCATGATACCTGATCTTGTGAAAATAAGTCCAGTATACTTCTACCATGTACTTTTTCAGTAAAAGATAAACCTGCGGCATCTAAGATAGTTGTTGGTATGTCCATATTGGAGATTAATTCATTACATTCCTGATGTGGTTTTAACTTGTTTGGCCATCGGATAGCCATTGGAATTCGCATGACTTCTTGAGACATATAGGAGCATTTATCAAAATGTCCTCCATGACTTGCTAAAGCATCACCATGATCTGCAGACCAAATGACAATGGTATTTTCATCTAGACCAAGTTCTTTTAATTTATTGATGATCACTCCTCCTGCATCATCTATCATTGTCTGATGAGCATATGCTCTAGCTAGAATCTGTTGCCAATGTTCCCACTTTAGTGGGCTTGGACTAATAATTTTACCATCTTTATCACCTAATGGTAAATTGCGTTCCTCCCGGTGCACTTCAGGTCGATTATTTAAATCATCAAAATGACTTCCATAGACTTGGATCTCTGATGGGTCATACATATCTAAATATTCTTGTGTAGGGAAGAAGGGTTGGTGAGGTCCCCAAAAATCAACACGTAAGTGAAAGGGTTCTTCACTATCGCTCTTACTAATTTCTTCTAATTGATCACATGCCAGGTTGGCTAAGAAAAATGCTTCATGAGTTTCTTTTGGTGTTGTCGTTATACCAACAGCATGTTCTCCACACCAAAATGCTTCACAAGAGTAGTTAGCTCCTTCTATCAAGCCTTTAAATACGTTGCTTTCAACCATATCTTCAGGTGTAAAATCATATTCAATCTTATGTAGTGCTTTAGGTAGTTTATTTTTCTTGAGATACGCTTTATACTCATCTGATATATATGGATTGCCATAACCCTCACAACTAAATCCTTCACACTTTTGATGGGTTATAGGTGTACCTGGACCAGCATGCCACTTCCCATAGTAGTAGTTCTTATATCCGTCTCCATTTAACTTTTTAAGATAGCTTTCTTCAACATAGGGTGTCTCAGAAAAATTAAAGAGATGGCCATGGGTATGTGAAAATAAACCATTTAACATTGAACGTCGTACTGGACTGCATAATGGTGTCGCACAATAGGCATTTGTAAACTCTACACCTTCACTAGCTAACTTATCAAAATTAGGTGTCTTGGGTTTAACGTCTCCATCCCAACCGTGTCGGTAATAAGCTTGATGATCATTTAGAATAAAAACGATATTTGGTTTTTTCATATTCTATCATTCCTTTTTGTATTTAGAATCTGTTTAAATTGAATACTATTTTATTGTGTTTATAAGGAATTATAACAAAGACTTCTAGCTAAAAAAATGCCACCCGTCACTTTTAGAAATCTTTTATAATAAACTCCATTTGCTATTCTTTTGCACCATATTTTACATAAGAACACCTCCTGCAAATGATTATAGCCGGAGGTGTTTAATTTCAATAGGTGTTCAATTATATATATTGGTAATAATATTGCTTCCACTTCACTCTATTAATTATCTAATTATATATAAGGATATTACGAACTTACTTTTGATTTCTTTATTCTATTCTGTTGAATAACACCGATAATAACGATAACCGTTAGTAAAATAAACACAATGCAAATAGGTCTAGTGAAAAAGATATCCCATGAACCTTTAGAAATAACAAGTGATCTTCTTAAGTTGTCTTCAGCAACTGATCCTAGGATTAATCCAAGGACAATAGGCATGACAGGATAACCAAATCTTTTAAATAGATAAAACACTATCCCTGCACCAACTAATACATAAATGTTAAACATATTCCTTCCTACTGAATATGTACCTGCTGCACATAGGAATATCAACGCTGCCATAATGAATTCATTGGGTACCTTTGCTACTTTGGCAAAATACTTCATTAATAATCTACCTTCAAAGTACATAATTATATTTATTAATAATAGCCCTACCATGACGGCATACATTTCAGTTGCGTAATCTCTAAACAATAATGGACCTGGTGCCAGTCCCTGAATAGTAAGAGCACCCATTAATGCTGCAGCACCACCACTACCTGGGATACCAACTGTCAACATCGGAATTAAGGCTGACCCTGTAACGGCATTATTGGCAGACTCAGAAGCTGCAACACCATCCATATTACCTTTTCCAAAGGATTCTGGATCTTTTGATGTACGTTTAGCCTCATTATAACTCATAAATGATGCAATTCCTGCACCTGCTGCAGGTATAGCACCTATAATAGTACCAATTACTGAACCTTTTAAGATTGTCTTTAAGCTTTTTCTAACTTCTTTACCTGAGAGAAAATCATTTTCCTCCAAAGCAATAATTTCTTTCTGTTGAAGGCTATGATCATCCTCAGGCTTATAGAAATGTTCATATACACCTGTGAACACCTTACTCATTGCAAAAACACCCATTAAAATACTAACAAATGAAAATCCATTGTAAAGATATACCGAATCAAATGTGAAACGAAATACACCTGAAATATTGTCGATCCCAACCATAGCTATTAAGAAACCTAAGCTTCCCATAAATATTCCTTTTGCAATGCTGTTTGCACTGATGGCAGCTATAATTGTTAATCCAAATATCGCCAAAACAAAATACTCAGGTGGTCCAAATTCCATAGCAAAGCTTGCTATGATAGGTGCAAATACCAATAAACTAATAGCGCTAATAAACCCACCAATACTCGATGATGTTAATGCCATTAATAGGGTCTTATAAGCCTTCCCCTGTTTTGCCAGGGGGTATCCATCCAATAAAGTGGCAGCAGCCTGGGCTGTACCGGGTGTACCAATTAATATTGCTGTAATAGATCCTCCAAACCCACCACCACAATATATACCTAATAAAAATACCATTGCTGCAATTGGATTCATTGAAAATGAAAGTGGTAGGCACAAAGTCATACCAAGAACCGGTGTAAGACCTGGAATAGCTCCAAAAATCATTCCAAGTAAGATTCCTGAACAAATCAGGAACAGATGTTCAACTGTTATAACAGTTATCAAGCCTTGTATAATATTTTCCATTTAAACTGTCTCCTTACTACTTGCTCGAAATAAATTTATGGAAGTGGTACACCAAGGACAAGCGTAAATAAGAAATATACTGCAAGAACAAATATTGCCATATAAACATATATACTTTTTCTCGCCTTATATACCGCCAAGGTTACAGCACTAACAAATAGTGTTGCAATCAAATAACCAACTTTGTCAATTAAGAAAACGTATGCTACAACAACAACCATATACAGTAGCATTTTACCTTCCTTTTTCAGATTGAACTCAATAATCTTATCCTTCTTAGTCACTAGAGCCTTTCCTGCAATATATAGTGCTAATATAAACATGGTGGCTATAATAATCCTTGGAAACAATTGAGCGTTATTCTCTGCTTCTGTAACAACAATATGATAGGGTACCATTATCCATAAAATAGCTGAAAATATCATCAGAGCAATACCACTGGTCAAATCTCTTCTTATCTTTATATTCATTGATACAACCTCTATTCCATCTACTTACTTTGTGTTACTCACTTAACAACTCCTCAGAAATCTTATCCATATCATCTAAGAAAGCTTTAATCTGTTCAGCATCCATATTTTTCATTTCTAGATTTTGTGCTTTCTCCATTTCTTTTATGAACTCTTCATTGCGACATACATTTAATAATCCTTCATATAATCTATTGATTATGGCTTCATCTGTACCACTACGTATAGCAAACATAGTCAACATATCATTGGAAACTTCATAGCCATAGTCTGAGATACTATTCATCTTGCCATATGGTCCATCATAATCTTCATTTGATAAAATAGCTAATGGGACAATAGACCCTTCTTTGACAAACTGGTCTGCAGTACTTAGACTGGTTGCATAAACATTCGTGTCATTTGCTAGTAAATTGACAATCCCCTGATTTCCATTTTCAGCAGTTACAGTTTCACTTTCTGCTCCCATTGCAGTATATATTTTTTTCTGAGTACTATGTAGGGGCTTACCTACACCTGGACTACCAAAAACAATTCGATTCTCTTTAGCAAAAGCTTCTAGATCTTCAATACTTTTGATTCCTGTGTTTTCTGGTGCAGCATATAACCCAAACTGAATAATTTGAAAGCTGAAAATCGGATCAAAATCCTTTCTTGTAAAAGCAGTCTTCTGAGCCATAGGAATATAAGACATTAATGAGCTATTCGTATAAATGATGGTGTTTGTGTTAGCTTTTTCTGTAAGATATTCTGTAGATGCTACAACACCACCAGCACCTGGTTTGTTCTCAACAATAACATCTGTTCCTAACTCATCTGATAAATACTTAGCAATTAATCTATTTGCTATATCAGCACCGCCACCTGCTGCATAAGGAACAATAATGCGTAATGGTTCACTTAAATATTCCTCTACAATCTTTTCACTTGAAGAACCCTCATTACTATTTTTGTCAGAAGTTATTTCCTCATTATTGGAGCAACCTACCAACGAACTTAACAATAAAATAACCATTATCCCAATACAAATCTTTTTCATATTCTACCTCCACCTTGGATTTATTAATAATTGCAAAGAGCACTTATCCATAAATCTATTATATCCCTTTTAACTAATCAGAAACATGCCACATGGCATTAATACAATAAAAAAGCATAATTTTTTTTCCTCTCTAGATGCTTTTTTATGCAATTCTATTAAATTGTAAAACGAACCATCTTCTATTATCCAACTTAGTCTTCTTGATGCATTTCTCATTTAAGTTCGTCGATACTGGTCTACTAACTGGTGAGTAGGTATAATAATTTAAATAAAAAAGCATCAACTATTTAGCTGATGACTAAGATAATATATGGTATATTTAATTATTGAAACGCTTTGGGTGTTTATTTATTGGTTAATTGATTGGAAATAGGTAGATGGTGGTCTATCTATTTCTTTTTTATTTGAATTTCATCTTACACACAGTAGATTAAACTAATAGTTTCACTAGCTTCTTTAATTCCACTACATCTCTAGTCTCTCCAAAATTTCTTTTTTCTGCTAACCATATTAACCTCTTTGAAACTTCAGATATTATCTTAATCAATTCTTTAGTACTAATAGAATATCTATATTCTACTTTCCTACCATTACGATTATTAATAAAATCCATTAGTATTTGATCTTTATTTCTTTTACACTCAATCAAGAAAGGACCATCCATAAAATACAACTCAAAGTTATTACTATTCATATTAATAACATTTGAGATTAAACTTTCACACCACATTCTCAAAACTGCAAAAGGCATATCAGTCCAATCTTTACAGGGAAATGAACTTGTCTCGATCTTGATATAAAATTTACTAAATATAATAGAGGAAGTACTTGAGAAACTAAAATCTCCCTCATAATGTATTTCTATCAAGTTTATCACCATCTCATCATAGTATAAATAACTTACCTAACTTTGTATTGCTTCATAACTTACCTACATATACATCTGTACAAACATAATTATTTCAAACTTTCTATAATTTGTAATGTTATAATACTTTACAGAAGTTAGATAGATAGATTTTTACTTCTTGTAAATACTTTTCATCATATGCTAATCCTATTGCATTATAAATTTGTTCTCCAGCATATGTTAGTCTTTCCCCTCTAAGATGAGATTTTGATTTTGGTATAAAATATAACTCATCTCCACAATAACTAGCTTTCATTTTAACGTCTTCATTCAAATAAAATACTGAATCCATTCTGATAAGTCCTAGATCATCTAAGTGTCCTATTTTTCCAATATGAATTCCCTCTTCACTAAGTTTTAAGTTAGAGTATTTTGTTTTTGGCCTAAATAAAACATTAGAAATATTAATAATATACCTTGAATACTCTTCAAATATCCGTGCATCAAAAGGTGATAGAATTTTTAAAACATTAAGTGTCTGCCTAGAAGTAGTACAACTACCATTAACAGTTGTGGCTAGGATTTTTGACCATAGTTGTTGAAGTTCATTTTCAGAAACTGACTTACAATTTTCAAAAAAATTAATCAAAAAATCTTCATCTACATCTTCGTTATATGTATCACTATGATCAATGTAATTTATAGCATTTTCTAAAATCGTCTCTATATTTTTTTGATATTTTATTTCTTGGATGGTTAATCTATACGCTGCTCTTGATGCTAATTCTTTTGCATCTATGTTTGCTCTAGTGGAAATCAAAAGTGCTTCTGCATCAGCACTAGCTTTTCTTCTAATTCTTCTTGGTTCATATAATACTCCTATTGCTGATGCGACCTTTTCTACTAATTTTGTAACTGGTTCTGAAAAAGCGCTTAATTCTTCGCCAATCATATACTCCCCTCCTATAACAAAATTAATAAGTTCATTCCAATATAATTGTTAAAACTAGTTTAGAGTTTAAATTGTCACTATCCATCTGCATAATAGATGAAATCATCCAATGATTATTACGTATAACTTTAATGAAATATAGAAATATCACCATCATAAACTAATCATTTGTATACTGTACAAGTATTTATTTAAAATTATAACATAAAATTGAATTAATTGTAATTTATTTGTAATTCTATAAAATATCTTATAATTTGATTTACAGATAGGTTTCTATAATCCAGATAGATTTAGTAATCAAGCCTACTTTAGAATGAAGCCATTTACATGTATTTAAAAAACTGCTGGCAGCTATCTGCCAGCAGTTTTAAACTTCTCTTAGAATCCCCGTCTTCGTGGTCTTGGTCCTTGTGGTTCTTCTGCTACATCATTCATTGGTTTATAGTCTTCTCCGTCTCGATCCCCGTCTCCATCGTCATCGTCACAACCACAGTCGTCGTCATCATTTGGGAATAATGCTAGTGGTAAGATATTTTGTTCTAATAAGTCCCCTTCAACGAATTCTTTACAAGCATTTTCTGTTACTTCATAGATAGGCTCACATTTTGGTGGTACAGCAATACCATCATGAGGAATCTTGTATTGAATGAAGTAAACAACTTTTAAGTAAATTGTTAATCCAATTGCTACAACGCCTCTACAAGGATCAAATCTAACAACTTTAGCTAATGCTTGAGAGTCAACGCCTTGACGTAAGTCATCATTTCTAGCATCTTCACCATTTTCAATAAATCCTAAGAAGTTTATTGTAGGAATGCATTCGTCGCAAGTATCAATATAGGATACTCCATAAGGTGCATATAAATCTATTGTAATTGATGATGGATTTGTTTCTTCGTCGTATTCTGGATCATCTTCACATGGTAAGAATAACTCATCAATACAGAATGTATCGATTATACAACATCTGTCGTCGAGTACTTTTACTGCAAGTTTTACACAGATATGAGAAAGAGTAATTCTAATACAGTTAGGACGATTCTTAATAAATTCAACTTTTGAACCATCTTCTCCATAGTGAATGTTATAGTCGATTCCAATGACCCTTAGTTGAATGCTTGCTGCATCTTCATACTTTTTGAAAATATCTCGTTGGATAACTTTACAAAGATTAATACCACATTCATCGAATATAACTGGTGCAACAATAGTTAATTTTTTGGGCTCTCCTAAAGGAGGACACAAGCATGGATCTCTCTTTTCTGGGTTATCAGGATCGTTGCATAAGATACAATCATCATCTACATGTCTTTTATAAACTTTCCCTTTACATCCCTTATTGAAGTATATATCACAACTTGACATACCTTTTACCTCCTTAAAAAATAATTCAATATATCTTATGAGCAGGATTCCTTATTTGTTACTATCCTATTGTATGTATTCCAAAATATTCGTATATTTGAAACCTTTTTGCAATATACATATATAAGAATATGAGATCTGCCCAAGAAAAGTGACTGAACCAACTTTTCAAGTATGTGTAGGAAAGTACGGTACCTTGGGAGCAAAACTTGTATTTCTTACACTAAAAAAGGAGGTTAATAACTGTGGCCTATATCATCAAAAATAATCCAGATCATTTATTTTTTCTTGACTATTCTCAACGTAATGGTCTTTACTATAAACAATTCACTCATTCAAGAAATTTAAGAACAAATATCTTATATGCAATGAGTACCGAACACTTTGCAGCAACACAAGATGATTCTAATCAAATACATATTGTGTGCAAAGATAAACATAATCAGCTGGTACATTTTACTCAAAATAGTAGTAACCTATTTGATAATAATGTGATTTTGGAAGATTCAGATAACAACTTCCGTATATCTAATTTTAAATTTGTAACTTGCGAAGGTGAGCTATTCTTATTCTATACAGCTCGAAATCCTAATGAGAATACCTCCGATATTATCCAGCACAAAATCACAAGTAAGGATGAACCACCACAATCCGTTATTCCAGTAACCAGTTTAAACAGTAATTATGAATGCTTTAATTACAATGGTAAAATCTATCTTCTATCCATTAACGAGGAAGATTATCAAAAACATGAATTGCAATTAAGTATCTATGATCCAGCTGTTGGAGAATGGGAATATTATGATACCTTAGCTTCCACGCCACACCCTATCACCTATTGCAGTATGTGTATTGATAATAACGATACTTTCCACATCATCTATACACAAAATCAAAATAGTACTTTTGTGACCCAATACATGAAGCTGGAACCAGAAGATGAATACATAAGTGAAGCATACTCATGTCCATTTGATATTAATCCTATCATCTTTGTTTATGATGGGACTCTATGGATCAACTGGTTTGAAAACAATAATTTATATATGCAACTTTCAACAGATTTCGGAGAATCCTTTTCTAAACCTCAATTATGTTCTCTACAGGATACCAACATAAAAGTCTATCACTATTTATACGATCCTGATATGCATCCTAATTTACAAGGAAGTAGTTTTTATGGTGCTATGGATACCTACCCTAAACTGGCCATACTCAACCAATTAGATATGGATAACATACATATTAACACGAAACCTAATAATGAATTAAAACTGTATGTGAGTACCCTTAAATCTGCGTATACGAATGCTGAAAAAGAACAGTATGAAAAACTCATGCAAGAAAATGATGAGTTAAAACGTATACAAGAAAAAATCACTGGTCAATACGAGGAACTCAGTAAACTAGCCAAAAATCTTCAAAAAGAAGGTAAAAAATGGCGCAATAAATATTACTCTGCTGAACTAGAACTTCGTAGCTATAAAACTCAATTCAAAAAAATGAAAGACTCAAATAAACCTCTAGGTGATTCCTAGAGGTGTTTTTTCTTATTAAGTTCATCGTCAATGATTTGCCCTATAATCTCTGCCACTCCTCCGATTATTCTTGAACAATCTCGTTCTGTATTTTTCATTTGGTTTCTCAATTTATGACAGTAGATACTGTGATACTTATTATGAATGAGTGTCATTAATTTAACTCGTAACCGAATGCAAGTATCATGATCAAACATAAGACCAAAAATAAATAGTCCAACCTCTATTGCTACACAGGTTGAGCCTACCCCTAATCCATTGCTATAACATTGACACATATCAAAACATTGTTCATGAATATCCAGATTATAAACCTCTTCAGCTGCTTTTAAGATACACTGTGAACAATTATAAGGTCCTCTATAATATTTAAATGCTGCTTCTTTCATTTTTCTAGACATTGAAAAACCTCCTCTTAATAAAAGTATTCTTATCAAAAGGAGGTTGTGTCTATTTAACAATTTTAACTGCTACAGGCTTATATTTACTTGTTTTAAATTTACTTTCATTCTTCCTAATACCTAAATAGCTCAGGGCTAAGAGGATGAATCCTGATAATAAGGCTATACCTTCTGATTGAGTGCCAGTAACTATACCACTGATATAATAACCGCTAATTAGACCTATCATTAGAGCTATAAAAGGTATTCCATACATAATAGCCACTGCTTTTAAGAAGTTGCTTTCTTCTAATGTCACTTCCACTTGATCACCTACAGATGCATGACAAAGGTTCTGTGCCTTTAAAATCATTTCCTGTTCTTGCATACCTTGTATACATGCTCGGCATTTGTTACATGCTTCTTGGCGATTTAAAGATACGATGACTTCATCACCTTGTATCTCCTTAACCAAACCTATTTCTGCCATGGTCGGTCTCCCTTCTTATAGTTGCCCAGGAGTTTAAAATAACAACTTGTCTCTTCCATGCGTTTCATGGTACTCCTTATTTTATTATCTAACAAATTACCTTCAAAATCAATATAAAATAAATATTCCCATGGTTCTTCTACAAGGGGTCTGGATTCAATCTTCAACATGTTAATACCTTCATCTGCAAGGTGTCTTAAAACACTGAATAGGGCACCCGCTCTATGTTTCGTTGATAAAATGACTGATATCTTGTTTTGATTTTCCTTATAATCCTGTTCTTTTTGCACGACAATAAATCGAGTTGTGTTTCTGCCATGGCAATTAATACCTTCTCTTAAAACCTTTAATCCGTATAACTGGGCAGAACGCATGCTTCCAATAGCAGCTTTTGCTTTACTATTCTCCTTTTTCACCAATCTAGCACTTCTTGCAGTATTATAATAAGGTATACATCTCCAATGCCTATACTCGTTTAAAAATTCTTTACTTTGTTCAAATCCTTGAGGATGTGAGTACACCTCTTCTATTGTATCAATGGTGGCTTCCTGAGTTCCCAGCAAACTATGAGAAACCTTTACATATTGCTCTCCAACTATTTTACAATCATATTTATTTAAAAGATCATAGACTTCAGCTATAGCACCTGTTGATGAATTTTCTATTGGCAATACACCACATTGGATTTCCCCTTGATCAATAGCTATGAAGACGTCTTCAAATCGAGAATAATTATGTTTTTCATATGCCTTATCATTGAAATACAGCATGAGCGCTTCTTCACTATAAGATCCTTCTATACCTTGATAACCTATTTTCTCCAATACCATCACACCTCATTGTTTTTCCCCGACCACTGTTCTACCTTATCATCAAGATTGGACAGGTTTTAATCAATAGTAAGCTCTTTTACCAATTATGTCAAGTAATAAGATCATTTCACTATCTTTAAATTTTATTGTTATAGTAGCTAATTAACAACTATTTAAGGTTTATGTAAATAAACTTTTTCAGATTTGGAAATTTTGTTGTTGCATTTCAAATTAATTTCATGTATAGTATATAGTAATTATCAAACCAAGTGGTAAATTTTGAGAAATAATATGTGAAAGAGTGAGTTTTATGAAACATATAATGAACTTAGCAAAAGAACAATTCAATAGCTTTTTTTACTTTTTTAGCTGGGGCTATTTCTTTAGTGCTGGTTTTTTTGCAATTCAAAAATTATATGTACCCAACCACTCATACTAAGTAAGAAGATAGGCAAGAGGCTCTTAGTAGAGCCTCTTTTTTTATTGCTTATTTGGTTAAATAAGCAACTAAAATTACTATAAAAAAAAATGGAGGTAATCAAAATGGTCGTCGTATTAAAACCCAATACAACCGAAGAAGATACGAAGCACATCATTGAAAAGATTGAAAGTAAAGGTTGCACAGTACATATAACTGAAGGTGCAAAATATAATATTCTTGGTCTTGTAGGCGATACAACCCGTATCAATCCACATCAACTCGAAAATTACTCCTATGTCGATCAAGTGCTACGAGTCCAACATCCATTCAAATTAGTTAATCGTATTTTCCACCCTGATAACACAGTGGTTGACGTGGATGGTGTAAAAATCGGTAATGGTGATCCTGTCATCATCGCTGGTCCATGTTCTGTTGAAAGTGAAGATCAATTAATCACCATAGCTAAAAGTGTTAAAGCTTCTGGTGCGAAGTTACTACGAGGCGGTGCTTTTAAACCAAGAAGTTCACCATACAGTTTCCAAGGTCTAGGTGAAGAAGGTTTGAAGTATTTAAAAAAGACAAAAGAAGTAACTGGTCTTCCAGTCGTGTCAGAAGCCATTTGTCTTGATACCATTGATTTAGTTGCACAGTATGTTGATGTTGTTCAGATTGGAGCGAGAAACATGCAAAACTTCGCTCTACTCAAAAAAGCAGGACGAATCAATAAACCTATCCTTTTGAAGAGAGGATTCAGTTCCACCATTGAAGAACTATTAATGGCTGCTGAATATATCGTATCGGAAGGTAACCCCAACGTAATTCTCTGTGAAAGAGGTATTAGAACATTTGAAACTTATACAAGAAACACTTTAGATATAAGCGCCATACCTATTATCAAAGAATTAAGTCACCTCCCTATTATAGTTGATCCAAGCCATGCAGCTGGAAAATGGCGTATGGTTGAGCCTTTATCCAAAGCATCTATGGCTGTTGGCGCCGATGGACTCATTATTGAAGTACACAATGACCCTGAGAACGCTTTATGTGATGGCGCACAATCACTTAAATTAGGAACATTTGAAAAGCTTATGACAACTGTCTGCTAAGTTCCTTACACTGGGTATAGGAATGCTCTATAAGAGAATACTCCATCTAGATTAGAAAGTAGTCGAAAAACTTAAGGAAACTGGGTGTTAGAGTTTACATGATAAGCTCATTATTATATAATAAAGGTTGTCTACCAAATTTAGGTAGTTCATGAAGGAATAGCTGAACTGCTAGACTTTCAAATGGGCTAATGACTATCCATCAAAAGGTCGAATTCATTAGTCTATTAAATGGAGAGGAGTGTTGGACATTGTCATTAGAAAAGAAAATTACTGCATTTAGAGAGCGAATGGATTACATTAATACACTTAGTAATGCTGTAGCTCTTATGCATTGGGATGGTGCAACAGGAGCCCCTAAAAACGGAATCAATTATCGTTCCAAAAACATAGGTATACTTTCATCTGAGATTTTCCAAAAATCCGTGTTAGATACGGAAATGAAAAATCTGGTTTATGAGCTTTATGATCAAAAAGAAGAATTAGACGAGGTTATATTAGCTAATGTCAAAGACTATAAAGAATCCATTGAAAAACTTGAAAAAATTCCAGCTGCTGAATACCGTGCTTTCTCTGAGTTAAAAGTAAAAGCAGAACATGTATGGGAAGAAGCATTAGAAAAATCCGATTTTAAGATCTTTGAGCCTTATCTAAAAGAATTGGTTGACTATACAAAGAAATTTATTGACTATCGTGAATATACAGGTCATCCTTATAATGCCTTACTTGATGATTATGAGAAAGGTATTACAGTTGACGATCTTGATGCCTTCTTTGGTCAGTTGAAGGATACAATTGTACCATTAGTTAAACGTATACAATCTGAAGGCCGAAAAATAGATGCCTCCTTTATTACTAAGAAATTCTCCATTGAAGGACAAGAAGAATTCTCCAATTACCTATTGGGACTTATTAAGTTCGATTTGGACTCAGGTATGCTTAAAGAATCAACTCATCCTTTCACCATGGGAATTGACGTAAAAGATGTTCGTATTACTACTCGCTACTATGAAAATCTATTAACATCATCACTATTCAGTACATTACACGAAGGCGGCCATGGTATTTATGAACAGAACATTGATGAAAAATATGCTGGAACACCAGTGTGTGATGGAACTTCAATGGGGATTCATGAGTCACAATCTCGTTTCTATGAGAATATCTTAGGTCGTAGTCTAAGCTTCTGGGAATTTACTTATCCAAAGCTTAAGGAAATTTATCCTGAAGAGCTAAAAGATATTTCATTAGAAGATTACTATTTGGCTATCAATGAAGCTAAACCTTCTTTAATTCGTGTTGAAGCAGATGAATTAACCTATGCATTACATGTTATGGTTCGCTATGAAATCGAAAAAGGTTTAATTGATGGTTCTATTGAAGTAAAGAATCTACCAGAGATCTGGAATGATAAATATGAAGAATACTTAGGCATCCGCCCATGTAACGATGCTGAGGGCGTACTACAAGATGTGCATTGGTCTGATGCCTTATTTGGCTATTTCCCATCTTATGCACTAGGTAATGCTTATTCTTGTCAGTTTACTCACGAGATGAGTAAGTCTTTGGATATAGATGCATTACTTAAAGAAGGTAACTTTGAACCTATTAATGACTGGCTACGTGAAAACATCCATCAATATGGAAAGACATTAACCCCTAAAGAAATCGTTAAGAATGTTACTGGAGAGGAACTCAATGCGCAGTACCTCATTGACTACTTAACGGATAAATTTAATAGCATTTACTTTAGCTAAGTCAATTTACACACTATTAAGCACACAAAAGACCACATTTTCTGTGGTCTTTTTAGTTTGCCTATTCGAATTTAAAAACTTCATTCTTTTCCCAAAACTTAATGATGTCTTGAGCTGTTTCACAATCATATCCTCTACCCATCAAATAAGCCACGATTGCAACTTCCATCATTCCTTGACAGAGACCACTATCGTTTGATTCTTGCAATCCATAATCAACAACAGGCTGAAGTTGGCTTAGTAAGTATTGAGGACTATGGAATTCTTTATTTTCTTCATGCTTTTTACGCTTCTTCGGATTAGTTCCATAATACAAATTCCAATAGTTAGGGTTAAACATGACACTAACCTCCCATACATATCCTTCTATATTTTATGTGAGGTCCTTGGCTACTGTAACTTGTCACCCTTGACAATCTTCAAGGAAACCATGAAATGCAGCAATACCCATGTCGTCCACCTTGAAGACAGATACGTCTTGAAGTATTTGAGTATAAACATCAGCTATTTCTTTAATTAATAATTCATCTAGATCCATTGAATCAAATGAGGCGTATTTGTCCTTTATCAACTTGATCCAGTGTTCATGCTTGGATATAAGTTCACTTTCTATATGGGGATTCCCTTTACCACCGCTTAAAAGAGATTCTTTAATAACATTCAATTCTTTCTTTAAACGACCTGGTAAAATAGCTTGACCTAGTGTTTCGATAATACCTATATTCTCTTCTTTAATGTGGTAATACTTCTCACTTTGATGGAAAATACCCTTTGGCTTTTCTTCTGAAGTCCTGTTATTACGTAAAATCATATGCATTATATATTGCTTCTCCACTTTACGCAGAAGTAAACTAACCCCATTATGTTGTTCTCCATCAGTAAAAGGTATAATGCCTACTTCGTTGTTTTCATAATGAACCCAATTATTAAATACCTTTTGACAAAATGCTAGTACTTCTTCACGATTAGACCCTTGAATACGTATTACACTCATAGGCCAATTTATAGATCCATATACAACATCACTCTCTTTACAGGTATACTTCTTTTCATAATCCACTTCATCAATAGGAAAGACTTCGCTACCTCCCTGATAGTGATCATGATTTAGGATAGACCCACCTATAATCGGCAGCCCAGCATTACTTCCAATGAAATAATGTGGAAATTGATCAACAAAATCAAAAAGTCGCACAAAAGCATCATCATCTATTTTCATAGGCTTATGTTCTTCAGCTAATAAAATACAATGCTCATTGAAATAGGTATAGGGTGAATATTGCATGTACCAAGTTGCATCACCTAATTGAAGGGGAATAATTCTAAGATTCTGTCTTGCTTGATGATTAAATCGACCTTTATAACCTACATTTTCTTTACATAAAAAGCATTTTGGATAAGCCGTTTGTTTAGCGTTCTTCATCTGTTCAATTGCTTTTGCATCCAGTTCAGGCTTGGATAAGTTAATGGTAATCTTCAACTTCCCATAAGCTGACTCAGCCAACCACTCTTCGTTTTTAGCGATTCGATCTGTACGAATATAATTGGCTCTTTGAGAAAGATTGTAAAGATAGTTTGTAGCGTTCTTAGGTCTCATTTCATAGTTATGCCAGAAATCTTTAATCACATTAGATTGGCGGTCCACCAGCAATCCCATGATCTTTGTGTCCATAAGGTCTCTTTCAACAACAGTATCATTCATATGACCACTTTCAATAAGTCCACTTAAGATCTCGTCTAAGATGTTATGTAACGAAGAATCCTCCTGATTTTTATCTAATCCCCCTGGTTCTTCAACATGTAACAAATCCATTAATTCATTTCTCTTCTGGTCAACATCCCACTGATCTATTAATTCACTTTTGACAGCATATTGTAATAGTTTTTCGATATTATCTTGTATTCTTTTCATAGGAAGTGTTTCCTCCTCAGTCTATACTATTCTTTATTATTTTCATTAAAACACAAGGTTATGAGCAAGTAAACAGATCACCTCTATATGAGTAGAATACTATAAAATCACTTTAAAAAAGTACAAATACTCAGGTCTGATCAGAATAATAATTTAGAACTCTTCCTGATTCAATATAAAATGTTAAATATATCAATTGACATTTCTCCGTCATATACTTATAATGAAATTGTTACATAAAGTTAGTTTTTGTCGAAGTTGACTTTAAGAAAAAGGGTCAGTCCATAATGGACTGACCCTTTTTCTTTTCATATTTATTTATCTAGAGCACTCAAAAAATCTTTTATTTCCTCTTCAGTTGTATCAAAGGATGTTACAATTCTTACAAAGCTTTTTGATTCTCCCTCTACGATGACATGGAAAGGACTTTTTTCTTGTAACACCTCAATCAATTCGTTAGGAATATATGCAAAAATAATATTAGCTTCCGGTTCTCCATATATATGAATGCCTTCACAAGTATTAAATCCGTCAATAATCAACTGAGCTTTCTCATTAGCATTCTTAGCACATGTTTTCCATAAATCATCTTCAAGATAAGCCAAGAACTGTGCAGCAATATAACGCATTTTGGAAACTAAGTTAAGACCTTGCTTTCTAATAAATCCATAATGCTCATTCACTTCTTCATTAAAGGAAATAATAGCTTCACCAAATATCATACCGTTCTTAGTACCACCAAATGATAATAAGTCAACTCCGGTATCAGCAATCATTTCTTTAAAACTTGATTTCATAGCTACTACACCATTAGCTAGTCTAGCACCGTCTACATGGAGAAACATATCATTTTCATGAGCAAAGTCTGCTAATTCCTTAATCTCATCCACAGTATAAACTGTACCAAATTCCGTAATTTGAGCAATACTGATGACTTTTGCTTGAGAATGATGTATATTCCCTTTTACAGCCAAATGTCTTTTAATATCTTCAACTCTGATCTTGCCGTTATAATGTGGCACTGTTAATACCTTTGAACCTGTAAAGCGTTCAAAAGCTCCTGTCTCATCTACTGCAATGTGAGATTCTTCAGAGCAAACAACAGCTTCATAAGGTCGCAATAAAGCACTTATTCCAATGACATTAGCTCCAGTACCCGTTGCAACTAAAGTAACATGAACTTCTCTACCAAAGACCTCGTTTAATCGATCTTCTAAAGCCTTTGTAAAACGATCATCACCATAAGGATAGGCATGCTCTTCATTGCTCTTAATAAGCGCTTCCATGATTCTCGGGTGTACGCCCGAATTATTATCACTCAAAAACATTTTCATTTATCATTCCTCCGTTATCATCAGTACTATTTTATTATTATATTACATCCATCTCTCCATGCAAAGAATATAGAATTATTGTTAACTAAAAATTAATTTTTTGATTGCTATTGAATATCTGATGAAAGTATTATAAAATGCATATATAATGACCATAATAAAGAAGACGGTCACTAAATTAATAAAACTAAGGAGAAATGAACTATGTCTGATGAAAATAAATGCTGTGGTAACCACAATCACGATCATGAAGAAGGCTGTTGTGGAAACCATGATCACAATCATGATCATGAAATGGAAGTACCTACAATGGTCTTAACGATGGATGATGATTCTGAGTTAGAATGTTATGTACTTGGTATTTTTGATGCTGAAGAGAAAGAATATATTGCATTACTTCCAATCGGCGAAGAAGATGTATACTTATATCGCTATACTGAAGAAGGCGAAGACGAAGTTGTATTAGACATTATTGAAGATGATGCAGAATACGATAGAGTATCAGAGGTATTCATGAAATTAAGCGAAGAAGAAGAGTAAGAAATAGCCTCACATTATGTGAGGTTTTTTTATGTCAAAAATAGATTTGAATAATCTCGAACATTATCGAATGTTGTAGCATAAGATAATATATGGATAGATTAAACACTATCTAGGAGGTGTTAACATCATTTGTTTAGTGTTAATCCCTTTACTCATCATCAACATCTTCATAATTATATTTCTCAGAAAGCTTGAATACATTGAAATGAAGATACCATTATTTTCAGCTAAAGTCAGGTTCGACGATGAATGTCATTGTGAAATAAATGACAGTAAAGATGATGAAGATGATACAAAAGATAAATGCCATAATAAGTGAGGACAGGCTATGTAGTCTGTCCCCATTTATATAGAAGATAATCTCTCTGATTCATATCATTTATATGACTTATTCAAGTAACCATCATCTAAGTAATCCATAATAAAGTCATCATATAGCGTTTGCATCCAGTTCTTTATATCTTCTCTTGTCAAGAATGCTGTTACCTTTGTAGGGAGCATTAAATAAAGGCACTCTACGACATAATCTTTCTTCTCTTCACCATAGAAAAATCTCTTTTCTGCAGAAAGCATTAATTGAAATGCTACATCTCGATAAAGATCAAGGGTGCCATCGATTCCTTTTTTCTTATAAACTAAATAGGTTATACCTACTATAGCTAAACCAATTAGTGCAAGTACAACATATTGATAATTGTCCATCATAATACCTCCTCTCATATACATCCTAATAATTCATCTTATGGAGTATCTCCACCAGATCTTTCATCGTTACCACCGTTTCTTGCTGCTCTGAAGTAATCAACTCTATTTCCTTAGCCCATAGCCAGCTGTCATTAATATCATCACCTATGGGGGGTTGATAGTCATAGTTAGCAAAATTACAGAAGCCTTTGACTACAGCTTCTGCTAAGTCTAGCCATTGATGACGTAGTGTATCTGTATCAATATAATTATCAGCAAAACCGTATTCAACAATGATAGTTTCTACTGCTCCAGTATCACGGTGCATGTAATAATAATCTTTTGAAGGGTTACTTATTAATGTACGTGTAAAGATTCTTCTCATATTGATATGCTTCTCTAGTTCCTTAGCAATTGATGTAGGTAGTTCTTTTGTACTATAGATGCTATGAATAAGCTCTGCTCCCTGTCCACCACCAGCATTGATATGATTGGATAAGCAATAAGTTGCACCGCTATCTTTGACAAGTTGACTTCGTTGATTATGTGGTAATGACAAATCATTATGACGTGTTAACTGAATAGGAATGCCAAGTTTCTTAAAACGGTCATATTGATAGAGAGATATCTTAAGGTTAAGATCTTTTTCAAGCCAATGCTCATTTGATCCACCACCTGGATCACTACCACCATGTCCTGAATCTATGATTAAAAGAGGTTTGCTCATAGTATTACCTCCTGAATAAATAATTTTGAAGGGATTATTTATAAGGGGGTAAAAACAAATAATTAAGTTAATGCTATTTTCTCTTAGACTTTAAGATTATTAATTATCTATATAAGCTAAAATAAGTGCAACTATAAGAGGACCAAGGATACCTGTAAGCAGGTACCACTTCGCCCTCTCTAAAGATTTAGCCAAGTTATCAACAGCTGATTCCAGTCTTGTTAATACTGCTTCTAACTTAGCCGTAGTTGTCTCAAGATTATCCACCTTAGTCTCAAGCCTAGTCAACTTCTCATCAAATTCCCGAATTCGATGATGAGCTGATTTGATGCTCTCTTCTAAGGTAGCAATTCTTTCTGTATGTAAGGAACATTTGTTGTTGGTCATGGGGATGCTCCTTTCTGTTGGATGTTCGTTAAATGTACTTTTACTACATACTCAACTTTTGTTGTACCATTTCCTTTAAATTACTTAACTGAGCTACATCATTAATTGTTTTCTTGCCATCCGTGATATAACTAGTCCATAACTTAACTAAACCACTCTCCGTTGTGAACATTATGCTCCACCTCCCGCAATGATAGCACTTAACTCTAATATACTTTGTTCTAAGGTTAAGATTCTTTCTTCACTCATCCTCTGTTAGGGGTATGTCTTCTGTTATTAATGAATGTGGATTTGTAGATACATCAACTGCTAATACCCTCTTACCATCTAATTCACCATAATCAGTAAGTATGTAGGGTAAGTTCGGTCTTTCATGTGATTCTACATCTCCTTGAGCATCTCCAGTATAATAGTAAATTTTCCTGTCACATTATCATATACGATCAAGCTATCTCTATTCATTCAATTACCTCCTCTTTCTAATCTCCAAACACTATCCATGATACTGGTGTTTCCAGATATCTATCCGCTGAAAATTCAAGATAAAATCCATCATCGTAAACTATTTTTGCTGAAGGTGAGGAAATGCTATCAGTGTGAAACACATCAGATACAATATCCCAAAAATATACGTGAGCGTCATCTTTAACACTTAAAAACACATATTTCGGTCTAAAAGACAGCCCTGTGAGTGTAAACTTTTTTTCCCAAGGATCATCGGGATGTGGTGTCGTAGTAGTTCCTTGTGCAATTTTTAATCCCTCATTAAGCGTTCCTACTTTTCCAAATATGTTAACACCATTTTTAATATTAGCTTCTACCCAGTCATTATCAGTATATCGTAGGTATGCCCCATCTGAAAAATAACCCGCACTATCAATGCTCATTCTTAACTCATTACCACTTTTAGTTAAACTATCAGTAGTATAACCACCAGTTTTATTAGGCATTGAACCTATGATCAACTCACCATCAACATAAGCCTTTTTACCGCTTAAAATGTGACTTGCCACTGCATCACCTGCGCTAGTATCAACAACATTACTACTACCGGCCACACCAAATATATTTTTGCCTGCTTTTATATTTGCACTTATTAAGTCTGGATCACCAATGACATATCCGGAACCACTGTGGTAGCCTTGTGATATTGATTTATTAGTTGTTCCAGGTGTTATGGATACTGTCCCATTATTAGCCATCGTACCTGTAACTAAGGTTCCATCTGCATAAGCTTTTTTTCCACTAATAATCTGACTTGCCGCTGCATCACCAGCACTTGTGTCAACAACATTACTATTACCAGCAACTCCAAATATATTTTTGCCTGCTTTAATGTTTGCGCTAACTAGATCAGAGTCACCTGCAACATAGCCTGAGCCATTGTGGTAACCTTGAGATATGGTTTTATTCATTGTTCCAGGTGTTATAGTTACAGTGCCATTATTAGGCATTGTACCTGTATACTCTGTTCCATCATTATTAGTGAATGTCTTACCGTTTAATACATCAACTTTTAATGCATTACCACTACCTTCTTTTATATCTCTTATCTTCTGTACTAATGCACTCCATAAGTCGGCTATGGTAGATGCTGTAATGGTTTTCTTGGAGTTGAGTGCATCTACCACTTCTGTTTTTCGATCAACTCCAGCTTGAAAAGCCTCATCAGCTTTTGTTTTGACTTCATTAATAGCCCCCACTAGATTATCCTTTTGGGTAGTTTGTAGATCTACCTTATTCCCAACAGTATCATCTACTTTATCCCAGTTCTCATTGAGCATAGTCTCAATATTAAATGTATCATTTGCATCCTCTACTGGACTGGCTTTATATAGATTGAGGTTATTTGTATTACTTCCCATTGCTTTCACCTCCTGCAAATTTATCTAGCTTTATTTGTTGTAGCTCTGCTAGGGACATGATTTGGTTGATATCTTTGATCAAAAGATAGGCGTATTCGTATAAGATTGCTAAGTGGGCTGGCATAACATCTCTGAGACCTTTTTTTACATCATCGATGTTAGGTGGTGTCCCTTTGACGGATGTAAAGGTTACGTGAATAGAATCATCTTGAAAGGATATCTCTACATCACCATTTGTCCATGCATCAGCAACGCTCTTGATAAGGGTTCTGTCAACTTTACCTGAACCACGAAGCTTCGATTTAATGATCGAACGCCTATCTTCATAACTTTTTTGAATGTCTGTTGGAATACCTAGTTCTTCTTCATAGATGCTTAATCCCCATGTAGCAGTATCGATGGATAGTTGCTGATCAAGATCAATAATTCCTGTATCGTAGTCATTAAATTGATTCGTTTCTGCTCCCATTATATATTCAAAGAGCTTGCTATTCTGCTCATAGGCTGGTAAGTAAGCCATTAATCTATTCAAGGGTTACCCCTCCTAACATAGGTACTTGAAACTCTGACAATGTTAGACTATCTGTAGCTCCATTAACTCGTAAGTTACTATAATCTTCAACACCTTGGCATTCTAGAATGAGTGCACCGACAATGGCATAGGACAAGGTATTCTTATCAAAGGCTATTTCTCTAAAGTACTGTTTTAGCTTGTCTTCGATATTACTCTTAACTTGTTCATCACTAATGGATGTACTCTTGACTATGCTACATGCTATATGAACACTTAATCCCACAGCGCTTTCCACAGTACACCTAGCACCTATAGGAGCCATACCTTCGCCGAGCCCTGTACTTCCCGGATCTATATATGTTTGAACTTCGTCGACTAGGGCAGATTCAGCTGGTAGCATTTCAGCATTGATGATGACCACCTTAACGGTATTATTGCCATTCCATAATGGTACGACTTTGGCATCACCAACTCCTGTTACGGATTTAGCCCCACTGCGGTACTGAGCTATGTTACCACTGGTTGCTGGACTTTGTTTCTTTTCATAGTAGCGTTCTTTAAGTCCTTCATCGGTTTCAGCTTCATATCCACCACCGATTGGACTATCGTTAGTTACACTAACGATGCCAGAAATAGTAGATGTCATAACCGTGATCATTCCGGTAGGCATGTTACCGATACTCCCCATCAGTAAACAACTAATGGCTACAGTTCCTTCATTGGTAATATCCTTCTCTTCCTCAGCTTCATACTGAATACCAGCTTCTGTCTGGAATATAGCGCCTTTAGGAATCTTACCTGTCCCTATTACTTTTAATAATCCATTAGCTCTTGTTGCAGGCTTTCTTTGAAGACCTGTCTGCTCATATATCCTTTGTTCCAGTTCATCGTCTTTCAATGCTTCTATACTCATCTTTTGCATCACTTCATCTAGATGCATGTATGCTTTCTCTAATTCAATAGCTGCTGGTCGAGTGGCATCAAAGATGAATGACCCTTCAGATTGGTCATAGCCCTCATCTATCTCTGCCAATAGATCATTATGTATATTTTCCTGAGTTTTATTTTCAAACACTGTAATTCACCTCATATCTGTGATTCACTTTAAATTCTATACTGACTTCATCATCCTCTCGTATAACCTTAAACTGATTAATCGTATGAATATCTGGATGTTGTAAAAGTGCGCTGGATAATTCTCTTTTTACCTCTGCTTCAATAAAATCTAGTGGATAGTTATTACCTACTATGAGGTCACTAATAGCTACCCCATAATCAGTATCTAAATATATGGCCACTTTGTTTTTGGGTGTTCGTATAATCTTATCGATCCATATTTTTAAAGCATCTATGCCTTCTACTTGTACTAATTTACCATCACGTAAAATAAAATCTCCGTTGTTAAAGTCATAAAGGTAAGTACGGAAGGTTTGATTATTATCTTCTTGAGTTGGTAATGTCTGTAGACCTTGACTTGGTATCATGTAATCACCACCTTATCTACTAAAACAAAGGATTGTTGATCACTAGTAGGGATAAGAGCTACCCTATCCCCCACACTTAATAGTTTTTTCAGTGTTATTTCTCCTTCATTATCCACATCATCTACTGAGCTACTAAAATCTCTTTTGTATTCTAGAACATGCTGACAAACCATAATATGATTAGCACCTAGAAGAATCTTATCGCCTAAACTAACTTTAATTGGCTCAGTACTTAAGACAGATCCAATTTGCACTCCCATAAAGGGTTCATTTTCACGTTCCTTAAATAACTTAGCTAATTCTACAATACCATCCATTAGACCACCTCCAAACCTAGATTCATGAAGTGATGACCATTTTCTAATGTATGTGTACAGTTCTTTACACGGTACTTACCTGACATACCTGTTATAGATTCCTCAATCTCTAAGATCTTACCAGCACGAACTTCATCATTGCCTGGTAAAGTAAGACTATTATCTTCTGTAATGATAGCCATACTCTCTAATAAGTTCTTAGCCAATTGAGATGCTTTCTTCTTCTCATCAGCATTGATGGTTTTCGTCTCTTGTAGTCGACCATACTGCTGGATAAGATCATCTCTATCTTCTTCATAGACAACAGAATTCTCACAGATCATTTTGATGGCATTTTTCATGTTATCGATACTTCTAGTACGTGAAGGATTAATTATTAGTTGAGATACTTCATGACTTTGTAGGTTATCTGCTAATGAAAAAGTCGCTTTAATAGGTTCCGTTTCTTCCCTAACAATATTTAACTTACCACCGTACATTTCCATGATATACTTGGTCTTTGTTTGCTCTTCAACCACCTGAAGAATGTCTTTAATAATATCTGATAGACGCTTATCTGCATATAACTTATCTATTGTTAATGCAATAGGCTCTATCTGTCCAATCGGCACATTGTAATCCTCCAACATTCTTACAATAGCATTATGAGCTTGAAGATTATTAAACTGATAAATATCTTTAGATTTGTTAAGAAAGAAGGCAAAGTCAAAGACATCATAGGATTTACTTTCTCGTCCACTTAGTCGCTCTGTAATGACTTCACCTCTGAAGATCTCATCTTCATTTCTCAAAACAATAATGCTACCTAAGTCAATAGGGGGCTGAGGTATGTGTTTGGCATCATTACTTACTATATCGAAATTCAATTGATCTCCTAAAGTATCTAGATTAGATGTCCATGATAACTTTGAGATAAGTGGCGTGATGTTAATGAAATTATCTTGGTCTAAAACCCATAGTTCATGCATCAAATCACCTTCTTTTTATTCGTTTCAACAAATCGAAACTCCGTTAAGCTAATGGAATAGTGTATATCGCCTGAACCATCCTTTATGCCATATGTAAAACTATCAATGGTTACTGCTATATTAATAGGTGTATCAGTTATGACTAGGCGAATTGGTACTCTTTCTTCCATCCATTCTTCAATCAGTTTCACATAATCCCAAGCTAAATAGCCTTCATTTGTAATCGCACTATAAGCAGTCTTCTCACGTATAAATCCATATTCTTTTGAAGGGAAAAAGGAGCTGAATGAAATACTCTTTAATCCCTTTAATCCTATAATTCGCATGTCTCCTGAATTGATTGTTGACTTTGTAGTGTTATTCATTGGATAGGTCATGTCATATTGATCTGGTAAAATAGGTAATTGAATGATTTGTTGGTTATTATTAATTGAAAGATAGATATCCATTTAGTTCACCTCACATGTTTGCTAATGCTAATTCAAGTTTAGGAACAAGCTCACCAACGATATCATCAGTTGATTTATCAACTCCATTGATATTAATAGTTATATTTGAATCACTAAAGCTATTTGAAGAATTCATTCCACTATTTCCGTAAAAGGATTCACCAGTGGTCATAGGCATTTCATAACTTGAATAAGTAGTATTTTCAGGTAATGCATACTGACTTGAAAAACTACTTTCAGGTATTTTGTAGTCCATACCAAAGTCATCTATACTATTATCAGTGTAATCGTAACTTCCTTCTATAGACCCTAGACTGCTATCTGAAAAAACAGGATTGTCCTCTATATCTGCTACTCCACCACTGGACGTACTGAAAGGAGATTCTAATTCACTAGTCCCACTTTTTGATGCTTCATAATTAGCATCAGCCTTTTCTCCCAACCAATTTGAGAATTTCTCCTGTTTTCCTCCTATCCATTCGTAAGCTTTTCCAACCCATTCTATTATAGGTTTTATTTTTTCCCATACAGCCGTAACGATAGACTTAATTGCTGGCCAAACTAGCTTAAAGAGATTAAAGATTATTTTAACCCCAGTAGCTAAATTATTCAGAACTGGTTTTACAACCTTCCAAAGCGTAGCAGCATACTCCTTCATACCTGAAAATGCTGTTCCGAATACATCTAATAAGAATCCTGACTCTTGTCCAATCCAACCAAATTTCTCCACGATCCAATTGGATATGCCACCAATAATCTCTTGTATCCCAGGCATTTGTTCAGCAATCCATGAAAATATTTTTCCAATGTAGGAGAATCCAGTTGAAATAGCTACCATGGTCGAAGTAACAAATTGTTGAAACGCTGGCGAAGAGATAAAATTACTTAGTGATTGTAACGCTGGTTGTAAATTCTGTAATAAAGACATTGATAAATCACCTAATACTGAACTCATATTCCCTTTTAACATATCAATTGTGCCTCCAGCCGTTTGTGAAAGCTGCTCTACGCCACCTTGGAAAAAGGGTTCAACTTTGTTCTTTATAATTTCATCAATACCTGCTCCTGACTCGATTGTAGAAGCATCAATATTTATGCCAAAGTCTATCATGCTTGCTGCATCTCCCGATTTAAGACTTTTCAGAGCAGACATCGCTTCACTAAGTGATTTGTTAGGATTAATTGCTGCCATATCTTCTGCAATTTTCAATAGTTCCATTGCTTCCTTTGTATCTCCACCGCTCATTTGTAATGCTTCTGTTCCAGCGGTCATAACTTGATTCGTATCAAAGGGAGTCTGACGACTATTATTTTTTAGTTGATTCAGATAATCATCTTGAACTTTTTTAATTTCACTGGCTGGTGTACCACCATTGTTTTTTTCAATTAGAGTCTTAATACTTAACTCATGTTTTTCTTGTTTAAGACCCATATCAATAAATTCTCCTATATTATCTTTTGCATAACTTAACGCTGAGCTAATAGGTGAAGATATAATATTCTTAAGCCCATTAAAAGCACCAGAAGCAGTTTTACTAATCCCCTTAAAAGCTGCACTACCGATTTTCTTAATACCACTAAAAGCAACACTCCCTGCTTTCTTAACACCTTTAAAAAGATTACTACTGATTTTTTTGATTCCTTTAAAGGCTTGTGTACCTGTTTTTCTAATACTTTTAAATACATTGCTACCTGTCTTCTTGATGCCTTTAAATATTGTACCGCTCACTTTTTTAATAGTTGTAAATGCAGTACTGCCTGCTTTTTTCACTGTTAAGAAAGCATTCTTGCCCTCTTTCTTAATGGCTGAAAAAACTGAACTACTTATATTTTTAATGTTTATAAAAGCTTGCTGCATACTATTTCGTGTTAATGATGCTAGAAGTTTTACTTTCTTAAAAGCTTCATTAATATCAACTTTTAATTTTACTCCAGCAAATGTAATTTTTATTTGGCTTTTTAACCTCTGCATTTCTTTTTTAAGAAGTGCGATCTCATCTTTGACAGCAACTAAATCTTTTTGAAAAGACTTTATTTCATTTCTTATACTTTTTATAGCACTTAAGTCATTTAATTCAGACATTCACCCCACCTCCCTCGCATTGGTATTGATTCTTCAATTCTTCTAACTCCAATTCCATGCTTGAAAAATAAAACAAGGACTCTGATGGATTTAAATTTAATATCTGCTCAGGTGAAATACCTTTTTTAAGATAATGATGGATCATATATAATTGTCCATCATTCTTTATGAGTTTTTTATATCAGCAACAACTTCCACTGAGTTAATATATCCGGCATACTTCAAACATTCTTTTGAAATATTAGTGATTTCACCAGGTTCAAATATTGCTTGGACGATATCATCCGGTTCTATTACCCCATAGGCTTGGTGTAGCTTTTGATCTTTTAAGTTTGGTTCAACTACACAATTGTAGACTACAAAGATATCTGCGTAATCTGTATCATCCATATCGATTGCTTCCAAGCATAACTTTCGGTCAGGTTTTTTGATAAGAATAGTTCCATCTAAGGAGTTGACATAAAGTTCACGCGTTTCTTCTCTACCATTTGTAATACTTTCTTTTTTATTTAATAGATCTTGTAAAGTCAGTTTTTTATGCATTTTATTGCCTCCTATATTAAATTTAAAACAGCTAACACCTGATCTAAGCCAAGTATTAGCTGTTGTAATAAGTACAGAATATTCTGTGATCTACTCAGCAGAAATTAAATCTGGGAAGTCGATATCGCTGATGGTGCAGCCGAAAGTGAATTCTCTTTCAAGCTTAGATCCTAATTCAAATTGCATTAATGTCAATTCATTGAACCATACGTTATCGATAACAACCCTTTCTGTTCCAAATGCATCTGGATCATCTAGTTTAGCAACAATTTGACCTCTTGGATCTTTGCCGCTTTTCCAAGCTTTAAGGAGTTTTTCAACACCTCTTGAATAGACTTTCTTAACTTTAAATGAACCTTCGCATTTAATACTTGTAATTTTGCTGTCTACATCCATTAAGCCAGCTTGATTAATTTCTTCACGGTTAGGTGTTGCTTTGAGTTCAAAGGATTCTACTTCAAATACCTGATCGCCATCCCACCAAAGTCTACCCCAATTACCACTGATTTGTCTGTATCCAGGAATTTTCGCCATATCCATACCTCCTACATGTTAATTGCAAATTGGATATCTTCCATTGCATCTACGAATTTAACTTTTGCTGTTACAAAGACTTCTGAACCTGTGTTAGCTTTCTTGACTTCTTCATCAGACATTAATGATGTATCCACACCTTGTCCAGATAAATAGCTGCGTTGTGCAACTATATCTACCTCAGCTTTATTTTCATAACTGCCATCTAATACATCTAAACGAGCCAATTCTTTGAAATATGTATTTACAGCTGCAATAAATAATGCTTTATTATCCACAGAATTAGCGACTTTACCAATGTAACCTTCTTCAAAGGTCTTCTTAATGTCTTCTTTCATCATATCTATGGCATCTAAAATCTTAATCTTCTTAAATTGATCGTTCATACCAACTTTAAGCGTCGTTAATGAGTTAACAGCTCGTCCAATTTTCACTTTCTCACCATCATTGATGAGGATTAATTGACCACCATCTATGGCTGCATCTGGACCAGTAACTGCATCTACATCATCTACTTCACCTAGCACGTGGTATGTAGCAGATTGATTTAATGGCATGGCTGCTAAAACCCCTGCAATACGTGGCGTGAAACCAGCAGTTGCATAAGTCGTTGAACCCACTTTAATATTGGCTGCTGTGAAGTTAATAATACCTTCATGATCACCAGCACAATTTGGTAAGACTGCCTTTAAAGTTTTATCAGCAGTTCTCATGTTTTCTACCCATGTTTTAACTGCATCTACTTTTGAATCCTCTAAAGAAGGAATCGCAAGGTAGTTGAACTTTTTGGTCTCTAAACGAGTAAGAGCATCCGTGTAGTCTGTTGCTGAAGATGCAATACGTTCAATGATAACTTCTGAAGGATTGGCTTTAAATGCCAATTGAATAGCATCATAGTTACCTGCAGTCCATTCACTCTCATTAACATCATTGATTGAAGCCACTGAAAATGAATCCTGACTATTGGTATCATCTTTAAGAATGAGTGCTACAATACCTCTTTGACTTCTTTTTACAGCAGTACTACCTGTGGTTTTAAATTGAATTAATAATTGTGGTAATCCCATTCTAATTCTCACTCCTTAAATGTAAATTCATCATTTTTTCTACTTCCTCCATGTCTTTCCCTGTTGTCAAATTCATGTTACCTGTGACTTTTAAATTCTCATCTTCATAGGAAGCTTCCCATTTATCTATGAAGATTTGACGCTCTTCTACTTGAATACTCCCCATACTCGTAAAGAGTTGATCTGCTAGAAGTAAGTCATTATAAAAGTCCATCTCTGTACTCTTACAAGTAATCTCAACTTGGATATCATGACTTGTACTATCCATGTTTTCCATTCTTGTAGGTAGAACAGTAATATAGCAGGCTGGTCTGGAATGTTCTGCTTTTGGTTGACCGCCAAAAACCGCACACCCCGATAAATCATTTTCTATCTTCTCTTTCACCTTAAGATAGATGTCTTGGTACATCATTGATTATCACCATCCTTGTGAAACTGTATGTAATAAATAATCCCTTCACTATACACGTGCATCATATATAAAGTCACCCTATTTTTCATCTTTTTAATAAAAAACTTTTTACTTCTGGATATTTTTTAATATTTATGATTGCTCTTTGAATATTTTTTGAAACATTTTGCTTGGCGATACCTAGCTCGCTAGCAATTTGAGGCATTGTTTTCTCATCGTAGTAATACAAAAATAAAATTTCCTTTTGACGGTGGGTTAATTTTTTTTCTATAGCTTGTCCCATTGCTTTTTTCATGTTGTCAATCAGGTTGTCATTGGTGGGACAATGATTAATCATGTCGTATTGTAAAAATATAGTTTCTTGGTTTTCTTGCGTTAAATGTATAATGCTCACTTCGCCACCAACCTTTCTCATAATAGTTTTTAGCTTCACGACCAATCTCCCGCATATCACGTTCGATTGAGCGTAGTAACTTAATCTGAACTTCTAAATTCTGTATAGCTTCCTCTTCGGTACTGGTTAATAGTTCTTCTTCCAGTAACTTTAGTCTGTAGAGTACCTTCTGACGTTTTTCATGATAAGCTTCTCCTATCTCTCTGAGATCTTTCCATTTCTCCATATTACACCTCCCTCATTATCGAACATTTGTTCTTGTTGTGTCATTATACTACCATAATCAACCAATGATGTCAATACAAAATACGAATACTTGTTCGCTTTATTAAATCTTCTACTATCAATTATTGATATGAGATAAACAATTTGTCTGATTTACTCCCCTTGTCTCGCTGTAAATTTTTCCCTAAAAAAAAACTTATCAGTCTTCATGAGCTTATCTGAAAGACACTTTTAACTTCTTTTTAACTAATAGTTAATAAATAACTTCACATAACAGTAGCCGAAAGCATCTAAGGGGTTCTATGGAGCAGTGAGCCATGGACGGCGAACCTGGCTGTCTAAGACATGGACGTCTTTCCAGCCAGCGAATAGAACCCCTTGGATGCTTGACCCCATTATAAATAACCCATCTTTTTAGCCTTAAAGATTTTCCCCTATATATATTAAAGAGACAAAAACTCCTCAAAATGCAAACCACTTTCTCAAATTTCTCAAAAAGAATTTTATTATTTTGTAGCATTTAATTTCCTAGATACAAAAAAACACCAACTCCAAACAAGAAGTTGATGCTCTCTCTTACTCTATTTCTATTAATTTTCTACCTATAACCCTTTCATTAAATTAGCCATCTCAATAGCTGTCATTGCTGCCTCATAACCTTTATTCCCTGCTTTTGTACCTGCTCTCTCAATAGCCTGCTCAATTGTGTCTGTAGTTAAAACACCAAAAATCACTGGCTTTTCCTCTTCAAGAGAAACATGAGCAATACCTTTAGCTACCTCGCCAGATACATACTCAAAATGGGCTGTAGCTCCTCTTATAACAGCTCCCAAGCAAATAACAGCATCATATTCCTCTTTCTTCGCCATCTTCTTTGCAACAAGCGGTATTTCAAAAGCCCCAGGCACCCAAGTAATATCAATCTCACTTTCATCTGCTCCATGACGAATTAATGCATCCTTTGCTCCCTCCAATAACTTTGAAGAAATGAACTCATTAAATCTTCCTACAATAATACCAAATCTCAATCCTTCAACAACTAATTGACCTTCATAAGTGTTCATCTGCCTTACCTCCGTATTGTCTTTCATTATATTTTTTCTAACATATGTTGCATTTTTTCTTTTTTCGTTTCTAAATAAAAGTGATTATGTTCACCAATACCAACCTCAATAGGAACTCTCTCTGTCACCTCTATGCCTCCATCTTCAAGACCTTTAATTTTCTCTGGATTATTGGTCATTAATTTGATCTTACTTATTCCTAAGTCTTTATACATGTCAACAGCTACTTGATAATCCCTTAAGTCCTCATCAAAACCTAAATGTAGATTAGCTTCTACCGTATCTAGCCCTTCGTCTTGTAAAGCGTAGGCTTTAATCTTATTCACTAAACCAATCCCTCGCCCCTCTTGTCTTAAATACAAGAGAACACCTCGACCTTCTTCTGCTATGATCTTTAAAGCTGCCTCTAGTTGAGAACCGCAATCGCAACGTGATGATCCTAGAACATCACCTGTTAAACATTCAGAATGAATACGTGTAAGAACAGGTGCTGTATCAGTCAGATCACCTTTGATCAAAGCAATATGGTGTGCTTTTGTTACGGGATGCTCATAGCCCTTTATAATAAATTCACCGTATTTGGTAGGTAAAGATGCTTCGCTGATTAATTGATAGGTACTTTCACTCTTTTTCCTGTACTCAATCAAGGCTTCAATAGTTATCATTTTAAGCTTGTGTACCTTAGCAAATTCTCTTAACTCAGTTAGTCTAGCCATATGTCCGTCTTCTTTTAGTATCTCGCAAATGACGCCGGCTTCTTCGCAACCAGCTAATCGAGCTAAATCAACAGCAGCTTCAGTATGCCCTTCTCTTTGAAGAACCCCTCCACTCTTGGCTACAAGTGGAAAAATGTGACCTGGCTTAGAGAAATCAATATCTTTACTACTTTGAGCAACTAACTTGTTAATTGTCAAAGCTCTTTCATAGGCTGATATACCTGTTGCACACTCTTTAGCATCCACCGAAACAGTAAATGCTGTTCCTCTTGGATCACTATTTTGATCTACCATCCTTGAAAGCTGAAGTTCATGGCTACGCTTTTCAGTAATAGGTACACATACCAACCCTCTCCCATGACTAACCATGAAATTAATATGTTCTGGCGTTACTTTTTCTGCAGCCATCACTAAGTCACCTTCGTTTTCTCTGTCCTCATCATCGACAACGATAATCATTTTTCCATCTTTAATATCTTGTATTGCTTCTTCAATGGTAGCAAACATTATTAGTCCTCCTTATCCCTTGATGTATCTCTCTAGTACAAAAGTGGCTAACCCCACACTTAAACTGGTGATAGAAAAGTATGGTTCCTTGCGAGCAAAACGCAGTACTTTCCTATTACCATATAAAATAAACTTAGTATTGATTGTATTAACCTAAAAATCCTGAATTTCCAAGTAGATCCATCATGTTTCTATTTCCTTTATTCTCTTGGTGAAGAAAATGATAAACATATTTGCCAATCATATCACATTCAATATTCAACTGATCTCCAACCCTCTTTTGGTCCAAGGTAGTAGTTCCACTTGTATGTGGAATAATACCTACTTCAAAAGAACCAGTATTAAGTTTTGCTAATGTTAAGCTGGTTCCATCTAAGGTCACAGAACCTTTTTGAATCATATACTTTAATAACTCTTTATCCACTTCTATGGCCACTCGCTTGGCATTCCCTTCGTTTCTTATACCTATGATTTTACCCATGCCATCAATATGCCCCGAAACCAAGTGACCGCCCAGTGGAGTACTGAGTCTTAATGCCTTTTCTAAATTCACAATATTACCAATTTTCTGTTCTTTCAAGTTAGTCATCTTATAGGTTTCTGGCATGATATCTGCTACGAAATAATCACTTCCCTTTTCTGTGACGGTTAAACAAACACCATTAGTAGCAATACTGTCCCCTAGCTTCAAATCTTGAAGCACAATATCAGCCTTCACTTTGATAACAGCATGATCACCTTTTAGATGGTTGGCTAATACAACGCCTGTCTCTTCAATGATTCCAGTAAACATATCTATCTCCTCACCTTGCCTTTAATCATAATATCCTGCCCCAAAACTTTTACTTCCATATCTCGTAATGCAGGAACTTCTGCTAATCTTGCAAATCCTTTACCTTCAACCGCAGTTAAAGCATTCTTACCTCCAATCAACTTTGGTGCTAGAAGTACTACTACTTCATCAACAATATCTGCTTTTAAAGCACTTTCGTGGATGGTACCACCACCTTCTATGAGTATGCTATTGATCCCTCTTTGACCAACTTCATGCATTAATACTTTCATATCTACATGCTGATCAACTTCAGGTAAGCGTATCACTTCTATACCCATGGCTTCATAAGCTTTTTGCTTATCTTTATCCATCTTATCCGTTGTGGCAATAATAGTCGTCATCTCTTTTGCAGTTTGGACTATTTGGCTATCCAAAGGTGTTTTACCTGTTGAATCAACAATAATTCGAATAGGATGACTCAAACGCTCTTTTTCTATTCTTACATTCAACATAGGATCGTCTTTAATGACTGTATTAACACCAACTAAAATACCAGCGACTTGTTGCCTTAGTTGATGTCCTGCCTTTCTAGCTTCTTCACCAGTAATCCATTTGGATTCACCAGTAGCTGTGGCTATTTTACCATCCAGCGAGGCTGCATATTTCATAATAACGTAAGGCTTTTTATCTTGGATATGTTTCAGAAAAAAGCGATTCTGCTCAGCAATTGCTTGTTCTAAGCAACCAACCTCAACCTGGATTCCTGCTTCTCTCAACCGCTGTATCCCTTTACCAGTCACTAACTCATTGGGATCTAGCATACCTACCACCACTTTGCTAATACCTGATGCAATAATGGCTTCTGTACAGGGTGGTGTTTTTCCAAAGTGGTTGCAAGGTTCTAAGGTGACAAACATGGTTGCTCCTTTAGTATTTTCAGTTGCCTGATTAATCGCATTGACTTCAGCATGGGGGCCACCATAATAAGCATGATAACCTTCACCGATTATTTTTTTATCTTTTAGGATTATTGCACCAACTAGCGGATTAGGGTTAACAAAACCTTCACCTTTTTGCGCTATAGTGATAGCTCTTTTCATCCATTCTGTATTCAAATATCTCACCTCACGGCTAATGTATTCTACATAATAACTCTTATCAGGGAAAATTTATGAGAAAAAAGATATGAATTAGACACTAAAAAACCTGAAGATCGTTAACAATCTTCAGGGTATGTACATAAAAAAATATCCAGACAGTCATCAATTCATGTTACTTTGACATGTTGATGGACCATCTCAATTACCTTCTTTCATCCAGACTTTACTGTCGGTCTTGGAGTTTCACCAAGTCTGCTACATAGTAGCTCGCGGACTATAACCGCCGGTCGGGAATTTCACCCTGCCCTGAAGGAATTACTATTCAATTGAGTTTATTATAAAATAAAGTATCCATAAATGTCAAGTAATTTTTCTTTCAGCCTCTATTTGCACTGATTCATAGAGTGAAAAAGAATGGGATGTTGATGTTTTAGAAGTTATGTTTTTATTAAGAGTGTCATAAAATGTAAAGAGATTCCATCCATTGTAAAGGAGTATGAACCAATGTATTCAAATTCATTTTATCGATACCCAGTTAGACAAAATCAAAATAATAATAGATACATTACTGTTGATGGTTTCTATATTCAACAGCTTATACCTGATACTTTTTTAGTCAAAGTAAGTTTAAGCTCTTATGCTGATACAACCTTTGAAGCAGTTACTAATAATAATAATCTCTATGACCAAACTGCGAAAGGCATTAAGGAATTCGGTATTAAGGAAGAAGATATTATTCTGGATAATACTTCAGTTACACCGATTTTTGAAGATGGCACGAATATCACTTCTTATAAAGCTACAACCACCTTTACCATTAGGGTCTATAATTTTCAAACTGTACTAGAAGCCTTAAGTTCACCTGGAGATCTTAATTTTGAAGGAATAACTTTTACCCTTACCAATCCTGAAGAACATTACCAACAGGTGCTTAACCGAGCTACAGAAAATGGTATTAGAAAGGCAAAAGAAATAGCAGATGCAATTGGTGTATCCATCGATCCTATTCCATTATCCATTAAAGAAATAACTGATCTGGATCAGTTAATAGAAAGAGTGACCAGTTCAATACCTGGTGAAATAAGTACCTTAAAAGAGGGTTTTGTCTATATTGAAGCTAAAGTCCAAGAGGTATTTAAAATACATACCCCTATGTAAACTATTCATTAATTCATTCATAAAAGTGTTACCTTGCCATGCCCTCTCACATAAAATGTAATGAGGATTCATCCAGTGATAAGGAGGGTGTAGATGTACCCATTATTATTTTATCGTCGAGGAAGCTATTCAAGTAACCCCTATCAGAGAGAAATTATTGTTGATGGATACTATGCTATGCGTAAAACACCCGATTCCATAGTTATCACAACTAGCTTCTCCACTTTTGGTAATACCGCCTTAGAGGCTGAGGCAGCTAACCAAGATAAATTGAATATGATAAAAGAAGAACTGAAAGATACCGGTATAAAAGACGAAGATATATATATCATTGGTAATACGGTTACGCCTATTTATAAAGGGGATACGATTACATCTTTTAAAGCCACAACAGACTTTAATATCCAAGTATACTCCTTTAATACTCTATTAGAGTATGTTAACAACGCATATGCAAATGATCTTAACATCGAAGAAATCAATTTTACACTTGATGACCCACAAACCTATTATTACGATGCCTTACAAAAGGCAGTTGAAGACGGGGTTATAAAAGCAGAAGATATCGCTAAAACTCTTGGGGTATCCATTGATCCTACTCCACTTATGGTAATTGAAGTTAGTAATATAAAAGATTTTTATGAAGGTATTACTATCCGAACACCAGGTGAGATTGATATCTTAAAATATGGTTTTATATTTGTTGAAGCTCAAGTACGAGAAACTTTCGTAATTCTTACAACCCCTGTACAACATGAATAAATCCCGACAAAAAGACCCTTTAGATATCTAAAGGGCTTATCATTCATGTTATCCTTTTGTAGAACCAAGCATTATACCAGAGATAAAGTATTTCTGAAGGAAAGGATAGAGTATGAGTAATGGCATAATAGAGAATACTACACCTGCCATCTGAACATTATTGGTAATAAAACTAACTGGCGAAGCACCATCAGAGTCAATGACTAATCCCATCAAAGCAAGTTGCAAGGTATACTTATCTGGATCTTGTATAAATAAGAGGGCTTCCATATAATGATTCCAACGGTTTACAAAGTCAAATAAAATCATGGTTGCCAGTCCCGCCTTAGCTAGCGGTAAGTATATTTTCATAAGCATTTGCATTTCATTAGCCCCTTCAATATAAGCTGCTTCTCCTAGAGATGGAGGGACGCCTTCAAAGAAGTTCTTCAGTAATAAAATGGTATAGGCATTAACCATGTTGGTTAATATAATAGCCCACAATGTATTGATTAGATTTAATTCCTTATACAAGAGATACATGGGGATCATGATATTTTGCAATGGTACCATTAATGTGATCATGACAAATACCATGAATATTTTCTTTCCTGGAAATTGATGACGTGCTACCACATAGGCTGTCAAAGAGCAAATTGAAATATGTAGCGAAACACCTACTACAGTAACAAACACATTGTTTATAAAAGGTCTAAGTATTTTAATCTCACTGAACAATGTTATAAAACCGGATATTGAAATTGGATTTGGAAATAAGATAATACCAGGTTCCATTGAATTATAGTCTGTTGAAAAGGCTAATGCAAAGGTGTTAACCAACGGAAGGATCATTGTTGATACCAACAGAATCATAATAATGATATTAATGATGTTAAATATTGTTCTACTTTTTGTTTTATACTCTCTCATGATTATTCCCCCTAAGCTTCCTTATTTCTATTAACGATTAGTTGTTGAATAATCGTGAAAATGGCTATTAGAAGGAGCATAAAAAATGCTACTGCAGAAGCATAGTCAAATTTAAGTTTTTGTATACCCATGCGATAAGTATAGGTCATTGCCACATCAACTTTATCGATGATCATTGGGTTTTCTAGTATATGCGATTGGCTAAACTGTCTTAAATTCGATATAAGATTAAGGACAAATACCACCTTTATTGTACTCATTAAACTTGGTAAGGTTATATATATAATTTGCTTCAAGCGACCTGCTCCATCAATATATGCAGCTTCAAATAAATTAGGATCTATATTCGTTAGTGCAGCTAACATAATGATACAACCATAACCAACAGTTTTCCAAATATTTAGAAAAATGAATAGAGGTTGTGCAATGTCTTCATTAACAAAGAAGTGTATGGGTTCTCCACCAAACATTCTAATCACTTCATTAATAAGACCAGTATCTGGGGCCATTAAGCTGATCCATATACCTCCTACAGCTACCCATGAAAATAGATTAGGTGTATAGATAATAGTCTGTGTTATTCTTTTGAAGCCTTTATTGGTAAGCTCATTAAGCAATATGGCAATAAGGATTTGTGCACTTAAACCAATGAATAAATTTCCACCCGCTAGAATAAGAGTGTTCCTAAAGGCTCGCCAAAAGTTCATATCCACAAGGATGGCTTTGTAGTGCTTAAAGCCTACAAAATCGTATTCTCCAAAAATATTATAATTGGACAAGCTGATGGAAAACCCTCTAAAGATGGGTACATAGTAAAAAATAATAATATAGATTATTGCTGGTAGTAAAAGTAAGTAAACCTGCTTTTTCTTCCATATTTCTTTTGAAAGCCTGGTATTACTTAATGTAGTTGGTGATGCAGTTAAGTTGCTTCGCATACTGACCTCCCTTTCTATAATAGAGGCTGGATATACCAGCCTCCTTTATCTATAATTTCATTTATTAATCAATCATATCTCCTGCTCTCAACTCTTCTTGCATTGCTTTAACAGCTTCCTCACCTGTTATAGCTCCCATGATCGCTTTGATGGCATACTTCTCTACTACCTCTTTAGCATCAGATGATGATTCAAGAATAGTCTCAGGTACGGCATATTTCATAATAATTTCTTGTGATTGTCTAAAGTTTTCTCCTTCTTTAACAGGATTCACCCATTGACCACTCTTAGGTATTGTTGCACCATGATTCATAGCATGTGCCTCACCAATTTCTGTAAGGACAACTTGCCCATCTTTCATTTCGTAGTCATGACCTTCAATACCAACACAGTTGAGCATACTACCTTCTGGTGTATGGAAGAATTCCATAGCTTTAAAAGCAAAATCTTTGTTCTCTGATTGTGAATGCAGATACCAGTTTCCATCAAGACCAGCAATTAAAATACCATTGCCATTCTCATCTAATGCTGGTGCCATACCTCTTACTTCAAAGTCTGTATCAGGATTAGTTGCTTTGGCTCTTTCATTAAATAAGCCAGCCCAGAAATCCCAATAAGTAAAAGTTGCACATTTATCTGTAAAGATTAATTCACGACAATCCGAACTTCCGTTTGTAGCAAAGTTAGGATCTAATAAGCCATCAGTATATAACTTGTTTAACCAATCATAGACTTCTGCTGCTTCGTCAGATGCCCATGGGAAAGTTCTTTTTCCATCAACAATCTTATATTGACCTACTAAGCCTTTAGCACTCATATAAGGTTGAATATCATACATTTGTTTCATCGTAACACCATAAGTATCATCAACACCATTACCATCAGGATCATTATAAGTCATAGCATAATAGAAATCATAATACTCATCTAACGTAGTAGGAACTTCTAAACCAAGTTTTTCTACCCAGTCCCAACGAACTAATGGTAAACGTCCACCTTCATATTTACTAAAGACACCAAATATTTCGCCATCTTTTTTAATTCTTTCCCACTCACTTGGTGGTATGATATCTGGGTTACTTAATACTTCTGAATTCTCAACGTATTCTGTAATAGGAGCAAAAACCCCAAGTGGATAGAACTTTTCAAATAAGTCTGTTCCCATGTACATGACGTCATAGACTTCCCCTGCTGCAATAGATGCAGTAATTTTCTCCTCAAACCCTTGACCTTCAAGCTTATCCATTTCTATTTCTACACCTGATAACCTTGAAAATTCTTCTACCCATAACTCATGTTCTTCTGGATCTTTACCACCTGTAATTGCAGTTATCATTTTAACAGGCTCTTTTTGAACCACTTCTTCTTTAGGTGCTTCTTCTTCTTTAGGTGCTTCTTCTTTAGGTGCTTCTTCCTTAGTCTCTTTTGCACTTTGCTCAGTCGTTGTCTCTTCTTTCTTATCAGTTGTCTCAGAAGCGCAACCCATAAGAGATGTCGCTAATAAAATAGTTACTAAAAGTAAAACCCCAATACTCTTTAACTTCATAATCTTCCTCCTGTATTGTATACATTATTTCGCAAGGCCTTGACATATTGTACAAAACCATTAAATCATTTTAGGTGTTTTTTGTAAATAATCACATTATACATTAACTATCATAAATACTTATTCTGAAGATGATTTAGCTTTCTTCCGATACTCACCTGGGGTTATGCCTTCGAACTTTTTAAAGAACCTACTAAGACTCTGATGATTATTATAACCTACCTTTTCAGCAATCTCACGAATGGATAAATCGCTTGTTTCTAGATAGTTTTTTACCTCTTCAATACGTAACATATTAATATAATAGACATAAGTCATGCCAGTATTTTCTTTTACAATCCTTCTAATATGTGAATAGCTCAAACCTGTCTTTTCTTCAAGATGTTGAATATCAAAATTACTATTAATGAAATTATCTTGTATGACTTGAATGACCTTATGTGTATTACTATCATTAAAGGTGTTTTGCATATATGTGATGATGCTTGCATAAAAATGACGTAACACTTGATGTATATCTTCAAGAGTTTCTTGTTCCAATATCTTACGATTAATATCAAAATTATCGCCAAAGACTTTTGGTAAACTTACACCCATTTGGGTTAAGAATTCAACGGTGTGACCAATAATGGTAAAGTAAACTTGTAAAATATTATCGTATCCAATGCTTTGACTATCTTTTATATCGTAATAGCTTTCTAAAAGAAGCTCATTGATCTTAACTTCATCATTATCCTTCAAATAATTAATCAACAGATTATCCTTACCAAAAGCATAATACTCAAACTCATCTTTCTGCAACTCATGATAAAATAGATTACAATTAACCCCATAGGTAATACGATAATTTAAGGCTTCCAAAGCTTCTAAGTAGGAAGCATTAACATTCTCATGAATATTCCCTACAGCCACTGATGTAGTAAATTGCTTGATAATGGATAGTTGCTGATGAATATGTTCAATAAGTCTTTTTAGTTCACCATAACCATAATTTTTAGGGACAGATATGATAATTCCAACCTTATCGTTTTCCAATAAGGTTCCCCTACAAGGATAGTGAGTATCAATGACTTTCTCTGAAGTCCTTCTTACTAGCTCTTTATAGAGATAGCGTTCATTGGTTGAATAAGTCTTAGACAAATTCTTATAGTGATCTATTGATATAATCAGCGCTACGTAGCTACCATAATCATCTACTAAAAGGGATGGACTAATGGGTTTATAACCTCTTAAGATATCTTGAACTTCCTTTTGCATCATATCTTTCTTATTGGATTCAAAGAGTTGACTGAGTTGATTTTTCTCTTTAATGATAGAGTGAATCATGTCATTGATAATACGTAACTCATTTTTACTTTCACTCTTATGTATATCAGTCTTCAAAACTGCTAGTGTATTTTTGATAGGTTGATAAAAGCGTTTAGTCACAATATAAGATAATAAAAGACCAAAGCTGGTAATCACCAATCCTAAGATAATTACCAAATATCTGAATTGATAAGTACTTTTCAGTAATTCCTGTATAGCAGTATATTTAATAAAAATCAAATTATGATCCGATGAAAAGGCATAGGATAATATATACCTTTCTCCCATGATATTTTTTGTAAAATAACCGTGACTTTCTTGCAATTGCTCTTGGTTTTCCTCCTCAAAAGCTTGAAGTACTTCAAGGCTCTCTTTATTTTTTTGTGTTATCATTTTCCCATTTTTATTAATGATAATAAAATTGTTTTCATCTCCCTCTAGATTATTGGTAGGTATAAGATTTTCATCATAGATATTGATGGCAACAGCTCCTTTTAATTGCTTATTGGGATAAATATCAAAAGGATAAATAAAAGTAACAATTTGAGAGTTATAATCTGTGGTAACCTTCCATGGCATATTCTTTTCTTTTAAATAACCATCATCTACTGATTTACGCGATGCTGTCATTTGCATGGTATACTTATTTTCCTCATATAGATTAATCCAATCAGTATAGTAGAAATCACTTCGCTCATCAAAACCATCTGAAGAGGATATGATATGGTCTGTATTGGCGTTGTAAAGATAAATAGAATGAATGTTGTTGTTATAAGAACTTAGCTCATATAATAGATCCATGATTTCACTACAACTATAGACATACTCGTAGCTGCGTATTTGATGATCATTTTTAAACATGTCCACAACTTTATCATGAGAGGCAATGAGGACGAAGGTATTCTTTACTTCATTCATAATGTCATCAGAATTATTTTGTAAAAGATATAAACTGGTTGCATCAGCGTTACTTAGCTCCTCACTAAAGAAACGCATCATACCAAAATTAAAGAAACTGGTTAAGACAACTACTGGAATAATCAAAAAAAGCACAAACCCAAAAAAGAGCTTATGCAGTATACTGCCACCCATCATAAAACCTCCCCTTTCATTATGTCCAGTAAATAACTTCACTTAACAATTTAACCCCTATTATCCATGACCCTATTCAGTCTGTGAAGTTAACCAAGTATTCATTCTGCGTATGTAGAATATTGTATATGACTATTATAACGTATTTTTTTATCTTTGTCAGATATGACTCCTACTCCTTACCTTTATCTAACCTCATCATAGAAACCTTGTAAATGTTCACTTTCTTAAGTGATTATCAAATATAATCATAATCACTAAAAGACACACCAAGGAATTAACCTTTGTGTGCCTTTTGTACATTAATATTTTAGTATTCCATAACAACAATTTGATGAGTTGCAAATTCAGGTAAAGTCAATGTCACCTTTCCATTGGTTTGGTCAAATTTAATATCTTTCATATCAGGTGCGGTATAAACTCTTTTAACTTGTTGCTCAACTGTTACCTCAATTGGTGTATTGTAAATTGTTGGAGTATCTTCTATGATTGAAGCAACCCCTCTTTGGATTGGTGATGCATATAGTAGATGAAGAATATATCGATCTTCTTTTCCTTGATGCACGAATCTTATACGACCTGCACTTGGTAGCTCTACTTTGACAACTGGTTCATCATAGACTAGCTCTAATGCATTGGTGAAATAATGACGATGGAATGTAGCTCCATACTCTTTATACATTTTACTAATTTTGTGTGCAAGATAGACAGTATTACCTTTTTTAATAGCTGCAGGATAATCCGCATCTTCTAATTGATATGGTGTATTGAGGTGTGAACAGAAATGACCATATGTACGGCTGAAATATGGTTCACGTATGCTAGCTAATACCTCTGCATCTTTAACATCTACCTGGCTACCACTTTCATAAAATAGGAATGGTGCAGTAATGATGTGATCACTAAGCTTATCCGCCATCACATAGTCAATATCGTATTCAGAATGTCCTCTATAGCTAGCACCAATATCTAACATGAACTCTTTTTTGTCCTTATCTAATGCACTTTCACCCATGATGAGGAGTGAACCGCCTTTAGCTTGAAACTCTTTTAAAGCTCTAGCCCACTCTTGTTCTAAAGTAACTTCATCTGGTAAAATAATAGCTTTAAATCGTTCCATATCCTCTATGCTATGAACGATATCAAAATCAAAATGACTATCCAAAAGTAACTTTGCTAATCCTTCATTAATTTCTGGATCTTTCGTAATCATCACTCCAAGGTTAGCAGTTTCCTCTACATCATAGCAATAATCTTCAATAGCTTCAACATATTTAAATCCTTCACCAATCAATCGATAGGTTTCTAAATCCATTAAGCCCGATGGATGAAGTTGATCACCTATGCTGATTCTAGCACCATATGTCATCAATGAAGCACATTCATACTTAATGGCTTCTGGTGCCTTAAACCCGCCAAACTCACCCCACGCACGATGAAACTTACCTGTCATCCCAAGATAATCTTTCTCTTTACGTGAGAAGTACTTTGCTCGGATTGGCATTTTATCATAACCACCCCAAGTAGTTGGTAGATCTTCTAGCTCAAAGTGGGTATTGGCATAATGCCATTGAGGCATTGTCATTTCTGCTCCACCTGAATTAAAGAAAACTGTAGCTTCAGGATGTTTAGCAAAAAGACGTTCTCTTAGCCCATCCATGGTTTCTTTTCTCTTTATTGTATAGTACTCTAATGCATCTTCTTCGTTATCAGGATTAAGACCCATAGCTTTCATACCAGCCACACAACTATCACAGTAACAAACATCACTCATAAACACGATATCATAGAAGATACCATCCACTCGGTCATAACGTTCGCCTATTTCCTCGGTAATATCGTAAAGGTGTTGTTGATACCCACCTGCTGGACAAAGATGAACCCAAGAACACTCTGGTTTTTCATCATTTTCATTTGCATTTAAGTCATAATGCCATGTTTGGTAATTCCCTTCTTTATCTTTACAACGCCATTCATGATGTGTCTCTTCATCATATACAGACCACCCCAATGTTACATAAATTGGAGCAAATACCCCTATTTCATGACATGCATCCATCATCGCCTTAGTTAAGTCAAAGTTAGGATCTAAATGTGGGTGAATGGTTCCTACTTTTGTTGGATAATAGCAAAAACCGTGGTGGCATTTTGCAAAGACCGTCATACTATTCACATGACCTAATTTTAAAGCCTGTTGGAAATTTTCTTTATCAAATTTTTCTCCAATACCTGGTATATACTCTGAGGTATGGAAGTCTAAATGGATTTGTCTTGATGGTAAACGTCTCATTATTTCATCTCCTTTAACCTTGTTTAGTAATCGTTTTCTACACAACATTAGTATAGCATTTGGAGAAAAATAAAATTATAAATTTATTCATCAAAACTTGTAATATATTAAGAAGTTAATAACTTCCAATTCTACAGAGTGATAAAGCTAAAGGTATCTCGCGAGATACCTTTAGCTTTAGTTGATTAGATTAATTGCAAAAGACAAGATTAAAACGAGGTTAATCATGAGGAAACTATAAATTGAATAAATAAATGTATCTTTTTTACTTTGCAGTTTCACAAATTCATCTATATTGATATAAACAGGGATGGCTATCAATAGGATTGTTAAAGAAATAGGTGGTGTAATTCTTAATAAAGCCATTACTAAGACATCTATAAATGAAAGCAGATATAGAAGTTTATATAGTTTTAATCCTTTGTCTTTCCCTATATAAATAGGAAGCGTGTATCTCTTATTTTCTAAGTCATCCTCCATATCACAAATATTATTAGCTAACATAATGTTCGCAGTGGTTAATATCACTGGTACAGATAGAAGAATTATTGATAATAACTCCTTTAAATCAGTTGATACCACTACCTGATGCCAATCATCCATAGAGAATGTAATAAGACCAAGGTCTATGATGTGAATATATACGGCTAGGAATGTGATACCAAATCCCATGGTTACCCCTGACACGATTTCACCCAAAAAGGTTCTGGATATAGGCACTGGACCAGCTGAGTACAAGTAAGCTATCATGAAAGCTATCCCGCCAATCAATAAGACTAGAATATTTGTCCTCCATACTAGTATCAACCCAACTATTGAAGCAATAAGAACTAAAAAGAAAATGATTGTAATGACTACTCCTTCTTTTAGACTTCCACTAACAATAGCATTATGAGTTTCATAGTTATATCCATATTTCTTTAAAGCTCGCTTATAATCATAAAAATTATTCAATGCGGTCGTAGCCATATCAATACATAAGAGTGCCACTAGCATAAGCATAAAATTAATACTGTCAAAGGACTTGAAATGATACATAACATATAGAGAGCCTAAGAGTAAGGGGATAAGGCTGGCAACTTTCGTTGGAATTTCTACTAATTTAAGAAAGTTCTTCATATTCATTGAATTCACCTCTTACATTATATATTAAAAGAATATCCTCTCGTGTTGAAAGGATATTCTTCATTTTAGTCAAAATATAGATGGGTTTTCCGCGCAAAGCTTGTTTTCTTCCACCATCTTTTTAGATAGGGTAGTACATAATAATCTAAACCAAAGGTACTACCAGAACCACCTAGTAAGGCAATTCCACCAACAAAGTACCAAATAATCGTTGCATCAGACATACCAGTTAATGTGATACCAATGGTCATAATAACACTGATTCCAGATGAAATGAATGTGAATAGACCAAATATTAAACAGATACCAATAATAATTTCAGTAAAAATCATAATGGTTTGAACTGGTATTGCTATAGGTCCCATGAAGGTTTCCATGAACCAATTCATAGCATCTGGGGTTTCTGCTAATAAAGGCTGGCCCCATCCACTAGGCATATGATTAACTACCCATTGGAATATAGCTGGTAATTGATGGGCTGTTTCAACTACTGTATCGACTGCTTGTGACGCGCTTGCTGTTGCATCTACAACTGCTGTCGCTGCTTGTGATGCACTTGCTGTCGCTTCAACTACTGCTGTAGCTGCTTGTGATGCACTTGCTGTCGCTTCGACTACTGTTGTTGCCGCTTGTGATGCACTTGCTGTTGCATCAGCTACCGCTGTTGCTGCTTCACCAGCAGTTCCCCAAGTTGCTGCATCTGTAACAGGGGTTGATATAATTTTAACTTCATCCAACCAGCCTTCATTGATCTTTTTAAGACCTTCAACCAGCCACATGTAACCTAACCAAATTCGCAGCGGTACTTTCCAAAAGTTTGGAGATGCCTTGGAGAAATGACCACCAACAAAGGATCTTCTATTTTTAATATGGAAAAACTCGTGCATGAGATAATTCCATAACTGTCTTACACCTGAAACTAGGAATAAATATAAGAAGTTAACAACGTGCTTAATGAGCATCGCAAACCAACCTGAGCTTTTAAACCCAGTGTCAGCTACTGCTCTTCTGGATCCTACAGATACCATAAAGCCATTGTATTTTTGCTTATGTTTATGAAGTTCTGTGCCTTTAATCTCAGCGGCAACGTTGGCTGCAGCAGTATGGCCTGACTGTTCCGCCGCCTGAACAATTTGTGGCATTACGCCATCTTCATCCTCATAGGATGCATTGTCGCCAGCAGCATATAAACCTGCTTGACCCTTCACCTGCATGAATTCATTAACAAGAATACGACCACCACGACCTGTCTTTAAACCTAAGTTTTTAGCAAAGTCGTTGTTTTGAATACCTGCTGCCCAAATTAATGTATGGGTTGGTATTTCCGTATTTTTATTAATAACAATAGATTCTTTATTAATCTTTGTAATTGGCGAATTCTTCAGTAAGTTAATACCTAACTTCCTGTAATACTTATCTTCAATTTTCTTTACTTGCTTGTCACTATCAAGCATATTAAGGATTCTACCAGTTGCTTCTATATTATAGATGGTAACTTCCTTTTCATCTACCATGTATTGCTCAGCTAAGTGCTTTTTAGCTTCACCTAATTCACCGGCCATTTCAACACCGGTAAATCCGCCACCACAAACAGCAAATGTAAGAAGTGCTTTTCTTTTTTCTGGGTCAGGTTCAACACTTGCTCTTCTAAACATGTCTTCTACATGTTCTCTAACATGTACAGCATCTTCATATGACCAAAGCGTATGTGCATATTCTTCTGCACCTTCAACACCAAAGAAATTGGATTGATTACCTGTACATAATAATAGGTAGTCATATTGATAAGTTGTTCTCTCTGAACTCAATTTCTTAGCTTTAAAATCAATGTTATTAATTTCATCAACAACCACATTAACCTTTTTACCAGCGAAAACTTTTCTTAAATCCACTTGAATTGCATCTGGTTCAGTACGGTGACCTGCTACTTCATGTAATTCTGTCATTAAAGTATGGAAAGGATGTCTATCAATAATGGTGATTTCTACATTTGGATCTTTTTTAAATTGCTTATGAAGTACTTTACCAGCCTTAACACCAGCATAACTACCACCCAAAATGATAATATGTTTTTTAGCCATTTTAGATTCCCTCACTTTTAATCAAATGATAATTTCTGTCAGTAATTCAGTTAATAATATAACATACTTTTCTGTGAATTAAAATATATTTTTATGAACAAAATGATTAAAAGTATTAGTTCATCTTAACTACTTGAAAAGTATTTTCACTTTTGCTATAATGAAAGCGTTCAGACATGAGGTATTCTTGGATATTAATTGAAATAGCTTTTGTTTGCTATGCTAGATACCAGAAATATTAGCAATTTATTTTTATACCATTCTTTGTTAACAAATTGTCAATGATCTACTATCTAGTTTTTTTATCGATTTAGCATGCAAGATTTCTTACATAAATTCACAGTTGTAGAATGATTTATTTCATCTATGTACTTTGTGTTTATTAAATCATGTTACAGTCAGAAAATAGTCTAACCTACTATTTCTGATTATATATATAAAAGGTTTAAGGAGGATATTATGAAAAAATTATTTACACTATTACTTGTTGTTTTAATGACAGCTGCTTTTGTTGGTTGTAGTTCTGAAGAACCAGCAGAAACTGCTCCAGCTAAAACAGAAGAAAAAGCAACTGAAGAAGAAACAAAAACAGAAGAACCTGCTGAAGAGCCTGCCGAAGAACCAGCAGAAGAAAGCGTTGCTACATACGCCGATGGTATCTACTATGCTGCATCTGAAGACTTCGATGCTAATAGCGGATGGAAAGATTTCGTAGTTGTAGAAGTTAAAGATGGTAAAATTGTTAACGCCGACTGGAATGGTACTAACATCGTTCCTCAAGGTGACAAATTAACACTTTCACCTAATGGTGGTTATCCAATGGTTGAATTCGGTGGTGCTCAAGCTCCATGGCATGAGCAAGCAATTGCTGCTGAAGAATGGTTATTAGAAAACCAAGATCCAACAGCTATTGAAATTAACTCTGAAGGTAAGACAGACGCTATTGCTGGTGTATCTATTCATGTATCAGCATACTATACATTAGTTCAAGAAGCTTTAGCTTCTGAGCCTGTAGCTGCTGGCGAATATACTGATGGTGTAAAATTAGCTCAATTAGAAGCTGACAAAAACGGTTGGGTAAGCGCTGGTGAATTTACTATTGTTAACGGTACTATCGTATCTGCTAACTTTAATGGTTCTCAAGCAGATGCAGAAGGTAATGTTACTAACAAAAAAACTATGGGTGAAGAATATGGTATGAAAGCTGCTGGTTCTGAATTAGAATGGTTTGAGCAAGCTGCTGCTGCTGAAGCTTTTGTTCTTGAAACTCAAGGTTTTGAAGTAGAAAAAGACGATAGTGGCAAAACAGATGCGATTGCAGGTGTGTCAATATCTGTTAATGGTTTCGAGCAAATCTTTACTCAAGCAATGCAATAAGAATTATTCTTGATATTTAAGCACATGAATTCCATTCATGTGCTTTCTTATATTTCCCCTTTACGAATTTCTCCCATTCATGTAAGATAGGATAGTAAAGTAAACAATAATTAAGTTATCTATTGGTAAAGGATCGATTAGAATGAAGAAATGGACAAGTGTTTTCATATTAATAGTACTTACTCTGACAACTGTAGCATGTGTTAATGAGGAATCCCTTCCTCCTAACGCCAATGCAACTGTATCAAAAACTGAATTTATGTTAGATACTGTTGTAACCATCAAGCTCTATGGTACAGATGATGAAACATTGATAGCACCAGTATTCGCCCGAGGTAAAGAATTAGAAAAACTTCTTAGCGCCTATATCATAGATAGTGATGTCAGTCATATCAATGCAAATGCTGGAAAAGAACCCATAACGGTTTCAGAAAAAACCTATTACCTAATTAATAAGAGTATATCCTACGCTGAGAGTTCCAGTGGATTATTTGACATAACCATTGGTCCCCTTATTGACCTTTGGGCCATTGATCCACCTACTGGCCATGTACCTACTAAAGAGGAATTAGCAGTAGTGTTACCACTTATTGATTACACAAAGATACAATTAGATGAAGGGAATTTTTCGGTCTTGCTTCCCGATGAAAATATGATGATAAATTTAGGTGCAATCGCAAAAGGCTTCATTGTTGATGAGATGGTTCAAGAAATGAATGAATTGGGTATCAAGAGTGCTATTATCAATGCAGGAGGGAATATCTATGCCTTAGGTGGCAAGTCTGATGGCTCACACTTCAACATTGCTATACAAGACCCTGATTCAGACCGAGGTGAGTACTTAGGTGTTTTAGCTACTTCCAATAAATCTGTCGTCACTTCTGGTGATTACGAACGTTTCTTCATCGAAGAAGGTGTTAAGTATCATCATATTCTTGATCCCTATACAGGCTATCCCGTAACTAATGAGATCAAATCGGTGAGTATTGTATCGGATAATTCTACAGACGGTGATGCTTTATCCACAACCACATTATTACTGGGTTTGGAAGAAGGAAAAGCTTTTATTGAAAAACTGGATGGTGTTGATGCTATCTTTGTAACAAGAGATAATGAGATCTATATGACAGGTCAACTAGCTTCTGATTTTGAACTAACCAATACATCTTATAAGATCATAGAGTAAAAGGGCTACCACTAGGCAGCCCTTTTATTTTTACGTTAATCATTAGCTTTTTTTCTTACGTTTTTTAGAAGCTTTTTGTACTTCTTCTTGAGTAGTCATTTCTTCTGCTATTTCTAAATTCATGTTTCTAGCATCTTCAGAATTAGCTTGTACTTGCTGTTTTCTTTTCTTTGCCATTGTACAATCCTCCTATTAAATAGATCAGGGAGTTCTCTATCATTCAACCTGATTTGTTTTTTGATTGTTACAATAGTAGTTTTACTTATATTTTAGTAATTATTCATATATTTACTAATTTATTTATGAAATTTCCCTTTATACGGTTATTATGGCTGTTATCATTCTGATTTATAAAACTCATATATTAATTAACGATGCCTATTAGCCACTCTTGACTAAGGCTATTAGTAGATTCAGCTTGAATAATATCAAAAGAATCCGGTAATTCCGTTAAAACTAATCCACTATGATGAGCTATCATTTTATAGGTACCATTTTCAGTAATCATCAATTTAAACCTTTGATTATTACCACCATTATCACTGTAAATCCACAGCTTTGTTCCTGATTGGGTACTAAAATCATCAATATCCCATACCTTTGAATAGTCAAGAATGCTTTGAATGCGATACAAGTTATGTCCTTCTTTAGCAAGTAACCACTTTTGATTATTATTTCCTGAACTTGGATAGGTGATTATTAAGTTCTTATTTTTAGTACTACTACCAGTTAAATCAACATACCTATTGGAACTAACATTCTTTATCTCCACAATTTGCCCATCAAAGGTTACGGGTATCTCTTCCTCTAGAAACCATTTTTGTTCACTTCCCCCAATGTACCGATACTGGTAAACATTATTCTCGTCTCGCGTTAGGTACAAACCGCTATAAGCATTGATGATAAAATATGACCCATCTTCATTCTCTTGTAGCAACCATTTTTGATTAGTATTGCTATTATTATCAAGCTTGCGATCGTAGATAATAACATTTCCAAAGTCATCTAAGGAGTTCCCCCTTAAATCCATTACTTTATTTTCATCAAGTGTACTTTTCAGCAGAATCATATTATGATCTATTTTTTCAATAATCCAAGCCTGTGAATTTAGATGATTTTGATCAGCTACTTGTATATTAGTCTTATTGGAAGTGGATGAATTCGTTAGATCAATGCATTTACCATCAGTAGCACTTTTAATATTTACTACTTTTCCATCAAGTTCACTCATGTCTTGCATACTTACTTCAATGAGCTCCCAATTACCGCTATCCACATCTTCATTTTGCACTACCTCTTCAGTACCTGACTTAATTCCTAAAATGTAGTGGCTATTAACATTACGAAATATAAAGTCTTTATCGTTTTCCTTTTCAAGTAACCACTGTTGATTATTCCTCTTTTCCAGGTATTCACCTGGTTCTTTTGCAGGGTAAGTTTGAATCTTATCATTAATATCTGTTCCATTATCATCAACTTCTAACAATTGATTGGTTGCATAGCTTTCAAGAATCCATCGATTGTTGACATCATTCTTTAATTGCCAGATCTGCGTATCACCCTTATTAGGCGTTAGATAAACATTGCCTGCACCATCTGAAGCTAAGAACTTACCTGATTGGGTATTTCTTATATGATAATATTTATTCACTAGTTCATCTTTATCATGATCGGACCAATAATAACTTAAAGAACTGTCCCAACTATCTTCCCCATGTGTCCTTATATGGTTGAACTTATTAGCTACGTCTACAATATCTACAGAACGTGTACCAGTAAAAAAATCTAGAGTAATGAGACTTACCTGCATCTCATCATTCCTGTAGTTAATGAGATCATATAGCCACCAAGCATCATTATTAATCAATGCAACATCTGGATCTCCAGCTGGTTCCTCATCGGGGAAATATTCCATGACTATTATTTTATCCCCATTATTCTCAGAAACACTTATGTTGTCAGTCCTTATTTCACTGTGATGCTCTGCATTAGGTAAATAATATGTATTACTATCAACTCCAGTATACTGAAAATTAATTTGATAAGCTTCTTCATAGGATTGTGGAGGTAGGATAATGATATTTTTGCGATCAATGAATTCATTTTCAAAGTCTAATATCTCACCTAATGTTGGCCATGCTTCCATCCCTCCATTTTGTGGTGTTGAGATCTGATTCACGTCAATTAAATCAATATCATCGTATAAATCCTCATTGCTTCCGCTTATCAAACCTGTATAATTATACACATTCTCTAATAAGCCAGCCCTGCGCATATGCCACATAAACTTTTGAGTCATCTCTTTCTTTTTTTCCAGATCATCGATATCTCCAGCATATTGATTATAGAAGCCATTAAGCTTAATACTGATAATTTCATTAGGATTTTCATCGATAAAGTTCTTAATCCCTTCAACTATGGTATCTACATCTGTTCTTCCTGAAGTATAAACTCTATGATAGGAATAGATCTCATTCGTGCCTATCACTTCTCCAAGATCAATATCGATATGTCTTATCCCCTTAGTTAACGTATCGTATATCCCCAGATGCTGATTCCTCGTATAGGGTTCATATTTAATCAGACCTGTTGAATCAGGATCATTGGCCATAGCATTATGTGTACCAGGCCACAATATTTTGTTAAAAGGTTTTTCTAACATACCATAGGTCGTTATAAATCCACCTGCATCTGTGAATATATCTGCCGATTGGTGATCTTCTGCATGACTTACTTTAGTTGGTAAGGCTAAAAACATGCATACCACTATGAGCATACTGGTCACTATGCTGATCATACCTATTGATTTTCTAATTTCTTTATGGTGCTTCAAGAAAATTCCCCTCCTTTAACTCTTAAATGGTTTAATTCTGCTAGTACCTTAGTAGTATTGTTTTATCAAGAAAATCATAGTTTATATTAATTTATTTAAATATACATTTTTTGGGGAAATTATGAGTTAATTGATTATAAGAATTGAAATAAAATTGACATCCTAAACTTGTCGTAGATAGATTAATGAGGAGATTAATTTATTTATGTTTAGGATGCCAAAAATTAATGATTATTTAAGAAGTAATTTGCTACATTTACTTTGAGGAGTAAAATTCATTGATATAATTTTCTACGTCTTTGCGGCTACCTTTAAAAGGTCCTGGACTTTCCATCTTAATGGATACTAAAGCAGAAGCATATAAAACAGCCTCTTGGGGATCATGATCAATACGCTCTGTAATATAGGCACTGAAAGTCGTATCCCCTCTGCCAGTACGTCCACTTAAATTTCTTGCTTTATAAGGTGATGTATAAAATTCATTTCCATCATGGATGAGAACTTCTGAATTATGGGTAATCATAACTTCCTTTGGTCCCCACTCCATAATTTTCTCTGCCGCCTTATAACGGTCTTCTTCGCCTGTTAATACTAAGGCTTCAGCAGCATCTACTTTAAAGTAAGTGATATAGGGTAAATACTTTTCCTTATCTACCCAGTCCACTCTTTTCAAACTTTTGTCTTCAAAACAACGGCGCATGAAACCTGAGATATCAACAGCCACCTTACCCCTTTTTGAAAGTTCAACAACCAATTCTGGATCATAATCGCCTTCAATAAGTCCAGCAAGATGATAGACTTCTGCTTTAATACCATCTGGTATGTCTGCCATGGTATATTGGTCTGCTATACCAACAGCACTTAAAAGTCGTGTTTCCCGATCTAATGTATGATAATAATTTTCGATAGATGTTGTTTCTATGGATGGTACATAGTAGATCTGATCTCGAGGTACTGAAAATGTTGTATCTAGGAGAGATTTATCTGCTTCAGATGTTTTAGTTAGTATGCCGACCTTTCTTTCACTACCTTCTGCAGCATAAGCAGCCGCCACAACGGCTCCTCCTATCTCCTCGTGAGTATCTCCTTGATAATACTTGATGATGTCTTTTGAAATATGCCCAATGATAAAGGTATCAAAATGCATATTACTCACTCCTTTTAACTTCATGAAAGAGTTTTAAACAATTTGTTGTGATAGATGTCACTTCTCTTTCAAAGTTCTTAATCATTTCTTCACGTTCATCAACAGTCCAAACAAATATGGAAATCTTGTTTTCCTTGGTCCATAAATAACGTTCCTCTGTTAATGCTCTATAAGGTATATTGATTCCCGAAGCTCCATATAAGGTAATATTTTTCATAATTTTCTGTCTCTTATTTTCTTCTGTAAGTGATATATCCTCAAACAGCTCATCGACATTATAAATCTTGTTTAACATGGGATAATGATGGTAGAGATACTTAATCTCTTTATCTCTACAACCTGTTAACAGAACTTCACTCACTATTTTATTGCTAAGAAGGTAATCCGCAACTTTAGGAATGCTCTCTATGGTTTTGATATCAGCATTCACCTTATTACCTCTAGAGATAATAAAATTAACAGCTTCTTCAAAGCTTAATAAATTATACATATCTTTGATGTCACACCAGTTGGATTCTGATAGAAGGATATTTTCATAAGCATCATCATGATTTAAGACTAAGAAGCCATCCTTTGTATGACGTACATCAATCTCAACATAGTAAGCATTTTCATTGCAGGCAACTTTTAAGTATTCCATTGAATTTGGCTGGGTGTTTTCACTTCCAGAATGAGCGGTTAAAGTAGTCATCATTTCACCTCACCCTTAATTGTATGTGTAGGAAAATATAATAAAAACTATCATACTTTCCTACACTAAAATATTACTTGAAGGTTGGTAACCAGTCACCATGTGCTTCAATCATATCGTCAACTAATGACTTAGTATCATCAATACTTAACTCAGATGATGTATGAGGATCAAGCATAGCAGCATGATAAATGTACTCTTTCTTACCTGTTAAAATTGCTTCTACAGTTAATTCTTGAACGTTAATGTTAGTGCGATTGAGGGCAGCTAATTGTGGTGGCAGTGCACCTACATAGGTTGGTGTCACACCATTTTTATCAACAACGCATGGTACTTCTACACAACAATCATATGGTAAGTTAGTGATTAATCCTTTATTCAATACATTACCATTAATCATATAAGGTTGATTCGTTTCCATAGCTTCCATGATATGAGATGCATACTCCCTTGAGCGTTCATGTTCAACCTTATCGTTATCTACTAAAATCTTTCTCATTTTCTCCCAACGCACTTCATGCTCTTCACAACGTCTTGGATACTCATCTAAAGGAATATTAAGCTTGTCAATGAGCTCAGGATAATTACTCTTTATGAAGTAAGGCATGTATTCAGCATTATGTTCACTGGATTCCGTTACATAATACCCAAAGTTCTTCATTATTTCATGGCGTACCATATCATCGTGTTTATCTCTTTGTAAAGATAGCTTTTTAATCTCTGGATATAGATCTTTCCCGTTTCTTGTGATTTCAAGAAGCCAAGCCATGTGATTAATACCAGCAATCTTTGCGTTTACATTGTCTAGTGACATACCAATAGGCTCTAAAAGCTCTTTAGCGCAGACTTGAACACTATGGCAAAGACCAACTGTTTTAATGTTGGAGCCCTTTAGCATCACTTTTGTTAACATAGCCATTGGATTAACATAGTTTAAGAACCATGCATCTGGGCATACCTCTTCCATATCTCTTGCAAAATCCAGCATAACTGGTGCTGTTCTTAAAGTTCTAAAGATACCACCAATACCTAATGTATCAGCAATCGTTTGACGTAGACCATATTTTTTGGGTACTTCAAAATCAGTTACTGTACAAGGCTTGTAACCCCCTACTTGGATAGCATTGATAACGTAATCAGCATCTTTTAAGGCTGCCTTCCGATCCAAATAGGATACAATGTTAGCTCTTCCTTCATTACAATTGGCATTGATATTATCTAACATCATTTGCGAATCATTTAATCTGTCTGCATCAATATCGTATAATGCTATATCTGCATCTTGTAATGCTTTAGTCATCATACTATCGCCTAAAACATTCTTAGCGAATACTGTACTTCCAGCGCCTAAAAAAGCTATTTTAGCCATTCTTATGTCCTCCTTTAAAAAGCTTCTACTAATTCTTTAGCAACTACTTCTGATTGTTTTGATGGTTCTAATTCAAACCCAATAAAACCTTCATAGTTAAGTTCTTTTAATTTACGCCATACGTTAGGGAAATTCACTTCCCCCGTACCTGGTTCTCTTCTACCTGGCGCATCTGCTATATGAATATAACCTATCTCGCCAATAAATTGCTCCAATGTATTGATCATTTTACCTTCCATTAATTGCATGTGGTAAAGATCATATAAAATCTTGATTCGAGGACTATTAATGATTTGGATTGCTGTTGCAGCATCCTCAGTAAATGCTAAGAAATTACCTACATGATCTGTTTCAGTATTCAGTGCCTCAAGAACAAGGGTTACGTCTGCATCTTCTGCAATTGGCTGCAATTCCATTAATGTCTTTATCATAGCACCAAATAACTCATAATCTGATCGTTCAGTATAATGGTTGACAACCACACCGCCTTCTCCTAATGCATTGGAGTGAATAACTAAGTGCTTACAGTTTAATAACTTAGCGGCATTAATGGATTCAATAACATAGTCAATATACTTCTCAGAATCTTCTTTAGCGATAAGTGAGTAATCTTTATCACCTGAAAAGCTTGCAATTTCAAGATCATATTCTTCGCATAACGCCTTGATCTTAGCAAGATCTTTGTCTTCCCAACCCCAAAACTCGATATATTTGAAGCCCGCTTCATGAGCTAGTTTAAAACGATCATAAAAATCCACTTCAGTAAAAATCATTTCAATACATGCTGATTTTTTCATTATGGTACCTCCATCAATTTCTTATTTCATAAATTTACTTGTCTTCACAGGAGCCCCTGTTTCTAAAGATTCTTTAGCAGCTAAAGCAATGTAAACCGGTTGTAATCCATCATTACCAACAACAGATGGTTCTCTGTCTTCTAACAATGCTGAAGCAAACTCATTTAATTCATCTACATAGGACATTTTGTATCTTTCTAAGAAGAACCATTGAGGTTTTTCACTGACTACAGCATCAGCACTACTTAATACTGCAGAGTTAGGAAAATCATTATCAACTGTGACAACACCTTTGTTACCAAATACTTCGACTCGTTGGTCATAGCCGTATACAGCTTCTCTACTGTTATCAATAACACCTAGAGCACCATTCTTAAACTTAAGATTGATTATAGCTGTATCTATATCACCAGCAGCAGCGATCTCATCTGAAACAAGATTCGTCCCATAAGCAAATACTTCCTCTACTTCGCTACCACTTAAGAAACGAGCCATATCAAAATCGTGAATAGTCATATCTAAGAATAAACCACCTGATACCTTAATGTACTCTACTGGTGGTGGAGCTGGATCTCTTGAAGTTATTTTAACGATATGCACATCGCCAACTTTTTTCTGATCCACTAATTCTCTAACACGACTAAAGTTATGATCAAAACGTCTATTGAAACCTATTTGAAGTTTTATGCCATTTTGTTTAACTGTATCAAGAGCCTCTTTGATTTTCTCAACATTGAAATCAACAGGCTTTTCACAGAAAATATGTTTCTTTGCTTTAGCTGATTCAATAATTAAATCTGCATGAGTATCTGTAGATGATGCAATGATAACACCTTCAATTTCAGAATCATCTAAAATTTCTCTATAATCCTTTGTTACTTTTTCTATACCTAATGATTGTGCCCACTCTTCTAAACCATCTGTATAGACGTCAGAAACTGTTTTAATTGTTGCTTGAGGTACATGATAAGTGATGATTTCACCATGTAACTTTCCTATTCTACCTGCACCAATTAGACCTAATTTCATGGTATTCTCTCCTCTCAATCTCGTAAAAGATTTTCTTTATTTATGAATACAAGGGCATTGTACACCCTGTTTACCAATTTAACAATGTTCTTATATTATGAAGTTATGTGTTATTGTTATAAAAATAAATGCATTAGCCTTTGGACCCTGTAAAAGCAATACCTTGTATAAAGTGCTTTTGGAAGACGATATAGAGTAATAACATTGGCCACATGGCTATAAAAGATGCGGACATAACTACCGGAAATTCTGTATCATATTGTCCTTTTAGTGAAGCAATGGCTGATGATAAGGTCATTTTTTCTAATGACATGTTGGCAATCAATGGCCACATCAACTCTTTATATGCAAATAGTGCTGTAAATATGGCTAGTGCGACTAAATTGTTCTTTGAAAGTGGTAACATGATCTTTCGGAAAATTGTAAAGTGGTTACATCCATCCAAAATGGCTGCTTCTTCAATATCTTTTGGAATCCCTTTATAAAACTGTCTCATTAAAAATGTACCAAAGGCACTGACTAATCCAGGGAAAACTAAAGCTGTTATTGAGTTTAACCAACCTAGCTTTGCTACCATTAAATATTGAGGTACGATAAAAATCTGAGGTGGTAACATCATTTGAATTAATACAATACTAAAAAGAACATTTCTTCCTGGAAACTCTATCCGTCCAAAAGCATATCCTGCCATAGAACTTGTTACAAGTGCGAAGAAAACTCGCCAGAAAATAAGTAATAAAGTATTGGTATATAAATCAATGAAAGGAAGTGCATTCCAAGCCTTTTGAAAATTGTCTAATCGAATTTCCTGTGGAAACAATGTCGGTGGAATCATTATGGACTCGCCATAACTCTTTAATGCGGTTATAATCATCCAAGCGAATGGAAACAGCATAGTTAAACCACCAATTATTATAATTGTGTGAATTATCAGTTTATTGATCTTTTCTTTTTGGTTCAATCTAGCCACCTCCTATTCATAATGAACCCATTTCTTTTGCATCCAGAATTGTAAAGCTGTAAAAACCATAATGATAACAAATGCAAGCAATACAATAGCTGATGCATATCCTTTTTCATTAATTGTAAAAGCATATTCATAGAATAGGTAAAGTATTGTTTGCGTCTTATCAATAGCAGGATTACTTGGGTCTAACATGATGTAATAATAATCAAATTGCTTTAAGGCTGCCATTAGTGATGTGATTAATACAAAGAATAACATAGGCGAAACCAGTGGTATGGTGATGTGAAAAAACTTTCTCACCCCATTTGCGCCATCGATATCCGCTGCCTCATAGTAAGTTTCGGGTATATTCTTTAATCCAGCTAGTATTAAGATCAGATTATAACCTAGTGTACTCCATATAGTTACCATAGCTAAAGATGGGATGATCATTTTAGAATTAATCAACCAACCGATATTATCAATCCCTAGTTTTGAAAGTAGGAAATTTAAAATACCATACTGTGAATTTAAAATCCATTTCCAAACCATCGCAATCGCTGCAGGTGCTACTACCATTGGTAAAAAGTAGATGGTTCTATAGATGCTGACTCCCTTGATCTTATTATTGAGAAATACAGCAAACAATAAGGACAGAAATACCCCTAATGGTACACTTAAAACCGTGTAATATAACGTGTTCATTACAGAAAGCCAAACTTCAGAATCTGAGGCAAGTCTAGTAAAATTTTCTACTCCCACAAAAGTTGGAGCACTTAATCCATCAGACTCTGTAAAACTGAGATAAATCGTATAAAAGAATGGTATAATATTTAATATCATAAGACCGATAATACTTGGAGCGGACATAACATAGCCCCAAAAGTAGTTACTCGCCTTCTGCTTATTCACGGATTTTACCCTCATCTTATTTCACCTCCCACATATTTAAGTTATGGTGACTCTTATGGAGTCACCATAATTATTGAGTGTCTAACTATTCTTTTTCAAGAATTTTATCCATTTCCTCAGCTAAATAAGGGAATGCATCTTCAGCTGCTAATTCACCAGTACCAAAAGCTTTAAGGGTTGAACTTTCCACTTCACCCCATTTTGGCTTACTTGGAGTAGTTGGGAATGGTACTGAGTAATCTAACATTTCTACAAAAACATTAACGTTATAGTCTGGGAATAATTCTACCCAATAAGATTGTGTATTTTCATAAGCAGGGATTGCCGCACCTGATTTACCTTGAATAATATGAGCTTCTTCTGTTGCTGCAAATTCTAAGAAAGCTCTTACTTCTTCTGGGTGTTCAGTATCATTAGCACCTGAAAAAGTTAAACCGTTGGAAATAGATGCTCTTTCCTTACCTTTAGCTAAAACAGCAACATCAAATTTATCAGCGATTATTTCATTTTGTGAGAAAGATTTCATTTTCCATGATCCAGTTATGAACATTGCTAATTTACCGCTAGTAAATGTATCGTTGGTACCATTTTCTGCAAAATACTCTAGCGTTGGAGATACTTTATATTTATGAATCATATCAAAATAGAATTGTACTGCTTCTTGAGTTTCTGGTAATGCGTAACCTGACTTTCCATCTTCAGTGATAACTGTACCACCATTTTGATAAATGAAAGGATAGAAACCATTTTGTGATTGGTAAGGAGCTCCTAATCCATAGATACCATTCTCAACATCTGTTAAGGCTTGAGCTACTTCAACTAATTTATCCCAATCCCAAGTATCATCTGGATAAGCTTCACCTGCAGCATCAAATAATTCTTTATTATAGAAAATGGCTATTGTATCAAAATCTTTTGGTACACCGTATAAAGTACCTTCATAAGTAAATAAATCTACTAAGCCTTGTGAAAATTTGGATTGATCAATCATATCATCTTCTATAGGCATTAACTTTTTATTAGTTGCGTATTTGAAGAATTCATTGGTATGCATCCAAAAGATATCTGGCATAGAATTACCTACAGCACTTGCTTCAAGTTTTGTCCAGTACTCATTCCAAGGAGTTACTTCAACTTTAACTGTTACGTGTGGATTTTGCTCTGTGAAGGCTGCTGCAACAGCTTCCATACCTTCTTTTTGATTGTTATCCCAGATTGAAAAAGTTAATTCTACAGGATCTTTAGCTTCTTCTTTTGTATCCTCTTTTGATTCATCTTGCTTCGTATCAACTTTGCCAGTAGCTTCTCCCTTTTGATCAGCATCATTTGAGCACCCCACTACTAATGCCATGATCATTAAGACTACTAACATCAAACTCAATAATCTTTTCAATGTAACTTCCCCTTTCATTAGCAACTCTTATCATGTGCAACGTTGCGCATTGCTTACTTTTGCATAAATTGTATTATGCTTTCGTACAAGATTATTATAAATAGTAATTATTAATAAAAGAATGGACTTTTTTTTTCACATCATTGGACATTTTTTAAGTAGGTGCTTGTAGTGCCTTTTCTTTTCTAAATCCCAATGGTGTTTTTCCTGTATACTTTTTAAATACACGATAGAAGTATTGTACATCTTGATAACCTACTGTTTTAGATATATCACTGACGTTTATATTGGTATGAAGCAACAAGCGAGTAGCTTCATCTATTCGTTTTGAAGTAATATACTGACTTAGTTTTGTACCAGAGTGTTTTTTAAAGGTTGTGGATAAATAAGATAAACTGATATTGAATTCCTCAGCAATTTTCTGGGCAGTAATATCCTTCATATAATTCTTTTGGATATAGTCTTGTATTTTATCGATGGTATGATCATCTATATTGGAACTATGCATAGAATTGATAATCTCTTTAATCACATTGTTAATAAACCCTTTAACGTCATCTAAGGTTTCACATTGGTTAATAAAATAATTGTTTAATAAGTTATACTGCTTGATTTCATCAATCGTTAGCTGAAAAACTTCTATAATCATAGTTGATACTAATGACCAAAGAACAGCTATCTGACCAACAGAACCTTCCATGGAACTTTGGAATAAATCATTAATGGATTTCCCAATTTGTTCACTATCTCTTTTCTCTAATCCCATTTTTAATAAAATAAGATTCTGAACGTGTATGTTAGAGATATTATCCATATGCTTTGCATTGAACTGATAAATAACCTTATCTTGATCAATAAGCCTTTGAAGTAATGCTTCATTCGCCTCACTGTACATTTCTTTAGTAATATTTTTTTTGATGAGACTGGTTGATCCATACACAGAATGATTCTCTTTTCTAATCCCTTTTACTAATTTACAAGCAATATCTAAATGATCGATTTTTAAGACATTCATGTTGTTATGACAGATTAACACAAAATATTCATTATTGTTACTATGATTATCTGCTACTACAATACGACATGTTGTTTTCATACTTTTGACAATACCCATGAGTAATTCTTTTTTAGAACGTCCATGGTCAAATCTGATAAGGGCTAAAACATTGTAGTTTTGAATAGTATCAATCTCTTCATTTTCTTTTCCTAAAAAAACTTTATTTAATTCATTTTCAAAAAAAAGTTCTTTTTGCTCTTTAACAAGTTCATCTTTTTCCTGAAGAACTTTTTTATAAGAATCCTTCTCTATTAAGGCAAAAATTGCTTTTGAAATAGCTTGTTTAAACTTTTCATCTTGAATAGGTTTTAAAATAAAACCTTTAACTCCAAGATTGACAGCTTGTTGGGCATAAGTAAACTCAGCATAACCTGTTAGAATAATGAATTCACTATTAGGAATGATAGGCTTTGCATCATTAATCAGCTCTAAACCATCTTTTATGGGCATACGTATATCTGTGATGACTAACTCCGGAAGATGTTCTTTGACTATTTCAAGAGCTTCTACGCCGTTAGAAGCCTCAAATACATTATCATATTCCAATTCCATATTATTAATCATTTTTACAATACCTTTTCTAATCCACTCCATATCTTCAGCTATTAAAATATTCATTTACTCGCCCCCATTTATGATTGGTAAAATAATATCTACCGTTGTCCCCATTTCGTACACGCTTTGAATCTTTATACCATATTCTGTTCCAAAAGCAAGCTTAATCCTTTGATTAATATTGCGCAATCCAATGCTTTCTGATGAATGACTGTCGTTTATTTCCAGTTGGATGTCAGAATTGATAATCTCTAATCGATCAATGGGAATACCAATACCATCATCTTGAATGGAGATAATAAAATTCTCCTCTTCCATTTGCCCACTTATCTCAATACACCCATATCCACCTCTAGGTTTAAATCCATATTTAATGGCGTTCTCTATAATTGGCTGTAAAATAAACCTTTGAATTCGTAAATCAAGATGCTTATCTGTAAAATCATAAAAAACCTCAATACTGTTATTGTGATGTATATTCTGTAAATAGATATAGTTTTTGATGTGATCGATTTCTTCTCTTAGTGCTACAACATCACTGCTTGTACGATTCATATTGTATCTAAAGAGATCCCCTAATGTTTGACTGACTTGTCCAATTTCTTCACATTCTTTAACCTTTGCCATAGCGTTAATCACTTCAAGGGTGTTGTAAAGAAAATGAGGGTTAATCTGATACTGTAGGGCATTGAGTTGGGCTTCTTTTTTCTCTATTTCTTGTATATAATTATTATTAATTAGTGCTTTAATCCTATCCACCATCCTAAAAAAGTGCCTAAAGATTATGGATAGCTCATCTTCCTTATTTAGCTTCTTACCCTGTTCCCCAATCTCAAAGTTACCATTTTCAACCAACTCCATACATGAGATCAATGCTTTAAATCGAACGGCTATATATCTAGAAAATAGGATAGAAATGACTATAGCTATAAAGATGCAGATAAAGCCAATAAGGACTGTGAAATTCCTTACATAAGCCATATCCTTCGTGAAGTTTTCCATGGGTACTTGACTAATTAATTTCCAACCGTTTCTCAATTGACTATAGGCAATCATATGACCATCTTCCACGAGGATGCCACCATTTTGATTATCCAACTTATTAAGATAAGATTCAGTGCAGATTGCTCCAACTTTATCATCTTCGGTAACGACATATGCATTGTTTTCATCAATAATAAAAACTGTTTCTCCATTTCCAGTATGGGTTTCTTCAATGGCATCTATTAGAATATCAATATCTACAGCATAGGCAATAATACCTATGGGTTGACCACCATAATTATAATTAACGATCTCTCTCATCAAATATAACCTTTGATCCCCCTCATAGAAATTGTAAAACCATACTGGCCGGTAATTCATTTCTTGAATTTTTTCATAAGCTTCCGAAGCTTCAAACTCATTTTCAAAAAAATCTCTGAAAAAGGTAATATATTTTTTAGTAGAACTCTCCTCCAATTCAAAAGGATATTGTTCACCATAAATTTCTATTTTGCCATCATACAAGTAGATAATGGCAGATTTTAATTCCTCATTCAGAGCAAAGGCAGGGTTAATCACTTTTTTCACTTGAATCCAAGAATCCACCCTCTCAATAGGCTCTAACTCGTTATAATTAAATAATGCACTTTGAATAATATTGTTTCCTACTGTGGAATTGATGGACTTCTCAAGCTCATTGAGCTTAAGATCCAAGTATGATCCATTCCTTTTCACCAGCTGTTCAAAGTACACGCTGACGTTATCGTTAACGATTTCTTGAGCACTGTTATCATAAAAAGTAACAACAATCAATAAGGGCATTAAAGATATCATTATTAAGGTTATTAAAATTTTTGAATGCAGCTTCATACTATCACCCCGTATACATCATATAAGAGTTATGATAAATGATAAATACTTTTTGTGCAAGATGCGACAAATTACATTTTTTTTATACTTTCTATTTCTCTGATAAAATCTCTCTCATTGGAAAACAATATAAAGGATATTATTTTTTGGGGTTGAAGTTATGTCTAAACACGCAAAAATTCTACTCATTGTTAGTGCATTGTTCACAATGGCTATGGGATTATCCAATGTTTTTGTTAATATCTTATTGTGGAAAGAATCCAGTGATTTTGTTCTCATAGCAAAGTATCAATTGATGCATTTTATATTCACACCTTTAGCATTTATTGTAGCTGGTAAATTATCTAAAAGAAAAAACGGTATATGGGCTCTACGAATCGGTATACTCTTATTTGCTGTCTTCTTTCTTTTCATACTATTATCCGGTGATTCCATAATCGATTACATTTACCCCTTTGGTATTTTATTTGGGGTAGCTGGAGGATTTTATTGGCTAGCTTTTCATGTTCTAAGTTTTGATTTTACAGCAACAGATAATCGTGATACATTTAATGGTTTTAATGGTTTTATAGCCAGTGGAGCTGGTTCAGTAGCACCTCTAATCGCAGCTTATATTATCGAAAAAAGTGAGGGTACAAGGGGCTATTTTATTGTTTTTCTTATCTCCTTAGTTCTCTTTGTGATTCAAATCCTTGTCAGTTTAACCATGAAGACTAAACATTACGGTGAGACATTAAACATTAAAAAGGTAATAGGAAAAAATGGTGAAGAATGGACAAATCTACGGAATGCAGTGAGTGCATGGGGTCTAAGAGATGTCATCATTATGTTCATCATAACCATTCTAATTTACGAAACCACTGGAAGTGAAATGAGTCTTGGTATACTGGTTTTTGTTGCAGGTCTTGTGACTTGTGGAGCATTCTTACTTGAACAAAAAATCATTAAGCCAAAGAGAAGATTATTCTCCATGCATTTGGGAGCTATCTTTCTATTTGTCTCAGTATTAGGATTAGTATTTGATATCAATTATATGTTTTTAATCATCTTCATGATCGTCAATGGTCTATTCATGCCTTTCTTCCTTGTGCCAATGGTATCTGCAACTTTCAATACATTGAATCGTAACCATGAAGAAGATTATAGAATTGAATACATCATCAATAAAGAGATCGCATTAAATTTCGGTCGGGTCGTTAGTACATTGATCCTTATTTGTCTATTAACATTTTTTGAAAATGAGAAAATTCTAAATTACTTTTTAATTTTTATCGGAGCAGCCCAATTTATTTCCCTCTTCTTCTTACGCAGGGTTAAAACTTGGGATAGTTGATCCCAAAACAGAAAAAAACTGCATCCACAGTAGGGTGCAGTTTTTTTATACCTTATTCAGTTGCAGCTTCCATCATAGCAATAACATTTTCTACAGGTACATCTGGTAGCAACGCTTCATGGCTAGGCGAAGCTATGAAGCCATCACCAAAGACATCCTTTAATCTCCTTACTTCATCTTTTATTTGCTGAGGCCGCCCAAAAGGAAGCAAATCTTGGGTATCGACCCCACCTACGAAAATAATATCTTTCTTAAACTGAGCTAAGTTTTCTGCTTCCATACCTACTGCTTTTGCTTGCAGTGGATGAAGAGCATCTACCCCTGCATCGATAAGGTAAGGTATAGCCTTGGTAATAGCTCCACATGAATGAAGCATCACCTTTAAATCATAACTTTTTGCTAAATCAATTAATTGCTTAAATCCAGGTAAAACAAATTTCTCAAACATTTCAGGACTAATTAACAAGTTCTTCTGACTACCAAAATCATTGCCTAAAAAGAACACATCAATTTTGTCAGCCAGCTTCTCAAAACAACGCCGGTTAGCTTCTAGGTAGAAATCTACAAGGTGCTTAGTAACCGCTTCAACTACTATAGGGTCCGTGTACATTTTACAAAAGTAATTCTCCATCCCAAAGAAATCAGCTGCTAGATGAAAAAATGGTGACCACATACCACCACATACCGCCATGCCATTTTCTATGGTCTGATCAATAGCTTTTTCGTATTCTGTAAAGTCCAAATAATCAGGGTCTGGCCAATCAAAAGCTTCTACCTCTTTAACATTAGTTGTCCCAGCAAACACACCATCTTGACTTAAACTAATACGCTCATGACCGCCTAGAACATCAAACATAGACTTTCCTTCAGGATGTTTCCATGCTGAATCGGCTTGTAGCCAATTGAAATCATCTTTTAATTTTAATCCTAGTAAATCTTTATCCTCAGGTAATCCAAAGTATCGACAGTATATCTTTACACTCTCTTCATGAGGGTTCCCTTTCCAAAATCCAACTCTATCAACACCTTGCCTATTAAAGATGGCATTAACTCTTTCTCTCCCAGTCATACTATCATCCCCCTTAATCCTAATAATGACTTTTAATTGGATTATACCTTATTGGGTTAAATGGATATATAGAATTTTCGGTGAATAAGTTGGATATTTCGGCCATCCTCTTTTGATTGTCAGTGATTCTTCTTATAGTCTCTAGGCGATACACCATACTCCTTTTTAAAGCATCTACTGAAATAAGAAACATCTTCAATTCCTATAGCTCTAGCTGCTTCTGATACTTGAAATCCCATGAGAAGTTTACTTGATGCAATCTTCATTTTTCGTTGATTGATATATACATGGACAGATTGATTGTAGTACTTTTTAAACAACCTTCTTAAATTTCTTTCCGACATATAATGCTTCTTAGCTACTTCTTCAACTTTAAGCTTTGTATGTATATGATTATTGATATATTCTATAACTGTATTTAGCTTCTCGTTACTGCTGTAATAGGAATTTTTCATTTGATCATTGGTTAGTAGGCAAATAAACTCAAAAACCAACGCTTTTAACGCTGAATACTCATTGAATAATCTGCTGGAAAGTTCTTTATTCATATACTTGTTATTTAATAAAGGTAAATAGTGAAAGAGTATATCAACGTCTTCCATAACTAATTGGTGAGACTTAATAAAATCCTCAATTATATGATCTTCATATTTTTGTGCCAACGTCTCTACATTCATCACTATATCAAAAGTGAAGAATACAAGATATAAATCTCTAGTGTCAAAGGAGGAAATTTCATGAACCACATTGGGATTAGCTAGAAACAAGGTACCTCTATTAACCTCATAGACTTCCTCACCATGCCTGAATAAGCCTGTCCCATCTAAAACTAAACATATTTCATAAATGGAATGGGAATGTTGATGATTCGTAGGTGTTTCATCAAAGCGAATATAATCCCCAACGCCAATATCTATACTGTATCTTCCATAATCTTCACGAACATGCATCGCATTTAAATAGGGTTTATTTTTAATGAAACTTGATAAATTAAAATAACTACGATTCATAGCAAGACTCCTAGCTTCTCATAATATGCACTCATTATAACATAATTTATTACTTGATTTATTAAAAAGAAAGGATTATTCACCAAAAAGTGAATAATCCTTTCTAACGCCTATCATTCAAATATTTCTGCAGCTAATTCTCTTGATAAGAATAATGTAGCATCATATAAGGTAGGTAAGAATAGGTATTTTATATTAAGGCTTAGCTTTAACAGATTCCAATAAAACATCTGCTAATTCCTTAAGTTCATTAACATTTTGATTATAAAAACCTACTCCCATATTCTCCTTCATCGAGATCATGTACCTATAATAAAGTCCTAGAGATGTTCCTATTGCCTTGCCTCTTAAATCAGGGTCAATATCACTCTTAATGCTCCCATCACCAAGACCTTCTTTTAATAAATTGACATAAACAGATAGGTTTCTATTGGTGGTTGATTCATATTCTTCTACAAATTCATTATTGATATCTTCTTTTTGCATGATTTCAAGAATATACTCTCTAAAAATAAAAGCTGGGGACTTACTGGTGTAATTCTTAGTTTGATTATTGATAAAAAGTTCTAAAATATTCTTTAACTTATCAAAGCTATTTCCTTTTAAACTTGATACATACCTTATAGCATTATTATATTCTTCTTCAGAATATTTCATCAGTATTCGCCATGCTATTTCATCCTTACTCTTAAAGTAAAAATACAATAATCCTTTACTCATATCACAAGCATGAGCTATATCAATCATCTTTGTCTTTTTAATCCCTTTATCAAGAAATATTTTTTCAGCTGAAAAGAGTATTTCCTCCATCTTCTTCTGTCTTCGTTCTTTTTTCTTTACTTCTTTTTTTTCTTCATTTGACATTAGATGAACCACCTTTAAGTTCGTAAATTTGATTTCAATTATATTTCTTATTTTTCCCTTTGTCAAATGAACAAATAATTTTGAATTAATACAAATACACTGAGAATAGCCATTACAAGACCAACAATTCTAAAAGAACGGATTAATTGTGGTGTTACGTCTTTCACCTTGTATTTACTTGGATTCAAGAAATAGATTACACTTTTAATAGTCATTATCCAACCAGCAATAGTGATGAATAGCCCACTATTCAATTGCCATTGATTATGAAGAAGCAAAATGACAAGACCAGAAGGTAATGTAAATATGGCAATAGCAAAAGCAGCATGTTCAAATTTTCCTAATCGAGCAAAAAACTCAGACCATTTTTCGGGATGGATGGCATGGGATAATCCTATCACCAGAAAAAGTATTGCAAAAAAATTCTCAATAAATAACGTCATACATATCACCTCCATATTTCAACTCAACATTAACAGGTTCTTTAATCTTATATGATGTAGTTACTTTCTTAAGAACATAGTGTTTCAATGACAGTATGAATCCCATCAAAAACCCATAAGTGGCCGGCATCGGGAATGATATTAATGTGACAGTTGGGAATAACCTTTTCCAAATATTTTGCGAATGATGGTGGTGTAGCATTATCAAGTTCTCCATGCCAAATATGAACATCTATTTCTATTTTATCTAAAGGAATTAACCATGGATTTGAAAACAGTATAACTTCATGAGCTGACCCTCGCCCTCCTTGTAAAAAGGCTTGCTGCATGTCAGCCATTAGTACATCTTTTATTGCTTTCTGTTGAAGTATCTTTTTATCACAATCTGGATATGAAGAAAGCAACATGTTGATCATTTTTTCAGGCTTTCGTTTAACTACTGTTGATAGAAAACGGCTATTTAGTTTTATTAGCTTAGGGATATATTTCCCCGACGTCATGATTAATCTATTCTTCCGATTTAGACCTTCTAATGCATCAGCAACAGGAGGACCACTACTGATAACGCCTACACCAGTTAAGCGATCTGGTATTTTCCATGCACATGCAAGGGTATTAGGACCTCCCCCAGAAACGCCTATAATAGCAAATTTTTCTATTCCTAATTGATTGGCAAGCTCTAATACGTCGTCTGGCCAATCAGCATAGGTACGCCCAGGCTTGAAATCAGAAAGTCCAAATCCTGGTCGATCTGGAGCAATAATACGTATCCCTGGTGCATAGTCCTTTCCTGGCTGTGGTTTCCATCCTCGTCTTGAGCCCGGATTTCCATGAAAGAGAAAAACAGGTTTACCATTGGGATCGCCGTACTCAGTATAACCTAATCGACGTCCATCAGAAAGTTGAATTGTATGATCCATCATGTAAAATCTATCAGTTATTTTCATGAGCTATTCCTCCTTATCCAAACTTGACCATTGGTCAAATTTTATAAATTTATTATACTATAAATTTGACCCAAGGTCAAATATAATAGAAAATTACATAAAAATACCACGTAAAAGTCTCCCTTACGTGGTATGCATACCTATCTCATTTAATTTTCAAAGGGGAAATGATAATCTAACTCAAGTTCATCTCTCAACTGAATCATTTGATCTCTTAGCACCTTATTGACAGGAGCTCCTTTATCTTTTCTCTCTAACCAAGCTAAGTGCTCTTTTTCTCCTGCAGTATAGATTCTATCATGACCTTCAGCCTTTTTGGATGCTCTTAATTGTCTACAAATTTCTCCAGATGTCTTTTTAAAGCTTTCCAACTCAGTAAAAGCAGTAATATCAATTGCCATAAAGAAATGACCTAATCCATAAGGTACTCTATTACCTTCCTCATCAAATCCACTCAATGCTTTAAGAAATGCTCCACCTTGTAACGCCGCTGAAAGTATTTCAACAACAGTGGCATAGCCATAACCTTTATACCCTGCTGTTTCATCACCGATTCCGCCAAGTGGAGCTAAAGCAGCTTTTCCCTGAGTTAAATCAATTAAGATTTGGTCTGTATCTGTACGTGTTTCACCATCTTCTCCTATAACCCAGCCTTCAGGCAGCTCTTTGCCGGCTCTTCCATATACCTCTATTTTACCTCTTTGAGAAACTGATGTAGCACAGTCTAATATAAAAGGAAATGCTTCATCAGTAGGTAAACCAATGGTTAATGGATTTGTTCCAAGCATGTTTTCCACTCCAAAAGTTGGAGCGATGGATGGTCTAGCATTAGTACCTGTTATACCTATCATACCTTCTTCAGCAGCCATCATAGGATAATACCCTGCAATTCCATAGTGGGTAGAATTTCTAACAGCAACCATGCCCATACCAAATTTCTTAGCTTTATCAATAGCCATTTCCATAGCTTTTTTCCCAATAACATGACCCATACCATGGTTACCATCTAAAACCGCTGTTGTAGGACCTTCTTTAATCATATCAATTTTAGTCTCCGGATTTTGAATTCCTAGCCTGATCCTATCAATATAGATAGGCTTTAGTCTACCAATACCATGGGAATCTATACCTCTCTTATCTGAGGTAATTAATATTTCTGAGCAAACTTTTGCATCCTCTTCTGGTACACCTACGCCTTTAAAGACATCTGTCATAAAGCCTTCCAACAGGTCAAAGTCAACCCGAGCAACATCTTTGTATTCTAGATCCATCATTCATCTTCCTTTCATAAATAATTTAAAATTATTTTTATTCTACAACATTCTATACTGCTACATTAACAAGATTATACAAAAAAGACCACACAAAAAACCAACCTTATAATAGGTTTATGTATAGTCTCCTCATCTCAAAGCAATAATTAAGTTATTACTATTTTATCATAAACAACAACATCTATCAAGTAAGACTAATTCTATAGTTGCTTTAATTGGTTCTAGTTGTTACCCCATCACTGATACTTTTAAACACCTCAAACCAAGAATCTACTTCACCATTAGACTTTCCATTACGTACAATAATCATACCGTTATCTGGTGAGATATAAAGATATTGTCCATATTTACCTGCTGCGAAATAATCTATAGACCCTATTGAATTAGTCTGGCTATACCACATGTATTGATAATTTAGATCATATTTCTCAAGCCAATCCCCTTTAGCATCATGAGAATCCTCACCTACATCAACAACAGTTGATTTCTTGATCCACTCTTCTGAAATGAGCCTTTCATTATTCCACATGCCACTATTGAGAACTAACCTACCTAATTTAGCAAAATCGATGGTTCTCGCATTGATGCCACTTTCCATTTTTTCAAAGCCGCTTTTCTGACTATCAATGCTCCATGAAGCATCAAATTCGGCACCTATCCTGGACCATATTTTTTTACTGAAATAGTCCGAAACATACATGTTTGTGGCTCTTTCGATAATGATCCCTAGCAATAAAGGATGATAATTATTATAATGAAATTTACTTTTAGGCTCTTCAACGACCTTGGTTTCTTTTAAAGCTAACTTTCTTAAATCAGGCATATAGTAGGTTTTGGCATCATCTCCAAGCCATAGCTTATCTTCTTCATATTGAATCCCAGCATTCATCTTCAGCAAATCTTCAATGGTCAGTTTCTCAAAATCTGTTCCTTTGAATTCATGGATGTATGTGGCTAAAGAGTCTTTCTCACTCTCTATATAACCATCATCGATCGCACAGCCTATTAATAACGAATCAATAGATTTAGCCATGGAAAAGGATGTATTCAAAGAATCACGTTGATACCCATTAAAATACTCCTCGTATAGGATTTTATCATTTTGAATAATAATAAATCCAGTCGTCCCATTATCCGAAAGAAAATCATCAAAATTCTTTACTTCTTCCTTCTCTTTATAGGTATACTTAAAATCCCAATGCTGGATATCTTCATTCAATGCTTTTTCAAAGTAGAAAATGTCCCCATCACTTTTCAATTCTCTGTAAGGAAATCGATTAACATCCCTAATATCCGATTCACCCCAGCAAATAATTCTCATTATATATTCTGGTGAATAGATGAGCATTGAACTACCGGTAATCATGATGATAACTGTTATTAGCACAAGAACCCCTCTTAATAAATACTTCTTCATCTTTATCCCTCACTAGCTTATACAAGCTCTATATAGTCTTATTTTCCTTTAATATAATGGCTGCTTTAATAGCTGTGTAACTCACTTCATTTGGTAGTACTTCTTTGATCGGCTTTAATTTTTCTATTCCGCATTTGTCAATTGCTTGATAGATTTCTTCTTTGTATTCCTGAGGTATAAACTGAGCAATATCAATGTCATGCCCCTCATCATAACATCTAAAGAGATGCCCTTCTACTGACAAGGATTTTAACTCTCTCGCTGTTGCTATTTCTTTTAGAGATAAACCCTTATTAAATAATTCTAGAGTTACTAAATGACTTGGCACTTTATCTTGATGATCCTTGATGACTTTATTAGCAATAGTTTTTTCAGGATGGTCATTGGTATAATCCATGATACATTGTAAAAATTGATCACCATACTTTTCATACTTAGAGACGCCTAGTCCTTTGATACCTAACATAGCCTCCTTAGTTGTAGGTAATTGGGTACTCATGTCATTTAGAGTACTGTCATGGAAAATAATATAGGGTGGAATACTGTTTTCCACGGCTATTGCTTTTCTTAATGAACGAAGTTGTTCAAATAATTGATTATCTTCTTTCTTCTTAAGTTGTACTTGAATCTTTCTCCATATCTTTTCTTCACCTTTAATGACGTTAACTGACTTATTGGTTAATTTTATCACTGGATACTTTTCTTCAGTCATATGTAAATAACCATCAGCGATGAAAAAATTGATGAGTTCCTGTATATCCTTTATGGATCTTTCTTTCATAATGCCATAAGTGGATAAACGATCAAATCCAAACTGTAGTACTTTTTTATTTTGAGAACCAGCCAACACTGAAGCAACCATAACAGTACCAAACCGTTGACCCATTCGATATATACATGAAAAGACCATCTGTGCTTCTGCTGTAATATCTACTTCTTCTCTATCATCTTTACAGAGGCTGCAAAAATTACATTCAACAGGCTCACTTTCTCCAAAGTACTCAAGAATATATTCTCTTAAACATTTTGACGTATGGCAATAGTCCACCATGGCTTGTAATTTCTTGTGCTTGATAACTTTTTGCTCACTTGATAAATCAGATTCTTCAATAAAGAATTTATGAATTCTGCTATCTCCTGTTTTATAAAGAAGAATACACTCACTTGGTAATCCATCTCTGCCTGCACGTCCTGCTTCTTGGTAATAAGCTTCCAAGCTCTTAGGCATGTTGTAGTGAATAACATATCTAACATTGGATTTATCGATACCCATACCAAAGGCATTCGTTGCTACGATTACATGTGCTCGCTCATACAAGAAGTCATCTTGACTTATATGTCTTTCATGATCTACCATACCAGCATGGTATTTAACGGCCTTCACATCTTTTCCAATAAGCAATTCTGTCAACATTTCTACTTCTTTTCTTGTAGAACAATAAATAATGCCATGATCATCTTTATTATCTTTGATATATTGAGTTATGAAGCGAGTCTTGTCCACACCTTTCTCAACAGCAAAATAGAGATTTTCACGATTATAACCCGTTACGACTTGTGAAGGTTCTTTTAACTCCAAAAAAGTGACAATATCCTCTTGGACTTGAGGCGTTGCTGTAGCCGTTAAAGCTAGTATAGTAGGACGTTTATCTAAACTCTTAATAAAATGACGTATTTTTAGATAACTAGGTCTAAAGTCATGCCCCCATTGAGATACGCAATGGGCTTCATCAATGGCGATAAGCTTCATGGGTAAATCCCTTAAGAAAAGCTTCATTTCCAGCATTTCTAGTCTTTCTGGGGCTAAATATAATATTTCATACTTCCCTGCTTTAACATGATCAAGCCTCTCTTGTATCTCTATGTAATCTAATGTACCGTTAATAAACGTTGCTTCAATACCTATCTCTAATAACCCATCAACTTGATCTTTCATTAAAGAAATAAGGGGTGAGACAACAAGAACAATACCGTCAAACAATAATGCAGGTAATTGATAACATAGGGATTTTCCGCCTCCTGTTGGCATGATAACAAAGGTATCTTTGCCAGCAATAATAGAAGTTAATGCCTCTTCCTGTCCTTCTCTAAAAGTGTCGTAACCATAATACTGTTTTAATAACTTTCGCCCTTCATCGATCATCTCTCTGATTTCCTTTCATCGTTCTATGAAACTAAACATCATTATTAAATTAGAACTTTCCTTTTCCATAAAAAAACTGTAAGAAGCACAGCTCTCTTACAGTCCGCTAACCAATAATTATTTCTCATCTATCTGTCTAATGCTATATCTCAATCTTACCAAAAACTAAACCCAAAATCAAGAAAATAGAAAATTTGAAAATCACTTGCCCATGACGTAACGTAAGGTGTTATAATTTGTATATAGGAGGTGGTTTGGTGTCAGAATCAAAACTTTATACAGTAGGGGAGTTTTCAAAAAAGGCTGGGGTTACCATCAGAACCTTACGGTACTACGATAAGATTGGTCTACTTACTCCCACTACCCACAATGATATCGGTCATCGTTTATATAACAACTCCGACTTTCAGAAACTTCAAAGAATCATCACTTTAAAATTCGTTGGTTTTTCCTTGTCAGATATTCAAAATGTAATGGCTTCTCCTGATACAAGTATTGAAGAAACCTTAAAAATGCAGAAGAAAATCTTACTTGAAAAAAGAGAGCATATTACTATGGTTATTAATGCTATTAATGAAACCAGTAATATGTTAAAGGAGGATCAGCATTTTGAATGGGAAAAATTTATCAATATTATACAGGTTATCAATATGGAAAAAGATTGGATCAATGAATCAGGTATTGCTCTTAAACACTATAACTGCATTCGGATCCATGATAAATTTAGCACGAACCTTTACGGATGGCGTCATTGGTTATTCGACCAGTTAGGAGACATGAATGGGTGCAATATTTTAGATGTCGGCTGTGGAGAAGCAGGGCTCTGGGTTAGAAATTTTCATCAGCTAAATGCAAATACTAAGATAACTCTAACAGATATTTCAGATGATATGTTAAAAAACGCTAAAGATCAATTAGGAGATAAAGCTTCAAGATTTACATTTGTATTAGCAGATATACAAGAACTCCCCTTTGAGGATGAATCCTTTGATAAGGTTATTGCTGATCATATGATTTATTATGTGCATAATTATAAAAGAGCTTTATCTGAAATTTATCGCGTATTAAAGCCTGGAGGCAAGATCTATGTATCAGCTACTGGTCAAGATCATCTCCAAGAACTTCCTAAGTTATTATCAGAATTTAATGAAGCCATACGATTAACAGGTTTTACACTGAAGAAATTCAATCTAGAAAATGGTGAGAAACATTTGAGTAAGTGGTTTCATGATATTGAATTACACAAGTACCAAGACGCCTTAGTCATTACAGAGGAAGAACCTTTACTACAATACATTTTATCCGCCACAGGTAATATGAGAGAGATATTAATTGGCGATATGCTTCAAAAATTTAAGTTATATCTACAGAACCTGATAGCAGAAGATGAAGGTTTACATGTAACAAAAAACACTGGATTATTCATTGGATGTAAGTGATAGTTAATACGATTAAGGGATAATCATATAGACCATAAGAGCAAGAATGAGGACGAAAAACATATCAATACTTTGTTATAATGAAACACACCTTTGAAAAAGAAGTATTTTGAGCTTTGGATAATCAAGCAAAGGAGGTATTAATAGTGTCTAAGATCAATTTGTCTTTCGATGAAATGTGGGATATTGTTATGGCATGTGATGGAAATTATGATGGGTTATTTTATACTGCAGTTAAAACAACAAAAATCTATTGCCGTCCCTCCTGCCGATCAAGAAAACCTAAAAAAGTTAATGTTGAATTTTGCTACGCTATTCACGAAGCTGAGAAAGCTGGTTATCGAGCTTGCAAACGATGTCAGCCAGAAGTGGAACACTCTCCACATGCCGCTCTTGTTAGGGATGTTATTGCATTCTTAGTCAACAACTATAAAGAAAAGCTGGAGCTCAAGGACATTGCAAACCATGTGGGTGTTAGTTCTTATTACCTTGCACGGCTATTTAAACAAGAAACTTCTGAAACACCACGGGCATATTTAGAAAAAATCCGTATTGATAAAGCAACCCATCTTCTAGAAAGCTCAGATCTTAAGAATCTAGAAATTTGCTATGAAGTCGGATTCCAAAGCACATCAAATTTTTATAAAGTATTTAAACGGCTTAAACATTGTTCCCCAACTGAATATAGAAAACAAAAAGTTAAGGAGCTACAGCAATGAATTGGATTGATCATCAGACAACCATTGAAATTTGTCCTCCTAAGGAATTTAATTTTCAAGAATGTTTAGTGTTTTTAGGCAGGTCAGATCAAGAAATACTACATCAAATTAGAGATGGTTATGTATATAAATTAATAAAAATAAAGCATCTATTGATTCTCATAAAGGTAGGATGTTCTGCACAAAACCTTCTCATTGAGTTCCCCATAACTCCTCCAACTATGGACATTAGAGAAGAAGTAGCTAGCTATATTTGGGAATGGTTTGATTTAGATCAAGACATCAGTCCTTTCTACAAAATGGCTAAACAAGATAGGGTATTAGAGCAATTAGTCCACAGTTATTATGGTTTAAGAATAATTTGTATCCCAGATTTATTTGAAGCATTGACATGGGCTATCATGGGACAGCAAATCAATTTAACTTTTGCCTATACTCTTAAGAAACGATTTGTAGAATGCTTTGGAGAAAGTATTACATTTGCAGGAGATACCTTCTGGTTATTCCCAATATATGAAACAATCGCTGATTTAGATGTAGATACACTTAAGAAACTTCAATTTACAACCCGTAAAGCAGAATATATTATTGGCGTTGCAAGAGCTATGACAAATGGAGGTCTAAGGAAAGAAGCTTTGCTACACCAACAAGATTATCATTCTATACAAAAAGCTTTAATGCAGATTCGAGGAATAGGTGCGTGGTCAGCAGATTATGTAATGATGAAATGCTTACATCACCCTTCTTCTTTCCCCATAACTGATGTTGGACTCCACAACGCATTAAAACTTCAATTAGGACTTCAGTGTAAGCCTACAATTGATGAAATTAGACAGTTAGCTAGCGATTGGCAGGGCTGGGAAGCCTACGCTATCTTTTATTTATGGAGGTCTTTATATGAATAAACTATACACGTTAGATTACAAATCACCTATTGGTCTTATAGAAATAATAGGTACCGATGAAGCAATTACTTCTATTCTATTTTCAGATGACCGTGACAATGTTGAAAATATGCTTGGAGAGAAAACTCCACAAGTAATGAGAGATTGTTACATGGAAATTGATGCATACTTTAAGGGTGAACTAGAGGATTTTTCATTTCCCTATCAAACCAGCGGTACAGAGTTTCAAAAAACTGTCTGGACTGCTTTAACAGAAGTTCCCTATGCTGATACTAAATCTTATAAAGACATCGCTGTCTCCATTGGTAATGAAAAAGCCATCAGAGCAGTTGGTAGCGCAAATGGGAAAAACAAACTTAGCATTGTGATCCCTTGTCACCGTATTATTGGTTCTAATGGGAAGTTAACAGGTTATGCAGGTGGTCTATGGAGAAAAGAATGGCTGCTACAACACGAAAAGTCTGTACAAAGTAAAAACTTAATCTGAAAAAGAAAAACTGTAAGAATTGATATTCCTACAGTTTTTTTACCTTACAAAGGCTATTTTATTCAGTTACCTTAAATCAAGGAAAAAGATACTCTCTCTACTTTTTCAATAAAACATTTTTTATTTTCCTTGATTAATTGATCTGTTAAGTCTAATATATAAATAAAGCAAAATTATTAAGTATAACGAATTTTCTATTCATTTGTTAATAAAAATAGAGGTGTATAATGAAAACAATTACTTATGATGACAGTCTTAACTTAAAAGATGTGCTCTATGTAGATGTCAGGTCAGAAGGTGAATTTCAAGAAGGTACCATAACTGATGCTAAACATCTTCCTTTATATGATAACGAAGAAAGGGCTTATTTAGGGCATACCTATAAAAACATTGGTAAACAAACCGCCAAAGAAAAGGGATTAGAAATAGCTGCAACTAAGCTATCTCATCTCTATAAGCAATTAAAAGATTTATCAAAAGATTATAATCATATTGTTATCTTTTGTTGGCGTGGAGGCATGCGAAGCCGCTCAGTCACAGCAGTGATGGATGTCATGCAACTCAATGTCTATCAGCTTGAAGGCGGTTATAAAGCTTACCGTCAACATGTCTTGCAGCAATTTGATCAATGGCGTGAAAAACCATTACACTTTGTAGCCCTACATGGTAATACAGGTAGTGGTAAGACATTACTCCTGGAAAAATTAGAAAAATTAGATTTACCAGTGCTTAATCTTGAAAAGTTAGCCAACCATAGAGGTTCTGTATTCGGCGATATTGGTTTAGGTCAACAACCATCACAGAAAACATTTGAAGCAGATTTATTTTCTTTAACAAGCGATTTAGAAAACAGCCCCATTTTTGTTGAAGCAGAAAATCCAAAGATCGGTAAAAGAATGCTCCCTCAATTTATAGTTGAAGGTATTAAAGAAGGTATTCATATTCATATTAACTGTGATTTGGATATTCGTATTCAGCGCTTGGTACATGAATATACCCAAACAGATCATGATGATAATCACGCAGATATTTATAAGGCTTTAGGTCATATACAACCTTTTATGTCACGAAAAGACTATGATGCTATCAAGACTGCTATTGATGAAGATGATCTTCATACAGCTGCTAAGCACTTACTAGATCTTTACTATGATCCACGGTATAACCAGTGGCGAAAGCTTTATGATACCTTCCATTATGAAGTGGATACAACAGATTTAGATAATGCCGCAGAAAAATTCAAAGAAATCTATGTTCTAGAAAAAGATAGGGTAAATGCTGGAGTGTAGTACTCCAGCATTTTGCATACGAGAAAATAAAAAATTATTACAGAACAGTCAAAGACTATTTATAAGGTCTAGCCATAAGTTGTTTTTTCTTAAGACTGTTCTTTTTAGCCCATTGAACCCAGCCTCTGCTTCCCATAAATATGAATATAAACCTAGGAATTTTGGGGCTTTCTAAAATATTACTACTAACATCTAACTCTTCATCCTTTATATGCTGAACCAATACATTAAAAGCCTTAAGTATATTTCGCTTCACTTTATTTTCCAAAGGTAAGTCAGGTGTTCTTGCTAAAAACTCACCTGCGCCTATACCTACCCCCATTTGCCATGAGAACTCAATCTTATCTGAGAAATGTTCCATTATTTTAAGTGCATGTTTATTCTGCTCTCCTTCTATAAAACCACAGTTAACAACTGCATATACCTTTGGTCTTTTGACTAGAACATTATTTTGATGATGAACAAACGTTTCGAACTGGGTCATAAAATCAAGCATACTGGATGGAATACTATCAACATAGAGTGGAAAAGTAAACACTAGACTATCATAATCCAGCAGTTCACAAAAAACCTCTTCTAGATCTCTGTTTTTTAAGCAATCTACAATACAGATATTATCTACTTTGATCTCTTCTTTTTTAATCATCGATGAGATTTCACCAATTAGAAATTGTGATCCACTACTTTTCCCTCTTGGACTTCCATTAATAAAACAGACTTTCATCAAACTGCTACCCCCTTTTCTGATCTACCTAGGTCATTGGTAAAGTCATTCATAAGTTGATCAATATCCTCTTTCCTTCTAGACATAAATGTTTTAGCTTTATCTAATTGAAAGTTAATGGCATTGGCTTGAGTTAATGCCCTAAATGTTTTTTCCTCCGACTCTGTTATATCTTCCCCATAACCTAAGATGATCAGTTGTGGATAATGGTCATATCGTGGAGCATGATGAACTTCATTATTGATTATCTTGAAGAAAGGAAGTATATTGGGTACAGTCCGATCCAGTACTCTTTTTATAGCTGTACTATAACAGCCATATACAACTGGTGTTAATATTATTACATAATCACTTTCAACGAAATGCTTATTTAACCTTCTACCAAAATCATCAAAGACACATAATCCTGGTGTCTTTACCCAACAGCCAAAACACCCCACACAATAATTCAAATCATCTTTTTTAACACTCAAATGAGTTAAATTCATAGTTTCTTTCTGGAAATAATTCAATACTCTTACTTCAATCTCATGCCCTAGTCGCTTTTTATTTGCTTCATCTGAAATAACTAATACATTCATCAATCTGGTCCTCCTCCATAAAGTTTACACTGTTAACATTTGTAATTCAAATTATAACCAATTAAGTTTACATTGTCAACATCATATGATATACTTTTTTTAGAAACTTATAATGAATCCCACTGAAAGGATGTTCAGCTTGGAAAAAAAACAGTATCATCATGGTGATTTAAAAAATGATTTGATCAATAAAGGATTACAACTTTTAAATAAAGATGGGTATGATGGATTTTCTCTTAGAAAAGTAGCTGCTTTATGTGAGGTCAGTCATGCCGCTCCCTATAAGCATTTTAAAAATAAAGATGAGCTTATCGCTGCAATCAGCCAAACCGTCGTCAATAACTTTAAAAATACTTTATATGATATTACAACAGAATTTCCCAATGACCCAAAGAAGCAGATTATTGAAATGGGAAAAGAATACGTTCGTTTTATGGTCGATAATCCTGATCATCTAAAGTTCCTCTTTATGAGTGATTTTAGTTTACCAGTTGAATTGGATAAAGAGTCTTTTAATCATAAAGAAGACTGTCCCTTCAATGTTTTTGAAAAAAGTGCCATCCAATATTTAGAATCCATCAATTCTGATAGTAAAGATCATGCCATCAATGTACTAACCATGTGGGGGATGGTTCATGGCTTAGCTGTACTACTTGTTAATAATAGCATTAAGTTTGAAGGTAATTGCTCTGACTTGGTTGAAAAAATTCTTAGTGAAAAACTCAAATTCCAGTAAGAAAAGTGACAGTTTTCTTTATACAATGTCTTAAGCAATTGCATGAGTATTTTATGCCACAAAAAAGATTATTCTAATTTGAATAATCTTTTCTACACTTTTTATTTAATTTCTATATTACCTGATGATGTTATGATCGATATATTATACTCACCATTACCAATACTTCCTTTTAATGTTTCTTCGTCTTTTTCTAATTTATCAAATTCAAAAGTATTATTAATATTGCCTGAAGCTGTTTCTGCGAATAAATTCATGTTCTTTCCATTATCCATACTGAGAACTGCTCGACCACTACTACATTTTAAATATATATCATTATTGACCTCTTTAATATTTGCGTTAATATTCCCAGACGTTGTTTCAGCAGATAACTCGCCTAAAACATCTATTAATTCTATATCTCCTGAACTTGCACTGGCATTTATATTGCCTGTTAGTTCGATAGATGTTATGTTCCCAGAACTAGTTTCAACCTCTAAGTCTCCATACATTTCATTGATCTGTACTTTGCCTGATGTAGCTATAATAGATGTCTTTCCCTTTATATTATTCAGCTCAATATCGCCTGAACTTGCTTCTAAGTTTGCATCATGAAAGTTTACATCGGCCATGTAAATATCTCCGGAGCTTACTTCTACATCTACCTTATTGAGCTGAAAATCTTCAATACTTAAATCGCCTGAAGAATTAATGACATGAATATTGTCATTATATGTTTTTGGAATAAATACTTCTAACCTCAAATCACTATTCATGTACATAACTCCAACAAAAATCTCGCTTTCTCGTTTTAGTATAATACTTATCTCATTATTGTCGTTATTGATATTCATCTTGGGAACAAGATTTTTATTAGTCGTTGTCGTATTGCCATAGTAATGAACTTCAACTTCTTTAATATCTTTAGGTATGATTTCAACTTCTACTGATGATGCATCAATATAAATAGTTTTTGCATCATTTACAACAACCGATTCACTTTCATCAACAACTATATCTTTCATAGTACACCCCACAAAATAAGAGCAAAAGAAAACCATTATTATTACTACCATTTTATTTATACTACTACGCTTTTTTTTCAATGAGTTACCCCCTATTAACGTTCGTACCCCTTTGTTCTAAGTGTTATAATTTAATGATTTTAACTTCAAATAGTTCTAAATATCTTGATTTTCAAGATTCCTCATAATCGCTACGTATGTTAAGTAAGCGCCTAAAAGAGCAAGTATTATGGGTATGATAATGAATTGTGAATAAAGAGAAACACCATTATTATTAGAATTAACAAATAATGCTATTATGACTGACGTAACAATTGTGGTTGATACAGATTTTTTTCTAATTCCAAAGTATAAAGGTATTAAGCTCATCACAGAAGTAATGATAGCATAACTGACTGTACCAAGCAGTATATGAGAAAATAATTCAAAGGTTAATTGGTCTTGCATCATTGGGTAAAATATATCAAGGATATAAAAGGCTAATACTAAAAAAATAGATGACACAATCAAAGAAATAAAGGTAAACAACAGAACAATGGATATTTTAGCAAGCATTAATCGCCGTCTATCAATTGGGTAACCAAATAAAACCTGAATAGTTTTACTTTGAAATTCCTCAATTATAATCTTTCCAATAAGCACACCAGCAAAAATCATAAATGTAGCATTTGATAAACTTCCAATTATATTCCATAATCCCTCATAATTTGAAATAATAGGATCTCCCTCAATATAGGCTATAAGATAAATCAAACCAAAACTAACCAACGTAGCAATAATAGCTCCTCTTATATAACTACCCAGCTTTATTTTTCTTAATTCTAACTTCATTAAATTAATCATTGATGAGCCCTCCATTGATAAGATTCAAGAAATAATCTTCTAATGAATTATACTTCTTATTAATTGATTCGATTTCTATATCATTCATAACTAAAATCTTAGTTAATTCCTTTTGTGTGATACGGGAATCATATACTCTTAAAATGTTGTCATTCATCACTTTGAAGTTCATATTATTCAGTTGATTATCTAAAGCTCGTGCAGCCTTTTTGCAATCGGTACATGCTACTTCAATAAACTCAGTATTGTTATTTCTTATTGTATCCATAGTAACTTCTTCGATTAATCGTCCATCACTAATAACCCCAATTGTATCAGCTATCTGCTCAATCTCACTTAATATATGGCTGGAGATTAACATGGTAGTACCGTATTCCTTACAAAGCATTTTGAATAAATCTCTTAGTTCTTTAATCCCTACTGGATCAAGACCATTAATGGGTTCATCCAATATTAACAACTCTGGTCTCGTCAAAATAGCTCTTGCAATCCCTAATCTTTGCTTCATACCCAGTGAGAAGTTTTTCACAACTTTATTATCAATTCCTTTTAGATTAACTAATTCTAAAGCCTCATCTATAGCTTTCTTATTATGAAAACCCATATAGTCACAATGCAAATCTAAGTTTTGTTTTGCAGTAAGTTTTTCATAAAAAACTGGATATTCAATGATAGTCCCCATTCTCTTTAAAATCTCATAGGATTTATTTGTAAGCTTCTCACCAAAAAGTTCGACTTCTCCACCTGTAGGTTTAATGAGATTAGTAGCCAACTTCATAACAGTGGTTTTACCTGCACCGTTTGGTCCAAGAAAACCGTATATTTCACCTGACTTCACTTTCATGTTGACATTTGAAACAACTTCTTTATCATCATAGACCTTTGTAAGATTATATGTCTGTAGTATATATGACATGATGTATTCCCCTCTCTAATTAGCTTATAACACTATTTTATAGGTTAAAACTTTCATTTAACTTACTCAAATCTTACAAAATTCTTAAGTTCCTTAATAATTTAACCTTTGAAGCTTAAAAGAAAAGACCGTTTTCTCATAAGGCTTACTCTTTAATGTAATTTCTCCACCCATCTTTTCTACCAGTCTTTTAGTAATGGTAAGACCCAAACCGCTTCCTTGATATAATTGGTTTCTGGAATCCTCGAGGGTATATAATCTTTCAAAAACCCGTTCTTTATTTAATTCACTGATTCCTTTCCCCCGATCCCATATAGCCACATAGATAAATTGTTCATCGGCATTTAAATCTAATCCAATAACTTGTCCTTCATAACCGTATTTAATAGCATTAGAAAGTAAATTACCCAATATTCTATCCACTGCTTCTTCATTTCCCCTTGCGAAAAGAGGGTTCTCTGGTATGTTAATCCTAACATCAAATCCCTTATTGGTTAAAATATCATAAAATGCTAATATATTTTTTCTGCAAACTTCATTCATCTGGATTCTTGTTAAAGTTATATGACGATCTCCAGCTTCCAACTTTGCTAGGTCAAAGAATTTATTGATCAGGTTTAATAGCTCATCTGTTTTACTCTTCACCCTTTCAAGTAATATCTGCTTCTCATCATCTGTTAAATGCTCATCATGGATTAATGTCTCAACATATCCAAGTATAACAGTCAGTGGCGTTTTTAAGTCGTGAGACACGTTAGAAAGCATCTTTTTCATAGAGTTTTCCGTTCTCATGTAGTTAGCCATTGTTTTATGGCTATAATCTAATAGTTCATTGATAACTATTAAGATAGATTTTAGCATTTTATCATCAGTTTGAATCAATAACTTCTCCCTGGAGTGCTCATTTATTATCATTTTCAGTTTCTCTTGTATATAGGCTAAGTCCCGATCCCTCTTCATTTTAGAACGATATTGATAAACAATTATTAATAGTAATAAGGCTATAATCGCACATAACAAAGGTATCATTCTAGAATTCTCCTAACTTATACCCTATCCCCCATAATGTTTTTATATAGATTGGGTCAGAAGGGTTATCTTCTATTTTTTCTCGCAAACGCCTCATATGCACATTGATGACATTCTCATCACCATAATACTCATCCTGCCAAACATGGTTATAGATTTGTGCCTTTGTGAAGACCCTCTTAGGATTAGTAATAAATACTTTTAATATCTCAAACTCCTTAGATGTTAGCTTTATATTTTCTCCATCTTTAATAACAGAAAAATTAGCCAAGTCAACGTCCAAAGCACCTACTTTCATCTTTGGATTCGTCACTTGTTGGACATTATTGGAATACTTTGTCGCACGCCTTATAGAAGCCTTAATCCGAGCTGTTAATTCAATCATGGAAAAGGGCTTTGAAATATAATCATCAGCGCCAAATCCAAGAGCTATTGCTTTATCTACATCTCCATCTTTAGCTGACATAATTAAAATAGGCACCAAATTATTTTCTCTAATGATCTTGATGACCTCCATCCCCTCAAGTTTAGGCAGCATCAAATCTAGTAATACAAGATCGAATGAATCTTTTAGAAAAAACTGAATACCTTCTTCACCATCAAAAGCTGTGGTCACTATGTACCCTTCCTTTATCAAATGATCCTTAACCATTTCACTTATGGATCTATCATCTTCAACCAGTAATATTTTATGTCCCATTTTCCCACCTCTTGATATCTACTATGTCTTTCTTAATATGAAAAATATAACATAATGTATCTTAATTATCAACACATTATATCTTACTTTGGGAGAGTTGCTTATCATCTAAAACAAGAAAAAGGACCACCTCATAGATAGTCCTCTCCCCACTAATTTACTTATGTGTTAATCACTTTATACTCGTTCATCTTACTTTGGAAATTTAATCTGTGCTAACCTATTTTCATTATAGTTTTCTCTTTCGCCTTCTTTAAGTGGTAAATCCTCAGTTGCTTCATCGTTCACCCTTTTTGTATTATTGGCATATAGTCTATCTTGCTTTCTTTTCTCATCCATGGGAATCCTCCTATTATAAATTATACTTTATCTATAATAGTCTTTCTTACAGCAAAGAATTTATACAATCTTATCTTTTATAAAGCTTTTATCCAACTTTAAATAACTCCTATAACCGATATAACCCATAAGGATACCTATAAGTGATCCAATAATTACATCCGATGGGAAATGAACACAAAAATACACTCTTGCAAATGCTATTAAGGCGGCTAATATCAAAGCCAAATAAGCGAATTTATTTTTAAAGGATGTCAAATAAATAGCTGTTGCAACAGCAAAGGATGAACTAGCATGCCCAGATGGAAAAGAATAGGGTTCCGATGGGGTCTTAATGATATATTCTATTCCTTCAATGATGGCATAAGGTCGAGGTCGATTAAATATTGGCTTTAAAAATAGATTAACCAGTACTGTGTTAAGTATCAGAGCTATAATTGCTGCAATACCAATCCCTCTTGTCTTTTTAAATAGGAGTAAAGTAATGGATACAACTATCCAAATTAAACCAGCATTACCTATGGTTGATATAAAGGCCATAAAATAATCTAATAATAAAGGTGCATTGAAGGTCTTGAATCCTTCTATAATCGAAATGTCCAACTGATAAACCCATTCTAAAATGCCCATTCCCTCATCCTTTACGCATATGATTTCTTTTCATGTGATTCTTCCTTAATTGGTACCTCTATGGTCTTTTCTTCTAGTTGTCTATAAGCAACTGACATCATTAATTTAACACGATTCAGCTGATTAACCTCACTTGCACCAGGATCGTAATCGATAGCAACAATATTCGCCTCTGGATATCTTTTCTTAATAGGCTTAATCATAGATTTACCGACAACATGATTAGGTAAGCAAGCAAATGGTTGAACACAAACAATATTAGCCACGCCATGTTTCACCAGTTCCACCATCTCTCCTGTTAAGAACCAACCTTCTCCGGTTTGATTACCTATGGACAGTAATTCCTCTGCGTGTTCAGCCTTTTCATGAATATAAGATGGTGGATTGAATCGCTTACTTTTCTCAAGAGCTTTTCTCATGGTCTTCCTATATAATTCTATACCCCAAATAGTGCCGTTAGCAATATTTTTACTTTTCTTTTTCCCAGCTAAATGATCATATTTAAAATTCTGGTTATATGCACAATATAGGACAAAATCAATTAAATCAGGTACACAGACTTCTGCTCCTTCTGCTTCAAGAACATCCACTAATTCATTATTCGCTGTGGGATGATACTTAACAAGAATTTCACCTACAATACCTACTTTAGGCTTAACGATATCGTTGATTGGTAACTTGTCAAACTCCTTCACAATAGCTTTAACATTCTTATTGAAGTCAGATAAACTATTATTAGCTACATTCTCTAGTGCTTTTACTTTCCACTTTTCGTACAGTTTATTTGCTGAACCCTTTTCTAACTCATATGGTCGCGTACGATAGAGTACTCGCATCAGTAAATCACCATATACCAAGCCTATCATTGCACGATTTAGCAACGCTGGTGTGTATTTCAAACCAGGATTGCTCTCTAGTCCAGAAGCGTTGATTGAAATGACAGGAATATGCTCTAAATCTGCATCCTTTAAGGCTTTACGAATGAAACCAATATAATTAGATGCTCTACAACCGCCGCCTGTTTGCGACATCACTAAGGAGACATTGTTTAGATCATACTTTCCTGATTTAAGAGCTTTCATCATCTGACCAATTACAATGATTGTCGGATAGCAAGCGTCATTATTAACATACTTTAAGCCTTCATCAATAGCACCCCTATCAACAGAGGGTAGAATTTCAACACGGTAACCTGAATTATTGAAAGCCTCTTCAATGAAATCGAAATGCATTGGTGACATCTGTGGCGCTAAAATAGTATGTGTCTGGCGCATTTCTTTTGTAAAGGAAATACGCTTTGTTGATGTATCCTTTTTCTTTAACTTCATTCCTTTTCTTTCGCGTTCATCAAGTGCCGCTTTTAAAGATCGCATACGTATACGAATAGCACCTAAGTTATTACCTTCATCAATCTTAATCAAGGTATAGATCTTACCATTTTTGCTTAGAATATCATGAACTTGTTCAGATGTAACGGCATCAACACCACATCCAAAGGATGTTAATTGTACATATTCTAGGTTATTTTTAGTACCAACATACTCCGCTGCTGCATATAACCTTGAATGATAAACCCATTGATCTAGTACCCTTAAAGGTCTTTCTACTTGACCTAAATGAGCCACTGCATCTTCAGTTAATACTGCCATATCTAAAGATGTAATGATTTTCTCTAAACCGTGATTAACTTCCGGATCAACATGATAAGGACGACCGCTTAACACAATACCTTTTTTCCCCGTTTCATCAAGATATTTAATAATTTCTTCACCTTTTTTTTGTATATCCTCTTTGAATTTAAATCTTTCATCCCATGCTAAATCAACTGCTCTTTTCACTTCTGAAAGACTAATACCAAAACTCTTAAATTCCTCATGCAAACGTTCTGTTAATCTTTCTTGATGATCCATTGGTAGGAAAGGTTTCATAAACCGAACCTTGCCCTGTTCTATTTCTTCTATGTTATTATTGATCGTTTCTGGATAAGAGGTAACTATTGGACAGTTATAATTGTTTTCTGCATCTTTCTGTTCCTTATATTCGTAAGGTATACAAGGATAAAAAATAACATCAATGCCGCGTTTAATTAAATTCATAACGTGACCATGGACAATCTTTGCTGGATAACATGCTGATTCAGAAGGAATGGTTTCTATACCCTCTTCATAAATCTTCTTGTTGGATCTGGGCGATAACTCCACTCGGAATTTAAGTTCAGTAAAAAACTTATGCCAAAATGGATAATTCTCATAAATGTTTAAGACCCTAGGTATACCTATGACACCTCTTGTAGCTTCCCCTTTACTCAACGATTTATAGTTAAAAATTCTTTTATATTTATAATCAAACATGTTGGGCAGGGTGTTCTTTTTAACAACTTCTCCCGCTCCCCGTTCACAACGGTTTCCTGAAACAAAGCGTCGCCCATCTGAAAACTCATTGATCGTTAATTGACAATGATTGGTACAAAGCTCACAACGTTTAAAACTGGATGCTGTTGAAAATCTCTCTAGTTCAGCTTCTGTGATAATACTACTTTCCATATCCTTCATATATCTATCTTTGGCAATGAGTGCTGCTCCAAATGCACCCATGATGCCTGCTATATCAGGTCGTACTGCTTCACGTTCAGATATCATTTCAAAAGCTCTTAATACACCATCATTATAGAATGTACCGCCTTGTACGATAATTTTTTTACCAAGCTTTTTAGGATCTCTTACTTTAATTACTTTTAATAAAGCATTTTTAATAACTGAATAGGATAGTCCTGCAGAGATTTCACCTACTTCTGCCCCTTCCTTTTGAGCCTGTTTAACACGAGAATTCATGAAAACAGTACAGCGAGATCCCAAATCCACTGGTTCCTTAGCTAAAAGAGATACTTTTGCAAAGTCTTCAATGGACATCTTAAGTGATTTCGCAAAAGTTTCAAGAAAAGATCCACATCCTGATGAACAGGCTTCATTCAGCAAAATATCATCAATGATGCCATCTTTAATTTTGAGACATTTCATATCCTGACCACCGATATCTAAAATGAAATCCACACCAGGTAAGAAGAAATTTGCGGCCTTGTAATGTGCCATCGTTTCGATTTCACCAATATCAATCTTTAAAGCAGACTTAATGAGATTTTCACCATAACCTGTTACAGCAGCATAATCTATCTTTATACCTTTTGGTAACCTGCTATAGAGTTCTTTTAAAATATGAATGGATTTCTTAAGAGGTTGACCTTCATTGCTTCCATAATAAGTATAAAGAATTTCACCCTCCTCAGAAATCAATGCAGCTTTAGTCGTCGTCGAGCCGGCATCAATACCTAAGAAACACTTGCCTTCATAGCCTTCTAAGGAGCGTCTCTTTACTTTGTAAGTGTTATGACGATCAATAAAGTCTTGATAATCCTCTTTGGTCTTAAATAATGGATCTAATCGCCCCACCTCATTATCATTACTACTTTTTAGTTTACTTAATCTTCCAATAAACTGTTCAAAAGTTAATGATTCATTTTGACGACTATCCATAGCCGCACCTATAGCTACAATTAATTGCGAATGGTCAGGCATGATAATTTGTTCTTTCGATAAATCCAAAGTTTCGATAAAGCGTTGTCTTAATTCAGATAAGAAATATAAGGGTCCACCTAAAAAAGCAATATTACCTCTGATTGGTTTTCCACATGCTAATCCACTGATAGTCTGAGTTACAACTGCTTGAAAAATTGATGCAGCTATATCTTCTTTAGCAGCTCCTTCATTCAATAAAGGTTGAACATCTGTCTTTGCAAAAACACCGCAACGTGCAGCAATAGGATAAATGGTCGTATGTTTTTTTGCTAATTCATTTAAGCCACTTGCATCCGTTTTTAATAGCGTAGCCATTTGATCGATAAAAGCACCAGTTCCTCCAGCACATGTACCATTCATTCGTTGGTCGATGCTTCCTTCGAAATATGTAATCTTTGCATCTTCTCCACCTAGCTCAATCGCTACATCTGTTTTAGGTGCTACTTTTTCAACAGCTATTGTACAGGCAATAACCTCTTGTATAAAAGGAATTTCTAACCACTTGGATACACCCAAACCTCCAGAACCAGTAACTTTAATTGTTATAGCATAGTCCTCGAAATGTTTGAATGCTTTATTTAAGACTGATTGTACAGTCAACTTAATATCTGAATAATGTCTTTTATACTTACTATAAAGTAATTCTCCGTAATGATCTAATACAACTAGTTTTACTGTTGTTGAACCCACATCTAATCCTACGTGTATGATACGATCATTCATATCTGGTTCACTTCCTTAACTTGGTAATTTTAAATAAAACCTCCATCATCATGATAGGCTTTTTTTTATGCATTGTCAATGTATTAAGAACGTTGTTCATCTTTTTTAATGAGATAATGTCTATTAAATTTCTATAAATATCCATGAGAAAATTTAATAAAATTTGAAGTACTATCTAATAATAAGGATATAACTAATATAGAATTAGTGGAGGTATATTTATGAAAAGAAAAATATTTAGTTTGACTTTAGTTATATCGTTGATTTTCAGTGTTGCATGTACTGGTCAACAGCAAGAACCTGTTAAAGGTGTAGAATCTTCTGTATCAGAAACTGGTGATGTTAAAACAGTTAAGGTTACATCAAATACTGCCAACGTAAGAACTGGCTGTTCTGCTGATGCTCCAGTTGCTCAAACTTCTAATAAGGATGCTACCCTCAACGTAGTCAATCAAGTTGAAGATTGGTACGCTGTAAAGCTTCCTGATAATACCATCGGATTTGTATCAGCTAATGAGTGTAAACCTATCGTAGCTGAAACTGGCCAAGCAGCTGGTCAAGGTGGTCAAGGTACTGATGCCGGTACAGCTGGTCAAGGCGGCCAAGGCGCTGATGCTGGTACAGCTGGTCAAGGTGCTGGTGGAGCAACTCCAGGTACCAATGGTGAAGGTGCTGGGGATAAAGGTACAACGCCAGAAACTCCTAATAATGGTCAAAACGATGGCGCTGAAACGCCTGATGCTAATACAGATAATGGTACACTAACCGATCAAGAACAAGAGATGTTAAGACTTGTTAATGAAGCACGCTCACAAAATGGTCTTCAACCATTAAAAGCTGATATGGAACTAACTAATGTTGCACGTATAAAATCTCAAGATATGATCGATAATAATTATTTTAGCCATAATTCACCAACTTATGGTAGTCCTTTTGATATGATGAAAGATTTTGGTATTAGCTACGTGAAAGCTGCTGAAAACATTGCTGGTAATCAAAATTCAACTAGCGCTCACGATGCTTTAATGAATTCACCTGGACATAGAAAAAATATTCTTGATCCAGATATGACTCATATCGGTATAGGTATTCAACAAGGTGGTCAATATGGTAATATGTTCACACAAATGTTTGTAAGTCGACCACAATAAATCTAAGAACAGACTGCTGATAAAAATTTATTGGCAGTCATTTTTTTTCCTTTGATAAGCCTTGAAACCATCATATAATTGATCAACCACTCTTGAATAAACTTCTAGATCATTCGCATCAACATCTTTAGATACTTCATTTAGCATATTGGATACATGTTTATACATCTTATTATAAACGATTAATCCCTTGTCAGTTAAATACACTCTGTAACCTCTAGCATCCTTTTCATCTTTAACTTTCTTAACATAATCTAGTTGAACCAGCTTATTGATTGCTCTCGTTGTATGCCCATTATCAACACCTACTGCTTTACTTAAGCTGGATAGATTGAGTTCGCCATTATCACCTAACTCTACTATAAAATTAAACAACCCACTGCTTAAACCATATTGTTTTATCTCATCACTTATGCAAGACTGAATTAACCTATATAATCTTCGAATGTTAACATTAGGTTTAATAAATTTCCCTCCTATAACCCGCTCTATTTAATATCTAACAGATATTATAGTCCTTTTTATTTGACTAGTCAAATATTTTATCAAAGAAGAAAATTCTACTGGAAAATATTTTTTATGCTTTTGGGAGTTTAACTTGAAATAAAACACCATTCTTAAGATTCATTGCATCAATGGTTCCGTTATGCAGATGAACGATTTTAGAAGTAATGGACAATCCTAAGCCAAATTTTCCATCTTTGGATTTGTAAAGAGTTTTGAAGATATTTTTTAATAGCTCTTCTTTAATTTGTATACCATCATTATAAATTTTGATGATTGCAAAGTCTCCCATATCTAATACCTCAATTGAAATATTACTTATAACATATCTAACCTGATTATCCATAATATTCTCAAAGGCTACTCTCAATTTTTCTTTATTTCCCTTTACCATAACTTTATTTAAAGTCATCTTCCAGTTAATATCATCTCGTGTCATTTTAAAAGTTCTATGAATATTTTCTATGGTCTCACTGATTTCTACACTCTCATTCAAGTCATCAAAATCAGAAGCATAACTTAATGTATTGAGATAAAGTAGTTGTTTAATCTTATGTTCCAATCGATTAGCCTCATCGATAATGATATTTAAATTTTCTTCAGGCTCATTGACATATATACCATCAATAAGTGCATGTGCATAGCTCTTTATTAACATGACAGGAGTTTTTAAGTCATGAGAGATACACTGAAGCATTTCACGCTCATGCTCCTCGGCACTTTTAAGAGATTCTTGCATATGGTTCATGGTAATAGCCAAACGCCCAATTTCATCTGCCCTATCTAAGCTTAAAGGTTCTGACCATTCTTTCTTAGAAATATCATGAGCATAATCTTCTATTTTTTTTAGAGATCCTACTATATTTTTTGAAACGATCTTGGCTACAATAAATCCAAACAAAGATAAAAGACATGGCATAGCAAATGATTTTAAAATATCAAAATAATCAACCTTAAAAGGAGAAAAAGATAGCAATACTAAGTTTTCATCTTCTAATTCAACTTGATTTGTAACCATAATTATTTTACTTCCATTTAATATAGTTGTATACCTGCCTTTTTCTAAGTTATTATTCTTCTTAAAACTATTCAACCACTCTAAAAGCATGTTTTCTTTACTTGAATACTTGTGATAGGTTAATTGATCTAAGAAGGTAACTTGGTTGTGGTCTGTACTTATTACGACATGATAAACAGGTATAAATGCATCATAATCATCTAAATAATCATCCAAATCCCTAGCTAATTCATTGCTTATACTTATCTCTAAGTCTTGATTATACTGAAGCCCGTACTCAACCCTTTGTAGGTATTCTAAATACTCATAGATGGTATCCTTCTTAAGTTTATTTCTATTTAGAAAACCTATAGATATTATTACAATAGTCAACGTCATGATCAATAGTATATAGGTAAACCAGATTTTCATACTTAAGGACTTAAAATGTATCATTTTATCACCAGCTTATAACCTATGCCATAGATTGTAACAATATTAATTAATTCTAATTTTTTTCTAATTCTTCTCAGTGTATCATCAACAACTCTATCAGAACCAAAATAAGTATCTCCCCATACATTGAGTAAAATCTGTTCCCGAGAAACGACAATATTCTTATTTTTACTAAAGAAATGAAGCAGGTCAAATTCTTTTCGAGTTAATATGATTTCTTCTTCTTTATAAAAAGCTGTTCTTTGTTGATAATCTAGAATATAATCACTAAGCTTGTTAATCTCAGGCTTCTCTTTCTCAGGATAAATCCTTCTAAAAAGGTTGTTGGTACGAATAACCAATTCTTGTGGTAGGAAAGGCTTAGCCAGATAATCATCACTCCCCAATTTAAGACCAACTAATCGATCAACTTCTTCATTTCTAGCAGAAATGAAAATGACAGGTATTTGTTGGTTAAAATCCTTTATTTCTTTGATCAATTGATAGCCATCCATATCTGGCAGCATGATATCTAATATCCAAAGATCCGGTGAATGGTTAATGCACTTAGAGGCAGTCTGACCATCGTAAAAGGATGTAATTTGATAACCTTCTAACTCAAGATATTTAGTTAAAAGGGTGTTTAACTTTATTTCGTCTTCAACTAAAAAAATTCTCTTATCCACTTTAATCACCATGTTCAATCATTTTTCTTCAATTATACCATGAGTTTTAATACAGTTGTAGACATATCATATCTTATGATTTTGTGACTAATATCAAAGAATTATGTGAAGAATGTGTGAGTATAAGAGGATTTTCCTTGAGAATGAAAAAAGCCTCACACCGGAGTGCAAGGCATAAAAGGGGATTAGCGATTTCTTAAAAAGCTTTCGATAGCTTCTACATCTTTATCGCCTCTTCCTGAGACGTTGATAATAACAATTTCATCCTTTGATAATGTGGGAACAAATTTTCTAGCATAAGCTATAGCATGTGAGCTTTCAATGGCAGGTATAATCCCTTCTGTTTTTGATAAGTACAAAAAGGAATCTACTGCTTCCTCGTCTGTTGCTGCAAAATAGTCCGCTCTTCCTGATTCTTTAAAATATGCATGTTCTGGTCCTACACCAGGATAATCAAGTCCAGCTGAAATAGAATAAACAGGTTTCACATCACCATTATCATCCTGAACATATATTGTACGCATGCCATGTAGCACACCTTCTTTACCAAGTGTCATAGTAGCAGCATGTTCATCAGTATGAATTCCTTTACCTGCTGCTTCTACACCAATTAACTTCACTTCTTCATGAGGTACAAACTCTGCAAATAAACCTATAGCATTACTACCACCGCCTACACAGGCTATACAATAATCTGGTAAGCGACCTTCTTTTTCTAGAATTTGTTTCTTGGCTTCTTTACCAATAATTTTTTGAAACTCTTTAACAATAACGGGATAAGGGTGTGGTCCTACAGCTGAACCTAATAAATAGAAGGTATCATCAATTCTTTCTACCCATTGTGCAATGGCAAAATCAACAGCATCACTTAAAGTACGTGTACCCGTTGTAACAGGTGTAACTTTTGCCCCAAGCATTTCCATCCTAAACACATTGAGTCTTTGGCGAATCGTATCTTCTTCCCCCATAAAAATTTCACATTCCATATCAAACATTGCTGCCGCAGTAGCTGTAGCAACACCATGCTGGCCTGCACCTGTCTCAGCAATAATTTTCTTCTTTCCCATCCGCTTTGCCAATAATATTTGACCGATAACATTATTAATCTTGTGAGCGCCAGTATGGTTAAGATCTTCTCTCTTAAGGTATACTTTTGCTCCCCCTAAATCATTGGTCATGTTTTCAGCATAGAACAAAGGACTAGGGCGTCCAACGTATTCTTTTAAATACATCTTGTATTCTTCAATAAAACTTGAATCCTCAATAGCTTCTTCAAATGCTTTTTCTAATTCTCCTAAAGCTTTTACTACTGGGTCAGGTACATATTGACCTCCAAATTCTCCAAATTGATGTCTCATCTCATCATCATCCTTTCATTAATTGATTCTCTACAATGTCATACTATCAGTCATGCAGTTAATCATCTTATTATTCTAATTATTCAGTATTTTGATTTTATATTTCGCACTAAATTCATATCTTTATACAGTAAAAGCACCCCTCCCAGCATTGGGACGAAGTGCTCGCGGTGCCACCCAACTTAATCCATTAGATCAATGACCTTAAATATTAAGGTTTGCACATAAAAAAACTCCGCCCTAGGACGAAGTTATTAGCCACCTAATGAATCAACTTTTTCAGATACAACATGATATCCTATCCTGTAACGTAGGAAGTACGGCAAAGGCTACTTACAAACATGTTCACCCAGCTTCTCATGAATCCATTCAGTCTTAACGTTCGTACCGGCCTTCCACTATCACCAGCTCGCTGCAACGACTAAATTAAAACTTACTACTTTCAATCAACGAATTTAGTAACGATATGCTTATTTGAAAGTTATTTTATCATATCCTTCATATAAAGTCAATAGAAATAACTAAATTTATTTTGCTAATGTATCCAAATGAAGCAGTTTTACGATTTTTTCTATCTTTAATTCATCCAGTTCAATTTTCGTTGGATAACTTGTTATATAACTTAGTAATTCCGATTGATCACTAAATACAGCTTTTTGATTGACCAATTCAACTTCAGATCGCTTATTACTAAAATAAACAATACCTTGAATCCAAGTATGTACATTAAAGCGTAAAAGATACTCTGCTAGAGCTAGTACTTTTCTGTCAACCACAGTACTTTGATTACCGATTGCTTTTACAAAGATCTTTGCTTTTCTTTTTGACAAGTAACGTAGCCAATAGTTAATGTCTTTACTTTCATAGATATGTCCCTTTGTCCCATTTACCTCCATAACAAAAATACCATTTTCTCCAATTACAACAAAATCACATTCAATAATATTACCTTGATAAGGAACATAAACATTTCTTAGAACAGTATATTTTTCTGGTAATCTGCTAAGATCTTTTAAGGCCGCATCATCTTTTTTTAATCTTTCTCTTTCTCTTGAAAAGGTCTTAAAATAGAAAACACCAGGAATAACCAATCCAACGAAGGGTATTAACATATACAAGGTTGGAGCCATACCAAAATCAGATAATATAATGATACCTGCTATCCCAGTTAAAACCATTAAAAAACCTAATAGTAGGTCTCTCTTGACTCGAGATTGCAAATATTTCTTATTGACGATAACTTTACTCATTTTTCACCTCATTTTCTATATTCCTCTTTTTATTTTAAGGTGAATTGAGAAATTTTTCAACTCTTATCCAAAAGTTCTTTGATTATAGCAATTTCCATAGTATAATATTTATAGTTATACAGAAAGTGGTGATTATGTGAAAAATTCAGAATATAATGTCGAATCCATTATAGAAAATATTGAGAATGTTGTAATTGGGAAACGAAATGAAATCAAGCTACTCCTTACAGCTCTATTATGCAACTCCCATGTACTTATTGAAGATGTCCCTGGTGTAGGTAAAACAACTATAGCAAACGCACTAGCGAAATCCATCGAAGGTGATTTTAAACGTATTCAATTTACTCCTGATGTTATGCCTTCAGATATCACTGGCTTCTCTATGTTCAATCCTAAAAAGAACAGTTTTGAATATGTTGAAGGGGCAATTATGGCCAATATTATTTTAGCAGATGAAATCAACCGTACACCACCTAAAACACAGTCAAGTTTAATGGAAGTCATGTCAGAAAAGCAAGTTACTGTTGATGGTAAAGCCTATAAGCTGCCTCAACCTTTTATGGTTATTGCTACACAAAACCCAGTGGAGTACCTAGGTACTTATCCCCTACCCGAGGCGCAAATAGATCGTTTTATCATGAAAATCTCCTTAGGTTACCCCAATGCTAATGAGGAGTGGGCCATTTTAACCGCATATCAAAAAACAAATCCTCTAGATACACTTCAATCCGTTGTTAGTTGTGAGGAATTAATTAAAATGCAGAAGATCGTTCGTGAAGATATTGAAATCGAAGAAAGCATTTATGATTATATCATAGAGTTGGTTGGTAAAACCCGATCTCATCCCTATGTGCAATTAGGAGCTAGTCCCAGGGCTTCCTTACACTTATCTCTAGCTTCAAGGGCAATGGCTTTCATGAATAACCGATCTTATGTACTACCTGATGATGTAAGATCATTAGCTCAAAATGTTTTGGTTCATCGATTAGTCTTACATCAAGAAGCTAAATTAAAGAAAGTGACTTCAGAGCAAATCATCAGTGAAATTATTAAAGATACCTCACTGCCGGTGGTGAAAAAAAGATGATTTTTACTCGTATTTTTTACCTCTTGTTGACTATAGCTTCAGGTGTAGTCATCTATTTTAATGGAGGTGTTATACCATCACTAATTTTTTTCATATTGCTTTTCTTACCTTTGGTAAGCTTTTTACACTTACTATTTGCTAGATTTACCTTTACCTATGATGAATCTATTGATACAGAACGTATTATAAAAGGTAATCGAATTCATTATAACTATCGCTTTAAGAACAGAACCATTATCCCCTATCCACCTATACGAATCATCTTCTCTGGAGATCGTGAAGTTTTTGAAGATCATCATTATGTGAGTAATAACGTTCATCTTCTTCCTTTTGATCATCATGAGATTAGTATTCCTCTCAAATGTCTTTATTGGGGTGAATATAAAATCGGTATAGATCGTGTTGTCTTCAAAGATTTTCTTGGTCTATTTCGTGTAAAGAAAAGAAACAAGGACCCTTTTATGATATTGGTATATCCTCGCGTTATCCCTCTTAAGAACATAACCATTCGACCTGCTTTGATGGAAACCTATCGTAATATTCATCAGCTAGCAAAAGGGAATAAAGAGATTGTTTCAGATATCAGGAGTTATCGTTACGGTGATACACTTCACGATATTCACTGGAAGTTATCTAGTAAACATAATGAATTGTTAGTAAAAAACTATCACGACATCAAGAACAATAATATTTCTATGTTTATCGACCTATATCCTATTACCCACAAAGCTAAAATACAAATCATGGATAAAATTATTGAAACTTCTGTGGCGGTCATCAATCACTGTCTTCAAAATAGTCTCCCACTGGAAATCTATACGTCTGAATACGCTCATGACTTTAAAATTGCAGAGCAATTCCAGGAAGCTTATGAACATGTATCAAAGGTCTATTTCCGCTCTAGCTTTAGTATAAACTCTTTAGTGATTAGTAAAACCTTAGCTTGTCATGATTCTCATAATAAAAATCTGATCATCGTAACAAGCCATTTAAACAACGAGCTTCTGGGCAGTATACATGAATTAGCTAATGCTACCTACAAAATATATCTTTTCTTTATCTCACCTAAAACCTTATCAGCAAAAGATAAAGAAAGTTATAGAGATTTATTGCAAAACAATAGCATCCATCCTTTTTTCGTTAATCTCGATGACCATATTACGGAACTATATGAGGGGGTGTAAAGATGAAAAAAAGCTATAGTATTGGTAATTATGTCGTAAGGAATTTTCTCATAGCCTGTTTTAACCTTAGCATTGTTTTTGGGTTAATCACATTGTTGAACTATGAATTAACTTTGTACGAAGTTATTAAGATTTCTTTCATCTTGATCCTCATGATTGCCTTAACCTTTTATAATCGTGTTACATTTACAACAGCCATGTTTTTACTTTTTATATTCCTAGGAGCTTCGGTTCTTGATAAAGAGGACTCGGGATTTAACCTCTATTATTTTATCGGTGATTTTATTGATGCTATACAACACTCTATGGTTTCACACAAGTTCCCAACCTATTTTCAAGACACCATGCTGACTGTAATTATCCTTTCATTAGATTTGGTATTGTATTTCTTCGAGTTTAGATTAAAACGTTTCAATCCCATTATCATCATCTTGCCGGGTCTACTACTCTATACATTACCAGGCTTTTTCAACATGAATGCGAGTTTTGAAGGTTTCTTATTGTTTGCTTTTGCATCCATGCTTTATTACATGATGTATCAATACCGAAAAAATGACAACAGTAACGCACTACAGTATCTCGTAGGTTTTGTATTAACAGCTGTTTTCTCACTCATGGTTTTAACGTCATCCGCCTATGTACATGTAAATTACCCAGACTCTTTAAATTTTATTAAAGATATCGCCTATTATGTACAAAGTTTGGATATATTCGAGGATTCACCTTTGAATGGTGGAACTGTTGTCTACGACTACCAAAAAACAAACTTTGAAGGTCTAGAAAATCAGGATCAAACAGTTGTCATGACATTGACAAAATCAGATGCAGATTATTTAATTGGTACGACCTACCTTGAGTATGAGGATAATAATTGGGCCAAGTCATCAGATGAATTGAGTATCTCTATTGAACTGGATACTTACTATTCAACTTTATTAGAGCAAAGTCTTTTTGGTATTCATCATTTACGTATGTTATCCTATGGGGTTCCATTAAATGAATTAACCTTACCTAATACCTTAACCTTAGAAGATTATCCTATCAAAGCAGATGAAATGACGATTGAATATAATAATCTAGTCAGTTATGCTTTATTTAAACCTTATAATGTTCAGGGTATTATACCTGACAGTGCAATGGCAACTACTGAGAATGAATATACCCTCTCTTTTCAAGATAACATATCAGCTAGGTATCCATTAAAACAAGGTACTACTTATGAGGTAAGTTCTATTCATTACAATTTTGATGACCCAGTTTTTCATAACTATTTGAGGCAAAGTTATATTGGTTTAGATACTGATCTTACCGAAGGTAGAGATTTAGCTTATCGCAAAGATTCATTAGCAACAACTGAAGCTTATATGAATATTCCGGATACCATCGACCCAGAAGTTTATACTTTGACTGAAAACATTACTGCACCTTATCAAACCAATTATGATAAGGTAAGGGCTATTGAATCTTATCTAGCTAGTCAGTTTACTTATACATTGGATGTACCTCCTGTACCTGAAAATGCTGATTTTATCTCATACTTTTTACTTGAAACAGGAGAAGGTTATTGTACTTACTACGCTTCTTCAATGGCTATGATGGTGCGTATGCTTGGATTGCCGAGCCGCTATGTGACTGGATACCGTATACCATCTATTGATATGGAAGAATACGAAAACATTTACGATCCTGACCTCATGGATACAGAAACAGTTACTATCCGTGAACAAAATGCTCACGCGTGGGTTGAAGTCTATTTTGAAGGTTTTGGTTGGATGCCATTTGAGCCAACAGCACCCTTTTTTACATCCTATAGAAATGCCCTACCGGAAGAAGAAGTTATTACACCTTTTGATCCAACAGATATAGCTAACCAGCCTGAAACACCTGATGAAGAAACAGTGTTTCTTACGGAAGAAATGAAAGGTCGCATCAAGTTAATCTTCTGGATTTTGTTATTATTATCACCATTTATGTATAAAACCTATCGAGTCATCAGCTTCAAAGCACAAAATAACACCAATAAAGTTATATTTGCTTATAAAAGAATCTTATATGGTTATAAATTATTGAAGCTAGGTAAGCAACCTTACGAAACGGCTTCCGATTATTGTAAACGAGTTCATCATGAGTTGTGGTATATCGATGATAGTTTTGATGATGTAACAAAGATTTTTGAGAAGGCTCGCTACAGTTCTGATAATATAACTGACGAAGAGGTAGACATACTTATCACTTATCTTCTATTTATTAAAGATAAGATAAACAAGCAGTACTTCTTAATTAAGCCGATAAAGTTCTGGTTGAAATATTAAGTGGTTAAACGTTGAGTACGTGAGAAAGGGTAAAACAGTTTGCACTGTTTTACCCTTTCTCACTATTAAGGTGGAGTTTATTGCTCTGATAAGCTCAAAATATTGGCTATCATTCTATAGGCACCTGGAACAAGATTATCTAATTCTAAATGCCATACAATTGATGTATACATATAGGTTCCTTCACCATACTCAGCGACTAACCAAGTGCCATCTCTTGGTACATCTTCTTGACCAGGATCAGCTGCTGACATTAACTCCGTATAATTCTCTTTATCCCAAGATTCAGCTGTCCACTCAGCTCTTTGTTGGAACCAGTTATCCCAATCTTGGTCAGTTATTTGATTAGGAGCATTAAAAACTGCATGATCCGGTGCTAGTAGAGTAACTTCTGCATTTTCATCATTGATATTGGTACTGCTTAATTCAATTGGGTATGGCGCAAATTCTGGCTGCCATTCAAATGTTTTATTAAACTGCACAACCAAGTTGCCACCCTTTTCAACATAATCAAGTAATCGTCCGTTAGACGTTACTAAATCAGGTCTAGCTTTGTAAGCCCTTACCCCTAGCATAATCGTATCATAGACACTTAAGTCTGCAGTAGCTAAATCATCTGCAGTTAATAAGGTTACATTGACACCCATTTGCTCCAGTGATTCATAAACCTTATCATAACCGCTATCCACATAACCTACTTTGATACCATCAGCAACTTTTACATCTACTATCGTTAATTGATAGTTAGCTGGTTTATAGAGATGTTTGGTGTAGATATGAGGATATTCAATGATCTCATATCCCTGCTGGAATTTCTGTTCATTAGCTACCACTGTAGCTGTGAGATTAAAATCACCACTGACATCAGCTGGAACTTCTATGACTATTGTTACAGATGTTTCTTGATCTTCTCTGTCTATTTCAAAGTTAGTATCTGTACTTACTAATTGCCATCCTGTTGGTAAATCAAATTCAACATGACCACTTACATATCCCTCATAATTGTTACGAACAAGTACGTTAAGCGTGTTCCTCTGTACTTCTTCGGACGCTATTAACATTGCTCTCTCAGGTGTTACCGCCACTGATAAAGCTGGAACTAATTTTAATTCGTTGAAGCTATCCACTTTCATTGTTTGGCTATTGTATGAATAGGATGCGGCAATATCTAATGGTGATAGATCATAGGCATCTGTAAAAGCAGTTGCTCCTGCTGTTATGTTAAATTCAATAAGCCCTGACTGACCAGCCTTGAGTTGACCAATGGCTTTAGTGTTGTCATCTATTACCCAGCCTTCTGGAAGGTTAGCATGAATATTAACATCTTCTAAGACTCCCAGACCTCTATTATAGACCGTTGCTGTTGCACTAAAGCTTTGTCCTGGTATAACAGTCTCATCTGATAAACTTATATCTACAGCAATTGCAAAAACATCCTTCATAACTGTTTCGAAATCTTCTTCTTTTTGCTCTAAATACTGTATTGCATAATCTTTTTGCACAGATTCTACACTACTTGCTTGAGCATTCTCTTTTAACGATCTAACTAATTCGATTCCAGTAGTTAAATCCTCGTAAATGACCGCTTCATTCTTAGGGTCATATTTATTAATAATGGTATCGATTATTATGTTAAGCTTATCAAATTCAGCTTTCATAGTAGAATATTGATCATCATCTTGAAGTAAATCGCTGATTTTGTCCAAGCTGATATCAATACCGTCCATAACACCACTATTTTTTTGTCCTACAACTGTTTGGCTCAACATCCATCTAGAGATGCTTTCACCTTTCTTGGGTGTTCTAACCATGCCTTGGCATCGATGCATTGAACGAGATAAGGCACCTAATTCACTGTATGACATGCCCAATATAGGCGAATACTCACCTAGGTTAAGTTCTAAGTCATAGGTCATCCCCTTTTCAATATCTCTAGAACTTATCGCTTGATAAAGTTTCTTAACTTGCCAAGGTTGTAACCCTTCTTCAGTAATCTGTTCTGGAAAACGATTAGGATCAGCTGCTGCTGTAAAAGCTTCTTCAAGCATAACTCCAGTAGCCATGTGTTGACCATGATCACCTTTTCCAGTTCTATGGTGTGAGAAGATAACATCTGGTCTTTCGGTTCTAATATGTCTTACTATATTTCCCAGTAGAACTTCCCTGTCCCAAATACTAAATGTTTCTTCTGTTGAAACAGAATAACCAAAGTCAGAAGCGCCAAAAAATAATTGCTTTGCACCATCAATTACCCTAGCTGAAGCAAGCTCTTGCGAACGTATGACACCGAGTCCAGCATACAGTTCATCACCAATTTCGTTTTGTCCGCCTTCCCCCCAGTTACCTACTAAATAAGAAGTTTTCAAATGAAGTCCTTTGTTCAAGTAAGTCAGTAAAGCGTTGTTTTCGTCATCTGGATGAGCACCAATAAACATGATGTTACCACTGTTTTGTAGTTGCAGAATGTCTAGCAGAGTCGCTGTAGTTCCTCTTACGCCTAAGTATTTGTACTGATCTTCTTTTGCCATTACGTTACCTCCAAATAAGCCCATTGCTAATATTACTGTTAGTACTACACTGATCAAAGACTTCATTTTTTTACTTCCCATTTCGATTCCTCCTAAAAAATGATGAGAATGAGGTAGATCACCTCAAACATATACTACATCATTTCTTATCCTTTCACAGAACCAGCTGCTAAACTATCCACAACCTGTTCTTGTAAGGCTACAAAGGCAATAATACTTGGAATCGTAATAATTACAATAGCAGCAAATAATGCTCTGTAGTCAAATGAGAACTGGGATAAGAAATAATTAATAGCCAAGGGTACTGTTCGAACGCGCTTAGAATCAGTAATAACAAGTGCAAATAAGAATTCATTCCAGCCTAATATGAATTGTAAAACCGCTGCTGTAGCGAAACCAGGTTTTGCAATAGGAATCATAATGCTTAAATAAGTTCTAAAAAATCCTGAACCATCTATATAGGCAGCTTCCTCTAATTCTTTTGGAATACTTAAGAAGTAGCTCCTCAAAATATATAAAGTCGTAGGTAAACCTAAACCAATATTCACAAGTATAAGACCGCTTCTTGTATCATATAACCCTAAACCTCTAATCACTGAATAAATGGGATAAATCAATGCCGTTATAGGTAATAATAAAGAAACTGATAGTGTGACAAAAATAATATTTTTGAATTTGAAATCAAAACGTGCGATAACATAAGCTGCCATCCCAACTAGAAACACTCCTAAAAGAGTGGAGGTTACTACCACGATAATACTGTTCATATAATAATTCAATAATGGCGCTGTATTGAAAGCGTCAATGTAGCCTTCAAATGAAAACTCTGTAGGCAGCGCTAATGCAGAAGTTAATATCTCCTTATTGGATTTAAAAGATGACATCCATATCCACAAGAAGGGAATCAATGTAATTAGTGTAATGATCCATAAAAAAACATATTTAAAAAACTGAGTTATTTTTTCTGATATTTTCATCCGCTTCCCTCCTTCTTATCTGTCAGAATGACCTAAAACGAATAATTTATTAATAACAAAGATAATTAAGAATCCAATGATAACAAGTATGGTACCCATTGTATTAGCATAAGCGTAATTATTCTCGATTAAAGCAGTTTTATATAAATACAATGGTAAACTTAATGTGGTAGATCCTGGTCCACCGTTTGTTGTTAAGTAAATGTGTTCAAATTCCTTTAGCATACTTGTAGCAGAAATAAGAACACAAGTCCCTATAATATTTTTAAGTAATGGTAATGTTACATATAGTTTTTGTTGGAACTTCGTTGCGCCTGCAATGGCTGCTGCTTCATACAACGATGTTGGTATGGACATTATTTCTGCAAGAACTAAAATCGCTACCAAACCCGCATAAGGAAGCCAAGTCATTGTCACAGCAAAGAAGGCTGTTGACGTATCAAAGAACCAGTTTTGCTGAAAGTTCTCAACACCTAGAAAACTAATGAACTGATTGATTAAACCGATTTCTGGGTTATAAATATTCAGTAGAATAATTGCAAATGCTGCACCAGAAATCATGTTAGGAAGCATGTAAGAAACACGCATAAACTTCCACATTTTTGGTTTATCTGCTAGAAACAATGCTACCATTGTACCTAGCCCAACATGAAATGTTCCTTGTAAGACAACCCAAATAAGTGTATTTTTTAGACTAGCCATAAAGAGACTATCATTCGTAAATGCATTTATATAATTATCCAAACCTATAAATGTCTTATCACCCACAAACAAATTCCATTCTAAGAAGGATGTGGTTATAACATTATAGACAGGTATAAGATATATGATGACGAATATAATAATGGCGGGCATTAAGAAAATTGCTATATATAAATTTCTTTTTTTATCCATCTTCCCTGTCCTTTCGTTTATTGTAATATTCTGAATTCATGATACTAAATTTGAATTTATACACTGTTATTGCTACCAATAACAGTGTATAAATCATTTATCACATATCATTCACACTCTAGTTTTTCTCAGCTGTTTCTGTCATTCTTTCTGCAAACTCTTCTGGTGTAATATCACCTGTTGCTAGAGCTGGAGCTTCTGAACTAAAACGATCAACTACATTCGGATACCATGCAGATTGAGTTGTTGGATAACGATATTCTACAGCTGCTGATGCTTCAATTAATTCCGCTAATAAAGGATATTTAGCTTTGATTTCATCTGTTAATTCAATAGATGGTGATGCTGGAATTCTACCGATCATATCTAATCCTCTTAATTGAGCTTCTTCATCGGTAATGAATTTTAAGAATTCAACTGTTGCATCTGCTTTAGCTTCATCTTTTGAAGCTACAAAATAACCATACATAGGTGCATCATAAAGTCCATTTCCAGGATAAATAGCTGAGCCAACTTTATCTGCAAAACCTTCTTCAGTTTTATCAGAATCATTAAAGTCTGCGATCATCCATGGACCATTTGCGATCATAGCTGTTTTTCCTGATAAGAAATTGTTTGCAGCATGTTCGTATTTACCACCAACAGCATCAACTGTTGTGTATTTTTGATACATCATTTGAATTTTGCTCATACCATCGATAAATGCTGGATTATTAAAGTCTTTTGGATAGTAAGCATTTGCAAACTCTAAGCCTTCTGGACCACTAGTAGCAACCATTGAGTTCAACCAAAGGTTTGTAACCCAACCTGAATCTGCTGAATCCATTGATACTGGTATAATACCTGCTTCTAATAATACCTCGCATTGCTCAAAGAATTCATCCCATGTTTTTGCAGGTCCTTCTATACCAACTTGAGCAAATAATTCTTTGTTGTAGAAATAACCAATAGGCTGTTTCTCTTCTGGCACACCGTAGTATTTACCATCACGAGAGTTAAATGCTAGGTCATCTTCAGTGAAAGATTCTTTCCACTCTGGATCTGCTTCAAGATAAGCTGTTAAGTCAACAACTTGATCTTTTGCTAAAGCTAAATCTAATAAATTATAGCCCCCGGCATAAACTAAATCTGGTAAATCACCAGCTGATAATAAAATTTTCATTTTATCTACATAAGCTTGGTCGCCAGGAATCTCTTCAAGCTGAACATTAATCTTATCACCGTATTGCTCCTCGAATAATCTTAGATTTTCTGTTAATAATGGAGCACTTGAGTTTACCCCAACTTGGAATGTAGGAAATAAGATTGAAACTGGTTCTTCTGCTGATTTCTTATCATCAGTTGATTTCGTAGTTGTCGTACCTTTTGAAGTATCAGTGTTTGACTCCTTATCAGTGCTACTGCACCCTGCTAGCACCACACTACAACATAATGCAATAACTAAAGTTAATTTTATTAAACGGTTATACATCGAATCCCTCCTCTAAAATAGATAAATAACCTTACTACAGTTAGTATGTTACTATAAACAATTGCCAGTCACAATCTAATATTTTGACCATCTATAGGCAAAATTATCATAATAACACCTCAATGCTCTACCACCATGTATATTTCTCACAAAAAGCTACATCACTTACAGCTCTAGGTTTACTATTCCGATAACTGTAAAGATAAGCTTCAGCCGGTTTCATAGAATTAATCAGGAAAATAGCTTGTCTTATTATTAAGGTTGATTAACTATTAATTTTTTTACCTATAGGTCAAAATTCTTATAGTTTAACTTCAAGCTTAATTCTCCGCAATAATTTATGATATTCTTCCTTTGCTTCGATAATCTGAAGGATTACAGCCGGTATGCTTCCTAAATAGTTGAGAAAAATAAGCTGCATCCTCTATTCCAACAGCACGGGCTATATCATAGACCTTTTGATCTGTTGTGATCAAGAGATTTTTGGCAAATTCAACTTTGTTTGTTGTAATAGCAAAGGTTAAAGTTTTGTTAGTCACTTTTTTATATAAACGACTTAAATAACTACTATTCACATGTAAACTTTTTGCTACATCTTGCAAACTGATGTTTTTGTCTATATGACTGCTGATATAATCATTAGCTTCATTAACTAAGCGGTGCTTAGACCCTTCTGTAAAGCTCTTTTTAATAGAGTTAAACACTCCTAAGATAGAATCATTAATTTCATCTGAAGTCTGAGCTCCAGTAATTTGTACATGACAATTTTTATAGACTTGCAAACGCTTAGCTGACACATTCTCTGGATCAATCTTAGCTAAAAACTCCAGAATAATAAAGGCGTAATGCCTATAAGCCTCTGGATTTAGACGCTCGTCCTTCATTAATCTTAAAACTTCGTGAATGTATTCCTCGATTTTATCACTATCGCCACTAGCCATGACCTCGCCAACAACATTAAAAGCTTCTTCAATTTCCTTGTTTTGTCCAAGATTTCTATCTGAACTATGATTTCCTCGGAAAGTAAAGATAACGTCTTCCTTATCATAGAAAATACTTTCAATAGCAGCCATACTTTCTTCATATGCTTGTGCCATATATTGTATATCCTTATAGTTAAGACTAATCCCCATCTTCACTTGAATATCTTCAAAGGTCTCGAAAATACTCATCATTACTCCACAGCAAGCACATCTTTTTCTTTCATGCTCACTTACACATGTATCATAATCAAATAAGTATATGACAACATTATCATTCCCAGGAAAAAGCACTAAGTGGTCCATGTCCTTAAAGACCTCTTTAATGCACTTTCTGATAATGTGTCTGTAATAGTTAAATAGATAATGCTCATTTGACGTTGTTTCATCAGTATTCAAAAATACCTTGACGCTGATGCAACTGTAAAATTGGAATCCTTTTTGATTCAATTGATTGAATATCACTTTCTCTTTCTGATCCAATGTTATATGATGAATCATTTTATAGAGGACTAATTCCAAGTTTTTTTCCTTAGAACCCCTTACTTTTTCTCTTTCTTGAATATAGTCGATGGTTTTTACTATTGCTTTTTCCAATTCCTCATGTCTAGTAGGTTTGAGGATAAAATCTCTAACGTTATATTTAATTGCTTGACGAGAATATTCAAAATCAGCATAACCCGTTAATACAATAACTTCTATCGCTAATCTAGCTTCATAGATATACTTTGCCAGCTCTAACCCATTAACCTTAGGCATTCTAATGTCTGTCAAAATAATCTGCGGTTGATATTCTTCTAAATTTGCTATAGCATCCTCCCCGTTCTTCGCACTATAGACCACTTCACATTCTAATTTAGTCCAATCAATCAACCATGTTAACCCCTGTCTAATTTTATTTTCATCATCTACAATCATGACCCTATACATGTTGATCTCCTTTCCTATCCACTGGTAAAGTCAAAACTACCTTTGTTCCTTCACCTTTTTTAGAATGAACAGTGGCCCCATAAGCCTCTCCATACCTTAACTTAATGCGTTTATTCACATTACTAATACCAGTACCTGTATGCTTATGTTCAGCTTCCATTGAATGCTCATAACCAATACCGTTGTCTTCAATGAGGCATATAAGGGTATTTCCTTCTAATCTCAAATTCACTTCTAATCGACCTGGTCCATCTTTCTTCTCTATACCATGAACAATACCATTATCCACAAAGGGTTGAATACTTAACTTAGGAATATAGAACTGATATATAGCTTCATCCATTACGGTTACATCCACTTCTAATCGCTCTTCAAATCTTACCTTTTGTAAATAGACATAATCTTTAACATAGTTAAGTTCTTGTTGAACTGTAATGGTTTCTAAGTTAGCATAAACCATGTTGTTGCGAATGATATCCGCTAAACTATTGATCATACCATAAATCTCTTTTTGTTTTTGAGCTAAAGCCTCCCAAGCAATCGTATCTAAAATATTAAAAATAAAATGTGGGTTAACTTGTGATTGCAACATTTTCATCTCAGATTCTTGTAGTAAAAGTTGTTTTCTATAAACCTGATTAATTAAATAGTCTATCTTAGCTAGCATAGTATTAAAGGCACTGGATATATTATTAAATTCAAGCACTTTGAACTCTGGCAACTTCGTCATAAAGTTTTTATCAACACTGTCTTTGCATTCATCAGTGATTAGTTTTAGAGGACGTGTAATAAAGTTAGCAACGATGAGACCTATTATAAGTGTGATAGCCCCCATACTCAAAATGATAATAGTAAAGTTCCTTGATAACTTAATTTGCTTTTGTTGAACACTCTCTTTTGGTATTAAAATGGCTGTATAGTAGTCATAATACTCAAACCTAGAAATCCCAACAAAATAGGCTTTATCATTGATGATTGTTTCAAATATTTGACTGCTGTTCCTATTCATATAAATCTGGTCAGAAACTTGTGTACTACTGTCTTCTAAAGAAGAGGATAAAATTTCACCATGACTATCAAATACCAGCTGGACATTTTCGTCCAAATAGTCATTACTGGCATCACTTTTAACAAGTTGGTTAACATTGATACCCATAACCAACTGACCAATAGGTTGGAACTGTTCTAACTCATAGAAATCCCTTGTAAGGTAGACAATATCATCGTTTGTCTTAGATAAGAAATACTGTCCTTCTTTCTTCAGTAACTTTTGATTCTTATAAATTTCTTTATGCTCTTCTATTAAAGCTTGCTGCTTTCCATGCCTAATAACCCCTACATAATTATCTTCATCCATAAAAACAAAAAAGGTATCAATAACCTTTTCTCTCCAACTGGATGAGAAATTGAGGATGTTTTGAAGCTCGGTGGTCATATCCGATTTTATTTGGTTTTTTTCATACTGATCAGTGGAATACTTGAATGTGTTTAAGCTTTGACTAATTCCCTCATCAGCCACCACTCGCATATAAGTATCCTCTAAATAACGCATATTTTTCTCAATGTTTTGTCTCGAGAATTCTATGTTGGTGATAATACTCTTTTCTAGATCATCCATTAACGTCTTAGAATAAACTAGATTAAAATAAACTGCACAGATAATAATAGGTATACAAGTGCATAGCATCAATACGATAATTACGACCTTCTTAAAAGACATTATAACTCCCCCTCTCCCAAGAATTGAAAGCGTTTTCAATTGAAGGCACACATTTGTGTTAGCTCAACAGATTAGTTTCGTCCTCTATAATAACTCATTTATTTTTATTAATTTAGTCAATTACTATTATACACTATGATCTTCTGAGTTTCACTGATTTTTCGACTTTTTTTGTACTATTGGGTAAATCTTTCAATTCCATATACATTTAAATTCAGTCTTGAACAGGGTTAACCTTTCTGTACAGCATTTTATAGAACCAGTTAGCCGCTATTTTCTTGCTAAAGTTAATCTGGCAGGAATAATAGTAAATCTGCTGATGCCAACCTCTACTCTCCCAAAAATCTTTATCAATTTTCATCACTTTTAAAGCTAAAACCTTCTGAACTTGATATTGGATGAGCTGCGCCATTGATGGTTGGTACTTTTCTCTATTAAAACTTAAAAATCCTTTAATCAGGTCTTTTTCATTGTTACTTAATTGATATGGTATATCCTTATAAGTCTTTTTGATAACTCCCAAATGTGCTAATCCCCATTGATCACATACTTCTTTCATATATTGAGTGGTATTCTTTAACCCAGAGGCTGCAGTTGTACTAACAACTATAGCAGGTTTTCCTACCAAAACAGGACGATGAAACCATTTACATGTTCGGTCAAAGAAACTTTTCATCAATCCTGTTACCTGCCCCATGAATACTGGTGAACTTAAAACGATGCCGTCTGCCTGTTCCAACTTCTCCATAAGCAATGACATATCATCATGTAATATACAAGCATCTGTGAATATACATTTTTCACAACCAATACAACGCTTAATGTTATATTGAGTTAGATTGATTAATTCTACTTGATGTCCACTTGCCGCTATTTCTTCCTGAATGAGATCTAGTACTTTGATTGTATTTCCCTTCTGGCGACTACTATTAATCATTAGAATCCGCATAAATCCACACCACCCTATTTTCCAACTAAAAAATTTGATTCCTATAGCAAATAATAAGGGAATACTTAACGTACATCTCTTTAAATGTACTTGAGTCATTCCCTTTTATTATTAATTCTATTATAGTTTCTTGACGAAGATAACTTCTAATGGTTCAGCTTCTAGTAATAAACTACCACTATCCACATAACCAAGTTTCCGATAAAAATGCTGAGGAGATTCATTGGCTAAGGTTGAAGTCATAACAAGATCAAAGTTCTGCTTTTTCATTTCATCTTCCCAAAAACTCACTAAAGCTTTTCCGATTCCTTGACTTCGATAAGCTTCCTCTAACCACAACATGTTCATGAATGGAGTATTATCCCAAAAATAATTAAACCTCAGCCAACCAATGATACTATTATTTTCTCTAGCTACTATGATTTCTTCGCTTTCAATTTTTCTTTTTAGCATGTTTGCATCAACATGCTTATCCATATCATTTAAATATGCATAACAACTCATGTCTGCATAGCCCAATACTATACTCATCTTTTTCTCTCCTTTGAATTTAGTTCAATTATACACTTTTTAACTATCGGAGGAGAGCGTGCTATAGGTTAATGACCATACAATATAGTAAATAATGTCATCATTAATCTCCTAACTTGATATCTTATTCATTACCATGCTAATGAATTCATTTAAATACAGTTTATCACAAAAAACAATTACTGGAAATCGTTTTAAAGAATCTTTCAAAACTTTATAATATGATTTCTTATATTTTTAAGGTTGTAGCATCAATCCATTCCCATTCTGGATGACAATTCTTTATATCTTCTACCAATTTGAACAAAGCTTGATCTTTACGCTTACATTCCAGCATTATATCACAATCTTGGTTATAAGGCTTAATACAGTGAATCAAATTTTCAAAATCATGAGTATCAATAAAATCACTATGCTTCCGTAAATCTTTTTCACCTTCTCTTGGTGAAGATAGATGTATTTTGGCTGGCCATTTTTCCTGTCTCCAACTTTCAAAGATTTGAGGTAAATACATTTCCAATGGTTTCTCACTTGGGTTACATCGATGATGGTGAATATCTAGAACTATAGGAATGCCAAGATTCTCACTTATATAACACACATCAGACACATTGAAGACTTTATCATCGTTTTCTAGCATTAGTCTTTTTCGTACGCTAGGGTCGAGCTTCATAAAGTTGGTTATAAAACGATCTAATGCTACCTTTTTTCCACCTTGACTGCTGCCAACATGAATCACCATTCTTGAATCCATAGGTTCCAATCCCATGGATTCAAATAACTCTGCATGATGTAAAAGGTTAATGCCAGTTTTTCTCACTACCTCATCCTTGGTACTATTAATCACATTGAATTGATCAGGATGACTGTCCACTCGCATAGAACTTTCAATAATCTTCTTGCCAATGTATCGTAAATCCATTGTGAAATACTTTTCCCAATCCCACATGACCTCTGGATGAGTTGCAAGTGGAATTAATTTTGATGTTACTCGATAAAAATGAATATCCCTTTCCTGATTATATTCAAGTATTTTATAGAGTGCTTCTGTATTCGATAAAGTCACTCTTTTTAGTTCATTTAAACGCTTTTCCTCAGATAATATCTTTTTATATCGTGCAAAGGTCAGTGTACTGGATGATGTAACTTTGTCTAAATTTAGTGCTAATGCAACATAGCCGAAACGTATAATCATAAACATCACTCCTAGCATTTAAGTTTCAATCTCCATTAGTATGTGCATGAAAAAATTTTCTATAAACACGCCATAAAGCCTCCTTATACTTTAAGCTTTTTGCAATACTTCTAGTATAGACCTAAAATTTAATCCTATTTTCTACTTGACAAAGCAAGAATGATGCTATATACTTTTTATTAAATTATTATTTGATGAGGACAATGAGGTCCATGCATAGGAAGTATGCATGGACCTTTTTGCTTTTTTCATTTGAAATTATACATACTAGTCCGGAATAGTATTATGATTTTTCTCAATATTCTGTTATTAGGAGTGATGTTATGTCAACTTATGTAATTAATACAATGTGGGTTTTATTAGCTAGTATTCTGGTTTTTTTGATGCATGCTGGTTTTGCCATGGTAGAAGTAGGATTTACTCAATCTAAAAATGCTGTCAACATTATTATGAAGAACTTTACCACCGTATCCATCGGCGTCATTTGCTATTTTTTAATAGGATTTGGACTCATGTATGGAGAAGATACTCTTGGATTTGTAGGTACCAATTATTTTATGCTAATGGATACACCTGATGAAGTGGCTGGTATATCATTTTATGCCTTCTTCTTATTCCAGGCCATATTTGCAGCTACTTGCGCAACCATCGTTTCAGGTGCTGTTGCAGAAAGAACGAAATTCACCTCCTATATGCTTTTTTGCATAGTAGCTACAACGCTAATCTATCCCCTAATCGGTCACTGGATTTGGGGTGGTGGATTTCTATCCAATCTAGGGTTTAGAGATTTTGCTGGCGGCACCGCTGTTCATGGTGTCGGAGGTATCTGTGCATTGATCGGTGCTAAAATGGTTGGTCCAAGGCAAGGAAAATATAAAAACGGTAAAGTCAAGGCTATTCCTGGTCATAACATACCATTAGGCGCATTAGGTGTTCTTATTCTTTGGTTTGGTTGGTTTGGATTCAATCCAGGAAGTACTCTTGATATTACTTCATCAGAAACGATCCATGCCGCTATAACCACATTACTTTCTGGCGCTGCAGCAACGTTAGCTACGCTTTGTTTTTCCATTCTTCGCTACAAATTACCTGATGCTGCTCTTACATTAAACGGTGCTCTAGCCGGTCTTGTAGGTATCACTGCTGGAGCCAATATGGTAAGTTTCGGTGCCTCTATTGCTATTGGTATAATAAGTGCACTATTAATGGTTGTTTCTGTAGAGTTACTGGATCGGAAATTCCACATCGATGATCCCGTAGGAGCAATATCTGTCCATGGTGTTTGTGGAAGTTTTGGAACAATAGCTATCGGTCTCTTTGCAAAAGATGGTGGACTACTATTGGGTTTTGGACCAGGGTTGCTTCTTACTCAAGGAATTGGCACACTGATAGCATTAGCCTCAGCCGGTTTTCTAGCTTGGCTAACCTTTAGCATTATCAAGAAAACCATTGGTCTAAGAGTTGCAGGTGATACAGAAGCTGATGGCTTGGATGCAATAGAACATGGTATCTCTGCCTATTTAAATCTATAATCTGAGGAGGATTTAATTATGGATACATTGACTAAAATAGATATTATTACACGCCCATCTAAATACGATGACTTAAAAGAAGCTCTCAATGAAATTGGTATTACAGGTATGACCATTACTCATGTATTAGGTTGTGGCATGCAGAAAGGTATTAAAGAAACCTATAGAGGCATTCCTTTAGAGATTAATCTAATTCCAAAAATTAAATTCGAAATTGTAGTCTGTGAAGTTCCAGTTGAGAAAGTAGTTGAGACTGCTCGGAAAGTTCTTTATACCGGTGAAGTTGGTGATGGAAAAATATTTATCTATCCTGTACAGAATGTGATTAAAATACGTACAGGAGAAGAAGGTGTAAAGGCATTATGAGAGAAAAGAAGAGGAGTATACGATACTCAAGTACACTCCTCTCTTCATATTATTACCAACCTCTTTGATTATTTAAAAGATAAGTATACTTTCCCTATACTATGAAGTTAGAAATAGCATCAAGGATCACGATTTCATCGGATATCTGATAACCGTGTTCAACTTTATTTTTATGGACTTTTATATTACCTTTTCGATACTCTTTAGGTGTCATACCAACGTGCTTTTTAAATGTTCTATATAAAAGGGATTCGTTATTGAGACCACACTCATTAGCAATACGTAATATAGTAAAATCAGTGGTCTTTAGTAATTCCTTGGCCTGTTCAACACGTAATAACGTAATGTATCTTTTTAAAGATATACCTACTCGTTCCTTGAAGAGATGACTAAAACGTGAAGAACTCATATTGGCAAACTTAGCAACCTCATCTAAAGACAGATTACCTGTGGTATAGGTTTTATCAATATATTTAAGAATATTTTTTACCCAGTCTAAAGTTCGGTCATCAATATATTGTATGTTTTCACCATCTAAATTAAATTGACGAATAAGTATACCGATAATCTTAAAAAAATAGGATTGAAGATAAAATCCATATCCAGCACGTCTTAGGTGATATTCTCTACCCAAATTAGCCATGCATAATCGTAAATTAGCCATGGCTATCTTCTTATGGTCACTTACTTCCAGGGAATTACAATCAAAAGTATAAATATCGTCACTCTCTTCTCTACGGCATATAGAAGAATCAAACTGTAAGATCATCAAAAGGTTGTGTTGATTAAGATTACCAAAAGCATGTACTTTATAGCTGTTGATCAGGAATAAATCACCTTTTTCTAAGGTGCATTGCTTGTCCTCTAGAACCAATTCAATAGAACCATCTAAAACAAAAATAATCTCCACTTCTTTATGCCAATGGTAGCTGAAATCGTTGATACCGACAAAAAGAGTTTTCATTGGAATACCATCAAAATATTTAACTATTTCATAACTATGTCCAAAATCTTTCATAAAACCACCAACTCAATTCTATTTTTCATTTATAGGACAACCTCTTGCATGATTAAATCATCATTAGAAGAGCTATTACCAGTATATACACGTATACTCTTAACTGAGCTCTCTACGACAAATCCTTCCTGATCCACATCATAGTACGATAGAATCTCTTTAATAGGTATTTTAAAAGTTATTTCTTTGCTGTGTCCACTTCCTAGGGCTATCCTTCTAAAAGCCTTCAATGTCTTCTTGGCTCGATGTACTGTGCTTCCAAGGACACCTGTATATACTTGAACAACTTCTACGCCATCTATACCCCCTGTATTCGTTAAGCGCGTCCTAACTATAACGTCATCTTCTATAGGATCATGCCACACCTGACAATAATCAAACTTAAATGTAGTATAACTTAATCCAAATCCAAAAGGATAGGCTGCTTCCGTTTTCATTTTATCTATTAACATATATCCATGGTAATAATCATAGGCTACGTTTAAGTGCCTGTTATCAAAAATAGTCATTTGACCTTCATTTTCAGGTAAGGTAATGGGTAATTTACCTGATGGATTGATATTACCATAAAGAATGTCCGCTAAGGCATTACCACCTTCCATACCAGGATACCAAGCCATTACGATGGACTTAACTCGATCTTCTATTTCTTTAAATATGAAACCACTGCCATATACAACTAAGATAATATGATCATTCACTTCAGATAGCTCTTTTATAAGACTTTGATCTTTTTCGCTAAGACGAACACTTTCTCTATCACCACCTATAACATCGTAGAATTCACCTTCGTCTTTATAGGTATTTCCAACAGCGATGATAACCTTATGAGCTTTCATTGCTCGCTGCTTCATCATTTTTAGTGATTCATCTCTTTCACCAGTGGTAATACTACAACCTTTTGGTACTACCCGATTCATGAGACCTTCTTTGAGGGTAATAGCATAAGGTGGTCTTACATAACTACTTCCTCTATCTCCAAGATTGGCTACATCAACCAACTCTCCATATACAGCGATATTCTCTCTCTTTGTAATTGGAAGTACTTCATCCTCATTTTTAATAAGAACGATTCCCTTATCAGCTGCCTCCTTAGCCAAAGCTACATGCTCTAAAGAAACTAGACAATTCGTATCCATTTCTTCTTTACTATAAAAAGAGAGGGTCGTAACTAAAAGACGCTTAACTGCTTCATCAATAGATTCTTTTAAAACTAAACCTTCATTTATATCCGATTTCAAGCTGTTCTTATAGTACATCGCAACAGGCATTTCTAGATCCAAACCTGCATTAATAGCTTTAGCAGCATCATGAATGCCAAATATAAAATCTGACATTATAAAACCTTGGAATCCCCATTGATCTCTCAAAATATCTGTTAACAGTTCCTTGCTCTCACAACAGTACTTGCCATTAACCTTATTGTATGCTGCCATAACTGATACAGCACCAGCATCTACACAAGCTTTAAAGTGGGGTAAATAGATTTCATGTAACGTACGCTTATCGATTAATACATTTACATCTCTTCTCGTATTTTCGATATTATTACATGCAAAGTGTTTTACGCAAGCCATTACATTTTCACTCTGAATACCTTTAACTAAAGAACTCCCCATTTTGCTGAGAACATGCATGTCTTCACTATAACTTTCTTGAATCCTTCCACCTCTTAGGTGACGAATAATATTGATGCATACAGCAGCCAATAAGTTACCACCATAACTTTTTGCTTCTTTAGCCATAGCTACACCGATACGTCTTTCTAAATCAGGATCAAAACTTGCACCTCTTGCTAAAGTAACTGGAAAACAGGTGGAACTTCCACAGACCACCCCTCGTGGACCATCAACAAACTTAACAGGTATAAATGACTCTCCAGCTACCTCTCCCGAACAATAAGGCACAGCATTATAGAACGACATCTCATCACCTAACTCATATTCTTCCTTGAACTCAAGTGGTGTTAATTTACCACATAATATACGAATCTTTTCTTCAATATTTAAACGTGATAGTATACTGGAAGTATACTTTTCTATAATTTGATGAGAATTTTCCATACAATTACTCCCGTCTATTTAAGTCCATTAATCTTTATGATGATTATATCAAATGTTGAATTACCTATCAAAAGTTATGTCAGCATTATTGGATATTTAAAAATCTTTTTTGCTACAATCATAGCATTATTCTTGATAGTATATCTCTAAAAAACTGCTATTTTCAGTGTACAAAATAGCTTTTTGGATATGTTTGCGCATCAAATTCATTTACATATATAAAAAAGTGCCTCCTTTTCTTAATCTTAGGGACACTTTAGAATGACTCATTTTATTTTATTCAAGCATGATAAGTTACAGTGTTATCTCAGTTGTAAGAAGACTGGCTCCATCTGATGATCCACCTGCATAGAACTTGTACTTACCTTCTTCCAGCTTCCATGTTTTTGATTCTGTATGAAAATATTTTAATTCATCAATATGAACTACTACATCCACTACTTTAATTTCACCTGGTTGAAGAATAGTCTTCTCGAATCCTTTAAGAAGTTTCTTTTGACGCTGGATTTTAGAATCTACCATACCTACATATACCTGAACGACTTCAGCCCCTACTACATCACCTTTATTCGTTAATGTAACTTTAGCTGTTACTGTATCTTCACCTTTAACTAATTCAAACTTATTATATGCAAATGTTGTATAACTTAATCCATAACCAAATGGATAAGCAGGTTTATGACCATCTTTCTCAAGTTTGCTATAACCATGGTATAGATCATAAGTAATCTCAGCATCTGAATCACTGAAATATGGTAAGTGACTCTCGTCAGCAGGAATAGAAAATGGAAGTTTTCCACTAGGATTCACATCACCAAATAAGAGACGCGGTAAAGCATTTCCACCTTCCATACCTGAATACCAGCTGAACATAATGGCTGGCACTTCTTCATCCCATTCTTTTGTCATGATCATTGAACCACCAACTAAGGATACAACGGTATTCTTATTGATGTCTCCTATTTCTTTAATCAGTTGAATCTCCGCTGGCTTAAGAGATAGTGAACTTCTATCACCGCCTAAAGACTCACCTGTACCATCATCTGTATATGATTCCACTCCTTCTTCATCAGTGCCTTCTGGTGCATTGGCTTTTGCTTGTTCTTTCATTTGCATTAAGAAATCAAGTTTACCCATGTTGGCATAACCCATACCCATCAATTGACCAATATCTAAACCAGATAATTCTTCATCTGCTGGAATAACAGACTCCCCTTCATCAAGGCAGTCATTACCAGCAATAATGATGACAGCATCCACTTCTTTAGCTACCTCTTTAGCCGCTTCAAGTTCTGTTTCATCATAATGGATAATTTCAACATCTTCGTCAAAGTAGTATTGAAAACCTTCTAATTGCGTTACAGTGTTGGGTTGAATAATACGACTACTGCCCATATCACCTGTATTGGCTTTAGCAGCTAATTTACCTGCCAAAAGTACTTTCTTGACATCTTTACTAAATGGAAGAACATTGTTTTCGTTTTTGATTAATACCATTGATTTCTCTGCTACTTCACGAGCTAAGGCTTTATGCTCGTCACCTGCTACCATATCCATTGTGTATTCCATTTTTTCATCAGCTAATTGGAAGACTAAGCCTGTCTCAAGAACTCTAAGAGCTGAAGTATCGATAACCTCTTCAGGTACACGCCCATCTTCAACAGCTTTTAGTAGATTTTGCTGGTAATAGATCGGCATTGGCATCTCAACGTCCATACCTGCTTCTATGGCTTTCTTGGTATCACGAATGGCAAAGATAAAATCAGAACTTGTAAAACCTTCGAATCCCCATTGATCACGAAGAATATCTGTTAATAACTCAGGATTTTGTGATGCATACTCACCTCTGAATTTATTATATGATCCCATTAAAGAAGCGGCACCAGTATCTACAGATTTCTTAAAGTGAGGTAGATATACTTCATGTAATGTACGATCATCGCATTCTACGTCCACATAGAAGCGTGAGTTTTCAATTTGATTAACAGCATAATGCTTTAAACAAGCCATCACATTGTGATCTTGAACAGCCTCAGTAAGTGCTTTACCAAACTCACCAATATGGTATTGATCTTCTCCATAAGTCTCTTGAGCTCTTCCCCATGCAGGATGTCTAAGCAAATTAATACATACACCAGCGAAATAGTTAGCACCTTGTGCACGGCATTCTTTACCAATAGCATCACCAACTCGGCTTTCTAATTCTCTATCAAAACTTGCCCCACGAGCCATGGATACAGGAAAACATGTAGAATTCCCCATAACTACACCACGAGGTCCATCTGAGAAAGCAATTGGATTGATACCAAGACGTTCATTACCATTTGTCTCGATAGGTACAGGATTGTATCCATTATCATATTTCATTCTATTCTCAATAGTATCCCAGTTACCGTTAAGCAACCAAACTTTCTCTTGTAAAGACATTTTTGCTAATAAATCTTTTGCCTTTTCTTTAATTTGTTCATCTGTTAATGGACAATTCTTTTTGTTAAACATATATTGACCTCCAAAAATTAATATATGCCTATTGTACATGGCATGCAATCTTTCACATAACCCTTATAAAAGCTAGTATTTCTTCACTTTATTATCAATACTCTTAAGGAAGACATAGATTTTATTAGAGGAATATAACAATTTTATATTATTATGTAGATTTCGGTTATAATCACTTATAAAACTAGCTATACCTTCTATATGTCTACCAATTAATCCTATGAGAAAATGGTTTAACACTTACTTTTTACTTATAAAAATAAGAAATTATATATTTTAAAGCAAGTTTTTAAATAAATTATATCTTGATCTAAAAAAATACCACTTTCTTTGAATAATTCACATTAAAATTAGCAGAAAATTAGTCAAAACTTAGTTTGTAACGATAAGAAAAGATGTACAAAGAATGGTAGACTAATAGTAACAGGAGTACAAAAACTCTTAACTAAACATTTATTAATAGGAGGTTCCAAAAATGAGATACATATCTGATTGGGATAAAAGAAAAGCTAGACATACAGCATTTTGGCAGCAAGAAATTATTGATCGGCCAGTCGTTACATTTATGGCTCCAGCAGCCCATATCGATCCAAGAAATTTTGACTCATCTAAATTAGTACCACCTAAAAACGGTAATCCTGAAGATGTCATGAAGTTCTGGACTGATAGTGAATGGATTTTAAAAAGACATGAATATGAGTGGGAGAACCTTTCTTGGGTTGGCGATAAGATTCCTCAAATTTTCCTAAACCTAGGACCTAGTGGACATGCTGCATTCTTTAAAGGTGTAACTCATGGTTTTACAGACGATTCAATTTGGTTCCACGGCGAGTATCATGAAAACCCTGAAGTCATTTTTGATAAAGAAAGCTTTTGGTATAAAAAAACATTAGAAGCTGCTAAGTATTTAGTTGATGAAGCTAAAGGTGAGTTCTTTGTATCCATGCCAGACTGTGCTGGTAACTTAGATGCTCTTGGTTCTATCCAAGGTAGTGACCGTGTCATGATGGACATGTTCATGGGTGCAGACTATATTCATCCTGCTCTTGATAAAATCCAAAAAGGATGGGAAAGTATCTATAATGAAATGTATGATATCATCAAAGACAATAATCAAAGTGGTAGTGGTGTAGGTTGGATGCGCTCATGGGCACCAGGTAAAAATGGACAACTCCAAGTCGATATGTCTGTAATGTTCTCATCAGACATGTATGAAAAGTATGCCCTTCCTGAGTTGCATAAGCAATGTGAGTTCTTTGACAACCCAATTTACCATCTTGATGGTGTGGAGCAAATCCGTCACCTTGACCATATCTTATCTGTTGACAAGTTAAAAGCCATTCAATGGCAAAACGTAGCTGGTCAACCTTCTGTCATTAACTACATGGAAAGCCTTAAGAAGATTCAAACAGCCGGAAAGAGCTTATTACTCTTCTTAAATACACCAGAAGATATCGAACCGCTGATGGAGAATTTATCATCAAAAGGTCTTCATTTCTTTGTTCCTGTATACACTGGTGAAGAAGATTGTAAACGAATACTTAAGAGAATTGAAGAGTTAACACACGAATAGAATGAATTGATCAGGGGCATATCTCAGTTGAGATAGCCCTTGATTACTATTAAAATGTAATCTATAGTTCATGAAGAAGAATCACATAAATAGTAGCAAAATAATGCACTACCTTCCCTCTACTTTAAAAGGGAAGGCAGGGTAGAATTTAGGATACATTTTGTAGCTTTTTGCGTTGATTAAGTTCTTCAACGATTTCACTATAGGTCTTCGTATCCAGTTCATAGAAACGCATGATCAGCAGCATGGCAATGCTTAAGATTAATGGTACACCCATAATCAGAAGTTTGATTCCAAATAGAGCAAGTGGTGTTTGCGTTGCATTGGCTACATAGCCTGTCCAATCCATTACAAATCCTGGTAATAATCCCCCTAAAGCCATTCCTAGTTTAAAGAAAAATCCAGTTGCTGCATAAACCGCACCTTCAGCTCTAACACCTGTTTTCCATTCACCATACTCAATGGTATCAGGAACCAATCCCCAAATAAGACCAGCTAAAATACCTGCACCTATTGAACCTACTACAGTACCTATGAATATTACTGGAATATTATCACCAATCATAGAAAGAGGTCTTATAATATTGATCACTAATGCAATCATAAGTAACTTCTTCTTTTCAAATCTCTTAGCAAGCATAGGTACAAATGGAATAATGAGCATATTTAATATCATTCCTAATGCTGCATTTAGTCCAAAAAGATCATAGCGTTGTAAGTTATACTTGAAGTAAAGGGTTCCAACGGAACCAGCAATGGTCATGTTACCGAATAGAACAACAAATAATAAACAAATAATCAGTAAGGGTCGATTGGACTTAATCATTTGTGCCGTGGTTTTAATCGTTATTTTAGGTGCATTAGGATCTGTATTACTATAACGTTCTTTGGCCGAGAAGAAAGATACATATAATAAAATAATACCAAAGATTGATAGAATGATCATAGATAATTGATAACCAAGTGCTTCATTGCCATTACCTAAAGCAGCAATCATTTTAGGTAAACCAATCGCTATTATAGCACCTGCTGTAGTAGCAAAAAATGTCCGCATAGCAGCAATCGATGTACGTTCATTTGAATCTTGAGTCATTGAAGATGATAAAGCACCGAAAGGTACATTGACTACTGTGTAAATCATACCGAGACCAATATAGGTAACATAGGCATAAATAACTTTTCCAACCTCATTGAAATCTGGTGTTGTAAAGCAAAGCACTCCAATAATACCAAAAGGAATCGCTCCAAATAATAGATAGGGTCGAAATTTCCCCCAACGTGTATGAGTTTTATCAACTATCAATCCCATAATTGGATCATTTATTGCATCCCATATCCTTGCAACAACAAAAAGTATAGAAGTCTGAATAGGTGATAACCCATATACATCTACATAAAAAATAAGTAAAAACATACTTATTGCTTGATAAACTAAATTACATGCTAAATCCCCCGAAGCATATCCTAGTTTTTCTCTCATCTTTAGTTTAGCACTGCTACTATCCATAAGTAATACCTCCTCAAAATTGTTACTATAATCCTATCATTTCTAAGCTTAGGATACTTCTACTATACCGCTGTCTTCTATACAAAAAATTACTCAATATGACTTCACTTTTATAACCACTCAATAATTGAGTTAACAAAACTATATTTTTTGGTTACAAACATCTAATTTTTATATACTTTTTTCCTAGATACAGAGTTGAATAACAATAATTATATCATTTTAGTACATAATTATTGCCTTTTGTAAATTATTATCCTACACTGATCAACATTCAAAGATGCTGAAAGCCCTATATTAAAGCCATTTTCTTTAATTTCATCTTGTACCTAACCACTCCATCTAGTAACTTCATCTTCTCTTTTGTACTATAGTATCCACACACAAAACATTAAGAGTCATTAGACGTTCGATACTTTTCTATACCGGGTAAATTTTTCTGATACATGTATTTGGTGATTTTTTTAGATTGTTCATAGTTTGCTGGTTTTATATAAGGTTCTTGATTATACCAGAGGCGAGCTTTTATTGGGTTCGTCTTTTCCTATTTCGGACATAAAAAAGGGGCATCTCGCCCTAGATGATTAATCATCTATTATGAGACATCCCCTCTTAGTCATACGTAACTATTAAATAGAGATCGCATTCCCGTTTTATAGTGGATAAATTACACGATATTGAGCGAGCTCAAAATTACTTTAAATTAGTACTTTATAAAATCTAATCTTTCAACTAATCTTTTTATTATTACAGCACTCTCCGAACGTGTAGTTTGAGATTTTGGCTCAAAGGTATTATTTGTTCTTCCTTCTACTATACCTATTTCGACTGACTTTGCAGCATAGTCCTTAGCCCAATCACCAATTTTACCTTTATCTTCATACTTTGATAGTACTAATGTATTTGCTTCTTTTTCTCCTTCAATAATCTCTAATGCTCTCATAGTTGTAACAATTATTTCTTCTCTACTTATTTCTTTCATAGGTTTAAAGGTATCATCTTCATATCCCGTAACTAAACCCATAATAATAGCTGTGTTTATTGCATCTGCATACCAATCATCTCTTTTTACATCTTTAAAAACTTGCTTATCAGCCTTTTCAATATTTAATCCTAACCCTCTAATTAGTAGTGTTGCAAATTCTGCTCTTGTAATATTTTTGTCAGGATTAAAATTACCATTATATCCTAATAATAAAAGCTTGTTTGATAATAACTCAATATCTCTTTTAGCCCAATGATCACTTATATCAGAGAATTCATTATTTGTTTGTACTACTGCAAATGTTCCTGTTCCGTTACCCTTTATTATAGCCCAATGCTTTCCATTTTCATCTTCTATAAATGTTGTTGGCATAAATGTAAATCCACCTGATTGTTTATCTATTTTGATTCCAGTTATATTATCATAACTACTAATCTTATTAACTGGTATCCAATGCTCCACAAAAGAATGATCAAATCTATATAGCTCTACTATTTTATTATTATTTATAGCGCTAACATTAAAATCAACTACATTCGATAATAATTTATGATTATTCTTTTTTAATAACTCTTCGAAGTTACTGTCATTCACTACATCTATGGTAAATTTTAACTTCCCATTAGCTAACATGTAGATTTTATCGCCAATATTATGCTCACTAAAACTACCTACAGAATAAGCCATCGATGCATTTTCGGTTTTTAAATGAATTTTTCTTGATGACAGTTCAGAGTTTCCTCTATCTAAAATGTCAATTAAATGATTACTTTCCATAGTTATATTTGTTACTTTCGTATTATTTGTGATAGGTATATACATTCTGTCTTCTGTCTCTCTAGAAAATTCCATATAAAACATAGATGGATCTATTTTTACTTTGGTTGTTTCTTCATCTAACATCATCTCTTTTACCAACTTATCCTGTGGTTTTAGATGGTCAGAGCTAACATACATTTTTTTTGATTCCTTACCACCTTTTATACTTGTAACCCCATAATAATATCCTACATATCCATATATATTTGAAGTTTCAATAATAAAACTAGTATCCATTATTGGTTCTCTATTTAATTTTGTATATGACTTAGAGTTTTCACCAGTTGCTTGATATACATTATATCCTTCCGCTTCACTGACCCCATCCCACGTCACTTCAATGTCATCTAATGCATTTAATTTAATTTCTATATTACTAACCTGTGGTATTTCCTCTTCATCTATTAAATAATAATTCACAATATCTTTTAATTCTTTATATTTTCTGAGGTATTGGTCATTTAGAGAATACACATAGTAATTTCCTATACTATCTACTATAATATATTCTACACCTTCAAATATACCTATTTTATCCCCTGTAGTTTTCTCATATACAGCATTGTTAGAAAATACATATTTCTCATCAACATGTATAATATTATCGCCTAAAGCACCATATGCACCTAATCTTTCTTCGTCTCTAACGTATATATTATGCTCTACTGATAAATCATTTTTATCAATCCTATATCCCCCAAAATATAAATCATCACCTTGGATAACGATACCATATATTCCATTTCCATGTATATCCTGTGCATCAACAAACTGTTTTGTATCTAAATCAAACTTAAATAATTCCCCTCGATATGCGTCTTCAATATATAAGTAATTATCCTCTAATAGTATTTTATGATCAATATCTGATTTATAAGACCATTGCTTCCATTGCTCTGTTAAGATTAAAGTAAGCTCATTTCTAGACAAATCATACTCATATATTCCTCCATCAGCTACTATAAATATACTTTTTTCATTCGCTTCTATACTTCTTGGTGATATATCTAAATTTATTGTTTGCCTTAACTCACCTGTTTTAGAATCATAGACTTGAATCTGCTTCTTACTTATATCTGAAACAAATAGTTTGTCTTCATATAAATCCATATCAACAAATGTTTTTGAAATATTATAGTCTTCATTTACCACTTTTTTTATACTAAAATCATCCAGCTCTATAAAGTATATTGTATTCCAGTCTAGCACAAACATGTTAGTGTTCATATCGTCAATAATCCATTCTTCTACAGTATAAGAATACCGCATATCGATATCCCCCATTGCCTGGGCACTTACTCTATCCATCTTTAATGGACTTATAATAGTTATTGATAATACAATCGCAACTATAAAAGAAATAGTTCTTTTTAATTTTTTCACACTTTCCCCTCCTAATACATTTTTGCAACAATAGCTATTTTATCAAAATTCGACTGATTTCGCTAAATATTATTTTGGTATTTTGTCCATTTTTTTCAAGATAATGTTTTGGATTATATTTTTAAAACACTAAAGTAGCTGCTGACACATTTTTTTGATAAACTCTCCTTGTTTGGGTTTACTTCGGTAACTCGGTTTTTCTTTATTTGCAACAAAAAAAGGGCGTCTCACCCTAGATGGAAATCATCTAAGGTGAGACAGCCCCTTAATAATTTATTCTTTATAATGTGAGTTCGACGGTTAAAAGACTAGCTTCATCGGATGACCCACCTGCATAGAAGATGTAGTTACCTTCTTCAAGTTTCCAAGACATATCTTCTGTATCAAAGTACTTAAGCTCTTCTATATTGACTTTTACAATTACTTCTTTTGTTTCACCAGCTTTAATCATGATTTTGTCAAACCCTTTAAGCAGCTTCTTCTGTCTTTCAATCTTTGAGTCTACCATTCCAACGTAAACTTGAACGACCTCTTCACCATCGACTTTTCCAGCATTAGTCACTGCTACCTTCACATCTACAACATCTTCACCTTTTAATACATCTATTTTATTATACTTAAATGTCGTATAGCTTAAGCCAAAACCAAAAGGATAGCATGCATTATTACCGTCTTTATCAAGCTTGCTGTAACCATGGTATAAATCATAAGTGATTTCATTATCTTCACTACTGAAGTATGGTAAGTGGCTGATATCTTCAGGAATTGTAAATGGTAGTTTACCACTAGGATTAACATCACCAAATAGTACTCTTGGTAAAGCATTACCACCTTCCATACCTGAATACCAACCGTATAGTATTGAAGGTACAATATGATCCCACTCATGTGTTATAATCATTGAGCCACCGATCAAGGTTACAACTGTATTAGGATTAATAGCGCCAATCTCTTGAATTAATTCTATTTCTGGATCTTTTAAGGATAAATTAGGGCGATCCCCACCTATTGCTCCTGTATAGGATCGTTGTTTTTCTTCCTCATTAGAACCTTCTGGTGGTGTAAGTTTAGCAAATTCATCTAGCCTACCCATGTTAGCATAACCTTTAGCTACTAAGTTCGGCATATTCATGCCACCCTCTTCATCAGGCACGACAAATTCGCCTTCGTCCTGTGCATCGTTACCTACAATAATGATCACACAGTCAGCTTCCTTCGCTTGAACTTTTGCTTCTGCAACCTTTTCTTCATCAAGGTGAATAATCTCTACCCCATCTCCAAAATAATTCTTAAATCCTTCTAATTGAGTGACAACATACGGTGCATAGATATTACTACTTCCATGGTCGCCAGTATTGGCTTTAGCAGCTAATTTTCCTACCACTAGAACTTTATAAACCTCTTTACTTAGAGGTAATACATTATTATTATTCTTTATTAACACCATTGACTTCTCAGCTGCTTCTCTCGCAAGCTCTGTATGTTCTCTAGAAGCAACCATATCCATAGTATATTCTTCTAGTTTTTCTGGGCTGTTTTCAAATACTAATAGAGTTTTAATAACACGACTAACAGCAGTGTCGATGGTTTCTATGCTCACCTCACCATCCTGCACAGCCTTTAATAACTTATTATGATACTCAATTGGTAAAGGCATTTCAACGTCCATTCCTGCTTCGATAGCTTTCTTTGTATTACGTATACCAAAGATAAAGTCAGAGCTTGTAAATCCTTCAAATCCCCATTCATCTCTAAGAATCTCTGTTTGTAATTTCTTGCTTTCACAAGCATGATCACCGTCAAATTTATTATATGCCCCCATTAAAGAAGCTGCACCAGCATCAACTGATTTCTTGAAATGAGGTAAATAAACCTCTCGAAGTGCACGATCATCCACCTGAACATCAACTCTAAAACGAGAGTTTTCAATTTGATTCAAGGCATAATGCTTTAAACATGCCATGACATTGTGTTCTTGAACAGACTCTGTTAAAGCCTTCCCCAGTTCTCCAACATGGTATGGATCTTCTCCATATGTCTCTTGAGCTCTCCCCCATGCTGGATGTCTTAATAAATTGATACAAACACCTGCAAAATAGTTAGCATCCTGAGCACGACATTCCTTACCGATAACATCACCTATACGGCTTTCTAACTCTCTATCAAAGCTGGCACCACGAGCCATAGATACGGGGAAGCATGTTGAGTGCCCCATAACAACACCACGTGGCCCATCGGAGAATTTAATTGGCGTAATACCTAGTCTTTCGTTACCTAATGTACATATTGGTACAGGGTTATATGCATTGCCATGATTAAGAATATTACCTATCATATCCCATTCACCATGAAGCATCATTACTTTTTCTTCTAGAGATAATTGAGCTAATAGTTCTTCTGCTCTATCTTTGATCTGTTGATCTGTCATACTGCAATTAACTTTATTAAACATCTTCATTCCTCCCAGATTACATTATTCTTAATACCTTTATTATTACTGAAAGTGATTGTTACTTAACTCGTTTTTATATTACAATAGACCCGTCAAGCATAACTGTAATTACTTGCACATATTTGTGTACTTTCTGGCTAACTTAAAATAACTGATAATAATTATTATATAACTATTGACATTATTTAATAATTGATTTATAATGAGATCATAGTTAAATAATAAGTTTTAAATACTATTTATGAATAGAAAAATCATTCATATAAATAATAATAAGTAGATAATTGAAGGAGGAAGTTAATATGAATTTATATCAATGTACAGTGTGTGGTTATGTTCACAGAGGAGAGGAAGCTCCAGAAAAATGTCCTAAGTGTGGTGTAGGACCAGAGAAATTTGAAAAATTAGATGATGAAAAAGCAAGCTTAATTGAAAAATCACGTGAGACTAATGAAATTCACATGGAGATCTTTACATTACTAAGCGGTATTGCTGATTTAGCTGAAGCTGGTGCTGAAATCAACTTAGATCCAGGTTGCTTCAAAATTTTTGAAGGTTTATTAAAAACTTCAACTGAATTCCAGCAAGCAATCTTAGCAGAAATTAATGGTCACGTTAAAAAAGGTAAATTTAATTAGTATATATCCCCTTATAACCCCTTCCCTTATTGCAATTGTAATAAGGGATTTTTTTTGCTACAATAGTATTCAAAATAGGAGAGCTCGTTTGGGAGGATGACAATGAAATCATTATTAAAAGGAAGTATTAAGAGCAAACTACGTTTATTACTACTATCTGCAACCATTTTACCTATCTGTATCATCATGTTTATAACCTATCAATACGCTACCAACTCCCTTAGGGATTCAGCTATTGAAGAAAATAGAATGCTCTTATCCAAGGGTAGTGAGAACATCTCTAGCTATTTCGACTTAGTTAATAAAGGCTCTCTGACAGCATATAAAGTAACCAGTAATAATGAATCATTAATAACCGAACTTGACTCCAATGACGTTGATTACCATAAAATCCATCTATCCTTATACTACATCAGCAATCTTGTGGATTATGTGACTCAAATCAATGTATATAAAGATGATGATGGTCAATCTTTTTTATTTAGGAATTTTTTAACCTCAAAGGATATCACCATTAATACGCCATACCGTCGAGATGACCCTAGAGCTACATTTGTTGAACCTCCCCATAAGACTCATGATTATAATACACCTCATCTCATAGAGAATCCTAAGAAAACAGTTATTACTTTTCATAGAAAGCTCTATAATGTCCCCCTCAATAATCTATTAGGCTACATGTCAGTGGATATTGATTTAAAAGCTTTTGATGCATTTTCAAAAGACTTATATAACCCTGAATACGAAAACATATATATTGTCGACTATTATAACGATACTATTATTTATGCCTCAGATCAGAATCTGATAGGTTTACAGATGGTAGAAGAATGGTATAAAGATATGGATGAGAACACCAATAGTTACATGGAATTAAAAGACAAGATGATTATTACGGAACCCATAGAAAATGACATAATCACTTGGGGTATATACAAGGAAATCCCTAACAATTACTTATTTAAAACTGCTAATGGCATGGCTCGTATTAGTATCGTACTTGGTTTTATTCTTATTTTACTAATGATCCTTGTGGCTTTTTACGTATCCATTCATTTTACTTCACCAATAAGTGTCTTGATCAAGAGCATGGACCGTACTAAGAACGGTGATCTGAAGACAAAGATCGAGATAGATCGTGATGATGAATTTGGAATACTTGCAGAGAACTATCAAGATATGATGAATTCTCTCGATGATTTAATTGAGTATAAGTATAAACTAGAATTAATTAATAAGGAAAACCAAATCAAAGTCTTACAATCACAAATCAATCCTCACTTTTTTAGTAATGTTCTTCAAGCAATTGGCACTGAAGCTCTAAAACATCATGATATGGTTATTTATCAACTTATATTAAAACTAGGGAATATGATGAACTATACAATGCATGCTAATAACATACTTGTTCCATTAAAAGAAGAGATTCATTATACGATTAATTATCTTGAGTTGCAAAAGCTTCGATTCCACCATACATTTGATTATAGTATTGATGTTGATGAGCAGCTCAGTCAAATTCAAGTACCTAAGATGATTTTGCAACCTGTTGTAGAGAATTTCTTTAAACACGGTTTCCAAAAGAATGATGAAATAAAGGGATATGTTCATATTAGATGCTCTGGTGAAAATGAGAAACTTATCATTCAGATTGAAAACAATGGACAAAACATTCCGCCAGAAGATCTGACTTTACTTCAAGAAAAGCTCAATACCTCAACCTTTCCTGAGGATAAAATAGGTTTGCTCAATATTGCATATCGGTTAAAATTGTATTATCCTAGTAATACCTTTGTTCATATTGAAAACCTGTGCCCTAATGGAGTGCGAATAACTATGAGTATAACCCCGGAGGTAAAAGATAATGAAAATCCTGATCGTTGATGACGAACAACATGTTATAAAGGCAATTAATTATTTAATCAATTGGGAAGACTATCCCAGCTGTGAGATTTTTGAAGCTTCAAATGGTGTGGAAGCTACCGAAATTATAAAAAAAGAAGGTATTCATATTGTATTCACCGATATGCAGATGCCCAAAATGGATGGTTTAGCTCTACTCCGCTGGATACAAGACAATACCAATCATACACAAATAATCGCCATTAGTAACCACAGTAATTTTGAGTATGTACAACAAGTTGTTCGTTCTGGTGGAATTGACTATATATTGAAGCCCATTGATCCAGTACAATTAAATGAAGCTTTTGGTAAAGCCATTGATGCTGTTCAAAAAGCATCAAAGATATCCAAAGATATGATAAAAGTTAATACCTATACCCCTATATACTACTCCAAACTATTATCGGATATCATTACAAATAATACATTTACAAGAGGTCAACTGAAGCAAATCAGTGATCACTTTGGTATAACTAACAAAGATATGTATCAATTACTTCTTGTGCAAATACCTGATTTAGATGAGTTCGCCAAGCAATTATTTCAAAATGATAAAAGCCTCTTGTTTTATTCATTAAATAATGTTTGCAATGAGATCATTAATGAAGATAGCGGTTTCTCCTTTAGATACCTAAACTCAGAAAATGAAGTGGTCATTCTTTACTGGGGTGACAAGAATAATATCTATACGAAACTTCAAGGTATCAAAGAATGGCTGAATAAGCTTTACAACATTACACCTATTATGGGTATGAGTAATCGCTATAAAGATTTATCAAAGATTAAGAGTTGTTATGATGAAGCTAAGCTAGCATTGATTAATCGCAATGTGAATAGTCATAGTGATATTCAGGTTTGGACCTATCGAAAGCTTAATTATCAAATACCAGTGGATGAATTAATCAATCATCTGACTAAAAAACTTCCTGCTAACCTTAAATTATTGAAGCCTGAAATTATTAGGACTGTTCTTAGTGATTTTGAGAAGTCATTCATTCAATATCCATATATAAGACTAAAGGATTTAGTAGCTGTTTATGATGCCTTTATTGCTTCTTTTCAATTAAGATATAAAGAAATAGAATTAGAAGATCATGACGCATTTGATACAATAGAAAGTTTAGTTAATAGTATGGAAAATGTCCTCACTAATACAATGACAAGTTATAAACAGACTACTGACCAGTCCAACCTCATTGATGATACATTAACATATATACAAAATCATTATACGCAAAACATCACATTATCTTATTTAGCTGACTATTTTTATGTTTCTAAAGAACATTTATCACGCTCGTTTAAGAAAAAAGTAGGACAAACCATTTCAGAATATATTACATTAATGAAAATGGAACAAGCTAAACACTTGTTAAAACACTCCAATCGGACGATTAAAGAGATTTCTGGAAATGTAGGGTACCAAGATGAAAAGTATTTTTCTAAGGTATTTAAGAAGCACTATAATTGTTCACCTAAAGAATTCAGAGAATAGATGATAACCAACTGGTCAATATATTCCACCCTATGGGTCAATATCATCCATTCTTCTTTTTTTTATCTTTTTTTATAATAAGGATAGAAAGGATGAATCGCATGAATAAAAAAAAGTTACGCTACTTACTTGATGAAGTGGTATTCATAGGACCCGCATTTATATTTTTCTTAATCATTGTCATTATACCATTTATCATAGGTATGTATTATTCATTTACCTCTTGGGATGGTGTAAATGACAATATTACATGGGTAGGTCTAGATAATTTCATCTATCTTTTCAAAGATGAAGGTTTCATTAACTCATTTATTTTTACATTAAAATTCACTTTTGTTAGCGTCATCATCACTAATTTAATTGCCTTGTTATTAGCACTCGTATTAACAAGCCAAATCAAAACCAGTAAGGTCTTGAGAACAGTATTTTTCACACCTAACGTTATATCTGGTTTACTCTTAGGATTTGTGTGGCAGTTTATTTTTGTTAATGGTTTCTCAGCAATTGGTGAGATGACAGACTTAGCATTTTTCAATTTACCTTGGCTAGGCACTGCTTCAACAGCTTTTTGGGCAATAATTATTGTAAGCTCATGGCAAGGAGCCGGCTATTTAATGGTTATTTATATTGCTGGAATAATCAATATACCAACTGATTTAAAAGAAGCTGCTGGTATTGATGGTGCTAATGCATTCCAAAGATTTTTTAAAGTAACATTACCAATGATTATGTCCTCTATTACAATATGCTTATTCTTATCTATATCTTGGGCGTTTAAGATGTTTGACTTGAACTACGCATTAACTAAAGGTGGACCATTTAACTCAACAAAATCTGTTGCTCTTGATATTTATTTAGAGGCTTTTCAAAATAACAACTATGGATTAGGTACAGCTAAAGCCTTTGTATTCTTTATTGTCGTAGCTGGCATAACTGCATTACAAGTTAAACTGACAAAAGAAAGGGAGGTTGAAATGTAATGAATAAATACACTTATAGAACTCTAATACTAGAAGTTTTTGCAATCCTTGTTGCTCTACTATTTCTAGCTCCCTTTTACTTTGTGATTAATAACTCATTTAAAACATTTGCAGACATTTTGATAGATCCAGCTTCACTAGCTGTGAATCCTACTTTGAATAACTATACAACAGCTTGGGAAGTTATTAATTTCCCATCAGCATTTTTTAACTCCATTGTTATTACAGTCTTTAGTAATATTGGTTTAGTATTGATTAGCTCTTTAGCAGCTTATCGATTACTTCGATATCCTTCTAAGATCAATGGTATCATCTTTGGACTCTTTATAGCCGCTATGGTTATACCATTTCAATCCATAATGATACCATTAGTTAGGGTAACCAGTGCACTCGGTTTCGCAAATTCTCGACTTGGTTTAATATTCAGCTATTTTGGATTTGGTGTTTCTTTACCGATATTCCTATATCATGGTTTTATCAAGAGTATACCAAAATCAATCGAGGAATCCGCTATCGTAGATGGCTGTTCAACATACGGCGTTTTCGGACGAATCGTTGCACCACTATTAAAGCCAATGACAGCTACAGTGCTCATACTAAACACGTTATGGATTTGGAATGACTTCTTATTACCTTCACTCATTTTACATGATAAAGAACTTAAGACCATTCCACTAGCAGTAAGCGGTTTCTTCGCCCAGTATACGAAGAAATGGGATTTAGCATTAGCCGCTTTAGTTCTAGCAATTTTACCCATCGTTATATTTTTCTTATCTTTGCAGAAATTTATAATTAGAGGTATAGTAGCAGGATCAGTTAAAGGATAGCTCTTCATTCATAATTGAATGAAGTTCTACATAAATGCTCATTCCCTTATTGGGAATACAAAGCAATATGTAAATAAACTCAAATTATTTTTGGGTTAAAGAATTGAAAGGGGTCTAACTATGAAAAAAATCTTATCAATCTTATTAATTTTAACACTTACTATGGGTGTGTTTGCTGGTTGTGCATCAGATAATACTTCTCAACCAAAAGATGAACCAGCTCAAGAAACTAAAGAAGAAACTAAAGACACTGAAACAAAAGAAGAAGAAGTAAAAGAACCTGCAACAGTAAAAATGTTTCAATTCAAAGTTGAAATCGCAGAGCAATTAGAGCGTATGAAAGAAGACTTAAAAGCTGAAACAGGTATCGATCTTGAAATCGAAACTGCTGGTGGTGGCGCAGATTACGGTGCAATGTTAAAAGCTAAATTTGCTTCAGGCGAATATCCAGACATTTTTAATAACGGTGGTAACGCTGAACTAGAATTATGGCAAGAAAAACTTGAAGACTTAAGCGATCAACCATGGGTTGAATACATGGTACCTGGTACTGAAGCAGGTATGTCTAAAGATGGTAAAATGTATGGTATGCCAATGAACGTTGAAGGTTATGGTTTCTTATACAACGTTGATTTATTCGAGCAAGCTGGTATTGAAACATTACCAACAAACCTTGCAGAATTAGAAGAAGCTTGTAAAAAACTTGAAGCTATCGGTGTAACACCTTTCTCAAGTGGTTACCAAGAGTGGTGGGTTTTAGGTATTCATAACTTCAATACTTTTATTGCAAATCAAGAGGATCCATTAGCTACAATCCAAGGGTTAAAAGATGGTTCATTAAAACTTAATGATCAACCTAACTTCCACAACTGGGTAGACATGTTAGACTTAACAGTTAAATATGGTCAGAAAAATACTTTAACTGTTGATTATAATACTCAAGTAACTGAATTTGCAATTGGTAAATCAGCAATGATGCAACAAGGTAACTGGACACAAGTACAAGTATCTGAATTAAACCCTGAAATTAATGTAGGCGTTCTTCCAATGCCAGTTCAAAGTGAAAACAATAACAAAGTATATGTAGGCGTTCCAAACTACTGGGTTATCCATAACCAATCTGAAGTTAAAGACGCTGCCAAAGAAGTTTTAAACTGGATGATTACATCTGAAACAGGTAAAAATTACACTGTAAACGAATTTAAATTCATCCCAGCCTTCACTCACTTTGATGATTTAGGTGACTTAGGTACTATTGCACAATCACTTCAAGGTTACATGAACGAAGGTAACGTTCTTGGATGGCACTGGACTAACCTTCCTGATGGTGCTGTAAATGAAATTGGAGCTTACATGCAAGCTTACATCGGTGAAGCTATGACTAAAGATGAATTAATAGAAAGTATTGAAAAAGTTATCACAGACTTCGCTAATAAATAGAATATCGTTGAAATTTAAAAGGAGCGTCAAATTGACGCTCCTTTTGTTTATAGTTTAAACACTTTCAATTGTTCTAATAATTCATCTGAGCTTGCATCCAGCTTCTTCATGGCTTCTGACATTTCAACCATGGTGGCATTTTGTTCTTGGGATGAAGCGGATACCTCTTCTGTAGCTGCAGCACTTTCTTCTGCAATAGCAGATAAATTCTCCATAACCTTTAAAATTTCTTCTTTATTATCTTGTACCTTTTTAGCAGTATTAAATAGATTATCCGTTGCGTTCATAGAACGTTCCATTGATTCTGCAATTTGATTGAATTGATCAATCGTTTCTTTAGCTGTTAACATTTGTTCTTTACCAACTCGTGCTACTTCTTTGATACTGTCAACAGACTTCTCTGAGTTCTCTTGCAAGGTTGTTACAGATTGATCTATTAACTTCGTTGAATTAGAAGACTGTTCCGCAAGTGTACGAATTTCTTCAGCTACGACTGCAAAACCTCTTCCATGCTCACCTGCCCTTGCGGCTTCAATCGCTGCATTTAAGGCTAATAAGTTGGTTTGTTCTGCAATGGATGCAATAACGTTACTTGCTTTACCGATTTCTACTGCGCTATCATTAGTTTTTGTAACGGCATCTTGAACAACTGCTTGATACTCTGTAGCTTTTTTAGTTGCCTCTCTTAACTCCGTCATTGACCCTAAACCTGTATTAATAAGCCCTTTAATATTATCGCTTTGATTACTTAATTCTTCAATCATATTGTAATTAATCTCAACAACTTCACCTAGATCAGTTGTTTTCTTTGAACCATCTTCGATTTCTATTGCCTGCTCAGACGCACCATTAGCAATCTCCTGCATTGTTCTAGAAATATCTTCTTCTGATGCAGCTGCTTGAATGGCCATTTGAGATAATAATTGAGTTTCATCATTAACAGTATGTGCGGATTCGGCAATCTTTTCAACAAGACCTTTTAAGCTGACCCTCACTTCTTCAACACTTCTTGCAAAGTTACCTAACTCATTTTTGTTTTTTAACATCTTCTGATCTACTGTAAAAGTCAAATCACCTGCAGCTAAACTACTTATATAGTAACTGTATGTCTTAAGCAACTTAAAGATCTTTGAACTGACTCTGTAGGTAACCCCTAGTGTTAATACGTAAGTCACAATCAGAACAACAAGTATCATGTATTTAATATTATCCAAGACTTGGAGTATTTCACTTTTAGGAGTAAGTATTAATAGTGTTGAGTCAACTATTGGAACAGGAGCCGCTGACATAAGAGCTTCCATCTTTCTCAGACTTCCATCTAGGACTTCACGATTATCACGCATATTTTGAAAACTCTCAACTGAAATATCTGTTTGACTCAACTTCTCTATTTCTTCTTCGTTTACAGCATTATTATGTACAATAGGTATGCCTTGTTGATCAATAAGTGTAACTGCCGTACCATCTGTTACGTAAACATTCTCAACGAGACTTCCAATAGCAGTAATAGGTTCCTTAACAATAAGGATACTATGTAAATCAACACGGTATACAACAGGAACAGCATAGGCAACCATTCTTTGCCCATTCTCTTCAATGATCGATACCGCTTTTTCACCTTCTTTTGCCTTTAAAAAGTAATCATCAGTAGAGAAATCATATTTATTTCCAGTATGTGATTCACCCTGTCCTTCTAAGTCACAAAAAATAATTTCTGTATAGGGATGGTCTTCAGGTAATACATCATCCAAATTCTTAATTTTATATTCTGTGGGGTTATAAGGACTATTGACAATTGGATTAGTTGCAATTAATTCGATATCTTTCAGCTTTAACTCGATGGATCGCTCTAGAGCTGTTGCAGCTTCTTTGGTTAAATATTGCATATCACTTTTTTCACTTTCCAGAACATATCCAGAAGAAAAAAACGAAAGAACCATCATAATAACTACAACCACTACTGTGACAAATACTGCGACAGATATCATGCTTTGGACTCTTAATGACTTAATTTTCATTTTTTTGTATCACCTCACTGATTTAATTGTAAAATTATCTAATTTTATTGTCAACCCTTTTTTAGCCATACGATAAATAATGTCAATTTACTTAGCATTAATTTACAATTAACGAAATTTTTATAGACATAAGAAAGAACACAATTATACAAAACTTTGATGCTTTTGTATCTATCTTTTACTCCGTGTAAATGATAAGATAAAAGAGAAAGATAAAGGAGGTTCACATATGAATATCTTAGTTACAGGTGGAGCAGGATACATAGGAAGCCATACCTGCGTTGAATTATTAGATGCTGGTTACGACATTGTAATTCTTGATAACTTTTCCAATAGTAAACCTGAATCTTTGAAACGTATAAAAGAAATAACAGGAAAAGACTTCAAATTCTATGAGGTCGATTTATTAAATAAAGAGGCTGTTGAAAGTATCTTTGAGGAAAATAGAATTGATGCTGTTATTCATTTTGCGGGACTTAAAGCAGTAGGAGAATCTGTTTCAATCCCACTCACTTATTATCATAATAACATTACAGGTACATTAATCCTTTGTGAAGCTATGAAGAAATATAACGTGAAGCGGATGGTTTTCAGCTCTTCTGCTACTGTTTATGGCATTCCAGAGAAGATGCCCATATCAGAAGACTTTCCACTTAGCGCAACCAATCCTTATGGACGTACCAAATTAATGATTGAAGATATTCTTCGTGATTTAGTTATCTCCGATTCTAGTTGGAGTATTGCTCTTCTTCGTTACTTCAATCCAATCGGGGCACATAAAAGCGGCCGCATAGGCGAAGATCCTAATGGCATTCCTAATAACCTTCTTCCATATATATCACAAGTAGCTGTCGGTAAACTAGAACAGCTTAGTGTATTCGGTAGCGACTACCCTACAAAAGATGGAACAGGTGTAAGAGATTATATCCACGTTGTAGATTTAGCTTTAGGACATTTAAAGGCTTTAGAAAGAATATCAGAAACATCCGGAATAGATGCCTATAACCTTGGTACTGGAACTGGTTACAGCGTTTTAGAAATGGTTACTGCTTTTGAGAACGCTTCTGAGAAAAAAGTTGCTTATAAGTTGACAGACCGTCGACCTGGCGATGTGGCGATGTGTTATGCTAATCCAAAGAAAGCAAAGGAACTTCTAAAGTGGGAAGCTGTAAGAGGATTAGAAGAAATGTGCCAAGATGCTTGGCGTTGGCAACACAATAATCCAAACGGATATGATCTATAGTTGAAGTCAAAAGTGACTTACAATATATTTAAACGACAAAAGATAAACAGCATTGCTCCTTTGAGAAGTAATGCTGTTTTTGCTTATTGAATTACTTATCAACTGTTTCGTTATTCCATAATCTCTTGACTGTATGATAAGCAAGTTTAGGTCGTCGATACTCATCAACAATGCCTTTATTATTCATGGTTCGTGGTCTTCTTAAAGCCCATTCTTCTTCTGTAACACGTACATCACAGAACTGCCATATAAACAGACCACTGATTTGCTCAATCTCACTGAACTTAGTTATGCATTCTTCTAGAATATCACACTGTCGTTCTTCCGTCCATTTAGCACGATTTGGGTTTCTATATCCATAGAGAGCTCCTCCACCAAATTCGCTGATAATCACAGGTCGGTTATGGGAAGTTACATCATTTACCCAATCTATTTCCGTGATCATCTGCTCTTTTACGTCATATCCGTGGTACCAATTATAGTACACGTTCAAAGAAACGATATCCGTCATATCAAGGCATAGACATTTAAAATGCTTATCACATGCAAAGGTAACTGGTCGAGATTGATCCATACTTTTGATTTGATTGAATTGTTTCTGGTACATCCTAGCCCCTTCAGGTTCATGAGAGGCACATTCATTTAATATTCCCCAGACAAAGATACTTGGATGATTATAATGATTACAAATCATTTCTTCAATGCACTCTTCACATTGACTTTCAAAGTTTGGTCTTAACATCTTTTCAATTCTCAAACCTCTTGCATGATTTTCCTCCCAGACCAATAAACCATATTCATCGCATAAATCTAAGAAGAGTTCATCATTAGGATAGTGACAAGTACGTACAGCGTTTGCCCCCATATCCTTCATTAACTCTATATCTTTAACCATTATATTCATGGGAATGGAACAACCAAAGTTAGCTGCATCTTCATGACGATTAAATCCTTTAATAAAGACTTTTTCTCCATTCAATTTGATATCCATTCCATCCACTTCGATTACTCTGAAGCCAACCCGTTCAATTAAGTCATCTAGAATACGGTCACCTTTTTTAATTACAGCCTTTAGATCATAGAGATGAGGTGTTTTCATGCTCCATGGTTGAATATGGTCAAAAGCAACCCTTTCTGTAATAATTTTAGTGGTATTAGCCTCAATTTGGAGATCAATTGCCTTCCTTACATCTGCTATTTCGATTGAAACATGTACTTTCTTGGTATCATTACAGTAATTATGTATGATAGCACTAACTTCACCATGCCACCGATTATCCTTAAAACTTGGGATAAATTGAAGTTGTCGAATATAGACCTCATCCACATACTCAAGAGAAATCCCTCTTGTAATACCGCCATATGTATAATAATCATTAGGTACATGCAATGTCGATTCTTCTGAAAAACGATTATCAACGATTACTTTAATTTCATGTTCACCTGCTGTTATATTTTTCTTAAGAAAGCAAAAAGGTGTATATGCATTATAATGTTCTCCAAGGTATTCTTCATCAAAGTAAATTTTTCCAGTATGACTGACTCCTTTGAAATTTAAGAGAATACCTTTTGCTTCTTTAAGAGTAAATGTTTTCTTATATATTGCCAGTCCTCTATAATTATAGAAATCAGGGCTCTCTTCCCAACACCCTGGCACCTTCATCTTATGTGTATACTTGGGTATATCTTCTATATCATCAAGCTTCCCAAACTCCCAAAGTCCCTCTAGATCTTCTACTTGTCTAATATCATGTTGTTTGAATAAACGGTTCATCCTATCTCCTCCAACTCAATTTCTATTATTTAACACCATTTTATCACGGCTTTTTGTGATACCAATGGATAAAACAGGCATTAGGATAGACAATGACGGTATGTTCTTCACTAATGAAAGGGTATTCATGATAGCTATCATAATCACAAGTGGATTGTAATATTGAGCAAGTTCAGTTACAATAAATACTATAGATCATCAATCATATTGAGGGATGTACAATGGATAAAAAAAGAAATCAATCAAGATTTATAAGATTGCCCATAGATATCATAAATACAAAACAAGAGGAGAGTCCTGTCCTTAAAGGATTAATTACCCATTCAGTCGGTTACAGAGAAGGACGCTCTGCTCACCATCGCAATATTAAAAAGCATGGGTTAGAAGAATATTTCATCAACTACTGCATTAAAGGTGAGGGATGGGTAGACGTTAATAACCGCAGAATCACTATAAGTTCCGGTGACATATTTCTATGTCCTACATCTGTAGATCATTCCTATAGTACTGGTTTAAAAAATCCTTGGGAAACCTATTGGTCCTATTTCAGTGGTGATTATAGTGAATATCTCTATCAATTAATAGATTCAGACTTAAAGCCCATTGTATTCAATATCGGATATCACATGGATATTGTAAGCAGCTTTGAAGAAATATTATTAACATTGGATAAAGGTTATGCTGCAAACAAGCATATATTGCATGCCACCTCTTGCTTACAACGCATATTAACAATGATCATGCAGTTACAATTGAATTCATCAAAGGATAGAAAAAATGCTCATCAAGATGTGATCAGTAATAGTATCCGATACATGCAAGACAATATTGATGCTTTTATCGAACTAGATATTCTTGCCGCCAACAGTCATCTTTCAAAAGATTATTTTGGTAAACTTTTCAAAAAGGAAGTTGGCTACGCACCATTGGATTATTTCTTGAGATTAAAGATGCAAAAAGCATGTGAATTGTTAGATATTACAGATTTAAGTATAAAAGAAATATCTCTATCACTAGGTTATAAAGATTATTACTACTTCTCCAGGTGTTTTAAGAAGAAGATCGGAATGAGTCCTGAGTATTATAGAGATTCGATGCATAGAATGTAAGAAAGAAGCCCCTCCCTTGAGTGTAATACTCATAGGAGGGGTTCATTTCTAGCTATATTCCAACTTCATCATACTACCGTCACCACCTAATTCAGATGGTTGAATGACAAGTTTAATAGGGACACGATTCTTTAATTCTTCTACGTGGCTTATAATACCAACATTAACTTGTGAATTATTGAGTTTTTCCAGACTATTCATAACCACATCTAAGAGTTCTGAATCCAGGGTTCCGAATCCTTCATCTAAGAAGAAAAATTCTAAAGGATAGCTGCCTTTTAACTGGATTTGAGAAGATAATGCTAAAGCCAATGCCAATGATGTTAAGAAGGTTTCGCCTCCTGAAAGGGTAGCCGCCTCACGGAGTGCTCCTCCATTTCTATCATCTCTTATGAGGAATTCACTGTTTTCGTCCAACTCAATACCATAACGACCTGTTAGATCATACAAGCGCTTTGATGCTTCATGAACGATATAATGAAATTGATTCTTTGCCACATATTCAATAAATCGATTTCCTTTTATTAGCTTACTTAAATCTTCTAACATACTTAGTTGATGATCAGCAGCTTCCTTTTCTTTAAGCAAGTCACCGATTTCTTGGATTGCCTTTTCATAATCTTTGATTTGGGTTTTGACAGCAGTCACTGCCTTTAAACACTCTTCTTTTTTCTGTTGAAGATCATTCTTATTTTGCAAGGTTACTTCATAAGCTTCTCTTTCTATACTTCGATCTGCTAATTTAAGTTTTAAATTATTGACTACCCCAGCTGCTTGGACTAAGTCTTCTTCGTAATTTTTAATATCTTTTTTCTTCGTTTCAAGAAGCCCTACATCCAAATAACTAGCTTGGACTTGTTCTACGTTATGAAAGCCATGTTGATCCATCAACTTTATTTGTTGCTTTTGTAGATTTTCTCCTTGCTTTTGGAGTTCTACAAAACGCTGTTCTTCTTTGGCTATTTGTATCTCTAGTTCTTTTACTTGCTCTTTGTACTTCGCTAATCTCTCTCTAACTATTTTGGCACCATCTTGGTATTTAATAATTTTTTCTTCTTGATCTCGTTGAGCTTGATTTGCTTCTTGGTCACCACATATATCCTGTATCTTAGTGGTTAATTGCGTATACTCTTTGTTCATTAATTCTAATTCCTTTTTACTAGCTGTAAGGTTAACCTCACACTGACTAAGTTTATTGCGAATCTCCTCACATTTTTTTGTTAAGTTATTACTCTCGTCTTCTATCTTCTTTTTCTGCTCTCTTAACTGCTGTATTTGAATCTCAACTTGCTGAATACGTTTCTTTTCTACTGTAAAACTCTCTACAACTAACTCCTTTTTCAACTCTTCTAACTGAGTTTCTAAAGCATTTAGCTGTTTACTTTGTTCAGTAAGTGTTTCATCCTTTTGCTGAAATTGCTCTAGTATATTTTTAGAGTTTTCTTCATAACGCATGAGTGATTGACGATTGTTATTATATAACTCTGTAATCTCTTTAAGCTTTTGCAGAAGTTGCTGAAACTCTGCATCCCATTGTTCATTTTCTTTTTTTAGATTGTTAAACTCTTGAATCTTATTCTCGTATTCGTTCTGTATAGCCTCTAAAGATCTATCCTTTAATAGATTCAATAACTCTTCCTGCTCACTTAGTAGACGATTTTGCTCCTTTTCAATACTTAACAGTTCAACTTGAAGAGGTTGCTTAAAGTTTTTAAAATCAGTTAAATTCTTTTCAATAACTTTTTGTTCCTGAATGAGTTGGTCTATCTCGCCATCATCAACTACTGTTGCCAATTCAACATGGTGGGTTGAACCGCACACTGGACAAGGTTGTCCTTCTTCCATTCTTTCAGCAATCATTGCAGCAACATACTTGCCTTGTATTTCATCTAAAATCTCTTGAAGTTCATCCTTCCTAGCAATGATTAGTTTTTCCTCTTCTTCATACTGTCTGATATTATTTAATAGCTTTTCTTTTCTATCTTTACCTTCGATTAATCTACCATTAAGTTCTTGTTGATTTTTCATGTTCTTTTCAATAGTATTTTTGTCTTGCTGCAGCGTCATGATGGCTTCCTGCATTGTTGATAAAACTTCAAGACCTCCTGGTTTTTTTGACTCAAGGTCTTTAACTCTCATTTCATAGTTCTGAATCTTATCCTTATAATAGTTATCTTTTTCTCTAACTTGAATCAGCTTTTCTTCAATTTGTATCTTCTGTTTCTTAAGGTTATTTACTTCCTTGGTTAAGTTTACATTTTCATCTTTTTTCTCCAGGCATCTTCTTTCGATATCAGCAGCTTCATCAATTTTATTTTTATAGTCAATCGGTATCGAATTGTTGGTCTCTTCATCTATTAACCTATTATATTGGACATTTATCCCTAGTTTCTCTTTTTCAGATTGAGTAAGAGATGTTTTTAAACTGTTAAAATTACTCTCTAAGTTCTGGATTGATTCTTCACTTTTCAGTATTGAATTCTTTAGTAATTGACATTCTTCAGTGTACTTAACCGCTTCCTTCAATCGTCCTAATTGTTCCTGCCACAATGGTAAGTCCTCAGTTTCAAACTTTTCAACTTTATGAAGCTTCTCCTCAAAGGCTACTTTTTGCTGATACAACTGATCATAGTTTTCTTTAATTATATTAATCTGTTGTTCACTAGTTCTCTGTGCTTCATTATTATTATGAATTTCGTTGATATATGGTTGAATCATCATGGCTTTCTCTGCAAGGTCCAACTGCTCTCTTAAGCGATTCATCTCTTCTTTCACTTCAAGAAAACCTTTTAGTCGTGCTTCATCCTTATGGAGTTCCTCTTGGAGCTTCCAAATCTCTTGCTGCTCTTCAAAAAGCTTTATTGTTTCGCTTAATTGAATGTCTAGATTTTCTTGTTCTTTTTCTAGATGAACCTCTTGTTCTTTAAGTGCTTCAAGTCCCTCAGTATGATACTCTTCATACCTTTTCAACTGCCCTTTTAAATATTCCTGCTGATTTTTATTTGCATAGTAGCTACGTTTAATCTTTTCGCTCATTTGTCGACCATACTTCTCTAATGCAAAGATTCGTTCCAACATGTTGCGTCGATCTTTACCCGTTAGCTTTAAAAAGTCACTAAACTTACCTTGTGGTAATACTACAGAACGCGTAAAATCATCCATGGTTAGTCCTAATAAGTCAATGACTTGATTAGACATATCTGTTGTTTTTTCAGCCAGTAATTCATCACCATTCACATGCTTAATGAGGCGAACGTATTTAGCATTAGGCTTCCCACCGTTCTTATTACGTTTAAAACTCCTCTCAGCTGTGTAGTCGATAACACCTTCTGCAGATTTCAATCGAAAGCGATAGGCTACATAAAGTTCTTCACAATTGGTATTCAAGAATTCCTTACTTTTGCGAGCAATATCGCCATACAAAGCTATTGTAATAGCATCCAGGATAGTTGATTTTCCACTTCCTGTTGGGCCAAATATACCGAAAAGTCCCCTGCTAGTCAGTTTTTCAAAATCGATATGCTGTTCCTTTGCGTAACTGTTCAATCCTGAAAAGCTTAGTTTAATTGGCCGCATGAGACTCCCCCTCCTCTACAATACCTAAAAACAGTTCAATTAACTCATCACTGGGTTCATTCCCTCGTTCTTTAGTGTAAAACTCCTTAAAGAGATCTTGTATCGGTTGTTCTTTCACATCAAAATATTGAATTTCAACCTGATCATCTTTGAGAATTGGCTTGATTTCTACGATATCCTTTTTCAGTTTCTTCAATTGGCGTATCTCTTCATTGGCTATATATTCATCCGTTTCTATTTCTAAATACACCCATAAATCACGTTCATTATTTTCTTCACACTTTTCTAAGGCTTCTTCTATACTTTTACATCGCCATACTTCAATCGGCTTATAGTTCTTAATGTCTAGCTTTTCTATTTCAACAGGTTTTGATGGCTCTGCTTCAATGAGATAACAACACTTTGCATAGCTTCTTTCACTCTTACTATATTGAAGAGGTGAACCTGAATAAATAACAGGAGTATCTTCTGAATTCTTTATTCTTTGAGGCTTATGTAGGTGTCCTAATGCTATATACTGCGCATTTAAAGGTAAATCAGAAACATTAACAGAATAACTACCTCCTAATTGAATGCTTCTTTCAGAAGTGGATTCTTCTCCACCAAGTGTGAATAAGTGAGATACTGCTATATTTATGGTATCTTTTCTAAACTTTTCTTGAAGTTCCCCAAATATCTCACCTAGTCGCTTAGAATATTCCATCTGCATATCTTTTTCATCTTCTAAAGAGGTATAAATCATTTCGTTTAAGCGTTTTTCACTTGGGTATGACATAGTTAAAAGAATAATCTTTTCATTATTAATCTCTAACTCAATATACCCTTCTCCAGAATCAATGATCTGGTGCTTACCGCAATGACCAGTCGGTGCAATACTTTTAGGTTTTGATAAGATAATGATACCATCATCAATAGCAATAGGATTAGATGCCTCTAATCTTTCAGGATGGTCATGGTTCCCTGCAATGACTAAAACAACTCTTTTCCCATCTTCCGATAGTGCTTTTACACCTTTGTAAAACAACCTTTCAGCTTCTGCAGGCGGATTACTTGTATCATAAACATCTCCGGCTATGATAACAAGATCAATGTCATTTTCTTTAACTGTTACTACGAAATCTTCTAAGAATTGTTTCTGCTCTTCAAGACGACTAGCACCCTCTAAATATTTTCCAAGGTGCCAATCAGAAGTGTGGATGATTCTCATTTGTATCTCCTCCAACCTCAAATTCCTTTTCATTCATAACCTTATACCCAGCTTCTCTTAAAATCTGAGCGCATACACCTTGTCCATCTATTAGTCTACCAGTAAATGTACCATCATAAATCCTATGACTTCCACATGAAGGTGATTTTGATTTCAGTAGTATAAACTCAGCTTCTATTTCCTGGGCAATTTCCAAAACTTTTTCAGCACCTTCTATAAAGTAAGAAGTTACATCTTCTCCTTCTTCATTGACTACTTTAAACTCTCCATCAGCAGCCATAATTCTTTCACTCTTTAAACGAGGTGTTGATAAACCTCCTAATTCCTCTGGGCATACTATTACAGCTTGACTATCATCCACAAGTTTTTTAATAGCTGGAATTTCCGTTGCTTTTCCATCATACCGGCAACAAACCCCAGCCAGACAAGCACTTACTATTATCATTTTTATCCTTCTCTCTAATCCATAGTATCTTTTATCTATATATACCATAAAGGTTAATTATCTCTTGTTGCACTCACTATATAACAAAGCTATTGTATCATTTTTACTCAATACACACAATGTCACTCCTTGGTTATCTCATCAATGACATCTCTTATTACCTCAGTCCTCCGCCTAGCTGCCTAAGACACGGCCGTCATTCCAACTGGCGTATAGAATTCCTTATTTGCTAGGCTCTATTATGAATGACTTAATTTCTCTTAGAAATGACTATACTAAAAGATGTAGGATAACTTTCATCCTACACCCTTTAGTCCATCTTATTTGCAAATATAATAAGTTAAAGCTTTTTGAACCTCATAGATATTCTTATCCTTCTTAAATTCCTTTTCTATAGGTTCACTTGTACTGGATATCCAGATCTTAAGTTCAGCATCTAAGTCAAAATGCCCACTTGATTCTATGCTGAAATGAGTTATGCTCTTATAGGGAATGGAGTGGAATTCAACTTTCTTACTGGTAACACCTTGCTTATCAACTAATATTAATCGTCTATTTGTAAACACAATAAGGTCTCTAATAACTTTGAATGCTCTTTCCACACCCTCGTCATCCGTTAATAAGGGCTCTATTTCATCTATCACTTTATTGATATCCACCTCTGTTGCATTGCCCATGAGTCCATCAAAAAATCCCATATTATAACCTCCTGTTTATCGTTCAATAGATACTTCACTAAACTAATAGCTTTCTCATATGTATCTCTTCATCATCTCGTGTATATTCTTCGAACCCACAACTTTCATAAAGACGAATAGCGCTATCCCATCCTAGATTAGTTGATAATACAATGGACTTAATATCTTTCTCTTTTGCCCTTTGCAATAAATCATCCATAATCAATCGCCCTACTCCCAAACGACGGTAGTCACCAATCACTGAGATCCGGACAATTCGGCCTACATCTTTAGCTTCCACTAGCATTGCACCAGTTCCAATAATTTTATTTTCTACTTCTACTATACGAAATATGTGACCATCTAATACGTAATGACTGATAATATCTTTTATATCAGGATTTACTGTCCCGTCGATATAGCCAAAACGTTGCCCAAGTCCCTGCAATATAACTTCTTCGACCTGCTCTTGATCTCTTTTCTTAAAATCTCTGATGACAAGCGTATTTCTTTTATCCTTATTTTCTTTACAATAAAGCAGCTCATTACTGTATGCAGCTTTTGTCAGCTTTTTATCTTCAATAACTTGTTTAAAATTGAAGCCCACATTTTCTAGCACATGAATAGAAGCAAGGTTATCCTTGCTGACAATTGCGACTATATTATTGATCCCCAGATCCTTAAATGCTTTTTTGATCACTGCCTGGCATGCCTCAGTAGCAATCCCCTTTCCTTGATAATTAGTCAATATCCCATAATAGATCTCCATTCTAGATGGGTCATAGCTAAGAGGTCTTAATCCAACAAAACCAGCAAATTTACGTTTATTTTTCAAAACAATCTTAAGAAAATAGCTCTCATTTTGTTCTTCTTCCATGTGATCTTTCAAGTATGTCGAACACTCTTTCAATGTCTTTGCTTTAGTGAAAGGTACTTGCTTCATAATCTGATTATCTTTAACAAGGCGATGTATATTATGACTATCTGCCAAATTAAATGAGTCAATTAATAGGTGTTCTGTTTCTATGCTTAGGATACCATTCAAGTCGGTAACATGTTTATTTGTTATAAGACTTACAATATAGAAAATTAGCATCGAACATGATAAAGTTAACCATAAGATACCGAAGAGACCAAAGATAGGAAGGGTTACAAGGATTCCTATGAATATAAATATACTACTTACTAATATACCTTTCCCAGCCTCTTTTTTATTGGGCCTTCTCTTTATCTGCTGCATAATCATTCACCCTATCTATACAAAATATTCATCTCTAATTTTATTTTTCCATATTATTCTGATTATTCTACCACTTGGATATAAAGAGCATTCTCTCTATTATAACATTATATCATCTTAACTTAAAATTGACAATTCAAGACATTGAGACGCAATGATGTTTATTTCATAAGAACAGTTCTCTTTACAATTATTTTACATAATTGTATAATTAAATATATGATTTAACTTAAGGAGGATGAGGGTATGAAATCACTAAAGAATTCAAGAACTGCTGTAAATCTTATGAAAGCATTTGCAGGTGAATCACAAGCTCGTACACGATATACTTACTATGCAAGCATTGCAAAAAAGCAAGGTTATCAACAACTCTATAATATTTTCTTGGAAACAGCAGAGAATGAGAAAGAGCATGCTAAAATATTTTTTAAGTACTTAAGCAATGATTTTAACGATGAAGCTATTGAGATTCAAGCTTCCTATCCAGTTGCCTATCACAAAAATGATACTTTAGCTAATCTAAAGGCGGCAGCGGCAGGTGAAGAAGAAGAATGGACAATTCTCTATCCCACTTTTGCTAAAGTTGCTGAAGAAGAGGGTTATCAAGAAGTCGCTAACACTTTTAGGAAAATAGCGGAAGTGGAAAAGCATCATGAGAATCGTTATCGAGCATTCGCCAGAATGATTGAATCAGAAACTCTTTTTGAAAAAGATGAAAGAATTTTATGGAAATGTTTAAATTGCGGTTACATCTTTGATGGTAATACTGCACCCAAAGTATGTCCAGCGTGTTTTCATCCTCAAGGCTATTTTGAGGAATACACCGAAAACTTTTAAATTAAAAGCTCATGGAAATCCATGAGCTTTTAGTCATTAATGTTGATGATCTTGGCAAGAGATATCTGATAAAGCTTCTCCAGCTTCATCTGACCAATTATTTTTTGTTGCAAAGTCTCCTAATGCAACAATCCCTACAACTTTTTCATTTTCTACTACAGGTATTCGTCTTATTTGATGTTGACTCATTAGATTGGCAACTTCGTCAGCATCCATCTCAGGTGAACATGCTACTACATCTTTAGACATAATTTCACCGCAGACGGTATTAGTAGGATCTTTAGCTTCTGCGACATCTCTTAATACGATATCACGGTCAGTTAATATACCAACAAGCTTATTGTATTCTTCAACAGGTACAGAACCTACATCTTCTTGTCGCATGATCTCAGCTGCTCTTGTAATTGGTTCTCCCTGATTAACACATTGCACGTTAGTAGTCATGATGTCTTTTATTTTCATATCAAAATATCCTCCTTAAGCTTCATACATTGCTTACTTTATTATTATGTGCACAATAGAAGTTATCATTCTTGATAAAAAATTCAAAAAAAGTCTATACTAAAATAACACATAAAATTAAACTAAGTCATTTATTAAGCTAATGAGATATTTTTAGCCAAAAAAATTTTTATAATTTTTCTACGATATAATCAATATAACCTAATCGAATTTGTTCACCATTCTTCCTATAACCATAGCGAATTCGATTTTCTTTAAAGATGATTTTGAACCCATCAAAATAGGCATCAGCTTCATTCTCTTCAAAATAACTATGCAATACTAGATCTCCATGTTCAGGTTGTCTGAATTCGCCTTCTCCAACCTCCTCGCCAACACCAAATCGTTCATCATTCACGGATGCAAAGTTAATGAATGCATAGCCACCCTTTGAAAGAACACGTCTTATTTCACCTATTACCTGCTTAATCTCATCTTTTTTCATATGAAAGATAGAGTTATAAGAATAAGCATAATTGATTGATTCATCTCCAAAGTTTAATTGCTTCATATCACCTTTCTGGATATTGAGTTGATAGCTATACTTTTCTTCAAATGCCTTTGCTAATTGAAGTTGGTCATCACTTAAATCTATGCCATAAGTAGTGTAATCGTGATCTGCGAAGATAGCTAAGGGTGGGCAATTACCTCCTGCCCCACAATCTAAGATTGTTTTATCTAATCCGGCACCATTGCAATAAAGTAAGAATGTGAATAATTGACTCTGTCTAAATACTGGCTTCATTCATTTTCCTCCTCATAGACTTAACTTATAGTACTGATACGGTTGTTCCGTATAAACATGCTTATCTATTCCATGTTAAAGAGTTTACTACAGTTATGGAATTCTGTAAAAATCAGGATTTTTCATTGTATTACTTATGGATTGGATTGACTACCATTATACTTCCAAATACGCAATTTTTCACAAAAATAATGGAAGATTTGGTACTTGCAATCCTACCCATTATTTGCTATAATATTGTTAACTTAAAAGGAGGAAGGAGATTGCTAGACAGTCTTCTTTTTTCTTTTGTCCAAATAAATAGACAAGTACAAAAGTGGCTAACGCCACATTTTAACTGGAGATAGGAAAGTACGGTATCTTGCTTGATCATTTCGTGTAACGAAATATATCAAAAGCAATGTGGCTCGATACCTTATTGCTTTTATAAGCAAAACACGAACTTTCCTATTCCAAATCAAGAGGCATACCCATCATGCTATAGGGTATGCCTCTTTTTAGGTTTTATATAAGGTTACTAGATCTTAAGAATTATAATAAACAGCTACTTTCTCAAGTACTTTAACAGCTGAACGAATATCGCTATATACTGCAAGACCTGCATCTTCCATCATTGTAACAAACTCATCATAATATTCACCAGCATTAACTGATACGACTATTGGTTTATCATATTTGTTGTGGATATCAATTAATATATTAGCTAATGAGTCTTTGTCATGGCATAACTCAGGAGTCGCTTTGATGTTCTCTACGTGTGGTACAACACCGACAAATACGCAATCAACTGCATCGTCTTGAAGAAGTGCTTCAACAATCTGTCCATACATAACATCATTTGTCATAGGTGTCACATCTAAGATTGGAGTATTTGTATCCATCAAACCGTGTGTATTGATTTCATCAAGTCGATTTTTAGTTTCAGCACTGAACTTAGCTGGTTGTAATTTTCCTAATTCATCTGCAGCAACAGTTGCTTCAAATCCTGCATTCATAACACCAGCAACGTTTAATCCTTTTGGCTTTTTATCACCTAATAATGAGAATGCTTTAAGCACATCGTAGTAAGATTTAATATCTTCTATTAAGATAACGCCTGATTGGTCACAAACAGCTTTGAAAACATCGTAATCGCCAGTCATAGCTGCTGTATGAGACGCTGCTGCTTTAGCACCTGCATCAGTTTTACCTGATTTATAGACAACAATTGGCTTTTTAATTTCATTTGCTAGTTCAAAGAATCTTCTACCTTCTAATCCATCGAAACCTTCTACATAAATTGCTATTACATCGATGTTATCATCATCATTGAAGTAAGCCATTAAGTCCGTGATATTCACATCAAACTTATTACCAAAGGATACAATTGATCTAAAGATTGGTGAATGTTCTAATTTATCGATTAAAGTAATGGCAACACCACCACTTTGAGTTAATAATGCTGTATTACTCTTCTCAGTTGATCTTAAGTGTAAACGATCTTCTTCAATAAATAAAGTATTAACTCCCTTATTATCTCCACCAGGACCATAGTAAACGCCCATACAGTTAGGACCTACAATACGCACCCCTTCTGGTAATACCTCTTTTACTTGATCAGCAAAATCACTATACTTGATCTCTGAAGGAATACCTGGAATAAGTACAACTGAACGAGGTACATTCTTCATATCATGTAGAGATTTGAAGAAAGGTACAATATGTTTTGCAGGAGCTGCATAAACAACAAGTTCTACATTACCTGGAATTTCATCAAGGTTTTTATATAGAGGATATACTTTACCATCAAGTTCAATCTCTCCACCTTTTGGATTAATGCAATATAAGTCATCACGACCAAGATCATGTAATAACTGTACAATATCTTTAGCCATACTATATTTATTAAGATTAGAGGAAACACCTAATACTGCTATTCCTTCTGGATTGAAGAATGGCTCTACATTGTTAGTTATTATATCAGGCATTTCTGTTGAAGTTTCTTCTACTTTTTCAAAAACAGCAAATCCATCAACAGCTACAAAACGCCCATCTTTAGTAATAACAAATGGATTAATATCTAATTGAGTAATGAAGTAATTTGGTCTTTCATCAGACACTGCTGAATAACTGTAAGCTAATGAACTAATTAAAGACGCAGCTTCAGCAATGAAATCTAAGTATTCAGGGTGACCAATTTTTTCGAATTTATGTCCTATGTTTAGATCACTAACGAGTTCAACAGCTTGTTCATATGAAAAGTGTGGTAAGAAAAGATTAGCTGGATCATAGTACTTAGCAAAAAACTCTGCGTCATCTCCACCTTTACTTAATGTTAAGATTGGTCCAAAGGATGGATCATCTTTAACACCAAACAAGATTTCATGGCCAAGACTTTGACTAAATGGAACGAACTCAACAATTAAAAATCCTGTGATTTCAGGTTTTTCACCTTCTTCGAAGTGAGATAACACCTCATTTTTCATACTATTTAAGACGTAACGAACAAATAAGGTATCATAGTTATGAACTTTTTTAACACCACCGATTTTTTGCTTGTGTGCAATATCTGGTGAAACAATTTTCACGATCATGTCTTGACCAAATTGCTCAAGCATCTCATCCGTTAAATCTTCTTCGCTTGTTACGAACTGGAATTTAGGAACTGTTAATCCAATACTCTCAAGAACACCGTACACTTCGTATTCATATAAAACAGTTCTTCCTTCTTTGTGTGCCTTATCAAATATTCGGTCTACTAATATTTTTGCTTCTTCAGTTATTTTCATTTATTATCACCCCATGAAAAAATTGATTTATATTCTTTGAATACCTCTCACATCCATTATAACAAAGACTATTTTAGTTGAAAATAATATTTTCACTCAAAAGACATATTAACTTACTTTATTTCATCTTAGTTTTCCCTATGAAATCAATATTTACACGGGTATTTTATTGTTATAAAAAAAAATTCAGCTAATTATAAATATAAGATTATCCCTTAATTATTTAACCATATTTCATAATTCTAAAAAATATTTTAAGCATAACTCTGTAAAATACCTCTACTAATCAAGAGTTAAAGTTTTAACAATCGTTGCTAGAATGATAAACCTTTTAAATTTGATAAATAATTTTCTCTTATCTGCCTATTATAATAATTGAGGTGAAATGATGATCAAGATACTAAAGACTATAGATAATATCTTAATTGAACTGGATGAATTAGAGGATGGTGTTTGGATTAACTTAAGCGGTCCGTCTGAAGAGGATATAAAGCGATTAACAACCCTTATACCTGATCTTAATATAAATCACTTAAAAGCGGCTTTAGATCGAGAAGAGTGTGCACATGTTGAAAAAGATCAACAAGAGACTTTAATCATTGTTGATGTTCCTATAGAAAGTGATGATAAATACTTGCTATACACGACAATTCCATTAGGAATTATTTTAATGAAGGAATATATCATAACCATTTGTATGAAGCCCCTTCCACTGCTTAATGAATTCATTACTGGACAAATCAAAGAATTCTATACTTATATGAAGACACGTTTTATTCTGCAGATACTTAACCGTAACGCTATCTATTTTTTGAGATATCTGAGAACCATCGAAAAATATAGTGATATTATTGAAAGAGAACTTCATAAGTCCATGAAAAACAAGGAACTCATTCAATTACTTGCTTTAGAAAAAAGCTTGGTTTATTTTTCAACTTCTTTGACTGGTAATGAAGTTGTACTAGAAAAAATGTTAAAGATGGATCATATAAAAAAATACCCTGAAGACCAGAGACTTTTGGAAGATGTGATTATAGAAAATAAACAAGCCATTGTTATGGCTAATATTTATAGCAATATATTAAGTGGTACAATGGACGCCTTTGCATCTGTCATCTCCAATAACTTGAACATCGTCATGAAATTCCTAACTTCTGTGACGATTATCCTATCCATCCCAACGATGGTGGCAAGTTTTTTTGGTATGAACGTCCCTGTACCACTTAGTGATAATCCTGTAGCATTTTTAATTATTATACTCATTTCTCTTGTCCTTTCAATTTTACTCTATATTATTATGACAAGGAATAAAATGCTTTAATTAAATATTACTAAAGCCTTCTACGATAATGTCCATTTCACCTTTATAAAGATTTCTGACATTATTATGTTGATAATCTTTTACACGGCTTTCTTTTAATGTGTTTTTTTGAGTTGACGTTTTTGTAAAAACTTCTTGTTCATTTAATGAACCATTAATTTTTGTTACAACATCATTACGACCCATAATGACACCTCCTTTAATTGATTTTGTTAAGAATACTTAGGAATAAATCAGCTAAAAGTATTCTTTGTTATATACTATTCAAATGAAGAGAATTAGATTACAACTTTTATTTTAAATCTTGCATTTGTTTGAATATTATAATTTATGACCAAACAACTACGTTTCCCTTCAATTAAAGGATACCATATAAACACCTTTAACGTCAACCTTTTAAGCCTATTCTCTTTATGGTATAATATATAGAAAAATTCAATTTATATCGTGAGAGGATTGTTAAAAATGATATATGAAAATATTCCCAAAGACCCCTTCATTCTATTAAGCTTTATCAACATGAAATTAAGAGACGAGTTTGATAATCTTGCAAAATTATGTGATACCCTTCAAATAAATTACAATGATCTCCAGACTAAACTAGGTAGTATAGGCTATAATTATAATGAAATCAGTAATCAATTCATTTAGAAGCCCTTTATCCCCTTTCCATTTTATTATTTTTTTGGTAGACTAGTAAGTGAAATGCACAAAAGAAGAAGGTGACAATATGGTATATAGTGTTATCAACATTGATATCATCGGATCAAGAAAGATTACCAATAGAAAAACTGTGCAAGCTGCATCAATTAAGCATATTGAACAAATGAATAGAAAGTATAAGACAATACTGGCAGCTCCTATTACCTTAACATTAGGTGATGAAATACAGATTTTGTTGAAGGCACCATACAAAAGTTACATGATTATTAATTGTTTTCAAAGATTCTTTGATCAATTTCATTTGGATATCTATGCAGGCTTTGGTACAGGCACTATCCTTACAAACCTTTATGATGATACGAGAAGGATGGATGGTCCCTGCTTTGTTAATGCTAGAAAAGCCTTAGAAATTGCAAAGACTAAAAATCCGTTCTATAATCAATACGTTAAAAGTAAGGATAATTACGTATTCTTTTATAGTGATGATATACCGTTAACCAGTGATCGTCATCAGCATCTTACCTTATCACCATATTTATTTTCAAATGAAGTAGCTGTCACTAAAGTAGAGGAGCAAATCACCTTTAATCAACTTATCAACAACTTGATAAGTAATAATGAGATTTTAAAAAAGAAGTTAACTAAAAAGCAAAAAGATATCATTTCACATTATGAAGAGGCTGGTTCTTATTCAAAAATGATTGATAATAACCCTTCACTTACAAAAGCAAGTATATCGCAAAAACTTACGGCATCCAACTACAGTCAAATCCTACTAAATAATATGTTACTTGAACAGATGTTATATGAATATTGTCAAGAAATGATATTCAACCTTAATCCAAACGATTAAGGTTGAAAACAAGGAGATGATGATTATGGAAAGTAGTATCTTTTTACTAGCAGTCTTAGCCCACTTGATCTCTGATTTTATACTTCAAACTGAAGCAAACATGAAAAAACGCATATCCTTTAAACTCTCTAAAAGTTTTTACGCTAATATACTTCATAGTTTCATTCACTTCTTTATCATAACTCTAAGCTTTTTCCTATTCACCATGCTATTCTACGCTAATAATTTTATGATGTTCTACCCACTCTTATTGGCTGGACTATTGATTGCATTGTCCCACTTTATAATTGATCAATGCAAGAGTATATGTATCATCAAGGAAGTCATGAAAAATAAGATACTGCTCTTCTTCATTGATCAGGGACTACATATACTGATGTTGTATACCATCATCCACTTTATGGTTAAAGATACTAACATAAATGCATACTTAGCGGAGTTCAACGTACTTATCCTTATTATAATTATTATATTATTAGCTACAGTTGTTACAGGCATAACCATTCGGAAGATCATTGAACAAATCAGCGGAGATGAATCACAGACATCATTAAAGGATAATTTTGATGATAGTAATGAAATCCTTCATATAAGTATCCAATGTAACGAGGATCACCTGGAGGCTAAAAATGGAGGTTTTTGGATAGGGATATTAGAACGTTTATTTATTATTACAGTAGTCTTATTAAATCAACCAATGATGATCGGTTTTGTTTTGACAGCTAAATCAATTGCTAGATTTAAAAAATTAGATGATGAACGTTTTGCAGAATATTATATAATTGGTACATTGATCAGTTTCATGGTAGCCATCATCAGTGGCTATGCTGTTTTAAAATTGTTATAGAACACACCAACAATCCTATACATATTCATAATCCCAATTGTCAGCTACAACAACTAATGAGTAGTTGTTAGCTTTGGCTATTTTTAATGCTTCTCGAGCATTATAGAAGGACGGACCATCTAATTGATTGACGGTTAGCTCAAAATTATGGATAGTGACATCACCAATCCCTATGCCCACATAAAACTGAATCCCCGCCATGTACTTACGAAAGTAATCAATAATGTCCATAAAGTCACAAGGATAATGTAATAAGCCTTGCCACTCATCACCAAGTGTAATAATAAACTCTGAGGCTATATGAGACTTATAATGCTTATTAACCTCTTTCAACATATTGATAAGTTTATATTGAACCTCTTCTCTATTTTTTAGTTGTCTGGATTGTTTCAAATCGCAAGTTATGGTGATATACATGTCATCATCTCCTGCAGTTAAGCTTAGAACATTGACTCTGCCGCAGTTAATGTTCTAAGCTTAACTGATACTTTATACTATCATCAGTTAGTATACCTCATATTATTCATTATCATTATATGTTGTGGGACTTTTTAAGTGTTAAAAAGAAAAGCATATGACAAGTGTTAATTTAAACACTCTATCATATGCTTTATTTACTACTTAACTTCTTACTTCTGCTTCTAATAGAGTAATACCTGCTTCAATACGTTTAAGGGATTCCTCTTTACCAAAGATATCTGCAAGATCAAATGCTCCACCAGGACTTGTTGGTTTTCCAGATAATGCAGTTCTTAATGGCCATAACATCTGTCCATTTTTAATACCTAACTCTTTAACAAATTCTAATACAATATTATGCAAATTATCTTTATCCCAATCCTCGACTTTTTTTAGAACTGGTAATACCTTTTCTAAGTTTTCTAAGGCTACTTCTGAATTTGTCTTCATACGTTTATGTTTATATAATTCATTAGAATACTCAGGTAATGCATTGAAGAAGTCAATATGGTTAGGGATATCTGTTAAGACTTCAATACGTGATTGAACCAGCTCTGCTACTTTCATCAAGTCCACATCACTTGTAACTGCTTCTTTTAAATAAGGCTCTGCTACTTTATAAAAAGCTTGTGAAGACATCTTTTTCATATACTCACTATTCATCCATCTGAACTTTGTCATATCAAAAACTGCAGGTGATTTATTAATGTTTTTGTAGTCAAAGATTTTAACTAATTCTTCAAGACTAAATATCTCTTCATTAGTTCCAGGACTCCAGCCCAATAAAGAAACAAAGTTAACAATTGTTTCAGTTAAGAATCCTTGCTCAACTAAATCCTCATAAGAAGAATGTCCGCTACGCTTACTTAACTTTTGATGTTCTTCATTTGTAATCAATGGGCAATGTACGTATACAGGAATCTCCCACTCAAAAGCTTCATATAAGCGATTGTACTTAGGTGTAGAAGATAAGTACTCATTTCCTCTTACAACATGTGTAATACCCATTAAATGGTCATCAACGACGTTAGCAAAGTTATATGTTGGGAACCCATCTGATTTGATGAGAATCATATCATCCAATTCACTATTATCAACTTCAATGGTTCCAAATATCACATCATCAAAAGCAGTCTTTCCTTCTGTTGGGTTATCTTGGCGGATAACATAAGGAAGTCCTTGTTGAAGCTTTTCTTCAATCTCTTCGTTTGATAACTGTGAACAGTGCTTATCGTATCTAAAAGTTTCTTTTCTATTCTCAGCTTCTTGTCTCAAGTCATCTAGGCGTTCTTTTGAACAGAAGCAATAATAAGCTTCACCCTTTTCAACAAGCTTTTTAGCATATTCTAGGTAAATACCTTGCTTTTGACGCTCACTTTGTACGTATGGTCCTACTCCACCATCTTTATCTGGTCCTTCATCATGAAGTAACCCTGTATTCTCCATTGTTCGATAGATAATGTCAATTGCACCTTCAACAAAACGTTCTTGATCTGTATCCTCTATACGTAATAAGAAATCTCCGTCTTCATGTTTAGCAATTAAATAAGCATACAAAGCTGTTCTTAAATTCCCCACATGCATGCGTCCTGTAGGACTTGGTGCAAAACGTGTTCTGATCTTACTCATGATCACCACATCCTTTCTTCCTCTTATTAAGCTTATTGTCTTTCAAAGTGTTGTTGTAAAAAATCTGATGAATACAGTTTTCTACACACTTAAACCCAAATTATTAAGAATAACTCATTGATACGATGCACCGTCAGCACATCTCTTCAATGCTTATCATGAATATTTCAGGTATAATATACACTTCATATTATTATATAAACTGGTGCTAGTCAAGATTTTTGTCACTTATGATTCATATTATTACCTCATTCCTAGAAATAGTTGCAATTCTTACGTAATTACCCTTGATTTTCTCCTGTTAACTATGGAAATCAACTTGTTTAGATAATTCCCTTCTCTACTTATTAAGCATGACTTGTTATTTATTTTTCTATGCTTTATACTAGAATTGTCCATTGTTTTAAGGAGGTACAAACAAAATGAGTAGTCCAGTGTTCAAATTTGAAAAAATATTGAAGGGTGATAAAAAATATCTTTATTGCTATGGCAAAGGGTTCTTTGAGAAAGAGGATGGTATGGCATACCGTCAAAAATTACTTGAGACCATTCAATCAATTGATACAAAAGAATACATACTTGTCATCGATTCAAGCAAGACGAAACCAACTACAGGAGATGCTATTCCTATATTACAGGAATGCCATAAGCTTTATCATGAGACTGAGTTTAAAGAAAAGTACTTCGTAGAAACCAAATCTGCAACCACTTATCTGCAAAAACTTAGAACTGATGATGTTGGTTTATATGAAAATATAAAGCTTGTTTCTTCTGCAAGCGAAATACTTGACTAGAATAAGAATAGGCACAAAAATGTGTCTAAAGGCTGTCGATCGACAGCCTTTCTTATCTAAGAACATCTTACAAAAAATCAGCTCTTTGAGGTGTAAACACATCTAATATAATTGAATTTTCCACCAATGCAACTGTACCATGAGGTATATTAGAAGGAATATACATACTATCCCCTTCTTTAACTACTTTTTTCTCACCATTAATTTCAAATTCAAAATTTCCTTTTATGATGTAACTGACTTGTTCATGAACATGGGTATGGACAATTCCAACAGCACCCTTTTCAAAGGTTACTTCAACCATCATCATACTTCCACCAGTACCTAAAATTTTTCGTTTCATACCTTCACCACATGGTGTAAAGGCTACATCACTATTCTTAATAAACATTATTTTTCTCCTCTCATACGTATAACAACGAATATCTATATTATACATGAATTTTATCCAAATGAAAAAACCACTAGACCCAAATCGCAGATCTAATGGTTTTCCCTGGTTAGAGGGATCTATTGTTTCAGTTTTTCTACAGTTCTTCATCTTCCAATATACGAACACATGCCAAATCAAAGTTGATACCTACTTGGTCACCTACTTTATATGTTTTTTGAACCTGTGGTGAGTATTGCTCAATAGTCAACTCGTACCCGCCACTTCTCACACCATACTCCATATGTGTACCAAAGTATATAGCTTTAAAGACCTCACCATCAAACATACCTTGGTTTTGATCCGCCAATTCAATGGCTTCAGGTCTAATAACAATAATAGCTTTTGATTCATCCACTTTATCGATGGATAAACCAGGCTCTGGAATATTTAGCTCCTGATCAAACACTTTAATCTTGGCATCTTTCTTAGCTTTATTAAGTAGAGTACATGGTAAAAAGTTTGACTTTCCTATAAAGTTAGCTACAAATTTCGATACTGGGTTACTATATAGATCTTCTGGACTTCCTACTTGAGCTATATAGCCTTTATTCATTAAAACAACCTTATCAGATATTGCCATAGCTTCAGATTGATCATGTGTTACGTAT